>JBGSPU010000164.1:0-67403 GCA_041738415.1 Bythopirellula sp.
GAGTCTGTTGGGACTGTTGAACAACGCGGAGGATCGTCTTTTCTATCTCCTGACGGCAACAGCAATCGAAGGCCCTTGACGTAAACTCAATGCACAAACAACCTTAAACATGCTATCATGGCCCAAAGTGGCGCTGTCCAATTAACATGCGACTGATTAATAGATTCAATAGCAGATGCCAACGAAGTACACGCCAGGGTGCGGTTACTATCCTGGCAGCGCTTTTGTCCATCGTAATGCTTGCTATGGTTGCTTTCTCGGTAGACGTAGGTTATGTGCTTTCCGTCAAAGAGGAGCTACAAAGAACCGCAGACGCCACTGCTCTGGCTGCGGTCTGGGACTACGGTAAGCACATGGCCGATAAGGTGGATTATCAGATCAGTGAGAGTAATGCCCGTCAAACCGCTCAGCAGTATGCCACTCGCAATGTCATTGCCAATGGCGGACCGCTGCTCGATCAAAACTCGAGTAACTCAGCTAATGGAGACTTGGTCTTTGGCTTTGTCAATGACTTTTATCATCCGCAAATGACTACGGGGAACGCCTCGCCGACAAAGCCATATAACGCTGTCCGAGTGCTTGTTCGCCGCGACAGTGGACTCAATGGCGAAGCCCCCATGTTTTTTGGAAGGCTTTTCGGATTGACGGGCACTCCTTTGCAAGCCGAAGCCACGGCGGCACTGATCCGAGACGTGAAGGGTTTTTCGACTCCTCACAATGGCGAGAATCTCGATTTGCTCCCCTATGCACTGGACCTGGAAACGTGGGATAGCTGGATGGCTGGAACTGGAGACGACGATTGGTATTGGAATAGCGAGTCCAAATCGATCAGTCCCGGCTCGGATGGCTGGCTAGAGGTGAACCTTTTTCCCCAGGGAACCGGTTCGCCAGGGAATCGGGGTACTGTGGATATCGGTAGCAGCAACAATAGCACCAGCGATATCGCCAGACAAATACTTTACGGGATAAATGCTGCAGACATGGCCTATATGGGTGGTTCGCTGGCCTTTGATGCTAGCGGCAAGCTGTATCTCAATGGAGATACCGGCATAAGCGCTGGTGTCAAAGATGAACTTGCGGCGATCAAGGGTCAACCTCGCTGCATACCGATTTTTAGCGAAGTTAGTAGCCCCGGCAACAATGCTACTTACACCATTGTTAAGTGGATGGGCATCCGCATCATGGATGTCAAACTGACCGGCCCGATGTCGAAAAAGCATGTCACGATCCAGGCGGCACCTATGGTCGGCCCTGGCGTCATACCTTCGACGACAACCGGCACAAGTTCCTATGTTTATTCGCCGGCGGTCTTAGTTAAGTAGTTCTACTTTTGCGAGAAGCTCTACCGGCGGCATTGCAGACCGCTGCCGGTAGAGCGCATTTTAATGGATGACATAATCGAACTGTCCAGAATACAACTCAAATGTTTTTAGAATGAGAATTGCTATGCGGAACAAACATCCAAGCCAAAACAGCTCGTGTCACAGTACAAATGAGCGGGGAAGGGCGAAAGCGAATCGGCGTGGCGTCGCCACGGTAGAATTCGCCCTGATTGCACCACTCTTTTTTATGTTGGTGCTCGGCTGTATCGAATTGGGGAGAGGACTCATGGTGCAACAGGTTCTCACCAATGCGTCGCGCGAGGGAGTCCGCAATGCGATAATGCTCTCAGGTACGGAGTCCTCGGCAATTACTGCGGCGACGAATTTCGCCAATGGTGCCACTGTGGGCGGGGTTTCGGTGGTGGTCACTCCCAACCCGACGACGGCATCTGCGGGAGATATGATTTCTCTTACGGTTAGTGTTCCCTTCGCAAACGTCACGTGGGTTCCAGCTCCCTGGTTTATGGGAGGCACAACGCTCAGTGCGACTTCTGTGATGCGAAAGGAAGGCTTTGAATAGCAGACTATGAATACAAGCTTGGACCGCAATGAGAGACGGTGTTCTCAAGGTGGGAATTTCTGGTTTCCATCAATGAATTGGGCGCACCGGAGTAATCTTAAGGACCAAACCTGTCACCCTACCCTCTGGAGGTCGGGGGCGCGAGCCGGTGTTTAGTGTCCTGAACCGTCTTGGTCACCGATCCTCACACGCCGTCGCCATGCGCGGCGGCGTGCTTTTTGGGGTTCGCCGCGAGGCGGAGCGCAACGCAGAGGAGTGCGTTCATTGATTCCGCACTTCGCTCCGCCGAGCTCACATGGTTTATTTATTGGGGCAGGCGCGTCGCGGCTAACATCAGTCCTCGTAAGTGGCCGTGTCGTAGCGTCGACGGCGAGAGCCGGTGCGCCTCCGGCGGCGATGTGACTGTGTGACGTACTCCCCTTCGACAAAGTAATAGCCACCGAGCATCTTGTAGAAGAACAGGATCACCAGTGTCCCCAAAATGCCCACGAACATTCCCAGGGGGCTAACTGGCACGATTCGCTGCCCATCGTTGAAATAGCTGCAGATACCACAGCCCATAATCGTGCCGCCGACTCCCATGAGAATCGTGGCAATGGCCCCACCGGGGTCACGGCCGGGCATGATCCCTTTGGCGAGCAGGCCCACGACTGTGCCAAAGCCGATCCACACCAAGACGTCGTTTACCAATTGCTGGAGCGAATCGTGGAGCACGAATCCTTGCGCAGGATCGAAGTTTTCCATGGTATTTTTCTCTGACGTACTTAAATGCAACACGTAGGCGGGGCTCTCCGAGACTTGCATTTCCGCGACAACAGTCGCGTCTCTGTCTCGCAGAGATTCAGCGACAAATCGACGGCGAACTGTATTAAAGTCCTTCCCGCTGGGGAAGAGTGACCCGCTTGCTAGCAATGCTACTGCCCTGCGCTGTCCCGCAGGCTATCTGCCGCAAGATGCTGGCTCATGATCTCTTCCATCGCTTCTTTGACCCCGGGAAAATGGGCCACGAGCGTGTGGAAGGTGTCGCTTGAAACGCTGGCAGCAGCCAAGTCGCTCTTCGCGCGTACAGTGGCCGTGCGTGGGGTTTCCCTTACCAAGGCGATTTCCCCGATGACACTTCCTGCGCCGACGGAAGCCACGACCTGGTCATTGACTTCCACGTCGGCCTCGCCGGAAACCACGAAGTAGATCCGATCGCCGACGTCTCCCTGGTGGAATAGCACTTCCCCCTCGGTAAAAAATTCCCGCCGCACGGCCGGGGCAGGAAAGATCCGCAACTCGGTGATGTCCCGCGGTAGTACCAGGTCCATCAGCCAATCCGCCAGAATGCGGAGTTTGCGATCCCAGCCGGGGAACTTGGTCAGATAAATGGCTCGCCACATGATCCAGGCGATAAAGCCCGACAGGCTGATGCCCATGACCTCGGCCACAGCGGACCGACGACCCAGGGAGGCCAACGAACCGAGGGACTGAAAACGAAATGGTGCAAGAGGCTCGCCCTTAAGATCAGCGACAATGTTTTCCGCGCAAGTTCGGGCCTGGCGTACGGCATGTTGCGCAGTGGGTGGTGCAAAGCGTCCATCGGCCAGCGGAACTGCCGCACAATCGCCAATCGCCCACAAGTTGGGCCAATCGACCGACTGCAGGTTTTCGTTGACAAGCAGTTTTCCCCGTTCCTTGGCACAAGGGAGAGTACTCAACAAGGGATGAGGCTCGACTGGCACGGTGGCGACCACAGTACGAGTGGGAAGTGCATCCACTTGCCCCGACTGCTTGTCGACCGTGATGGCGGTTTCCGCCGTGACGGCAGTCAAACGAATTTGCGTTCGGATTTCCACCCCGCGATTGGCGAGAATCCGATGCGCAAATCGAGCAAGTTTTGGTTTCATCTCCGGCAAGATCGCCTCGCCACTTTGCAACAGAATCAGCCGGAGCTCTTGGAATGTGATGGTCGCAAACGAACGAACCGCGTGACCTAGGAAATCGTGCATTTCGGCAATACATTCGACGCCAGAGAAGCCCCCTCCCGCTACGACAAACGTCAAGAGTCGGCGACGTTCCACCGGGTCGGTCGTAATGGCCGCCTCTTCGAGTACGTGAACCAGGTGATGTCTCAGCCGCAAAGCATCCCCCAGATACTTGAACGGTATCGCATGTTCATTGAGTCCCGGGACCATTGCCCCCGCTAGCCGCGTGCCGAGCGCCACGACAAGATGGTCGAATTGCAAGTGGTGCATCCGCGGAATATAGCCCGGCTCAAGTGAAATTGATCCCCCTGCTAGATCAATCTCTTGCACCGCGCGAACATGCAGGGCAGCCTCTGGGACAATTCGGCGAATCGGACTGATCGTGTGCAACATCTGCACTGTGCCGCCGATAACTTCCGGCAAGAGCGGCTGAAAGACGAGATAGTTCTCCCTGCTCACGAGGGCGACTTCGATGTCCGTTCGCCGAGCGCGACGAAGTTCCCGACAAAGATACTTGGCCGCATACACGCCAGCAAATCCACCACCGACGATCACGATGCGTTTATGCACCAGGGGCATGAAGTTCGACCTCAGAGACCAATTGGCGAGAGAAAAGTCCTCAGCACGCTATCATAACATGCGGTAAAACTCAAGCTGTGTCACACCAGGGGAGGCATGTCAATCAGAAACGAGCTCAAAGAGGGCTTCGATCTCGACGGCCATTCCGGCAGGAAGCGATGCTGCTCCCACGGCACTCCGAGCGGCAATGCCTGCCTCTTGGCCAAACACGTCGCGCATCAACTCGCTGAAACCATTGATCACTGCCGGTTGATCGACAAACTCTGGTGTGCAGCGCACCAGCCCGAATGTCTTGACGAGGCGTTTGATGCGGTCGAGGCTGCCACAGTGGGCTTGAAGTGAGGCTAGCACGGCCAGACCGGTTTGCCGGGCGGCTTGTTGTGCCGCGACAAGATCCAAGTCTTGACCTACGATGCCGCAAATGAGTTTGCCATCTGGCTTCAGCGGGCCGTGGCCAGAGAGATAGAGGAGTTTGTCGACTTCGATAATGGGCCGATAAAGTCCCATCGCTTTGGGGGCGGGGGGAAGTTCGACTTTTAAGGCTTCCAGTCGGGCGTCTGCACTCACGGGTATCACATTTCCTGGTTTGGGGACTGCGAAATCTCGCTAAGGTTTGTTGTAAACGACTTTGGGGTCAAAAACTCGTGCGCTATCGAGGATGAATTCGGAGCCATCCCACTTGCGGAAAAAACAGCTCGGATAACCTTCGTGGCACGCGGCACCCCCGACTTGCTCAACTTTCAACAAGATGGTATCCGCATCGCAGTCCACGTAAATTGCTTTGACAACCTGGAAATTACCGCTTTCCTCCCCCTTCTGCCAGAGCTTGTTCCTGCTGCGGCTGAAGTAGACCGCCCGGCCGGTCGCCAGGGTCTGGTCCCACGCCTCTCGGTTCATGTAACCAAGCATGAGTACCTGACCGCTCTGTGCATCTTGAGCGATGGCTGGCAACAGGCCACCACCCAAGGAGAAATCGGGAGTTGGTGTGGATATTTCAGACATGGCATTAAAGGTGATTCGATTATCACAGCCATCGCCGGAAGTCGGTGGCTGTCAAGGATTCGGCTTCAGCCAGCTTACTCCCTGAGATAAGCATTGAAAAGCATCTGGTGCAGAGCGCGCAGGTTAATCGGTAAGATCGTCAGCCCTAGGAGGATTGAACCAATCGGCGGGGATTGCCAAATCCTTCAGGTCGCCTGGAATGGGAGCCGATGTTTTTTCTAGAGAGATCCCGGCAGTCCGTTCCTAAAGACAGGAGTCAGCACGTTGAACCAACAACTCACGGTCGTCTTGCCGATGCACAATAACGAGCGGGAAATCCGGTCAACGGTCCACAGCATTCTTGATTTTTCGGTTCAAGCGAAAGTTAAATTCGATTTGGTGATTGTGGACGACGGTTCCACCGATGACACCTTCGAAACAGCTTGCGAACTTTCTTGCAGATATCCTCAGGTCCAAGTCTTCAGGCAATCTTTTCGCAGTGGCCTGGCCGCCGTATTAGATTTGGTCCGTAATCGGTTGTCGCTCGACATGGTCATTCTGCATGATGGAGTATCACCAATCAATCCCGTGGAATTGAGGAACTTGCTTCTCGACGAGCAGGGAAATCTACGAACCATGAAGTCGGGCGAAGCACAGACTCAAGCCGGGTTCGATTCACAAGGATCACGTAGATTTGGTGCCGTGCGTGCCTTGCAGAATAGCATGGAGCGTGTCCATCGGCAGGTTGTCGGATTCAGTTGGTTACAACTGGAAAAGCCCTTGGTGCCTCGGCGGCGACTCCAAACATCTGAGCCAGGTCACCCAGCGGCTCACACCGCAGCGGCTCACACCGGGGAAAGGGGCATGGCGATTGCTAATTACCTGGTAGAACTGCCAACGGGATTTTCTTCCCATTCGCTTATGCCCTGAGTAGTAAAGCGAGCTCAAGTATTTGTGCAAGTTTCTTCCCCGCAACCCATAAGCAATGTTCTCTCTCACTGGTTCTAACGCTCAAGTTGTCATTTCTGGCAAATGTCCAGTCTCCTTGAAAAGCGACCGCAGAATTCTACTCAAATTGCAACAACCGAGTGCCATTCCGATTTTCAGCATCAAGGTGTCTAGTTGGGCGTCCAGGTGTAAGTAAATTCCACCGAAAAAAGTCTTGACCCTCGGTGGCGACCAGGATAGTATTTTCCTTGGAATGGGAACCCGCTTCGAGGCAATTCAGTAAAACATGGAGATACAGAAGCGGCTTTTCAATTGAGGCATTCACCGCGGGCAAAACCTCTCTCGGCTGGTTGGTTGGTGAATTTCCTACATCTCGCAACTTAAGAGCAATGACGGCTGTTTGTTGCGTACTTTTCTACAGTTAAGATGTAACCAGCTAGTACCCGGAACAAATCGTGCTAACGGCCTATACGCTCGGTGGCCTTATCTGCTGTCGAAAGGCGTTGGGGCTGCTTGGTACAAGTTTCACGGTGACAAGTCGTCTTGTCCCGCGGAGGAGTGCAAAAAAATGAGTACCGTCGAATATAACTACGACAGCAATGGTTTCGAGGTGCCGATCCCTCGTAGCAACTCTAAACCTTCTCAATCCCCGACAAAGTACCATCGCATCCAAGAGGTCTGTCAGCAACAAGGTGCGACGCCCAGGGCCATCTCACGCAAGATGGACATGGGCGTCAACGAGATTCGTTCTCAGGAAGATCCTCACGCCGACTTACGAATCTCGGACTTGCTAAGATGGCAAAAGGTCCTGGAAGTCCCTTTGGTCGATCTGTTGGTGGACAATGATGGCCCGCTTTCCGAACCCGTCACGCGCCGCGCCAATATGTTGCGTGTGATGAAAACTGCCAAAGCCATCCAAGAGACCTCCCACGACCGGGCGGTCAAACGGCTGGCCGACATGCTCGTGAACCAGCTTGTGGAAATTATGCCCGAATTGGCGGAGGTTTCTGCCTGGCACACGGTGGGTCAACGCCGAACACAAAATGACTTGGGGCGTATCGTCGAGCGATCCATCCCCGACTCCTTCTTTACTGACCCCAATCGTGGTTACTGATCTTGAGCAACTAGAGACGAGTCTGACGCCGTAAGTTTTCGGCAATGCCCGCTCGTTATTTCAACATGGTTTGTACTTGCGCGAACAACTCAGGAGAACTCGCGACACAATAATCTCCCTGGGCGAGGCAATAATCTTCACCAGCAAAAGAACCCACGACTCCGCCGGCCTCGGCAACCAACAACACTCCCGCGGCCGAATCCCAACTATGAATCGCCGCGGCCCAGTGGGCGTCGAGCCATCCACAGGCAACATAGGCCAAGTTGAGCGCCGCAGACCCGGTGCGCCGTACCGCCTGACAAGCCGGACTAATTCGCAAGAAGGCTTGAATGTCTGGTGAATCAGAGTGTAACTCTGGCGGAAAACTTACCGCCACCAATGCGTGGCCAAGCTTTGTTTCGCGGCTGACCCCGATTGGCTCCCCATTGAGCCAGCTCCCCTGCCCCAATGCTGCTTTATAGCATTGGTTTGAAAGGGGGTCAAAAACGGCTCCCGCTACGACTCGGCCTGCTTTCGCCACTGCTACCGACACACAATAGCAGGGAAATCCATGCACATAGTTGGTGGTACCGTCCAGCGGATCGACCACCCAGCAATAGGGCTGCTCGAGTTGAGCGGGATCTGGGCTTTCTTCTCCCAAGAAGCCATGATCGGGAAAAGCCGAGCGAATTACCTTGTAAATCGCTTCCTGAGACGCAATGTCGGCATCGGTGACCAGGTCGCGCGCCGATTTTTCACGGGCCGTGAAGCGGCTCCGCCAATCCATGAGCTCCTTGGCCCCTTGGCGGGCAGCGTTTTCACAAGTATCAAGTAAAACCGCAAGTTCTGGCATAAATCACGCTCCCTTATCATCCGTAGGATAGCCCATCTGCATCAACGTAAAACCTTACCGAATAAGTAATACGGGCCGACCGTAGCGAAATTGAACAGTGGATCAAGAAAAACTCTTAAAGATTCTCTCCGAAATGCTGGACACAGAATTCTGATTGAGTATGATTATGTTGGAACAGGTGAACTGAGGACAAGTGTTTCTTCAATCAACCCAGCCGCGAAAATGTGGAAGGTGTTTGCCTAATTTCTATTATCTCCCCCCCAAGTAAGCATTTGGCCTCTTCTCTGTTCCGGCCCCGCCGTAACACCTCGGTGTTCGGCGGGGTTTTTTTATGATTGCTCGGTGGCAACCACTGAGTTCTCACAGCGCAGACAATGGCCGCTACCAAAACATTGAAAAGAAGGGAACTGAGGCACCAGAGAAGGGCAAGGAATTAATGAGAGGAACACTAATCTTCGCTAATCTTCTTCTATAACTCCTACCGAAAACAGTCCAAGGAATGAACCGCGGAGACGCAGAGACGCGGAGAAAACTGCTGCCTGAGTCGATCGGATGAAGAAATACTTTCATTGCTTTTTAACGAGAGTTATCTCCGCGTCTCTGCGTCACCGCGGTTAATCTTCTTTTCATTTTGAGCGATGATAAGTGAAGATTCGTGTTCTTGCATATTCTTGATTGCCTCAGTTATCACAGTTTTCTCCTGTTGAATAATTATGCGCAATCTGCGAAAAGTTAAATCGTTAGTAGCACAGAGAAGGTAGTAGCAACAATAGGCACGCGAGAGAGAAGAATTATATTCATGTGAAAGAGAGTTATCATGGCGCTCCTTCGCGTGAGTAGCGGATTTGTCTTTTTTAATTCTTGGTCCGATAGCAACCTCACCCTCAACTTAGATTTGTTTTCTTTCCCATGGCGATTGAGCAAAGTAGTTCTTTCGAGAGTTTGTGGCAGCTTAGCGGTTTCGCTGCCCAGCTCCAGGCTGCCTCACTTGACGCGCGCATTGATCTTCAGAGTCCTGCGTTGGGAATTAATGGTCTTACCTGGAATTCGGCTCCACTACTCGGAAGTGTGCTAGGCATCGACCTTTCGCAAAGTCCCGCAATCCACAGCAATTCTATCGGTGCGCTCGTCGACGGTTTTGCCCGTGGTTCAGACTTGGTGGCTAAGTATCCCGAGACCCAGTCGCAACCATTCACACTGGAGGTCTATTGGCGTGTAGCCGCCGCGGAGTCCGACCAAGTTCAAATCGATGCCATTGTGTCACTTCAAACATCGCTCTTGGAGTGCTATCCCACGGTTCAGATAATGACGTCCCTTGCTGCCAAAGAAGCGTGGTTCGTGCCGAGTCCTGGATCGAAAGCCAGACTTCTCACTAACGAAGTAAGTCCGGAGCAAACGACGAACAGCGATGAATTTGCAGGGGTGTTGCTGCGAAGTGCCGATCGGTTGTGGAGTTATCTGGAGATGACCCATCCGGAGGACCTCGGCACCTGGCGGGCCGACTATGTGGAGTCAGGCAAATGGACGTTGCAGCGATTGCTCGGTGGCGAGTTCCAAGAAAAAGGGGTCATTCGCCGATTGCGAGTCCGCGGAGTTTTTCTCCCGCAAGAGGAAGACATTGAAGTCGCTTCCCGCTTGCTGAGCGAATTCGCCAGTTCACCTCCCCCGCTCACGGCTTAGGACGCACGATTCTCCGTCAGCCGCATCTTATGACCTCGTACTGAAAACAGTCCAAGGAATGAACCGCAGAGACGCGGAGATAATTCTCGTTAATGAGCAATGAAAGCATTTCTTCACTCGATCGACTCAGACAGTAGTTTTCTCCATGCCTCTATGACTCGGTGGTTAATCTTCTTTTCACTTCGAGGGGATGACCTACCGTGGTACATTCCCTTGCTCCTTATAAACCTGGAATAGCGCATGAAAAAACACCCTTCCGAGAGCCAAGAGCAATCGGAAGGGTGCAGGTCTCATGAGTGTTGGCAAAATCAAACTCTTAGTGACGACGCCTGCCTAATAAGCCAACCAGGCTCAGGCCAACAAGAGTCAAGCTGGTGGGTTCGGGAACACTCAGAGCCCACAGATCCGTGACTACCGCTGCATCGCCAGCACCGGCAACGTTCCAGGCGTTACTCAAAGACATTCGAGACCGTACAGTGACGGTACCAGCAGGTGCAATCGCCATTGCCCTGTAACGTGCATAATCGCGGGCAAATTGGGTGTCTTGTTGGAGGTCAGCAGCGTTCAAGCTGAGGATGTCGCCGCCAATCACGCCGCCGCCCGCATCAAGAAACTCAATGCCGAACTCCGTGACAGTACCATTACTATCGTCTTCACCTGAGTACCCGGGGCCAGCAGCGATCCAACCTATAAGTGTGTACTCTAAACCTGCTGTCGCAGGATTGTCCTGATGCAAGCTGGCGTCGAGCTGGAAATCAGGTTCCGTGGTAGACCCAGGTGGGTTGCCTTGAAATGTCTTAAAGAAGACGCCGCAACCAGGTGTCGTGCCACAATCTCCAGCACCAGGATCAAGTGCGGTGAGATTGGCAAAACCTTCCGACGAGAGGCCGTCGGACATAAGAGCGGCGTTAAGATGATTCGAAGTGGCCACGTAGCCAGTTGGTGTCGCCAGCAACTGAGTGGAAATAGAACGGCTGTTCATATTGCCGTTGGTCAGCAAATTCTGGGCATTTGCCACGCCCGATGCGCAGGCCACGAGGCCCACCACCACACACGTTTGCAATATCTTTTTCATTAGAAACACCCTCCCTCGACTTAGGCCCAATCTTAGTGGGCAACACAAGAAAATCGGTAAAGAACATCTTTACCAAACGGATAGATAACCTGGAAAAGCATGAAGCGGGGATCCTTGCAATGACAATGAAAGCGCTTCCACACAATCCATGGTAACTGGCCTAGCACAGCAAGGCAAGGAAAATATTCCAAAAATTCATGAGATTCTCCCTGAGAATTTACCTGCGGTTGCCAATCAAAAGCGAATGCATGACAAATTACATCCATTGATATAGCGGTCCCGTAGAATCATATTTCTGAGTAGTAGGCGGGTTCACGTAACAAGAACAATTTGCAGAAAGGGAAAAAAGGGAAAAAAATTAAGAAAGCGCTTGCAGTTTCAGTTGAGCTGGTTTAGAATTAGCCAAGAGAGAGGGATCTACATATTGTCACTCGACATCAGCTTTTTATCGTCTCTTGTTTTATTAGTAATGGCTGGGATTGCTGTTTGCAGTTTGAATTTGCTTTCGGCGAACTGAGAATACAATGAGCTAATGGGCGGGCTGGCTTTTGTTTGGACCTTCCATCGTTTGGGGCAGCGAAGGTCTGAATTTTTTATTCGCTTTGTGATTAGTGAAGGCAGAAGGTCAGTTGATTCGTGAGAATAGATGTGGTGGCGGCCACTTCAGGCCTGAGTTCCGGGCGAAGCGGCGCGGATTGAATGAATTACTCTTTTCTCAAATGTTTCAAGTGTCCCGAAAAACTTCCAACTGCGATTGAGAATTAGGAGTTTCGTATTTCGTAATGTACGGATTGGCGATTTTGAGAGCGTTCACACAGGGAAACTTACTATGAAAAAACTTGTCTTGTTTACGATTTTCTGTGCCTTGGTTGCGTTGCCAATTGGCCGCACTCAGGCTGTTGAGCTATTGATCAGTGGCGATTTTGAACCACCGCAAGGTGAATTTGGAGAGGTCCCGGGCTGGCAACTCCAAGAATTTTTCACGGGAAGTTCCGCTGAGGCCAATACTGCAGGTCTTACCGGTGCCGCGGACATACGGCTTCAATTAAACGCCTTCGCTGCGGGAGGCCCGCTAACTCCCTCGCAAGGCAACTTCGACAGCGACGCACTTCCAGCCGGTGACGTCGACGGACGAGACTTTCTGATTTGGCAGCGTGGGTTTGGCAGCACTGGAACAAAACTTCCCGAAGAAGGAGATGCCAACGGCGATATGGACGTGGATGGTGACGACCTCAGCATTTGGCAAAGCAATTTTGGTGCCCAACGGGCAGGAGTGTTCTCCAACGCTATCCTCTCACAAACTGTGCCAGCCGCGGCCGGCGAGACTTATACTTTCCAGGGAACATCGGAGTTTGAAGATAACTATTCTGGTCTTGTGACTACGCTGGGTGACGCCAGCCCACACGGTCAAATTCCGTCTCCAACAGTAACTCAGTTCAGGATGGAGTTTCTTGATGCGGGAGGGTCTGTCATTGGTTCGGCAACGCCCCTCGATCTACGCACCGAGAACACATTTCCTGGCTTTCCTGTGGTACATACTCCTTTAGTATCTCAGGCACCTGCCGGGACCACCAACGTGCGAGTAATTGCCGAAGCGTTGGATATGGCCTGGAACGGCACGACGGCGTCAGGGGGATTGTTGCAAGCGGCATTTTTCAATGACTTTTCGCTACAAAGTGGCACCAATCCTGGTACCGATCTCTTAGACAACGGAGATCTGAACCTGGAGATTCCGACAGCGCTCGACTTCTGGAATCAAGTCGAAACTCCACCTGAAAAAAATGAGATCTTACGTGCTGGTCCTGCCTTTGGCTTTGCCAATCACACAACAGGGGGGACAGCGGGTGTCTGGCTCAGTTCGTTTTTTGGTGGTAATACAAATTTCCCGACCCCGAATACTGATCCCGTAGACGGCGTGATCTCTCAGACGGTCGAAGCCGTCGCGGGGGGGACCTACACCTTCTCTGGTTGGACGAAGTTTGAAACGAACTACTCGGGTGGCCTCGATACGATTCCTGCCGGTTTGGCTGCTAACGTTTTGTTCAGCGGGATGCCTTCACCAACCGAGACGGAAATCAAGCTTGAGTTTCTTGACATTAACAGTAATGTGATTGGTTCCTCGGTGATTGATGTGAGAGATGCCCGCCAAGCGGCGTGCGGAGGCAATGCCAATAATACTACCTGCGGCCCCGCCGCCAACGGCTGGGTCCAGCACACGCTCCAGGCAGTGGCTCCCGCAGGCACGATTTTCGCGCGTCTCACAGCTCAAATGCTTGATGGCGTGACGGTCACTGGGCAGCAGTCGGCGTTTTTCGACGACTTCTCGCTTGATGGACCGGCTCCGGGCATGTTGGTGACGAACCTGTCGGTTCCTGAGCCAACGACAGCATCGAGTATCCTCTTGAGTCTATTAGTTTTGGGGCTACTGCGTCGCAAAGAGCTGTGAGCACCAGGCTCACCTTGTTTTCGTAATAATCGGTCCAATTCCGTGGGGAGGCTTTGCCTCCCTGCGGAAATCGGGCTGCTAAGAATTGAAGGAATCACTGAGGAGTGCTTTGATCAGTGCCTCCTTATTGATGACTTACATTCTACAATCAAAGGAGCTTTGTAGTCATGTCACGGCGTTCTAACTTCGCTGCTCGTTTACTATTGAAAACGGGTTTTACCCTCGTAGAGCTTCTGGTGGTGATTGCCATTATTGGCATTCTGGTGGCGCTCTTGTTGCCGGCAATCCAAGCGGCCCGTGAGGCTGCGCGACGCACCACCTGCATCAACCAACTCCGGCAGATGGGGATTGCGATGCAAAATCATATTGACTCGCAAAGGGTCTTCCCCACCGGAGGCAATGTCCCCAATCCCCAAATCGAAGACTACACAACCGGGGGACTCAATAACCCGGGCAATCCGAATGGAGCAAACAAACAAGGGCTCGGGGCGTTCTATCAGATTCTACCCTATCTGGAGCAAAATTCTGTGAGAGGGATTACTAATCAAGAAGATCTCCAAAAGACGCTAATTCCCATCTACAACTGCCCCTCGCGCCGACCCCCAGGCACTGGTCCCGCCAGAGTTCAATTGACCGACTATGCCACGGCACAGCCAGCCACCAACTTTTGCGGATCAAGTCCTTACGACCCTCTAGCGGCATGGCCCTTCAACGGCCCCAACCCGTCATTTGCTATTCGCTCCTATTGGTGTGGAGACGGTGGCCCTGGATCTTGGGCAGTGGCAGGTCCTCCTTTACCTCCCGGAGCTTCACCACCGTCTACTGCCGTCAATTATGGGGGCGTGATCGTACGCACCCCGTATCGGCGCGTCACCGGAGCTTCGGCGACTGCTCCGGCAGTCGGTGAGATCATCCCGGGCTACCCCACCGCAATTAAGCCTGGCCAGGTGAGCGATGGCATGAGTAATACGCTAGTCATTAGCGAGAAATTAGTGCGTTCCGACCTTTACGAAGGTCAGCAACCTGCCCCCCCAGACGACGCGGCAGGGCGGGTGTCTGACGATAAGGGTTGGGCTGACGGCTGGGATCCCGATTCGGTACGTTTCACTGGCGTTCCACCACTTAGTGACGACGACCAAGGTATCTGCCGGAATTCCAATCCGGCATTTCGCAGGACTTGCATTGGGTTCGGCGGCTCGATTCCCGCGCTATTTTTTGGCTCGGCACATTCCGGAGGTGTCAATGCCGTGTATGCAGACGCGTCCGCTCACTTCATCACCTTTGATGTCGATCACCTTATCTTTAATGCTTTGGGGACACGAGACGGCGCGGAAATCATCGACATGAGCCAGTTGTGAGCATATTATTATAAGTGCTAGCCGTAGTCCGTAGGCCGGAACGAGTCCTGCGAGTTCCGGCATAGCTGTGCACAAATTGGCTGTAGCGCCGGAACAGCGCTGAACTCGTTCCGGCCTACGCATCATCTGAGTGAGAGGCATTCGTGTTGATCTTGAAAAGCAGGCATCTCTTTTGGGCTGCGCTGATTCTGATGTTGCAAACGGGGGCCCTCTGCGCCCAGGACCTCAGCGCCGCGCGCGACGACCAAATCAATCGCCTGAAAAACTACACGCTCGACGCGATCATGCCTTCGGGGTTGGTGCGTGACTCGCTTGTGCTCAGCGGCAGCAGCTTTCATCCCGCCACACCCGATGCGGCCGGGTTCGCCCTCTTGGGCTTAAGCGCACTCGACCACTTGGGGAAGCTCCCCGACGCAGAGCAGCGAGTTGTCAACATTTTGAATGCCTATGCGGGACATACCCCCGGCGTGATTCCCGACCGCTCAGCCGACGGGCATTTTTTGCACTTTATTGATGTTGTCAATGGCAGCGACCCTCCGGGCTGGGATGATTCTTATACACCCATCGGCACAGCGCTGTTAGTGGCCGGCGCTCAATTCGCCCGCAATCATTTCCCTGGCAATGCGACGATCTCTTCCTTAGCCGACGAACTCACCAACAGCGTGGACTTCAACGCGGCGATTCATCCCAGTCTCGATGGCCGGATTTTTCTCGACATGACCAAGGCCGGTGGTGGGGCGGGGGGGGCAGTGCGGCCTTGGAATGAGTTCATGCTAGTAGAAAGTCTCGCCCTGCGGCAAGCCAACAATGATCGGGCGCTGGCTGTTAAAGACCTGTGGCTCGACGTTGACAACCTCCCGAAGCGAAACAACACCCTAACCGATAACGCCAATAGTTACGCGCCTGCCTTCTGGGTGCAGCAGATGCATTTCTTCAATGGAGACTTTCGGCATAGCGCGGAATTCGAAGCGTTCTTTGAAAGCCACCGCCAGGTGGACAAGAATTATTCGAGTGGTCCCTTGGGGGAGGAGTTTCGGTACGGGCTAACTGCCGGCGTCAGTCCGCAGGGGTACCATGCCGATAGCATCTTCAATCACCCTAACAACGTGTTTTCCCCCGAGGCCGTGGCTGCCTGGGGTGATATGGATACCTTTCTGCAGTTCTACAACAGCCAATTTCCGACGACCGACCCGCGCTACAAGTATGGTCTGGTGCGCGAGTCGACCACCCAGCCAAGTTGGGTTCCCAATGACGCGGGACTGGTCGATCACATGTTTTTGCTCTTCGGACTGGTGGAGAGTAATGATCCTGATTTCTTCGCCGACCGTTTGTTCCCCGCATTCGTGGAAGGGGACTTCGACCGCGACGGGGATGTCGACGGCAATGATTTTCTGGTGTGGCAACGAGGTGGTTCGACCACCAGTCCACTTAGCTCCATCGATTTGGCAGCCTGGCAGTCGAACAATGGCGCGTCCCTTTTACCGGTAGCCGCTACAGCGGCAGCCATTCCCGAACCGACGACGTTCGGCCTGCTGTTGGGAATTGGTGTCATCGGGGCCTGTAGGCCGGTACGAGTAACTTATACCTAAAAATAGTCCAAGGAACGAACCACAGAGACGCGGAGACGCGGAGATAATTCTCGTTAAAAAGCAATGAAAGTATTTCCTCACCCGATCGACTCAGGCAGCACTTTTCTCCGCGCCTTTGTGTCTCCGCGGTTAAAACTTTTTTCACTTTGAGCCAACGACCATCAGCCTTCTGTTGGGAATCGGCGTACTTATAGCCCGTAGGCCGGTACGAGTAACTTATGCTAATAATAGTCCAAGGAAAGAACCGCAGAGACGCGGAGACGCGGAGATAATTCTCGTTAAAAAGCAATGAAAGTATTTCCTCACCCGATCGACTCAGGCAGCACTTTTCTCCGCGCCTGTGTGTCTCCGCGGTTAATCTTCTTTTCACTTTGAGCCAACATGAGTTCCGGCATGACACTTCGAGAAATTGTCCTCATTCCGGCACGACACGAAGTTTTTTTCGGTTTTCTGCCTTTGCGAATCGTCATGCGTTTCGCTGTAATCACATTCCCCATGTTTCCTCTAGTTTCTAGTACATCAGCACAAACCAGCTTCCACGACCAGCATGTGATCTTCGAGAACAGTGCTGCCGACGGTGCCTATTACCATAGCCAAGGGTCGGTTGTTGCGCCCAGTGAACTGGCACTGAGTGCCGGCAAGATTCCGATCGAGACCGAGCATTTTGTCAGCCCTCCTAATGCGCTGCGTCTGAAGTGGAAATCTGTCCGCGGTGCCGATTGGCGGGTGACGCTCCAGTTGCCCGAGCGGTATGCGGTCAAGACACGGCTTGCCGGAGATACCCTTTCGATGTGGTGCTATGCAGAGCAAGAGCTTCTCGAACCTGTTGCGCCGCGGTTTCAGATTCAGGATTCGAGCGGGGCGGCGCTCCCCGATGTTTCATTGCTCGCTGGCAGAGATCGCTTACCTCCTCACGAGTGGGTACGCTTGGACTTTCCGCTGGGGAAATTTGTGGGGATGTATGGGGGGACCAGCCAAGCGGGCTTTGACCCCCGTACACTCGCCAAGCTGGTATTCGCCCAGGGACTGGACGACGGGGCAGAGCACATCTTGTTTGTTGATGATGTAAGGATGACCGACGGCTCACGGTACGACCGAGAACCACCAGTCGCACCGCGTGAGTTACAAGTCGAAGGGCAAGACAGCCATTTTGATCTCTCCTGGCAACCCAATCCTGAATCCGATTTGTTGAGCTACCGAATCTATCGTGCGGACGATGGAGAGCGCTTCTTGCCAATCGCCACCCGGTCGGCCAACTTTACGCGGCATGTTGATTTCGTTGGTGGTCCGAACAAGACAGCGTCCTATAAGATTTCTGCGATCGACGGCGAAAACCAGGAATCGCCACTCTCTGAAGCAGTCCGTGGGACGACCAAACCGCTCGTCGATGAACAACTCTTGGACATGGTCCAGCAGGGGTGCTTTCGATATTACTGGGACGCGGCCAATCGCGATTCAGGCATGGCGCTTGAAGTGATTCCCGGAGACGAGAATCTCGTCGCATTGGGTGGGTCAGGCTTCGGAATCTCGGCACTGATTGTCGCCACAGAGCGGCAATTTATCACGCGCGACGAGAGTGTCGAGCGGATGTTGAAGATATTGCGATTCCTCAAAAAAGCGGATCGCTTTCACGGAGTTTGGCCGCATTTTCTCGATGGCCGCACCGGTAAGGTGTGGCCCCTGTTTGGCAAATACGACAACGGTGGGGACCTTGTCGAAACGGCCTTTCTGATGCAAGGCTTATTGACGGCCCGTCAGTATTTTGCTCAAGACACCGTAGCAGAGCAGGAAATCCGCGAGACAATTACCCAATTTTGGCACGAAGTGGAGTGGGATTGGTATCGCAAGACACCCGACGGAGAGGTGCTTTACTGGCATTGGTCGCCAGAGCACGAGTGGCACATCAGCCACCCGCTCATCGGGTGGAACGAAACGATGATCGTCTATCTCTTGGCCATTGCGTCTCCCTCCCATCCGATTCCCGCCGAGCTTTACTATTCCGGCTGGGCAGGACCATCCGAGCTGGCCGTCAAGTATCGACATGGCTGGAGCCGAACCACGGAAGGGGACCATTACATAAATGGCAACAACTACTACGGCCACAAACTCGATGTAGGCTGTGGCACGGGAGGCGATTTGTTCTTCGCGCAGTTTTCGTTTCTCGGATTTGATCCACGGGGAATTAAGGACCGCTATACGAACTACTTCCACAACAATCGACAACTCACTCTGATCAATCGAGCCTACTGTATGGACAATCCTCGAGGGCGCATAGGCTACGGTCCCGACTGTTGGGGGCTCTCCGCAGGACTCCATTCGGGGGGTGGAAAGCCTCAACCTCGCGACGACAATGGCACGATCTGCTGCTCAGCAGCCTTGGGTTGCATGCCTTATACCCCAGGAGAGTCGCTGGCTGTCTTGCGTCACTTCTATCGTAATTTGGGGAGCAAGATTTGGGGTATCTACGGCTTTCACGATGGATTCAACGCCACCGAGAATTGGTACGACGAGAGCTACATGGGACTCAACCAGGCACAAATCGTCGTCGGCATCGAGAATCACCGTACGGGGCTTCCCTGGAAGCTCTTCATGTCGAATCCCGAAATTCAGCCCATGTTGGATGCGGTTGGGTTTGTGCCTGACGAGAGTACTCAACCATAATTACGGGAATGTGTACTTGACTGACCTAGGGTGTTCGATAAGACAGGCCAAGTAGGCCAAGCACTATCAAAACAAGCGACATCGGTTCTGGTACGGAGGAGGAGTCGGCGAGCCCCCCTGCTGCCGAGTAACCCCGTTGCCAGCGAAGGAAGTCGGCTCCATCGACATCGCCGTCACCATCGGCGTCTCCAATCGCCGGTGACGCGTTATTGGTGATGCCGTAACCGGCTTGCCAAAGTGACAAGTCGGCGCCATCGGTGACGCCATTCCCATTGAGATCGCCCTGGATGAAGACCTTGTCTAAAGCAGAGTTCACCTCGGCTAGTGAGGCAAAGAACTGGCTGCTGCTCTCAACGCCTTGGTGGCGATCCAAGAACTCAAGCAATGCCATTGTCGAAAGAGTCATATTCCAATTGTCGGCAAACGATGGGACCTGGGTCGGATCGGTTTCACCAGTGGCCCACTGCGCGGAGTCAGCCAATCCCAGTGGACCGTCTAGTCCACCACCGAGTCCGTTGTCCAAAAGAAAGCGGAGCGCTTCTTCAGAACCCTCCGCGCCCGCGAGCAGCGCGAAAGAGGTGCTCCAGGGCATGAACAAATTGGGTTCGCCAAAATTGTTGAATAGATTGTATGGCTGATAGCCTGCCGCACCTTGTCCAGCATCGGCTTGGAAAAAATGATTGCGGCCGAGCTGTATCAGTTTGGCGGCGACGTCCGCTTCGTATTTGACAAAATTGATCCATGGATTTCGGGCCAATGAGCGAATTGGAAAGTTGTCGGCTCCCCGATCCGAAGTGTCGAAGAACAGGTTTGCGAGCGCCTGCACAAAGGGGGCACGAAACTCAGTACCGAAGGAGTACACGAGGTATTGCTGATCAGTATTTACGAGCGCGGTATTCACGCGCCCCGTGTCCTTGTTCCACTGAACCTCTAGGGGGAGATGGTAGTCATTCGACAATTCAGCCGCCATGGCAATGACTTTATTCTCGTTCGTGAAGCCGCTGTAGGTGCAGCAGCCGAAGTTGCCGCTGGGAAAGTAAGCCTGTTGAAACGCGCCGGGGGTGTTGAATGCAGCGAAATTGAAGCGATTTTGCAACATATCAATCGCCGCACCGAGCGATGCGGGAGTCGCCGGCTGTGATTTGTAATTGTGCAATGCGAGGGCGATAAAAGCCGCGTCGATCGAAGATTCTTCGTGATCGGTTACCGGTGCGCCAGTCACGAAATCTAAGAAACGAGTTGGGAGATAGGTAGTTTGGTTGCGGTTGGTGTTTAGTGTGTCGACGAGTTGCTCCATATATGAATCAGCATCGTGCTGAGAGACCCAACCACGCCGGATCGCGGCGGGGAGCGACCAAACGACACCGGTTGTGGTATTCAGCGCACCAATTAATACATTGTCGGAAGAATTGGGGATCAGACCGCTAGTCTTGTTGCGCGCAGTCCAGAGGGCCTGAAATTGACGACGCGCCAGTCGCTCGACCACCACTTCGATTGGAGCCGAGGCAACGTCGATACTCGGCCCATTTTCGATCAGTGAAAAGTCGTCTAAATAAAGGGATCCGGAGGCGGCTCCAAAATTGGCGTCAATCAAAAAACTCATGGCAAACGTACGGGCCAAATCGGGACTACCGATGACGTTCCAACCTGAATCAAGACTGAGCGGGGCGTCGATTTTTGTCCATCCGCCTGCGGGAAGTGTATAGCTCCGCTGGGCCCGATGGTTTAAGGAATCACGATAGTCTTTGATTTCAATAGAAAAAGTCAGTGGAGTTGCAGTGTCGTTGCGAACATATCCTTCGAATGCTTGATACTGAGTGAGATCCCGATCTTGGCGATATCCAGGCGTTCCATTCACGGCGCTTGAGAATGTTTGAAAAAAGCGGAAGCCGTCGTTGGGTATCGAACCAAGATCTGCTCGGTAAGCTCCCATGCCCGAATGCACGATCGAGGACTGCTTGGTGACACCTAGGATATTGCCCGAGTTAACGGGTCCGCCCCAGAGGTTTAGTGAGTCGGACCGTTCGCCGTCGAAGAGCGGAAAAACGCCAAGTTCACCAGCGGTAAGAGTGCAGAACCCAGAAAGTGTCCACACACTTAGCAACAATAGCTTGGCTAGCGAAGCCACAGAGAACCGCGAACTCATAGGACGTTCCGATAGTAGAATTCAATTAAGAGCCAGTCTTACAATACTAGGACCACGTCATGCACAAGTCCATCATGGATGATTGGCACGAGCGCGCCGTTTTCCGTGAGTTCTACAGGATCGCCATCGACGGTGGCCTGGGAAACGCCCCGTTCCTTGCCGTGGGGATTCTGGAGGTGAATATTGTAGACTGTCTTGCGATCGGACAATCGATAGCGAACCCGGCACTCTGGCCAATTCGTGGCAATGCACGGATCGAGCCGGAGGTGTTCGCCTTTCTCCAAATGAATCCCAAGAATCGACTCGACGGCCACCCGAAACATCCAGCCCGCGGAGCCGGTGTACCACGACCAACCGGCACGCCCGACGTGGGGGGGCTGGCCGTAGACATCGGCAGCCACGACATAAGGCTCAGCCTTGTAGGTTTCCACGGTCAATGGTGAATTGCCATGGCTCACCGGCGAGATCATTTCCAGCAGTTGGCAGGCACGGCTTCCCTGCCCTAGTTCGGCTACCGCACGGATAAACCACAATACACCATGGGTGTATTGGCCGCCGTTTTCGCGGACACCGGGGAGATAGCCTTTGATGTAACCTGGGTCGTTTTTCATTTTATCAAACGGCGGATCGAGCAAGCGGATGATGCCGGCCTGCTGGTCGACCAAGCGTTCTTCCACCGAGGCAATCGCCGATGCAGCCCGTTCCGCCGGAGCCACCCCCGACATGACAGCCCATGCCTGCACGAGGGCATCGATCTGACATTCGTCCGCCGCGGCGGTCCCCAGCGGGGTGCCATCATCAAAATAGGCTCGGCGATACCAACTGCCGTCCCAGCCCGCATCGTTCAGAGCAGTGCGAAGTTGATCGCGATAATCGGCGTAACGCTCGGCCCTTTTTGCATCGCCCTGTTGCTGGCAGACGGGGAGCATCCGCTCCAGGATGTAATCGATAAAGAAGCCCAGCCAAACGCTCTCGCCAGTACCAGCCTGGCCAACTCGATTCATACCATCATTCCAGTCGCCTGAACCCATCAGGGGCAAGCCATTAATGCCACGCGTCAGGCCCCGATCGAGAACTCGGCAACAATGTTCGTAGACAGTGCCCGTCTGGCCAGAATCTTGCGGAGTCAGGTAGACTTCCGGTTCACCGGGTGGCACAGGATCGGAAGAAATATAGCGGACCGCTTCCTCCCACAGCGCCTGGTCACCCGTCGTAAGGACATACTCGCTGGCCATCAAAGGAAGCCAGAGCAGATCGTCGGCAAAATTAGTGCGAATACCCGTGCTCAAAGGTGGATGCCACCAGTGCAAGACGTCCCCTTCGAGAAACTGATGAGCGGCGTTTCGCAGGATCTGCTCCCGAGTGAGTTCCGGCCAGTGGTGTATCAGCGCCGCCGCATCCTGGAGTTGGTCTCGGAAGCCGTAGGCCCCCCCGGACTGGTAACTGGAGGAGCGTCCCCAAAAGCGGCAGCTCAGGTTTTGATAGGGGAGCCAGCCATTGACGATCAAATCGATCGCAGGTACGGGGGTCTCGATCTCGACAGCCGTGAGCGTGTTGATCCAGAAATCTTTCACCGCGGTAAAAGCCTCGGCCACCGATTCAGCCGATTGATAGGAATCGATCAGCCGCTGGGCTTCGTCACAAGACGGCGTCTCTCCCAGTAGGAAAGCGAGTTCCACCGTTTCCCCCGGTTCAATGGTCACCGTAGTCTGGATTGCCGCACAAGGATCGAGGCTCGCTCCGGCTCGACCGGTCAGCTTTCCATGAGATGCCAGTCCGAGGGGATTGGTAATATTCCGCTGAGCACCGATGAACTCCGAGCGATCGGACGTCAGTGAGCACTCGCCCCCCCGGCTCGCAAGTGCCGCGAAGGCCGTGTGTCCTGCATATTCCGCGCGAGACTCGTTGTGTGCATAGATCGCATTCCGCTCGGCATCGAGGGACGTCACGGTATGCGACGGACTAAAATGCTGACCATCGGAGAGATCCCATTGAACATAGCCAAACAAGCTCAGTCGGCGAGGATGGTCATCATGATTCGTCATCCGCACACGTGAGATCTTGACAGGGTCTTCTCGCGGGACAAACTGTAAGACTTCCTGTTCGAGCTGTTCGCTCGTATGTCGAAATAGCGTATAACCCCAGCCGTGTCGCACTTCGTGGGTGGCCAACTGAGGTCGTGGGCCAGGAGTCAGCGACCAGAACTCGCCCGTTTCTTCGTCGCGGAGATAGAATGCCTCGGAGTGTGGATCGCATACGGGGTCGTTTTGCCAGGGGGTGAGTCGATTCAAGCGGCTATTGCCAGACCAGGTGTAGCCAGACCCCGTTTCCGAAGCGATAAAGCCAAAATGAGGATTGGAAACGACATTGTTCCAAGGCAACGGAGGGAGCTGCAGCGTACCATCCCCCTGGGGACGCAGCCGCATCACATATTCACGACCATCCGCGGAGAATCCCCCGATCCCGTTGTCCTGCAGAAGCGTTTCCTCCTGCACTCCAAGGGCAAGTTTCTGCGTTGTTCTCGGATTTAGGTTTGAGGAAAAAATCGGCGGCGAGGCGGGGAATGTATCGATTCCATCAATCGCTTCCGGAGCCGCAAATATCCCCAATCGAGTGAGGTAATCGGCCAGCAACGGATCGGCTCCCACACCTGCTGTCCCACTTGCGGAATTGGGGGATGGGTGTCCGTTCCAGGAAGGCTCGCTGGTAGCCACGCAGTAATCCGTCCGGCCGATCAGTCGGCGCGCCGCTATCTCGAGTAGCTGCGGAAAATCGGTTAGCGAAAGCCCATTTTCGATGAGGCGGTCTCCTGCGGTGTTATCCGCATTGTCGAATGTCTCTTGGAGAGCAGCACCTTCGCGCAGACTTTCGGCTCCCTCAAGCAGATTGGCTCGTGAACGATCAGCTCCCAGGGCAAAAGTGATTTGAGCCGTTTCACCGGGAGCCAATATAAGCGATTTTCGCAGAGAAAAAACGGGGTCCAAGACGCTGCCAACGGAACCGCTCAAGGGGTTCACGCTGTCCAACGCTGCTGGATTCTGGAGGCTCCTTCCGCGACCGATGAAATGGCTTCGCGAAGTTTCCCACTCGGCCTGGGAAAGTCCTTTGTTGTCGTCGGTCACGAAATGACAAGCAAACAACGTCGATTCATTGGAGCCCCGCGGACGTCGATGCGCGAGCAGCATCTCTCCATCGAGGGCCTGTGTCTCCACAAAGAGCTTAGAAAAAGCAGGGTGTCCGCGATCCGCTTCGGGAGTTTGCAAAACAAGCTCGGCATAGCTGGTGAGTTCAAGCGTACGAGTTTCCTGGCTGCGATTGGTCAGGGTAATGCGGCGCAGGTCAAAGTTGTGGGTCGGGGAAACGCAAACTTCCAATTGAGATACGATATTCTCATCGAGTCGCATCAAATCAAAAGTCCCCGGTGTGAGTGATACTTGGTACTCATCTGGAAGAGCACATGTTGGTTGATAACCAAGTGACCAATATTTCCCTGTTTCCAGATCGCGCACATAGAAAAAATAACCCAATGCGTCGCAAGTCGGGTCGGCGTGCCAGCGAGTAACCGCTTGGGAACCGGCGAACTGGATACAACCCGTGCCAGAAGCAGTAAGCAGCGTTGTCAACTGCTGATTGGTCAAGATGTGCAAGGCGGGTAGCGGTCGAGTCAGCGAGGTAAGATCGAAGCGCACAATTTCCCCGGTGGCAGAATCTAGCGTCCTGAAGTTCATTCGTGCGAACCTATGGGAAAAGTACCCGCAATCGTGCGTTTCAGAAATGGAATTTCATAAATTACATCAAGTTTCGCCAGCAATGGATTGACAGCGCTTTCATATTATTTTAACCTGCGATTGTAGGGTCCGTCCAGAGTTTTGCCACGGGAAATAAAATGTTTTTCAAGGTTTTTCATCGGCTTCCTCTCTCACTGTCTGTTGGCCTATTCCTGGGATTGAGCTCCGTTGCTTACAGTCAGTCGCTGGTTGACGACTCTTCAGGGGTCGAGCGCATCGAGCGGAGCGAGACGCCTCGCTACGAGTTTTCCAGTGAAGACGATCAGTTCTTGAACGAGATTGAGCGGGGTTGCTTCAACTATCTCTGGAACGAAGTAGGCAAACCTGGGGGATTGGCCAAGGATCGCCGCACGACCCAGGTGGCGAGCCTGGCTGGGGTGGGATTCCAACTTTCGTCCTTGCCTATCGGTATTGAGCGAGGATGGATCACTCCTGAAGCGGGGCTTGAGAGAGCACTGACGGTATTGCGTACATTGCGAGATGCTCCCGGTAATCGCCGCTCTGGGGTGTTCTTGCATTTTGTCAATGCTGACGATGGGAAAATCTACCCCCCCTATAACAACGAAATCAGCACCGTTGATCACACCTTGTTCCTGGCCGGTGCCATGGCGGCCGCAACTTACTTTGAGGGTGAAGTCGCCGAAATCGTGAACCATTTTGCCGCCGAGACGAACTGGAAGGAGTTTCAGGCAGAGACCGGCCTACTAAGTTTTGCCTGGAAACCGGCGGACAACTCGAATGTGCTGGGCGACGGGAAGCTAATGGACTTGACCTGGCACCTGGCGACGGACGAAGAACGGCTCATTTACTTTATCGCAACGGGTTGCCCCACGCCGAAATTTGCCATCGAACCTGTGAACTATTATAAGTTGAAACGAGAAGTCGGCCGCCTCAATGAAATGCCGCCCTTTGTACTTTCATGGAATGGATTGCTTTTTACTTACTTCTTCAGCCATTGTTGGATTGACTATCGGAGCCTGACGCTAGATGACCCTTCGCAATTTGGCATTCCAGCACCGCGTGTCGATTGGTTCGAAAATTCCAGGCGGGCCACTTTGGCACATCACCAACGCTGCATCGAGTTTTCGGACGAATTCAAGACACTGGCTCCAGACAGATGGGGTTTGAGTCCCTGTATGGGCCAATTAGGAGACACTCCCGGTTGGTCATATATCGTCCAAGAGATACAACCCAACATCCGGCAAATGGACCAATTGCTGGGGGGAACGGTTGCCCCCTATGCCGCTGGTTCGGCGATCATGTTCACTCCTCGCGAGAGTCTCGAAGCCTTAAGAGCCTTCCAAAATTTGAAAGACAAAAAGGGCGAACCATTCGTCTGGCGTGACCCCACAACGGGAGGCTTCGCCTTTGCGGATAGCTTCAATCTCGATCAACAAGTCGCATGTGACGATAACATCGCGATCGACGTGGGGCCGATGCTGTTGGCTATCGAGAATGTCCGCACGGGGCTCGTCTGGTCTCTCTTCATGAAACATCCCCATGCTCAACAGGCGGTGGAAAGACTGAAGCTCAAGCCTATCGAAAAAGCCGAGTAGCATGTTTGCCCCGTGGATTTGTCTGATAAGCACTCTCACATCAGATAGGCAATCACCGCTGGCAACGTCAACATGGAAAGCAGAGTTTGCACAGAGATCAAGCTAGCCATGAGACCGGCGTCGCCACCATACTGGCTGGCAAGAATGTAGGAACTGGTTGCAGTAGGAAGGGCGCTAAATAGTACGGCAATCGACGCCTCGATTCCTGTAGCATCAAAAACCTGGAGCATTCCATACGTTATCAGGGGGAGAGCGATCAGTTTAATCATTGAGGTAACTAGCACGAGGCCTTGGGCCGCTTGGACTGCCTGCAGATTCAAGGCTGCACCCACTGCCAAGAGTCCCATGGGGAGGGCGGCTTTTCCCAAGATTTCCGCCATCGATCCGACAATCGGTGGCATTCCCCAGCCGGTGATATTCAGTGCGATTCCCACGAAAGAGCCGATGATGAGGGGATTCTTCAACCACGCACCAAGGATCCCCATCAAGCTTCGTCTTGCAGCAGAGCCATACCAGGCAAGCACCAACACACAGGTAATGTTGACAATTGGCACAATGATGGCCATCGCCAAAGCGGCTGCGGAGAGGCCAAGCTTTCCATAAAGGGCTGCCGCGATTGAGAGGCCGATATACGTATTCATCCTGACACTTCCCTGATACACGCTCGTGAATCTCGGGCCATCGGCGAAGAGAAATCTTTGCAGGAGCAGCAACGCGATACTCACCGTCCCAATCGCCAATGCAAGCGCCGCCGCGACATGGCCAATGGCCATCTGGCCAAACGGAGATTGAGCCAATGTCGTCGCCAACAGACAGGGAAATAGTACGAAGTAGGTAAGCCGTTCAATGGAAGACCAGGCTTGTGGCTGCAAGAGTGTGCTGCGTTTGAAGAGCCACCCGAGCAAGATCAGGAGGAAGATCGGTAGGGTTGCCGTAATTACATTGACCATGGGCGTTCTTGAGCTACCGAGCAGCTAGACGGGCGCGGATGTTCGCGCGCAATTTCTCTCATCCCTTGATCGGCTGCCCCTGGCTGCGGATGAGGTCACGATACCAGTAAGCCGATTGCTTGGGAATGCGCTGCTGGGATTGAAAGTTTACATGGATCAGGCCGAATCTCTTGGAAAAACCTTCAGCCCATTCAAAATTATCGAGTAGCGACCACAGAAAATATCCCTGCACGTCGATGCCTTCCTCAATTCCGCGCTGCAATTGGGCCAAGTAACGAGAGAGGTAATCGATTCGTTGGGGATCACTGACTTCTCCATGCAGATCAACCCAATCGATATTTGCCATGCCGTTTTCGGTAATATAAAGTGGGGTCTTGTACCGCTCCCAGTAGAACTTGGGTCCCCAGTAGAGCGACTCCTCGTACACTGGCCAGTCGAATGCGGTGTGAGGCCATCCCGCTTCTGGTGTGACTGAGGTGAACCCACCTCCCTTTGTGGCGCGTACAATGGTGCCCGTGTAAATGTTGAGACCCAGAAAATCAAGTGGTGAGGAAATGGTTTGCATTTCCTCAGTCGTGTAGTTCGGCACCAATCGACCGAAGGCCTGCAAGCCCGCGGCGGGATATTCGCCGAGAAACACAGGATCGTTAAACCAAATATTGCTCCACAAGGTCTCTGGCACCTCGGCCATCGCTTGCTGGGCAGCAGTAGAATCGGCTTCGCTGCAGGATTCTGGCATCGCAGCCACCCCCACTGGTGCCCAGCCCACCAGGGGGGGCAGTTTTGCTGTCTCGCGGATTGTTTCGACCGCGCGACCGTGCGCCAACAAGACGTGGTGACACGCCAACAACCGATCTGGGAGCGAAAGTTCCAATCCTGGTGCATTGGTACCGTCAACGTGCCCAAATCGCATAAAGCTTTGAGGCTCATTAATGGTGATCCAATGCCGAACACGGTCAGAGAGACGCTCGACAACGACACGTGCATAATCTGCAAACCAGCCAGGACTTTCAGGATTGAGCCATCCTCCCAGTTTTTGCAGCTTTGACGGATAATCCCAGTGGAAAAGCGTGACCCATGGTTGGATTTGGTGAGCCAGCAGTGTATCAACTAACGAGTCGTAGAAATCGAGCCCCGGTCGATTGACTGCGCCCTTCCCATCGGGGAGGAGACGAGGCCAAGAAATCGAAAACCGGTAGTTGGGGATATGAAGCTCACGCATCAACTCCACATCCTCGTGATACCGATGGTAATGATCGCAGGCAGTCTCTCCGGTATCTCCTCCTGAAACCTTGTGCGGAGTTTGGCAGAAATCGTCCCATACGCTCGGCCCTTTGCCATCCTCGGCGACCGCCCCTTCGATTTGGTAGCACGACGTACCAACTCCCCAGACAAAATCAGACGGGAAAGCAGGTTGATTGGTAATCATGATATGGTAGAGTCCAGAGTGACGGTTGCAGCGGGATTTCTGTGGGTCTCAGGCTGTTTTATTACTTTTGTCAGCAGCAAGGACATCAAGAAGAGCTTCCATGAAAACAGCGTACATCTTATTCGGTCTGATGTTACTGATTGTAACTGATCTGATTGCAAGTGCCGACGAGGCGAAATCTATTCGTGTTATGTCATTTAACATACGCTATGGTACGGCACCCGATGGGGAAAACTCTTGGCCCCTTCGTAAGTCGCTCGTGCTGGAGGTGATTCGCAATTCTCAGCCACACTTGCTGGGATTGCAAGAAGCTTTGCGGGAACAACTGGACGAAATCACCGAGGCAATACCCCAGTTTGTAGCCACGGGAGTGGGTCGCGAAGCCGACGGCGGGGGAGAATATTCGGCACTGCTCTACGATCGGAGGCGATTTGACTTGTTGGCAGGTGGCACTTTTTGGCTTTCAGAGAATCCCCAAGTTCGCGGCTCGCATACGTGGGGAAACGAATTGCCTCGAATTTGCACTTGGGCCCAACTTGTGGATCGCACGAGCGGCAAGAGTATTCGCGTACTCAATACCCATTGGGATCACCAGTCGCAACCTGCCCGAGTCCGCAGCGGGGAGTTAGTCGCCGCTCGAATCAGCGAATTTGGACCGGATGAACCGGTGATCTTGATGGGGGATTTCAACGCAGGCCCCGACAATCCTGCCCGCCAGCCATTTTCTCGGATCGGGCTTACGGATACCTACTTTGATTTGCACCCCAGCAGCCAGGACCTAGGCACCTTCAATGCATTTCAAGGGACAACGTCAGGCGAGAAAATCGACGCCATCTATGTCAACGATCGCTGGAAAGTGTTGGCCGCCGAGATCATTCGCACCGAGCGCGATGGGCGATACCCTTCAGACCATTTTCCTGTGACAGCGACGCTTGTCGAAACTAAGAATTAACGGCCAATTCCTGATGCCTGGCTTTCAACGCCGCTTTGATTTCATAGCAGCGCTCTTCCGTTAGCGGATATCGTAGCGTGAGAAAGATCGAGACGATACTCAGCAAAAGTGGTAGGCCAATTTCGACCAGTCGCAGGCGGAATAGGGTGAGCGGGGCCTGCGTTTTCAAGAGGGCGGCGAGTTCTAACATTTCCTTGGTTCGTTTGGCCAATTCCTTGGGATCGGTCACTAATTCTGAGGCTTGCGCTTCAAGCGAAGCCGCCATCAAAGAGAGCGAGTTAAGCTGTTTTGCGAGGTGCCCAGCATGGTCTGCTTGATTAGGGAGTTGCTTGATTCGACGAGCGAGGTGGGTATCTAGTTTAGCGATATTCGTTCGGACCGTTTCGATGTGATCTATCACCCCTGAGAGCCGTTCGGGGACAGCCACCTTCCCAGTTTCCCAACTCTCTAGGTCCGCATTCAACACCTCGATACTTCCCCTCAAGGAATTCGCAGTTACGTTTTGCCGTTCGTCAAAGCTAGTAAAGACCAAGAGCACCCCCGTGACGAAACTGGCAAAGGCGGTGCCCATCTTGATAAACCACCAGTAGACGCTGTAGTAACTCCCCTCGGAGCGTGTTCCGGTGCGCAACTCGTCTTCATCGCAGATGTCACCCACCATCGAAGCACCTAAAGTGAAGAACATCAGCATCCCCGCCGAGAGAAGGACCGTGGGTATGAGAATCAGGTAAGGTAGTTCAGGATTGTAACAAACAATTTTCGATAGCTGGGCGGCACACATCAAGAGAATTGCAATGAAGAGAGTCCTGTTTTTTCCCAAGCGTCGACTAAGCCAGTTGAGGGGGAACACCGCGATCAGCCCCGTGACGGCCCAGGCTGTCCCCCCCCAGCCGAGCAGCCTACCGGCGGCGACTTCGTTTCCGCCATAAAGATAAAAAATAGTGATATAGTAGTTAAACAGTGCGACAAAGTTGAAACCCATCGCCAACGTGAAGATGATTACCACCAGGCTGAGAAACGTCTTGTTGCTCATCGTGGTTTGCATGCTTTTCCAAAAGCTTATCTTCTTTTGTTCTTTGACGACAGTGAAAGCCGGCTCGCGCAGCGAAAAGAACCACCAGAATGCCAACGGGACGAGCACCACCGCGATCAGGAGCGAGACATAGCGCATCCCATCAGCAACGTCCCCCCCAGGTCCTCGGAAAAACTCCAGTCCAGCAAGCGCGATCAGCCAGGGGGTGCCCATCGCAAAGAGGTTTCCCAAGAAACTTTTGGCACTGAACAGGCGAGTCCGTTCGTGATAGTCGCCAGACATCTCCATGCCGAGGGCCCCGTGCGGAATCTCAAAAACCGTGCAGGCCGTAAAAAAGACGAGTAGCCCTCCCAGGATGAAACTGAGTTGGAACCAGTTGTATGCTGCTTCTGTGGCGAATATCGACCTGATCCAGTCGCCACGCGGCACCCACCACATGGCGACGAAGCTCACGGCCACTGCCAATCCGCCGATCACAATGTAGGGTCTTCGTCGGCCCCACGGGGTGCGCGTGTTGTCAGAGAGATGGCCAATAATTGGATCCGAGATCGCATCCCACAACCGGGGCACGATCATGATGGTCCCGAGCCAAAATGCACTGAGTCCAAGCGAAATATTGCCCAGCAACCCCATAAGCTGCCCAGCAATATTGAAGAGGGCAATGGGAATGACGCCCCCCATGCCATAGGCAATCAATTGTGTCCAAGGGACACGATCTTCCGCAGCAGTCGCGTGTATCTGATTCGGCATGTTCTTACAAACTGAGAGGAGACGATGATGATGAGAGGTTTGTCAGTTGTCCTTTGTCATTAATTAGTTGGCATAGGACATTAGTGCGTCGCTGAATCGTCCAAGACACTTTGCATTCCACTGGACTCTCTCACCACCAAATCTGAATGCAATGTTAGCTTGGTGGGTGAACGCTTGGGGTCTTTAAGACGCTTGCATAAAAGCTCTACGGCTGATGCACCCATGTTAGACATAGGGACATGCACCGTTGTCAAATGAGGACGAGTCATCATTGCTATCCGTGTGTCATCGAAACCAACAACACGTAGTTTCTCAGGTACGGCAATCCCTTTTTCAATCGCTGCGTCGACTATACCGGCCGCCATCTCGTCGTTCGCTGCAAACACAAAGGCATTGGTTGCCGCCCATTCATCTACCAATTGGTAACCAAGGTCGTAAGCTGTCTCGTAATTGAAATCCAGATGATACACGTCGTTCGGACCAACGGTGAGTGACGCCCGATGCATGGTTTCTCGGTAGGCTTCTAACCGGTCGATGGTATCAAGGTTCGTCTTATGTCCACCGACAAACACGATGCGCTTGGCAGAACAATCGTCGATCAAATGCTTGACCATTGCCGCCGCACCATAGCGTTGATCGATGACGACACTGTCGTGTCGAACACCATCGACATTCCCGTCGAGCACGACAAAAGGAATCTTTACTCCAGCCAAGGTTGTCTTGGTCTTCGAGTCGATTTCTGAGACCATCACCACGATTCCATCGACCAGACCGTTGTCGGAAACCGCAGATAATACAGAATTACTATCTTGGTCGTCCCCCGCCGACGATACGATGAGCTGATAGCCTAGCTCGCGAGCCTGCCGATTAGCACCTCGGATGATTTCCGAATAGAATTCCCCATGCAGATCCGGCAAGACCAAGCCAATGATATTGCTTTGCTGAAGCATTAGTCCTCGAGCAAACACATTGGGCCTATAGTTAAGCTCTTGAATTGCCAATTCGACGCGTTTGCGGGTACTATCGTTGACGATATTCCGCCGATTCACTACGCGCGAAACCGTGCTAATTGACACATTCGCTTTTTTGGCAACGTCTTCGATAGAAACCGACACTCTTATCTCCTGAGAGGTCCTCATCCGAGGAATTAGGAAACCCACCAGAGAGTTTCGTATTTGACAGCGCTTTCAATAAAGAATAACCTTAATTCACCGGTCTTGTCAATAAACAATCGAGGGACGCATGACGGTTTTTTCAATACCCATCGGCTGGCGTTGTTTCGGCTACCTCCTGACTGTCCCTCTCGTTTGCTTTGCACTCTTTCTCCAGATTGGTCAAGCCTCTGAATTGAAACAACCGATCTTAAGGAGTCCAGAAACAGTATTGGCGTTGTCCTATGCCTTTGACGATCGCGACAATGTGTTGCTTGATGAAATTCAACGCGGTTGCTTCTCATTTCTGTGGAACGAGGTCGGCGATCCGGTTCCGTTGACAAAGGACCGGCTTACCAACGATCGAATTTCAAGCCTGGCTGGTGTAGGATTTCAGCTCTCGGCGATTCCAATTGGCATTGAACGCGGTTGGATTACGCGTCAACAGGGTCTCGACCGATGCCTGGCCATCCTGCAGGGGATTGTGCCGCGCACCGACAACAAGAAATTCGGTATCTATCTTCACTACGTCGACTTAAATGACGCAGGAATGCATCATGAAGAGAAAGGATGGCAGGTACAAGCCAGCACGATCGATCATGCCTTGCTTCAGGCTGGCGCTTTGACTGTGGCCAGCTACTTCGGCGGCATGGTGGATCAGTTGGTCGACGAGATCGTAAATCAGGCGAATTGGAAAAAATATCAAAAAGAACCGGATGGATTTATATCATTTGGTTGGCGTCCCACCGACATGGTACCCGACTTGCAAGCTCCTGGCGATTATCGTCCCTGGATGTGGCACAAAGCCTGCTGTGAAGACCGATTGGTAACTTTTCTAGCAGTTGGTTCTCCTGTCGCAGAACATGCCGTATCTCCCGAAGTTTATTATCGGTTGGAAAGAAATCTTAAGCGTCACAAAAGCATGAAGCCTTATGTCGTCTCCTGGGGCGGTCCACTGTTCACCTATTTTTTCAGTCATTGCTGGATTGATTATCGATCCTTGGGGGAGGACGATCCAGGTGCTTTTGGAATTGAACAACCAAGAGTAGATTGGGTGGAAAACTCGTATCGTGCAACCATAACGCATCGGCAGCGTTGTATTGAGAAATCGGACGAATTCAAAACCATGGGGCCAAACTCCTGGGGACTTAGTCCAGCAGCAGATATTAACAAAGAGGGCAAAATTGGTTACATCGTTCCATCCGTGCAACCGAACCTGGCAGGGGAAGACAACTTTTGCGGTGGGACTGTTACACCCTATGCCGCAGGGTCCGCAATCATGTTCGCTCCTGAACTGGCTATTCAGGCTCTTCGTCATTTTCGCAATCTGAGAGATGACGAGGGGAACCACATTGTATGGCGAGACATGAAAAGCGGTGGCTATGGACTGCTCGATAGTTTCAATCTGGATCGTACCGAGCAGCAAGGAACCCCAGATTACATCAGTATCGATGAAGGCCCGCTATTGCTGGCGATCGAAAACGCTAGGACCGGACTGATTTGGAAGCTCTTTATGCAACACGAATCAGCAAAACTTGCTGTCGAACGCCTGCAACTTGAGAAGAGAATACCTTAAAAAAATGAGCATCACCGAGTTGGCCCCCGCGGGGGGATCGTCATTTCCAAGAGACTTGCGCTGCATGCAGACACTCTGCCTAATTTAATCTACCACCATGCCTGAAATTCACGTTTCTTCGTTTCGAACTTTTGCTGACGGTCTCGACCATCCGGAAGGGGTCTCGCGCGGTCCCGAGGGGTTGGTTTACGCGGGTGGTGAAGCGGGCCAAATCTATAAGATTCAATCAGACGGGACCGTCGAAACAATTGCAACGACGAGTGGGTTCATTTTGGGGCTCTGTCTTGACGCAGACAGCAATGTCTACGCTTGCGATATCAAGAACAAAGCCGTCTTCAGGATAAGTCCCGGAGGTGTGGTCGAGGTCTATTCCGAGGGGACCACCGATCGCAAAATGGTCACTCCGAATTACCCCGTCTTTGACGCGGAAGGCAACTTGTTTGTTGCCGATTCTGGAGGGTGGCATAAAAAGGATGGGTGCATTTATCGAATTCGACCCGGTGGGCAAACGGAAATAGCCAGTCGCGAATTCGCAGAGTTTCCCAATGGTCTGGCGATCAGTCCCGATGGAAACGAAATGTATGTTGCCTTGTCCAATGTACCGAGTGTTGCAAAAGCTAGGATATTGCCCGACGGCATGCTGGGCACTCCGGAGTTGGTCGTTGAGATGCCAGGCATTATTCCTGACGGCTTGGCATTCGATGCCGGAGGTAGTCTTTATATTGCTTGCTACACGCCCGATGTAATCTATCGTTATGCGGCTTCGGGTAAACTCACCGTCTTTGCAGAGGATTGGGAAAGCACCACCATCTCGTCTCCCACCAACGTGACATTCGTCGGTGAGCAACTAAAGACGATGGTCGTCGCTAGCCTCTCTCGCTGGCATTTGGCTAGTGTAGCAGTTAAAGTCTCTGGTTGTCCTTTGAATTACCCGATGCTCTCTAAAGATCAAAAGTCTGCGTGACTTTGGGTGCGAAAATTGCGAATCGAAAAGCATCGGTTACTAAGCGAATTCTAGATACAACAGCCGCCGTCGATGATATGCACAGCACCGGTTGTGAACGCAGACTCATCTGAGGCAAGGTAAACAGCGAGTTCAGCTACTTCCTCGGGTTTACCTAGCCGACCCATGGGTTGTCGTTCGACAAACGAGGCAAAAGTGCGCTCAAAGTCGCCACGACTTGCAATGCGTTCGACAAGTGATGGGCTGTGGATTGTTCCTGGACAAATCGCATTGCAGCGAATCCCTTGCTTCACAAAATCAACGGCTATTGATTTGGTGAGCCCAATCACGGCAGCTTTGCTTGCTCCATAGGCGAAGCGGTTGGGAAAACCTTTAATACTTGAGGCGACACTGGAGATATTGATGATGCTGCCTTGGCCAGCCGCCAGCATTGCCGGGAGGAAGCTTTTGATCGTGTGAAACATGGACGTGATGTTGAGGTCGATGGTATTCCTCCAGTCGTCTTCGTCGCATTGGAGGATTGTTCCGTCGTGAACATATCCGACGCAGTTCAAAAGGACGTCGACTTTCCCTGTATAGTGGGCGGCCTTTTCAATCGCTTCCTTATCTCGAACATCGAGTTGGTAACATTCTAAGTTGGACGATTCATTTTTTAAGGTATCGAGAAGGTCCTGATTAATGTCAGTCGCCACGACGGAGGCACCTTCACGGGAAAACGCCAAAGCGGCAGCCTTGCCAATTCCTTGACCTGCGGCTGTGAGGAATGCTCTTTTTCCAGCGAGTCGATTCATGATTGCTGTCCTAGGCGGTGTATCACTTGGCCAATTCATTGTGCCGATTTGCGAAAGACTGCTTCCATCAGGCCTTTAAGGTACCCGATCGCAAAGGTATGGCCATGCATTCCATAACCGTCATAAGTACCGGATTCTGTGGCGAGAAGTGGCACATGGTCCACTCGGATGAAACCACGATAGTCGATGTCGCGATAGGTCTTGATGATTTCGAGCATATCGTTCGACCCATTATCGGGAAAAGCTTCATGAAAGTCAGTGGGAGTTCCCAGGATATCGCGGAAATGAACAAAATGGATACGATCTTTGAAATGCCGAATAGCTTCGGGGAGATCACATCCCATTTCCGCAAAACAGCCTTGGCATAATGTGAGGCCATTCACGGGTGACGTGACAATATTCAACAGACGATCAAAATGTTCAACGCTTCGCATGATGCGTGCTAAGCCACATAGGGGTGATAAGGGTGGGTCGTCGGGATGCATCGCCAGCAAGACTTCCTCTTGTTCGGCGACAGGTACCACACGTTTGAGGAAGTACTCCAAGTTGTCCCACATTTGCTCGTCGGAGGTAGGGAGCTCGTTGTGAGAGATATTCGCTGCCGGTAAATCAACTTCTCGATATTGACTGGTTAATGCCCCGCCGCGTTCTTCAAAGACTGTTGAGGTGCGGACCACCATCGCAGCACTGGTCACTTGGGGCATGAAATTATAGCACAGGACGCGGATCCCCAATTGTCCCATGTGTCGGATCGATTGGATGTACTGCTCAATTTGTCGGTCCCGATCTTGCTTGCCCAAGACAATTTGATCAATTGGCGGGCCCCCCTCAATCACCGCAAAGCGGAGGCCGCAGCTCTCAATTCTGTGTTTGGTTGCCGTAAGTTCTTCAAGCGTGCTAGGCATCCCTTGCATGCTGTAGTAGACGAAATCGTCGACCCCAAGCTGTTTGAGTAGCTTGAGGTTTGTTTCATTAAACTGCTTGGCAACACCGGCAACTTGCATTGGATTCGCTTTCGACGTATTCACGGCATCGAGTTAGTCTCGAACACTTCCACCGATTTCCAGGCCAATTCCGCCATCGATCCGGATTGCCTGGCCAGTAATAAACGAGGAGAAGTCGCTCAGGAGATAAGCAACCAACTGGGCGACTTCGATAGGCTCTGCAATTCTCTTCATGAGGTACATGTCGCGGCACTCCTGTAAAACCGCTTCTTGATCGGGGACACCAGCAATGGCGTCGGCTAACATGGGAGTATCGACCGTGCCAGGACAAACCGCATTGCAGCGAATTGCGGGGGCATGGTCGACGGCGATCGCCCTAGACAGGCCGATGATACCTGCCTTGCTAGCGCAATACGCGGCAACCCGTTGCTGACTCATAAAGCTCTGAACGCTTGCGACGTTGACTATCACACCCTTTCCTGCGGTCAACATGTGGGGTATTACCTCACGCGCACAGAGAAAATACGATCTTAGGTTAACGTCCAGTACGCGGTCCCATTGCTGATCGGTCGTTTCTAATACGGTTCCATAGTGGCTGATACCGGCATTGTTCACGAGCAAAGTTGGCGTGCCTAGTTGCTCGGCGACCTTCTTGATAGCCTCACTAACCTTAGAAGAACTGCTTACGTCGAGTTCATAGGATAAGACATTTGGTCCAATTGTGGTAGCCAATGAGCTCCCAGCCTCCATGTCGAGATCGAAGATCGCGACATTGGCTCCGTGTTCAGCAATAATCTGTACACAAGCTGCGCCAATACCTTTCGCACCACCAGTTACAATGGCAGTTCTGCCTCGTAGTCCGGGATAAGTTTCGTTTGCCATACTATTCACCCTGGTAGCGAAAGCTCACGCCGTCTGAATTACTCGTGATGTTGAGCAACTTGTTGTCGAAGCGAACATTCATGAGTTGGCCTTCGAAACCACGATTGGTGTCGGCTTCAAAGAGCGAGAGGTCTTGGCCAGCTTGAGGACGGAAGCCGAACAGCGTACCAATAATCATCTCGGCAAAGGCTCCTCCGCCCACACTTTCACGCATGCAGGCCCCACGCATGGCGATTCGAACTGGTGCGTCGCGGTCACCGCGATGCTCGCCGTAGAATTCGCGCGATTGGCCGTATACGCCTTCATACAATACGTCTTGCGTGTCGCACAGAAATTTGAAAGCAGGTTCCCAGGCCCCTAGGATGCACATGGATTCGGCGGTAAGCGCGGGCCAGGCATCGTAGGCCCCCATGGGTCCATGATCGGGTCGATCGGACTCGGCCGCCGCCTTGTCTAGCGGAGACATGGCTCTCATCCAGTGATCTGTCACAAGTTCCCGTTCGACAAAATCGACCATTTCTGTTTTCATCCTAGGAGTCAGATCTTCGGGCATGAACCGGCCAATGCTTACAAAGTCGTAACAGTGTCGAAGCTCAACGCGGTCTCCATTGCGATGCATAGCAAACCAGACTCCGTCACCCGGTTTGTACAAATCAAGTACGGCTTTAGCAAACTGGTCAGCCCACTTGCGCAGTTCAGCCGCCCGCTTGGTGTTTCCTCGTTGTTCGTAGAAGTCGGCAGTAGTACGCATCATCCACACATTCGCCGCGTTGAATGAAGGCACGCGATGAATATAGGCAGGTGCGCATTCCAACAGGTTCCTGTTCTCGCCATAGTCGGCTAGCATCACGCTCTTGTCGCTTTGCAGCTTTTGCCAGTTGGTAGACAAGGAATAGAGGTGTTCCAAGACGGTTTTGTCACCAACCGTTTCGTCAAGAAAGGCGACGTTGCCTGTTGTATTAATATACTCACTTACAAACGTGAAGATGGTCGAATCGTTTGCCGCGTACCATCCTTCCCATTGATGGCCATCATCCATGCCGTAGACCGGACCCTTATGGGGATCACAGGAGAGAAAGAGTTTGGCATGCTCTTTCATGCCTTTCGGTTCCAGCAGTGCAAATACCTTGGACCACATCGAAGTGTCCCAGAAAAACACGACCCCTTTGTCTCGTTCACCGCTGGTGACAAACACACGGTCGCACATCGCCATGTTGGTACGGTGCAACACGAGTAGGGTAAGAATGCTTCGATAATAAATGTCACTGAGCTTTTTGTTCGTTGTGACAAGTGTTGGCAGGTTTCCTGAGAAGTGATTGTTCCCAGGTAAAAATACGTCGTTCCAGCGTTCTTCCCAACGAGTCTTCACAGCATCCCACGATTGCTCAAAGCTGGCCGCCCAGGTAGAAGCCTGGTCGACGACTTCTTGCGATGGAAACTCATCGGTGTTCTGTCCGTGGGCCATGACAAGATGCAACTTCGTCGTCTCGCCTGGTTTCAATATTCGGTTCCAAGTTGCTTCGACCTCAGCGGGCAATTCTTCAAGCTGATCTGGGTTGTCGACAAAGGTATGAACCATTTCCAGTTTTGCCTTTGCGCCTTCGACTTCCGGCGTGGAGTCGCCAAATGCATGCGCTGTTTCTAGTTTAGGATCATTTGACTCATAAGCCACAAGAATGCTTTTGGTATCGGTCAGCTTGACTCCTGGGACTTTCAACTTGAGGTCCACCGACCGATCTTCGTCGGAGCGATTGGTAACGGCTATTTCATAAAAAAGTCCTGGTCCTTCGAATTCCATGCGAACGGTGGTCTCCAGATCGAAACTATTGATGCTGCATCTCCGAACGGCTTGGTGTGGAAACCAACGGCACGTATTTGACTCGCAATCACTACCATTGACCTTTAATTTCAGGAGTGGCAAAGTCAGGTAGCGAAACCAACGTGGACCAGTTGGCCAATCGAACAATTGGCCGTCCGGATTGTAGTTGACTCCTATAAGGTCCGGTGCGCAGGCGGCCATGTCATGAAAGTTATGCAGCGAAGGCATGTGGGCGAGTTGATCCACGTCGAGCCATTCGCTGGCCATCTCGTCAATACTTGGGATGTCTGGCTGGTTGCTCGTAGATTCAGCAGACACATCTGAGAGTATTTGAGCGGCTATATTGAGTGACAGGCCAAGTACAAGCAAAAGATTTCTCATTCTCTGAGTGGGGACAGGAGAAGTCATAGCTTATTCACTTTCTAAGGGGCTTTTGATGAATGCTTTGATCACTTTAGCGGTACCCTGGCCGCGATTGACAAGCTTGTAGGAGACAGCAGCAGCAGGCACGACAAAGGTTTCACTAAAGTTGAATTGGTCGACCATGCCATCGTGGGTAACGACTTCGATGCGAGTGCCTTCGACCAACATCAGCACGTGGGGAGAACCGTCGGTCTGTCCACTAGCCTGTGATTCAAATTCATAACGATGAACGTCGTAAAAATGGTCTGGGTGCGTTGGCAAGTGAAGAAGGCGCCAGTCTTCACCGTGGTCGATGACTTGGGGTTGGCTAAGCAATTGCCGTTGCGCTTCTTCACCTCGCCGATCAAAATTCAAGTTTTCAAATGCACGTTTTATGTTCAACGGTCGAGGGACGCCGTCGAGTCCCAATCTTAACCAATCATACATCTTGAAAGTAAAAATATAGGGGGTTGCGCTAATCTCTAGCACCACGATATTTTCTCCCGAACAGTGAATTGTCCCGTGAGGTATGAGTAATAAGTCGTGTTGGCAAGCTGGTACCGTGTTAACGAATCGTTTCACATCAACCGGTGTTGAGTCTTGGAAACTGCTTTCAAGCTCAGTTCGAAACTCCTCGAAATCGATGTTCTGACGGAAACCCAAGTAGACTTCTGCACCAGGTTTACAGTCAAGAATATAGTAGGTCTCGTCCTGGGTGAAAGGCTCCCCGAAGTGCTCGTGGGCATATTCTGGGCTGGGATGGCATTGCAGTGAGAGATTTCCTCCCTCGAAAGTGTCAAGAAAATCGAAGCGAATGGGAAAATCGTAGCCAAACCGATCTGCACTTTCGCCAAGCACTTCGCGGTGGCTGTGGTACATTAACCAGTCGAAGGAGACTTCGAACAGATAATGGCCATCCGTGAACGCCAATCCATTCTCGGGTGTGATGAGTTCGAATGACCAGGCATAGTTGGGTTCGTGCTGGGGTAGCTGCGGGACAAGTTTCTTAAGCCACTGCCCCCCCCAAGGGCCAGGCTCAAACCACGGTCGTACTCGAAATACGTTGCGACTCATTCGATGAAGTGCATCCCGCAATACGTTCCCAGCGACAAAGGTGGGCTCGTTGGGACGCTGGCCATCGACAAACCAATCAATTCGGTCGATGACCGCCAGTTTGTGACGATTGAGAACTTGCCAATCAACGAAGTAGAACTGCTTGTATTGCTCCTTGGGAGGGATAGGAGCCTGAAAGCCAAGATTGCAAACCGTTCCGGCACGAGAGCGATACTGAAGTTCATTCTTGGGTAGATCCACATAGACCAAAGGGCCTTCCCATTCGGCAAGTGCTGCTCCGCAACCGTAGAGGATCGTCATGGGGGAATCTGGATCAGGTTGAAGGGAGCAAAGCTGGTCTGGGTCGAAGTAGTCCGACATCTCGCCGGGAAATCGCTTGCCGAAAAGCGGGTCGTCACCACCTAGATAGGGCTTCACCATCGCTTCAATGGTCGCAGCCGGTTTCTGAGTTCGCGATACGTCGATCCAATTTGCTTGGATTCCTCTTTGATTAAGGGCTTTCTGGAGTTGCTCTCGAAAAGACTCCCAAAACGTCCCCACATAGCCATCGATGCGGATATGACTGTGGCTAGCCAATTGGTCAGCAAAAGAATCAAATCCGAAGCCCACATTCTCACCCCCCAGAGGAAAAGCCGGGAAGAGTCGATAAGTTTCTTCCGAACTATGCGTCGGGTAAGAGGGAGCGATTAGTTGCTCGGTTTTGCGAAACGAGCCAGCATTTAGCGTAGCTATCGAGGAGTTTGACACGTTGCCTGTTTCTTTCTGGTGGCCCACGTTCACTAGCGAGTCTGTTGCCGGACAAGATATTCTTTAGGATACCAATTAGCGAGCTAAATTCAATGCATTTGGAACCGAAAAAAGATACTAATTAGGATGAAATATATTGTATCATGCTGTGTCATATTGTATTATGAAATGTGTGACTCATCCTGATTGATGCATCTCTCTTCCCGGCTGGAAACCTCTTATGATTACTTGGCTCGGCAATATCGATCCAAAGAAACCACGCTCAAAACAGGTCTATGAAGCTATCCGGGAGCGCATCGAGGGAGGTGAACTCACTTCTGGAGCCAAACTCCCCACAGAGCTCCAATTGATGCAGCATTTCGCTGTCTCTCGTACTACGGTATCACGTGCATTGCGAGATCTGGAGCTACAAGGGTTCATTCGCCGCCGGCGCGGCTCAGGCACCTATGTGAAAGAGATGGCTCATGCGACCGAGCAATATGATCTAGCTTTTTTCATGCCTTGGATGGAGTCAGGAGTCTCCTTGCCCTATGTGGAAGGCTTGATTCATCAAGGGCTGGCAGACTTGGCTTCTCGTCGGCAATCGACACTGATTCTCAAATGCCCCTCCGGGGAAGGTACGTTTAAGGAACGCGTCCTGAACACGGCGCGGTCTTTGATCAACCTGCGAGTCAATGGTGTCTTTTACTATCCGGCTGAGCTACCCGGCGATCAGATGCAACTCAACCGAGTCGTTGTAGACATGTTGGCCGAAGCTGGTATCAGTGTGATCTTGATCGATAGAGATATCGCCTCGTTTCCTAATCGTAGTGAATTTACCCGAATTGGTTACGATAATCGTCGTGGTGGCGTCATACTAACGGAACACTTGATTCAAAAGGGTTGTCGGCGAATAGCTTTCGTCGGAATACCAGAGATCTCAACGGCTGTAGCCGATCGTTTGGCAGGTTATTATGAAGCACATCGCATGAAGGGTATGAGTGTTGACCGAGAACTGGTGCGGATGGTCGATGAACACGAACTCACGCGCTCCTTTTGTGACGAACTTATGCACAGTGCCAAACCGGATGCTATCATTAGCAAGAATGACCGGTTCTCCGCCTTGATCGGTCGTTATTTGATCGAACAAGGACTGCAGATTGGCCGGGACGTGAAGATGGCAGGTTTTGATGATGATCCAATCGCTGAATTATTGCCCGTGTCGTTGACTACTATACGGCTACCAATTCGCTCTTTTGTAAGAGCTGCATATGAAGCAATGTTGGACAACCTGACTGGAGCAGACAAGAGTGCCAGGCAGATCATCGTTGACACGGAGCTAGTGGTTCGCAACTCAACCGACATAAAATCTCAGCCAACATTTGCTTTGGCTCATTCAACTGCCTCCGAGTAATCATCCCAGGCATTCGCCTGAACGTCACCAAATGGACTTCCTGCTATGAGCGGACAAATAGTCATCGGCATCGACGGAGGAGGGACACGTCTGCGCGCGGCATTGGTCTCTATCGAAGGAGAACTGCTGGGAATCGGTGAAGCTGGATCAGGAAACTATCATGATGTGGGTGCGGACGAAGTGCGGCACAACATTGACACGGCCATCAAACGCGCATGGAGTCACGCGCGACAAAGTCCACTACAGGCCCAGGCAATTTTTTTGGGACTGGGGAGCATTGTCACCCGAGAAGACCAAGAGACGATACGCAAGATCGTACGAGAGCTGTCGATCGTACCTGAAAGTGCCATTGGAGTTGACCACGACTTGCGCGTGGCACTGATGGGTGGATTGGCCGGTGAGGCGGGAATCGTATTGATTGCTGGGACAGGTTCTTCGTGTTACGGCCGGGATAAAGAGGGCAATAGTTGGCAGGCAGGGGGTTGGGGTCCGATTTTGGATGATCCTGGCAGCAGTTACTGGCTGGGTCGGCAAGCGATGGTTGCTGCAGTACGCGACTACGACGGACGAGGCGAATCCACCTGTTTGCGAACTCGAGTGCTGGCAGAATTGAGCCTCTCAGCTATGCACCATATACTCCGCAGGGTGGAGCTGGAAGGAATGAAACGTACTGAGATCGCTGCTCTGGCCCATTTGGTGACGCAGTCGGCAGCAGTGGGAGATGAAGTCGCTTGCAGAATTCTCAAACGAGGTGCAGAAGAGCTGGCCTCCATGGTAGCAGCAGTCGCCACCAATCTCGAATCTCTGCTGTCCTTGCCGCGGATTCCAGTGGTCGTGACAGGTGGCCTGACGAATGCTGGGGAAGTGTTCATGGGCCCATTGTCAAATGGATTATCCCGCAGACTGCCCCAGGCTATTTTAACGGATCCCATGTTGCCACCTGTATTAGGTGCTGCACTGCTGGCCATCGAGTTAGCCGGCAACTCGCTCGATTCAGAAGTCTCTAACCATCTTGTGGAAGTGTACTCCGCTAAGAAGGAAGAATGTGCAGTCAACTGAGTCACACAGCCTTGGACTAATCTCCACACTGATTCATGAGGGCATGTTCAGACCACGATAGGGACGCTGAAAGAACTTCAATGTCGCCGGATTCAGACTATTCCATTCGCGATGCCAAAGGTAACGACGCCCAAGCGGTTCGCATGTTACTTTCCGCGCCTGTCGAAACTTTTGAATACCTTCTAGTCGCTGAAAGCGGCGATCCAGCCCGAGTCGTGGCAGCAGCGGGATTGACCACGAGTGTAAGGCCCAAGCCGCCAGTTGGCCCAGGCGTGGCGCTCCATGTGATCGAACCTGCTCGACGACAGGGAATTGGAAAAGAGCTAATCAAGCGACTTGCTGCCCATGCGGTCGAGCGTGGTGCCGAGTCGGTCTATGCCACCCAGAAAGTGGCAAGTGATAGTCAGGAACAACTGGCTTGGGAAGCACTCGGCTTTTCCATTTGCGAGACCGTCGAGCACCATGAGTTGCTTCTTGACGAGTTCGAGCCGCAGTTGGCCCCGCTACATGATCGGATGCGTCAGCGCGGCAAAATCCCAGATTCCGCGCGAATCATCCCCCTGTTCGAGGCCGATCTAGCAGAGGTTGTACGGCTGCACCTGGCGACGATGGGTGGTGATCGCACGACTCTCTTGCAGAAACTCCGTGGTGAAGTCCCAGAATCATTCTCTCCACGCTACTCGAGAGTCTTGCTCATCGACGGTAAGGTCATGGGAGTTATTCTTGGACACCGTGTATCGCGGGAGATAGTCCATGTGGACGCAAATATCGTCGCACCAGAAATCCGAGGGGGTTGGGCAAACGTGTGGCTCAAGCTCGAAGCGACCCAGGGTGCTTTGCAGTGGGGGATCAAGAAGTTTGTCTTCAGCACATTTGACCACTATATTGACACGCGCAGCTTTACAGACAGATTACGTGGTATCACGGTGCGGGAGATGGTATTGATGCACCTTCCTTTGCAGCAGTAAAGGCCGCTTGTCGCCGCCTAAGGATTGCTTCTCTGCCTCCTTGCCGACAAGCTTCGGCTTGAATCTTATCATGGAGTTGAATTTCATGCACCCGAGCCATCCATCGATAGGGAGCAATGGCCTGTGGATCGATTGACGCCCAAGAGTGTAGAGCACCCAGCGCTTCATGGGGCTTGTTGAGATAGTGCAAGGCCACTCCCAAGTGGTAATGGGCCTTGCTCAACCGCATGTCCTTGTCGATTGCGTCAAGTGCATGCAGTGCCGCTTCTTCGTGTTGGCCGAGATGCAGTTTTACGGTTGCCAAGCCATCGAGCGCCTGAGCAGTGGGGCCTTCCAATTCAATCGACAGGCGAAATGCCATTTCAGCGGCAGAGAAATCACGTCTCCGTAGCTGGATATTTCCTTCCAAGAGAGAAGAGCCAGGCAAAACTTCGTTACCGCGCCGTGTACAAGCCAATTCCTCCAAAGCCTGATCATAACGCCGATCTGCAAATTCGTTGGCTGCAGCAAGTAGGTAGAGTTGAGGATTCTCGAAGCCATGGCACATCAACGAGTCGATTTCCTGACGCGTTGCCTCGTATTGTCTGGATCGGTAGAGTGCCTCAGCAAGGAGAAAATGAGCTCTAAAAGAGTCATCATGCTCCTCCTTGAGTTCCTTGAGGACAGCAATCGCCTGTTCCATCAGGCCAGCATCAAGGAGTGAGATTGCCCGATTCAATTCAGTAGTTCGGAGACAACGGCTTACTGATTCTTGGGCTGCGATGTCGAGTGGATCGACGTAACCCAATTCAACTAAGTGCTCCACAGCGTGATGGCGAACCTCCTCGTCAGGATCATGTTCTCGATTCTCTTTCCATTTAGACTGCTGAGGTTTGGTGATGATTGGCTGAGTTTCCCAGGTCTCGATAGAAGAAGGAGCGAGATCAGGCTCGAAAAGTTCCAGCAAGGGACGACCCCCCAGATCCTCTCCACAGGGCAACCCGAACAGGGTCAGGATAGTGGGGACCATATCAAGTAAATTTCGCGGCAAAGTCTTAGCGAAGTGACGCACTTGGGGACCGGTTAACACGGCCAAACCGGCGTTGCGAGTTGGGGAACCAGTTGTCGTGAGATTGTTGTGTGCTTCAAATTGCGATGTAGTTGCTGCCTGTGCTCCGGTCGGAGAAATCACAATGATATGTGTTGAGTTGCCAACTTGCGATAAAATCTGGCCGAGCAAGAGATCGTGGTGTTCATAGCAACCGGAAATCAGATGTTCGCTCAGCTCGCGTGTAGTAGGGGAGAGGCGCTCGAGCGAGTATGCTAACTCATGGCTGCGGCGAAAACCTGGAAACACGCAGGCCGAAAAGTTCCAGGGGAGTGCCTCGAGGCACCAACGGAGAGTGCGAAAGAGGGTCGCTGATTGGGCAAGAAGCTCGCGACAGGCGTTTTCCAAACGGGCATATTCACGTAGGCCGATTACGTGGGCAGGTAAAAGTTGGCCGAGTGTAATTTCCTCGGCCTCTGAGAGAGAAACGCGGCGATCACTGAGGTGGGATACCGCCTCGCGGGGCAATACAGCGGGGCCGTCCTGCTGGGTGAATGGTGCCGCTGACTGAAGTGATGCGAAACGATCTGAAACGAAAATCCCGGCTAGTGATTCCGCGGGATGCGTGACCGGCCAACCAACGATGTGCGTCTGCAAACCCGCGCGGTGGAGGAGGTTCCAGAGGGCACTCGTTTTTCGCTGGTGTCGCGTGATTGGTTGAAGTTTCTTGCCATTTGCGGTCGGGCAAAACTCGTTCAACACGCCATGCTCATGTGCGTATTTCCCCGTGGCCAGCGATGTCCAGGCAGCCTGCGAAAAGGCCGGGCGGGGCGTGGCAAGCTCCAGACACGAACCACTTTTGAGAAGAGATTCTAAAACGGGCAACTGTCCCCGGGCCAGAAGCGACTGGAGGGTTTTAGGCTCGGCACCATCCCACCCAATGAGCAATACTCGCTCCGCTAACCGAGTGGCGTTTATCGGTTTGGAATCGATCGGTGTTGATTTGCGTTGTAGAACCACCCTTGCGATCTTCTCAAGTACTCAGAGCGGCGTCTACTCCTGGCATCTTCCACGGGAAAACAGCTTTCGTGCAGCAAAGCCGCCGACGAGGCAGATGCCTCCCAGTGCCGACAAGAGCAGCGAACCTGGTTCAGGGACAGCAGTCGCGTTGGCCACCAAGGGGCCAGCGCCAAAATTCGTTTGCCACAAATTCAGATCGCCGGAAGGAAAAGGGTTCGGCGAGTTGCCTCTTTGCCAGATGAGAAAATCATTGCCATCCACGTCGTGATCCCCATCGAAGTCGCCCTCTTGACCTATGGGGGTACCGACGTCGCCTGCCTCGATTGCCATGCCCATGGTGGTTTCGTAAGCCCAGCCAGTGACGGTGCCGGTCGCGTCCGCCTCGTTGTCAATGCGAATCCCAATCCAGCCGTACCACCATTGATTTGGCATATTGCTATTATTGAGGCCACCAAAGCCGGCATCGTTAAGATCGATGCGGACGCCTACGAAGCGTTCTTCTCCATTGTTACCAATAAAATCATCGAGTAGCGGAAATTCCGGCTGAGGCCCAAAGGGGAGAGTCAATGGTTCACTTGGATTGAGGGCCGCATCGATTTGACCCATATCCTCGTCGATCAACCGATTTGCGCGGATCGTAGTACCCCCACCCAAAAAATTATCGCCTTCTTGAAAATCCCATCTTGTACCGGCAACCAAGCCAGCATCCATTGTGGCCCCACCTATCATATCACCGGCTTTCAGCGCTACGACATAGCCTCCTTGATCTCCGAAGCTATTAGTAAATGCTAAATAATTAGAGTCACCATTTTGAACCGTACCGTTTAGGGGAAAGGGTTCAAGCACGTCAATGGGGAGCGGATTCTCAGCGCTGGATACGTCGTTCTTGTCGACCTGGAGATAATCTAGCAGAGTGCCGTTAAGGTCGACTCGATCATGATCGATCTGGAAGTCGATCTGGCCATCCTGGTTGAAATCGATGTTTACTTCCCCATTGATGCCAAATGCCTGGGGAGTGGTGTTGGAAACCACAGCAGCTTCGGCTTGGGACATCAGGAGGGCGCTAGCACCTCCCACGGAAGTCAGATAAGTTTTGAGCCGCCGATCGAGAGCTGTTGGTTGTGCGTTTGACCCATCATGGCGTTGAATACTGTCCATGTCTAAAACTCGCAAACGATTGTTGAGATAACCAAGGGGCGAAAAGTTCACAAGGCACGGCGGAACGAACGTGTGATCTTTCGTTCCGCCGTGGTGTTAAACTCAAACAATTCAAATACCGTGTAACTACTTATTCCAGCCACGCTTAATTCGGCCAAACAGGCGCCCACCAATCAAGGCCGCCGCTCCAAAGGCTGCCGTCATAATGGTTGCCGGTTCAGGGATTTGCCCCGCGACAATCCTTAGTCCGGAAGTCTCATAAGCATAGCCAACGACAGAGCCCGTAGCGTCGGCTTCGTTGTCGATGCGAATGCCGATCCAGCCGAAAGTAAGGGGGTTCGGATCGCCCTGTAACTTCATTTGCACGCCAAGGTACCGTACTTCACCACCCAGACCCAAAAAGTTTGGGCCGTTCGTAGGTATGGCAATATCGGCCGCAGCGGTTCCACCGAGCACCATGTCAACCTGACCGGCATCTTCGTCGATGAGTCGGTTGGCCCGAATGATTTGCGAACCGTTGAAGCCACTCCCTTCTTGAAAGTCGAGTGTGGACGTGGGTCCAATCGATGTGCCTGCGGTGAGTGCCGCAGGATAATCCCCTAGCGTGGCAGTAGGTGTGACGTATTTCGGATCGAAGGAGCTATTGAGGGGATTCCCGTTCGGAGGAAAGGTGTCGAAGATACCAGGGATCGCCAACGGATTGGTTTCACTCGTACTATCGTTCTTATCAATCTGCAAATAGTCGACAAAGTTGCCTCCCCCCAAATCAACACGGTCATGATCGATCTGGAAGTCAGTCTGGCCATCGCTGTTGAAATCGATATTTACTTCGCCATTGATGCCAAAGGGTTGTTCGGTTGTTGAGCCCACGAGTACGGCTTGTGCTTGTGAAGAAAGCGCCGTTGCCATGGCTCCGCCAACAGCGAAATAGGCGGCCAATTTTCCGTTGAGACGCGATTTGCTATCGCCATCAGGAGAGATTGATTGATCAAAATCGGATGTCTGTTTCATTAGAGCACCTCCAAGGAAGATTGATTAGATTCGAGAGCACATCAAAGGCGACCGAGGCGAGTTGACAAGGCAATTGAAAAGGTTGGCAAGTACTCGCCGCCAACTCCTAGTATCAATGCATGCTCGACAAGCGTCAAGCAATTTCAAGGATATTTTCGACTTTACGAGTCGATATGATACATCATTTGGCAGCACTTCCCCCGAATCGTCTTACAAACTTAACGGTATGAATACCGATATTCTGATATACTGTTGAAAGACCCTTGAATTACTTTTCCTGCTGAACTTCATGTTGCGAGGCACACGAGGCATGGCATGCACCGAATGCTGAAGATGCTCGGTTGTTGTCTCCTGTTCTTGTCCTGGGGCTTGCCAGTTCTGGCCCAAGAATACCACGGGATACAGGTGCTCGACTTAGAGACTGGCCGTGGAGTGCCGCTCGTTAAGATTAGTGCCAACAGCCAGGACTACTACACTGATAGCAAAGGCTTGCTGGCATTTGGCACACCTGGGCAACTCGACCAGAGCGTCACTTTTCTACTTTCTAGCTACGGTTACACCAGCAGTAACTGGCCACTGCAGACTACGCCCGGCACGACGAGTCAGGTGACAATCGCGCGAGAACAGTTGGCAGAGAGACTCTATCGTGTGACGGGTAAGGGCATCTACCAGGATACCGTTCTGCTCGGCCAGAACGCGCCCATTCAGCAACCCCTCATCAATGCCAATGTAAAGGGTCAAGATTCCGTTCAATCAGTGATCTTCAATGGCCAACTCCATTGGTTTTGGGGCGACACACTATACGACGTCGGATTTGGTAACTTCCGCACGTCGGGTGCGACCTCGCAATTACCGGGGCAGGGGGGGCTTGATCCCTCAGTCGGAGTGAATTTGAGCTACTACGTGGATGGAGCGGGATCGTCCAAACAGATGATGCCACTTCCACAACCGGGGCCGGTGTGGATCGATGGCCTGTTCACAGTTGAAGACAACAGCGGTCGAGAACAAATGTTGACTCACTATTCGCGGCGTGATCCGAACAATGCACTCGGGGCTCAGGTGGAACACGGTCTGGCGCGCTTCAACGATTCGCAGGCGATCTTTCAGCGTCATCAGGTTTATCCGCTCAACGCCCCGATTGTGGCGGCTGGACATTCCTTCGAGCATACGGTGGGGGGACAGGAATACCTCTACTTTGCCGAGTCTTATCCGAATATTCGCGTGAAGAAGAACTGGAACGACGTGAATGATCCAGCGCAATGGGAAGCGTTTACACCGCTGGTAGAGGGTTCAATGTACGACTCGGCAAACCCGCAGTTGGAACTCGACTCTCAAGGGAAGCCAGTCTACGGATGGAAGAAACACACCCAGCCAATGAATACTGATATGATGGAAGAACTGGCACAGAATGGCCATATTTTGCGCGATGAGTCACCATTTCGGCTCAAGGATTTTCAGACAGGTAATGATGTGCGCTTACACCGGGCGTCGGTCTACTGGAATGAATATCGCGAAAACTGGATCATGATTGGCAATCAGGCTTTCGGCGACAGTTTCTTGGGTGAAGTGTGGTTTGCAGAAGCACCGACCCCTGAAGGGCCCTGGGAGAATGCTGTGAAGGTGGTCACGCACCACAACGATGCTGAGAACTACACCTTCTACAATCCCAAGCAACACCCGTATTTTAATGAGGAAGGAGGGCAATTTATCTACTTCGAAGGGACCTACGCGAATACTTTTTCGGGCAATCCCACTGCGACGCCGCTCTATGATTACAACCAGGTCATGTATCGCTTGGACCTGTCTCTAATACCTACGTTAACTGTGGCCGCTATCCCAGGAGACTTTGACCACAATGGTTACGTGAACAGCGCAGATTTGGCACTCTGGCAGAAAAAGTTTGGTGAGACGGGAACCAATGGTGCTGACGGAGATGGTGACGCAGACACAGATGGCGCGGATTATCTCCTCTGGCAGCGCAATTTCACGCAGCCATCAACGGTATCGGTTGCAGAGCTTCCCGAGCCAGCAGGCATTTGGATTGCAATCGCTGGGCTGACGTTACTGAGAATGAGTATGGGTAGGCCGGAACGAGTAACATGAGTTCCGGCAATACATCCATAAAAATTCGAGGCTTGCCGGAACTCGCTCCACTCGTTCCGGCCTACGTGAATTGTTCACGATTGTCAGCGACTTTTGAGTTCAACGACAAAGCTTGGGTTGCCCTTCTCAGTCTCATAGCCGAGAGTCGTATGGGTGTTGTACTTTTCGGGAATGGATATCTCGGGGTGAGTCACTTCCACTTTGTAAGTACCGTAATGGACTCCCAAAAGTCCCTGTTCTGACTGCGGGGAATCCTCATCACGGATATCCATGGTGGCAGTGCCACGAGCATTTGTCGTTCCCCAAGCGACTTTCACATCATCCCCTAAATACTTTTCTGGGACAAGCTTCACCTGGGCTCCTGGCAAAGAACGTCCGTTCATGCGAACTTGTATGCGCAGGCTGGTTACTCCTATCTGCGACGAAACGAGTGCTCGGAGTTGTTCTTCGATTTCCTCCTGCGAAACGGACCCATTGCCATCTTTATCATAGAGTTGCAGATGATGTAGGATTCCAGGACATGCGGCAAGCTCAGTGTCTGAAAGAACACCGTTATGGTCCGTATCGTAAATCTCCATTGCTTGCTTGCTGGCCTCGGCGGGATCAACTTCCGGAATATGGATAGCAGCAGGGCCTCGGCTACAACCGCCGAGCGAGAGGAGGCAGATGACTGCCAGAGATGCAAAGAGAGTTACTCTCCTGAATAGGTTGCCTTGGAAACACAAACAGCCAGGATGGAAGTTCATAGGCACCTACCCTGTCGAAACTTGTAAAGCTTCAAAGGAAGCATTCTTAGGATGACATTTTCCAGACATTGGATCATGGCGTAATTGGAGTTTGAACGGGAAGAACTCCCCCCCCATCGCTTCGATGACTTGCGCGACGATGTACATCGCGGTCAATGTCGTAGGTGACGATCTGGACCGACCCGTCGCAATTGGCCATATTGAATCCGCCAGGATGCGCACTACCAAAACTACCGAAAGACTCTTGCCCCAAACGATCTTGAAGTGGTGGATCATTCACGCTGGTCCACCGGTTTACATCCCAGTCGAATCCCTGATACATGCTGTGATTGTCACCACCGTCGAATGTGCCGTCGGATTCGTAATAGGCGGGATTAAGATATTTTTCACCAACAGCATAGGTATTGGAAGATCCATCGGTAATGTCTTTGAACTTTATTTCAGCGCCCTGATAGTTGATTCCTGTTTGTCCATCTCGGGGAGGCCATTGGTGTTCTCCTAGTTTTTTGTAGTCAAAAAACAGCCACTCAAGTTTGGTTTCATATTTGTTTTCATCTTCCAACCAAAACTTCATTCCCTCCTCACCATCGCCCGCGTTCGCGGCATAGTCGCTGCGAGCCACGACAGGAGCACGGTCGCCATTTCGTGGTGTCCAAGAATTTGACAAGGCATAAGGTTGCGCTTGTGCAGGACGTCGAGAAGGACAGCTAAAGAAGGAAATGGGTTTGCCCTGCAAAACGATGGATTGCTGTTTTTGGGTTGGAGTAACATTCAGTTTGTCTCCATCGTCCGTGATATCGTAAATCGCCTGCTGCTCGACGAATGGCAATATCTGGTAGATCCATCCCCCAGGCTGTTCTTTGCCAGTGCCTAGCAAGGGATCACCGAGGTACACCGCTGTCCAGCCGGAACTAGGAAGTATTCTGTGAGTTGATTCGTGATTCAAAAAGCCGATACCCATCTGTTTCAAGTTGTTCACGCACTGCATGCGACGCGCTGCCTCTCGCGCCGCCTGGACAGCGGGCAACAGTAGCCCCACGAGGACTCCGATGATAGCGATCACAACCAAGAGCTCTACGAGGGTAAAACCGTGTAAACGACGTGAACGGGCCACAATGAAAACTCCGCGTTGATGAGTGAGTAATCAAACTGCTGTAAATAAGCTGTCGTACGACAACGTATTGATCAACAGTAAGCGAGCGATTGGTCTGCTCCAACTTGGTACGCTCTCTCCTGATTATTGCTCATCCCTTACAGATGGTCAAACCAAATCGATTGAAGTTGGAGAGTTGGTAATACATTTCTCACTACTTCAAATGATACAACAATTGAGATCGCCCTTGGTTTGAGCGTTGTTCATGGGGATCGACAACATCCGTAGGCCAAGCAAACACGCTGGCAGGGTGATTCGTTTCTATTACAATGAACGTCGCCGGCACCATAGTGATGCTCACGTGTTTAATTCCTGGTGATTCATTTTGTCAGATTGCTTATCTTGTTTTCCCCCCTTTTTATTCTGGCGCCGATACCAATCGACAGAGACGACCAATGCAAAAATTAAATGCTTACTTGCTGAGTGCAGCGTTCTGCTGGTCGAGTGTCGTAGCGCAGCTTCGTGCGGAAGTCGCAATTCACACTGAGAATAGCCCACTAAAAGTAGTCAGCCAAAACTACGAGGCACGTATTGAAGCGGACGGCTGCTTGACCAACTTGCGAATTGGTGGCCATGAGTTTCTCGCACCTGGGGTGTCTATCTCTCGCGGAAGTTACTTTTTCGCTGGCGGGCCCCTCAGGCTCAGTAGCATCAAACACCTCGCAGACAACATCGTAGCTGCCAGCAATGAAACCGCAGCGATTCGCTATGAGTTCCGCGCTGCGGAGATGACATGGCAGCTTACGAACAAGTCGGATAATGCGATCGTATTTTTCATGGTTTTCTCCAAAGACGTGAACGCAGCGTTCAATCAGGAGGGGCAGGCCACCGTTCTTCCGGTGAACGAGTCCTGGACGGAAGTTTCCCTGGTGGAAGGAGATTCGCTGCTCAAGATTCGAGGCTGCGACAAGCTGTGGGGGCCCTGGCAAGGGCCACATCAAGTATGTCAGGTCTCACTGGAGCCCCATGAAGAAAAAGCTCTGACTTTGTCTATAGGGAATCTATCTGCTGAAATGCGTGAGCAGGTTCGAGCCATTTCCCCTAAACTTTCTGAGCCAAAGCTCGAAGTTTTTTCGCCCCAAGCGTATCAGGTCTTCCAACGTTCGAGTTTAGCGCAGGGAATGATCCTCTTGAACGGGCACACAACGCTGCCAGCCGACGCAATTCGATTTCGTATTACCGGTGATTCGATTGATGGGCCGCTATCTGGAAAGTGGCAAGCTGTGCCTCTCGTGCGAGCAACGCGTGCGTTTTCAGCCTCACTACCGGTCGCTGCCGGTGGCTGGTACACACTCCAGGTACAGGCCCTCAAAGAAGGCGAGGTGATTGCGGAATCTCAAGTGGAACCGTTTGGCGTAGGAGAGGTGTTTGTGGGAGCAGGGCAATCAAACTCGACCAACAGTGGCGAGATTCGCACTCAACAAAAGTCTGGCATGGTGGCTTCGTTTAGTGGCACCAACTGGCAACTTGCCGACGATCCTCAATTGGGAGTCGCAGATCACAGCCAAGGTGGGAGCTTTTGGCCTGCCTTTGGTGATGCGATGTTCGAAAGATACCGGGTGCCTATTGGCGTGGCAGCAACAGGCTATGGAGGCACCAGTGTCAACCAATGGCAGCCTGATGGCGACTTGTTTCCCTGGATGATGACACGAGTGCATCAATTGGGCCCCCGCGGATTTCGCGCGTTGCTGTGGCATCAAGGGGAGAGTGACGTTGAGATGCCTTCCGACGAATACTTCGACAAACTGAGACACATCATACTTTCGTCCCGAAAGGAGGCGGGGTGGTACCTCCCCTGGTTCGCGGCCCAGGCTTCCTATCACAATCCCGAAAAACCGAGTTTCGCATCAGTACGGACTGCCCAAAAGAAACTGTGGGACGAGAGAATTGCCCTGGAAGGCCCGGATACCGATACTCTCAGCGGGGATCGACGTGATCTGGGTGGAACAGGGATTCACTTCAGCCCCAAGGGACTCTTGGAGCATGGGCGGCTGTGGGCTGAACTGGTTGGAGATTATGTCGACACGGTATTGGATATCGATTCGGGCACTGAATTGTCGGTGACTGCCACAGCCTGGCCTGAGGCGGATGCGTTGTTTCATCGCGACCCCCAATGGCTTGGTGGCGATGATGCCTATTCGATTGACTTGGGAGAAGGACGCGTTGCCTGGTTTTTCGGTGATAGTTTCGTGGCTCCCACTGTCCTTGGCGAGCGTCGGGGCACGACGATGGTGCGCAACAGCATGGGGATCCAAACCGGTTACGATCCTACGAGTGCCACTTTCAAGGCCTACTGGCAAGTGATCGATGGCAAGCCGCACTCGTTTATTGCGGATGAGGGCGAGGAATTCTTTTGGCCGGGGGGGTCGCTGATGCTCGACGGCAAGATATTGATGTGCTTGATGCGGGCCCGCAATGCAAATCGAAAGATGGCATTTGAGACGACAGGCTGGGGAGCCGTACTAATCGACAACATCAATGAAAGTCCTGAACAATGGCAAATCAGTAAATTGGATGCACCTCAAAATCATTTCGACGTCTTGGTCGGATCGGCATCTCTACTCAAAGACGCAGAGCACGTTTTCGCCTTGAGCGTAGCTGGCGAATCTCACGACGTTTATCTAGTGCGCTGGCCGCTAGCCGAGGCTGCAGAAGGGGATCTCTCAAAGCCCGAATGGTGGGCTGGCGGCGAACGTGGTTGGGTCACTCAGAGCCAACTCAACGAGTTACCCGAACCCATTTTCAAATCGGGGCAAACTGAATTCACGGTGCATTTCTCGCGACGGTGGAATCGCTACGTTCAAGTCCAGTTTTCGGGGTTCCCGTTGACTCCCATCGGTCTACGGACCTCACCGTCTTTGACTGGACCCTGGACGGCGCTCGAAGAGTTCTACAGCCCCGAAGAACTGTACTCGGAAAAGAACCAGTCGAATGAACCCGAGCGGATGCTATATGCTGCGAAAGCACATCCTGAGTTGGCATCGGAGGGATTGGCTTTGACCTATTGCTCCAACACATATGACATTAAGCATCTGTTTGATGGTCTGGACCTCTACTTTCCACGTTTCTTTCAAGTGAAGCTTTCTGGTGCGAAGGATCGATAGCTAACTCCAGTTGTTGACGGACTTCGACCACTTTTTTCAAACAAGGGCTTACTCTGTGTCTACTCTCGATGCCGTAATCATCTTTTTATTTTTCGTCGCCTTGATCGGGGTGGGAGTCTGGCAGCAGCGGCGTGCATCTAAAAGCCTGGACAACTATTTTCTCGGTGGCCACCGGATTCACTGGCTGGCGCTGGCCATGTCGGGGTCGGTGTCGACATTCGATATTAGTGGCACAATGTGGATGGTCACGCTGATCTATCTGTTTGGCATGAAATCGGTCTGGAACCACTGGATGTGGGGCTTTATGATGGCCGCCTTTTTCATGTCTTACATGGGTAAGTGGGTCCGTCGGTCGCGAGTCATGACCGGAGCAGAATGGATGATCACGCGCTTTGGCGATCAAGCGGATGGCCGGGCAGCCCGGTATGCCTACGCTCTGATGGCGGTGATTACCCTTGTCGGGCTTACGGGCTATGGCTTCGAGGGGATCGGGAAATTTTCGGCGGAGTATGTGCAAACCGGTTTGGATCCGGAGGACAATATCCGACTCTGTGCGTTTGTTGTGTTCGGCATCACGACGATCTACACGTTGCTGGGGGGGCTGGAAGCGGTCGTCATCACAAACGTACTGCAGACGTGTATTCTGGTGGTTGCCAGTGTAGTGATCGCTGCCATCGCTTATTTTGAATTGACACCTGAGATTCTCGCCGCCTTAACGCCGGTCGATGGCGACAGCTTTACAAGCCTGTGGCCCAAATGGCAACTAGAAAACACCGACGCATTGCCAGAGGGATATCAAGGCTATCATATGTTTGGGCTATTGGTTATCGCCTGGGTCGCAAAGGGATTCTTGCTGAATCTCGGCGGGCCTGGACAGATGTTTGATTTCCAGATGTTTCTGTCTACGCGCGATCCCCGCGACGCGGCCAAGGTGGGGGCGGCCTGGAGCGCCTTTTTGGTCGTCCGCTGGGCGATGGTGATGGGAATTGCTTTATTGGCAATTGGAGCTGGCATCGAAATTGTCGATGGACAAGGAACCGTCGATGCAGAAATCGTGATGCCCCGCGTGTTGGCAAAGTATTTGGGTCCTGGAGTGCTGGGGCTTGTACTGGCCGGGCTGTTGGCAGCTTTCATGTCCACTTTTGCCGCCACGGTCAATTCGGGAGCTTCCTATTTGGTGCGCGACTTGTGGCAGCCGATCTTCCGACCTCATGCAGATGAAAAGCACCTTGTTCGAGCCAGTTACATCGCCACGATTTCAATCGTCGTCGCTGGTACGCTTATTGGGCTCTACGCAAGTTCGATCCGCCAAGTGTGGGATTGGATCATGATGGCCCTGGGGGCGGCTTTCGTCATTCCAAATGTCTTCCGCTGGTATTGGTGGCGGTTCAATGGAACAGGGTATGCCGCTGGTACTCTGGTGGGTCTGGCTGGTGCGATGCCGCTGTTATTTATGTCGCTCAGAGGAGTCGAGCCGCCGATTTACATCACGTTTCCCGCGTTGTGTGGGATTTCGCTAATTGCTTCGATACTTGGCACCTACTTGTCGCGCCCAACTGAGGAATCCACGTTGATCAAGTTCTATCGCAACGTCCGACCGTTCGGCTGGTGGGGGCCGATTCGCAGTCGATCGGGTCTCACTGAAGAGGAGTTGCAAAGTCCAGGCGAGAGCGCTTCCTATGCTGCGCTGAATGTGGGGCTCGCGTGTCTGGCTATCTTTGGCGCTTACGTTGCCCCCATGTACCTGGTTGGGCATTGGCACTGGAAAGCACTAAGTTGGGCTGCCGTATCGGTAGCCGCCATCATCATTCTAAAGTTCACATGGTATGAATATTTACCGCAGCCGGAGGAACCTAGCAATGAGATTTAAGCGATCCACTCTTTTTAATTGAATGTCACCTCAATCATTTCGGGCACGTAGGTCGCAGAGTTTACGAAGGTGATGTAGATGGTCTTGCTATGTTCACGTGATAGCTCGGGATGCTCTTTGGCGGCATAGATTAGGTCGTCAGCACCGAGTTTATCAGGGCGATAAACGATTTCTGCTTCACTCCAAGGACCTGTGATCTCAGGTGCGGTTCGCATGACGATTTTGTTGTCGCGCAAGAGTGAGTGAATGGCCAGGTAGCAGCCGAGATGGGGATTATACGTAGCCGACATCTCATTTGGTACGGAGTCAAACAACGATGCGGTAGGTTCGAAGTATTTTGACCAGCGCGGCTTCACCTCAGGGCTATTTGCTGTCGGCGCCTCGACAAGGTATTCATAGCCGGAGAGTTTGTTGATATTTTCTGGGGAAGTGCGGGCCAAGAACATTCCGGTTAGCAGGTTACCCCACAGGTATACGGAATCCTCGTTCTTCTCGACGAACACACCGAAGCTAGGTTGATCGCCCTTCCAGAAAAAGTCCGTCTGATCGGGTGCCAGCAATCGTTCAAACTTCCATTGGCCTACGGTGGCTTGAGCAATGCCCATGCCATCCAGTTGAAAGTTTTCAAAGACGTCAACGCCAGGAATTAGCGAGATGCGATGATAATAAAGGTAGATTCTGTCTTCTATGCAGGTGCCATGGATGGGCCAGATGCGATCTAACGCAGGATCTTCGTCAGGGGCAAAGGGAACAATTTGCAGCGGCCTCTTGCCGTCTGGCTGAGTCAGGAATTGAAATTGCTTGATCCCCTCGGAATGATTCTGTTTTGGCACGATGGCCGCGGTGTTGGAAAGTTTGTCTTCGAGCGGAAGGCCTCGTATCGATTCAAAAGGCCCTTCGATCGTATCCCCAAATACCCAGAAAGATTCACTCGAAGGCAAAACGATACTCGATGCACAATCCAGACCAGTTACCTTCAGTGGGTTTTTCTGGAATTGCTTCCCCAGATTGCGAACGGAAGAAACACGAGACGAGAGTTCTGTTTCCCCCAGGGAAACTCGCGCTTGCAGCCAAGAGTGGGCGGCCAACATTCCACCGGCAGACCACGTAAGCATCTGGCGGCGAGATAGTAGCTGAGAGCGATAATTAGTCATCTCACCAAGACTCCTATTCTGCTGCGACAGTCCGTTGTTCTTGCTCGCCGAGGCCCTCGACGCTCAGTCGCACGATTTGGCCCGGTTTGAGAAAAACCTTGGGCTTTTGCCCCATTCCGACTCCAGGAGGTGTGCCGGTCGAGATCACGTCGCCCGGCATGAGCGTCATAAACTGGCTGATGTAGCTCACCAGTGTTTTCACGCCAAAAACCATCGTGCTGGTGGAGCCGTTTTGATAGCGGTGGCCGTCAACTTCCAGCCACAGTCCCAGATTCTGTGGATCACTTATTTCGTCGCGAGTCACTAGCCATGGTCCCAGTGGCGAAAAGGTATCGCAACCCTTCCCTTTGTCCCACAATCCACAACGCTCTAATTGGAACGAACGCTCCGAAACATCGTTGACCACACAGTAGCCGGCCACGTGGGAAAGTGAATCTTGCTCGGAAATGTATTTGGCTCGTTTGCCAATGACTACGCCGAGTTCCACTTCCCAATCAGTTTTCTCGGAACCACGGGGAATTTCGATGTTATCTCTCGGTCCTGTGATAGACGTCGTAGCTTTCATGAAGATCACCGGTTCAGCCGGTACTTCGGCTCCCGTCTCGGCGGCATGGTCGGCATAGTTAAGACCAATGCCAATGACTTTGCTCGTGCCAGCGACACAGGGTCCCAAGCGGACACCTTGCTCGACCACGGGTAAATTAACAACTTCGAGCTGTCGAATCTTATCGAGAGATTCATCAGAAAGTGCATCTCCTGCCAGATCGGGAATAATCCCCGCCAACGAGCGAATTTGACCATCGCTATCCAGCAAACCGGGAAGTTCAAATCCAGTATCACCGAAGCGCAACAATTTCATAATACTTCCCTTTCCTTAACGGACCTATCTTACAAGATTTCTCTTATGGAATGATTCTGAATCCAAACATGCTCTGAAAGCCCCCCTATTCCAACAATCTTTCGCCCCGCCTGGTCGAGATTGTCGGAATGCTTCACCCTTTCTTTTCGGCCACTTTCCAGTTGGCAACCACCGCACGAACGGGACGATCCCCCGCTTGTTGTTCTGGACCCCAATATATCCGGCTTACCCTTGAGAGTGATCCTAGCCTAAAGGTTGGCGGCCTCAAGGAACGTGTTCGGCGCTAGGGGTTGCCCCTCGAACTTGTCGGAGATGTACCTACTGGAATGCATCCGCTTGCGAGGTGCATCATAACTAGAACAAAGGGACGAGAATAGTTCCGATTTATTAGAATATCGTCGTATGATGAGAGTCTCACACTCGGACAACTTCTCGGTACTCGCTAACCGGCCTGGCATCGTAGGGGAATCTTGACCCCCATTGCCGCCTCTCCCTTGAAAAATGTCTTGCGTCTTATTATTGGCGCATGAGTCCCCTCAAATCATGCTTTCTAAATGTCACTGCCGGAACGTGACCACCGATCTTGGCTTCACATCGGTTCGGCTGAGGAACGCTTCAAGCTGGGGTCTCGGGTTGAACCCATTGTTTGGATCGCTCAACGGCATCTTGCCAACGGGCACGGAGGGCTTCCGCCTGTGACGCGGGCATCTGTGGCTCGAACCGTCGGTCAACTTTCCAATGCCGAGCGATTTCGTCTCGGCTGCTCCAAACTCCGCTTCCCAGGCCGGCCAGATAGGCAGCCCCCAGTGCAGTCGTCTCGGTCACTGTGGGGCGTACTACGGGGACTTGCAGCGTGTTTGCTTGAAATTGGAGGAGGGCATTGTTGACACTCGCCCCTCCATCTACGCGTAACTCGGCCAGGTTGACTCCAGAATCGCCTCGCATCGCTTCCAAAAGGTCTGCAACTTGATAGACAATCGAGTCCACCGCTGCTCGGGCAATGTGTGCAGCGGTGGTTCCTCCGGTGATGCCAATGATCATTCCCCGTGCATAAGGATCCCAATAGGGAGCACCCAGGCCGGCAAACGCTGGGACCAGGAACACACCGCCGCTGTCGGGCACGGACCTGGCAAGGGCCTCTACCTCGGAAGAGGTTTTGATGATACCTAGCCCGTCGCGGAGCCACCCCACCACGGCCCCGCCTACAAATACACTTCCTTCCAGGGCGTATTCCATTTTGTCGTCAATCTTCCAGGCGACTGTAGTCAGCAACTTGTTCTGCGAAACAACAGCTTGCGAGGACGTATTCATCAGCATGAAGCAGCCGGTGCCGTAGGTGTTCTTCGTGGCCCCTCTTTCGAAGCAAGTTTGCCCGAACAAGGCTGACTGCTGATCGCCAGCGATCCCGGCAATCTGAATGCCTGAGAGCGGGAGTGAGGAAAGAACCGTTCCATAGACTTCGCTGGAAGGGCGAATTTCCGGCAAGATGTTGCGAGGAACACGAAATACTTCCAAAAGCTGTTCGTCCCATTCGCCCGTATGAATATTCATCAACAACGTGCGCGAAGCGTTGGAGACATCCGTAATGTGGAGTGAGCCACCTGTCAGCTTGGAAACAAGCCACGTATCGACGGTTCCACAGGCCAGTTGACCTGCTTCTGCCATCACTCGTGCTTGCGGAACATGGTCCAAGATCCAAGCGATCTTAGTACCACTAAAATAAGGATCGAGCAGCAAACCGGTTTTCTCTCGAACCGTCTGCAAATGCCCCGCAGATCGCAACTCTTGGCATAAATCAGACGTACGGCGATCTTGCCACACGATTGCCGGGTGGATCGGCTGCCCCGTCGTGCGATCCCAGACTACCGTTGTTTCACGCTGATTGGTAATGCCTATAGCTGCGATATCAGTGGGCTTCAAGCCTGCCGCGTCCAAGACGGCAGTGGCCACGTCGAGCTGCGTCGCCCAAATCTCTTCGGGATTATGCTCCACCCAGCCGGGCTGAGGGTAAGATTGCTTGAATTCTTTTTGCTCGATAGCCTTAATTTCGCCATCGTCACTAAACACAATCGCACGGGAGGAGGTGGTTCCTTGATCTAGCGCTAAGAGAAAAGGCATGAAATACGCTTCCTTCTTCGGGTAGTTTTCTTACTTTGCGCCAGCGCCCTGCAGATCGCTCGAAGGTAAATTTGCTTCAGGTGACACTTTCGGTATTTGTACTACGGATTCCTCAGGTTCTGCCAGAGCTTGGCGCAAGAATCCGGGTCGATTGGTCGTGATGGAGTCAAAACCTAAGCGTCGTAGCTTTTTTGCCAGGACAGGATCATCAACCGTCCACGCATGGAGGCTAAAACCTGCGTCGCGAGATCGAGCCACAAATTCAGCATCGATCACTTCCAATTCGGCCTTTAGATCAAGTCCATCGGCGTTGATTTGTTTTGCAGTTTCTAATATTTCATCGATAGTCGGCAACCACTGTCCCCTTTTCTTATCTTTTTTGAATCCGACGACCCAAATCGCTTCAAATTCAGGTAAGGTCTGCTTGGAGACACGTATAACTTCCTCGTTGAAGGAGATGATCTTCAACTGTGCCGATGGTATGCGCGAGTTCAATAATAGGGGTTTCAAATGGGAAAGTATTTCTGGACCACATTTTATCTCTAGAAAGAAGTTTTTTCCAAAAGGAATAGTGGCCAGAACTTCTTCCAAGGTTGGAATTCGCTCATTCTGAAACTGCGCGTCTTTCCAACTTCCCACGTCCAGATGTTGCAATTGACCGAGCGTCGAGTCAGTCACATTTAAGTTGACTCCACTGACACGTTCGGTCGTATCATCGTGGATGCAGACGATGTGGTTGTCGGACGTAAGATAAAAGTCTCCCTCGATGGCGTCGGCTTCCTGTTCCCAGGCGAGATTGAAAGAGCTGAGCGAATTTTCTGGTGCCTCCGCCGAAGCACCGCGATGAGCGACGATCATCTGGGCAAGCGCTGACGATCCAGGCCACAGTAGTTGGCTTGCCAACAGAAGACAGATCGGAAGGAATTTTTTCATAATTGAAATGGTAGTGATCAGAAGAAAAGACGGAAAGAAGGGAAATCGGAGACATTCTCAGCATTCCCCTCGCCTCTCCCCGAAATATCGGGGAGAGGATCTGGAAATGATTTTTCCGGAAGTTTCACGACTCCTACTTTTCCTTCTTCATGAAAGACAACTATCGGAGTTGCCTCCGTCCAGCTAGTATCACCAACCCATTCAGGCATATCAACGTCAAGCAAGCTGGCTCAGGAATCAATGATGGATTGGCACTCCCCGGAGAGAGCGTGTTGAAAGTCAATGCCGTCGAAGGAACAAGAGCCGTGCCATCTGAAAATATCGCTTGGGTATCATCCAGTGGGTAGGGGCCAGGATAACCGCTATTGTCCTCGTCGATATCGGCGGCAATCCACTGGCCAGAAGTAAGACGGATCAAGGAATCTGCTGCGAAGGATATATTCGGGAAATCGATTCCCCCCGCAAGCATTGCAGCCGCATAACCAAAATCTGATGTCCCAGAATCTTTAGCTGAAACTGCGTCGAAAACCGATGACCAGGGCAATGCGACGTCGAACACGCCGTCATTGTCTGTGTCTAGGTCATCCGTTTCTGCACCACTAAAACCTCTGACAAGCGCAAAGGTGTTCGAACCATTCTCAATGTCAGGATCAAAATCGGCGACATGGACTACAGTTGCAGCTTCAGGAGCAGGCAGAAGCACCGTTGCATCATCTCTCCAGAGGAAGAGTCCATTCGTACCTGTGAAAAAACCATCAAGACTTAATGCTTTGTCGATGGTGCCGGCCGCACTTCCGTCTCCTTCAATAACAAGGAATGTGAGTCCAGCTAGGCTTTCCACGCCCGAGTCACTTAGGAGTTCAAAAAACTCTTTTCCACTATCACTTGAGTTTGGGCCATCATTCTCTGTGTTGATTCCAATTTCATTAATCAAAAGTGCCGCTTGCAATTGGCTGACCATCATTATGCAACTCATCGCAACCAATAAAAAGACTAAGATTCTCATGAGCAATACCTCCAGAAGTTAAAACACGAAACACGTACTATTACCAATCAACAAAAGTTGTTCTGTTTCTCCAAAAACACTTACGGCAACTCCACGACTTCGCTACCAGCACGACTGTGCAGAGCTGCGAAAGTGACGATATCCAGGTCCTCAGAAATGAAGTGAACTGAACCATCTCCGTAGGTAAAATTGGCCCCACCAGGATGGAATGAATAAACTTCTTCCAGATTGGTGCAATTGATCATCTGGCCGTCGCAGTTGTTTCTGTCGTTTCCCGATTCATCGGTGTAGTTTCCATGCAGTGCGAACCAGTTTTCATGGTTCGCCCAGAACCTGCCAAAAGAGTTTGTTGCACCGGTTATAATATGAGATCGATTATAAACCGTGGGGCGTCCCCCAATCTCAAAGATCATAAACGAGTTCGAGGTGCCATCGCTGATTTGCGACATTCTGACGGGCTGATAAATAGTCCGGCTCGGATCGTAATTATTTAGAATGCTAGACCATAAGTCTTCGGGAGCTAATCGGTTCAGACGATTCTCCAGCATTTTCAGAGCAAATCCGGTCGTTTGATTCGCTGAAATAAAGGTGCTAACTGAATAGTCAGATACGACCTCTTCCTCTCGGCTGCCGACCGAGGGGCATTGCATCAGGCTCAATGGATTATTACGACTCACTTCAAAATTCGTCAGCCCGTTGGGATTCTTCTTGCGCTGCTCATTCCAGTTCTGCTTGAAATTGTAGAGATCGGCAAGATTTTGCTGTTCAATGAATGGCAACAGAAAAGTGATTAGATTGTGTCGATAGAATTCTCTATCATTAAATGTTAGGTTGGTCCCGCCAGCGGTATACGCAGGAGGCAATTCCTTCTGCTGGCCCTCGTACATCAGGCATGCTAGGCCAATTTGTTTCATTTGACTGGTACATTGACTGCGCCTGGCAGACTCTCGAGCCGCTTGAATCGCGGGTAACAAAAGGGCCACCAACACTCCGATAATCGCAATCACTACCAATAGCTCAACCAACGTAAACCCCATACAGTGTTGGTGAAACGTTCGAACTCCGATTTTAGATCTGAGATTGTTCATAGAGAATTCCTTAATTTTGCATCCCTCACAATTTGGGAAGTCTTCCTCAACCGGTTTCTCTAATTCACCTTCGGCTTACGAAAACTTAAAGTCAAAACACTAAAGAGTAACAATACAGCAGTAGCAGGTTCTGGAACTGCGGTTGCAGCACTTGCTAATGGCAAGTTTCCATATTGAGTCTGCCAAATAGCGAGGTCCTCGGCACCGACACTTTCATTGCCATTCGCATCACCTTGGGCAAGCGTGGTTCCTATGCCAAATCCTCGTTGCCAAATCAAGAAGTCTCTACCATCAACGTCACCATCCTGATCGAAGTCCGCATCTTCCACCTGTTGTAGTATGGGTGGTGCCTCGAAGTCGATGTAGGCGAACGAAAAGCCGGTGTCCTCAGGGTCTGGCAGTAAAAATTGATTTTCGATTTCGTCGACGGTTTTGTGGTCGATGCCGATAATACGAAAACTAAAACCATCCGGATCATTCTCATAGACAACGCTATTGTCTCCATCTCCCTCTGCAGTTGCATTGAGCAGCAACATGCCGGTGGTGGGACTTTTGCCAGGAATAGTCAGCTTGTATTCGCCGGTGCCGACTTTAGACAAGGTAAACCCGGAACCATCTGTTGAGCTAATAAGGGAACCGTTAGCCTGAGTCACCCCAGCGATCAGGTTTTGAGCATCGTATGGTAAGTAAACATAGTTGAATCCGTCATTAGAAGTTGAAGTGGGTGTCTGCTCAGGTTCCCCACTGTTGTCAAGTAGCTTCACATCCCAACCAACACCCGACCCACCTTGGGGAGTGACTGTCAAGAAATTATCTTCGTTAGTGTCTGGATTAACCATCAAGACACCATTCGATTCTGGATCAAGGCCGGATAGGGTAAAACTCAATTCACTTGTGGTCATATTTACCCTCTCATTACTTCCCATTTGAAAACCTGAGTCCGCTCCAAAAAAAGCAACCGCGTGATTGATGTTAAACTCCGTACTACCACCAGGTGAAGCATTTGAAGTAGCTGTACCGACTTGCCAACTGTCCCGCAAGAGAGTTGTACTCGCGATACCGTATTCGGTGAAGCCGCCAGTTAAGCTGTTGTCGCGTAGACCTTCACGTATCGAAGCAAGCATGACTCCGTCGGTCCCGGCCGGAAAAGCGCCGTCAACGGCGTAGAAGTTATCTCCCCGATTGAAACCTAGAGGAGTGACATCTACGTCAGAGGTTTTCTGGGGAACAGTAGTTAATGTTTCTCCAGGATTGTTGCCAGCAGTAATTTCAGTGACGACAGCATTCCAAGCCAGAACCCTGGACTTACTGAAGTTGGTGAGCGAACTGATGGGCGGAATGGAACCTGGACCCGAAGGACCACCTGAAAATGGCAAGAATGCAAAGTCGAAATAATACTCGTTCTCATTAGTTGGACAGCGCCACTTTGGGCCATGATAGCATGTTTAAGGTTGTTTGTGCATTGAGTTTACGTCAAGGGCCTTCGATTGCTGTTGCCGTCAGGAGATAGAAAAGACGATCCTCCGCGTTGTTCAACAGTCCCAACA
>JBGSPU010000165.1:0-15289 GCA_041738415.1 Bythopirellula sp.
AACAGGGCCGAAATAGACCAAAGCGCCCACCGGGTCCCGTGACGAAAAGAACAAAGAAACTACCAACTAAACAGGGCTCTCAACCAAGTGGCCTCGTTTGAAGCGCCCATCAGTGGCCCTGTTTGAAGCGCCCAATGACAGGCTATCCCTTGTCGGGTTGCTCGCCAGCCGAGCCCGCCTCCGTTTCACCAGGCAAAAACCAGCCTGCTCGCTTATTGAGCATTGTCCAGCGCTGCCGTCCACCACGTCCGCAGGGAACCTTCTTTTTAGCCTGCCGATGCCTGAAAAAACGCCTTCCCGCCTGCCAAGTCCCGATCAATCACCCACAAATTCTGGCGAAGAGCCGCAATTTTTAACACAGACACTTCGTCTCCCTCACTGGGACAATTGTTATTCGTGGTGCCGTCGTGTCGTTGTGGTTGATTCCTGATTCATGGTTTTAGTTGACCACGACGACACGACGGCACGACGTATAATGTTAGTGAACTTGTATCTTCTCAATCGCTAGCAGCCGCATGAAGGATGGATTGGGCGAGGGTTGGTAGCTCGAACGTGCCGCGGAGGTAGGCAAAGCCGCTCAGGCTGAGCTTTTTCGACGCCAAGGATTTGCGTCGCTGGGCAAACTGAGCAACAGATGTGAACTGGGCCGTCTATACGAGTAATAAGTCCAGCTCGGCAAGCGGGACCTACTCTGTCGTGGCCCACATTTCTTGGTAGCAATTGTGCCAACTTGGCCGTGAATAATACGCGGCCTCTGGCCGGGCGAAGGTCATGACTCCGCCAGGCCTTCGCTACTCGACCGTCTCCGCGGTTAATCTTCTTTTCACTTTGAGCTGGTTAGTTGTTGTGTCGGAGGTCGAACCGGGTGCAGGAACGCTAATCTGGTACCGCGCTGACAGGAACCGGACGCTAGCAATGCATCCAAATTGCCCGACATGCAGCGAATTCTCCAGCCGGATTGGATTCGCGGAGTCGATGTGCCGATTTGACGTTTAGGCAAAGTTTGTCCATTGGCGAAACTCTGCCACCTTCTCCAGCACTTGCGGGCATCTTTTCCATGGCAGCGAATTCCTCAGAGCGAAGCGAAACCCCCGAAGGTACGAAGGCTCAGCGCGAGACTCGTGTCGATTCGGCTCATCCTATAGCAAGGAGCGAAGTAGTAAAAACCAGCCGCGTTGCCGTGGAAGTGAGCGGTCAAGGGGACGAAGCCGATGAATTTGGTATCGCGGAATTGTTTGCGACCGGTGCTCCTCCCGAGGCCCTCAGCCGTCATGCTGCCGATCTGGCAGAGAGACTCCAATCGCGGTTGACGGAACTCGATCACCGAGAGTCCACGTTGAATGGCCACGAAGCTGAGCTAGAAAGTCGTATTCGCAGTGCGCGACTGTGGCTTGACGAGCGCGAGAGTGAACTCGACCAACGTGAACAGGCCCTGGAGGAACGAACTACCCAGTTAGCTCAACAAGGAACATTGGCGACCGAAACGGGTCAACATGCGGCTTGTGTCGAGAAGACTCTAAAACTAGAAGAACGAGAGCGTCAGCTTGCTAAACTGCAAGCCGAACTAGAGTTTTCTCAGAGTGAACTTACTGAGAGGTTAAATGAGCTAGAGCTAAAGACAGCCCTATGCAAATCGAAAGAAGAAGAGTTCACTGCGGCAAAACTTGCTTGCGAGGAGCGACATCGGGAAATGGACACCCGCGAAGCGCAGCTCTACAAGCAAATGGAGCAGTTTACGACGACTGAGGTTTCCCTGCAGCAACGCTCATCGAAACTTCATGCCGCAGATTCTGAGTTGACCAAGCGACAGGAGGATTTGCGCGCATGGGAATTAAAGCTTGGGGAACAGAGCAGCGAGTTAGAATTTCAACGAGCGGAACTGAGTCGCATCCAGCAAGAGGTGGAATTCAAACTCAACGATGCCACGGAACAAGATCGCCGCATCCGCTTCCGGGAACAAGAAATCAAGACGGCCTTGCAACGTTTTGAACGACTCGGCGTAACTGAGCAGAAAATGGTTGAGTTGCAGCAAACGGCGAACCTGTTCGAGCAGCGTGCGGCGAATCTCTCCGCGGCTGAGTCTTTGCTAGCCGAGCAGCAGGTGAAGCTTGCCGAGCAACGGTCGGAACTTGAGCATCAAGAACTGACCTTCGAGAACCACGTCACCCGACAGCGTAAGCAGTTGGTGAAGGAAAAAGAAGCAGCTAGCTTGCAGTTGGCGCGGCGTGAGCAGGAGATCGATCGACGCGAGGCTGTACTGGATCAGCGTCAGGATGCTCTCGAGCAATTGCAAGAGGAATTGCGCTCCGCACAACGGGAAGTTCTGGAGATTCGCCTGGCGACAGAAGAAACGTGGCTTCAACTGCAAGGAGTGCTCGCGCCTGCCGCTTTGTCACGGTCCATATCGCAGTTGCGGGTCCGCCTGGCCGATCATTTTCAACTGGCTGCAGAGGAAGCGAATCGTCGCCGCAAGGAACTGGAAGCCGTTCGCGCCGAATTGGCTACGGAACACACCCAGTTGGAGAACCAGCGTCAGGACCTGCAATTATGGCTTGACAGGCGCGAGCAAGACCTCGAACAACGGGCAGCACGACTGGTCGCCCGTGAGCAGGAACTCGATTCCCAGCAGCGCAGCTATGAGGAAGCCGAATTGAACTGGCAAGCTCAGCAGGCAGAGTACCAGCGGGAGTTGCAGCGCCTGCTATCAGCAGAACGCACCTGCTGGAGTCACGCCGCATAGGAGGAGAATATGAGGAAGCGTGCTATTGCCTGATTCCTCCTATTCATTCGAAGCCGATTGGTCACTCTGCGAGCCGGATGGTTTGCGAAATTCCAACTTCTCAGGGGTCGCGTCTTTTTCGCCGTCGGGGTTCCGCTCGCTGACGGGTTGCCAGTTTCGGCGCTGGATCTGTTGCCCAGCGGTCGCTTGCTTGGCTTGGGCAACGATGGCCATTGCACTCTCGATCTCTGCTGACGAAAAATAGGGATTGCGCACTACCTGGCGGATCGTGCCGGTAAGCTTGGCCGCCAAATCTTGCCAGCTTACTTTGCTATTCACATTCCACACTGCGGCTTGCGCCGCTGCGGGTTCCAAGTCGCCATTGGCATAAGCCGCCACAATCTCGATCACAGCGGGGTCACTGACGACGTCTTCAATCGGACGAATTTCATACGGCTTGTTTGACGAGGGATCGCGGAGTCCATGGTCCAGGCAAAGCAGTGGGACATCCATTGTGCTGACCTTCTCAGGGGCAACATTGAAACGTCCGCCACCCCCACCGCGACCACCGCCACCTCGGCCACCGCCACCTCGACCACCGCCACCACCTCCGCCACCGACGTTTTGCTGTCCACCCCCTCCGCCACCGCCTAAGCCGCCACCGCCACCGCCGCCGCCAAACTGATGCATGACCGGCACGCCAGCGAAAGCATCGGGGATGAGTACATCAATGGGTTCGTTCGTCTTGTTCGTCAAGAAGAGTCGGCCTCGCTGACTATCACGGGCAATAAACTTGGCGTCGATCACGCCTTGATCGATGGCATCGAAGACGTCGAGCGCGGGGGCTGTAGCCGAGGTAGGTTCCTCCGCCGCTGAAATCTGTCCCTGTGCGACAGTTCCCAAAGTGGTGATTGCCAGTATCAAATACCAATTGATCTGTTGAGCGGACGCCATGTCAGTCAAACCTTTTAGAAGTCGAGGGGACTTGGGGATCGCCGAGGCCAAAGGAGCCGGGATCGGCGAATTACAAACCACGGGCTGCATTTAGTCAAATCAGCCGCTCTCTCCAGCATAAACTGGCGACGAGCAAATGCCAACATTTTCAAGGTAGTTCGGCGAAAACGGCTGGTTTTGCTGTCGATGTCTTGAACTTTCGGCCCAGGTGGGAAATTCCGGGCCGAATTCCCGGTTTTCTCCCCATTCATGGGAGGACGAGCAGAGGAAGAGTGCAATACTTAGAAGATAAGAACCTGATTTCCCCCGGATTGCATACCTGCCGTGTCCACGACGCAACTACCTCCAACGGCTGCTGCCCGTCAGAAGAGTTGGATCATATCTCCCTGGTGGGACATGACGTACGTGGTGATCACGCCTGTGCTGATTGTTCCAGTTGTACTAGTCTTGGTGCGTCAGTGGCTCACACCGGAGCAAGTTTCTTTGGCAGTGATTTCGTTCGCTTCTTTGGGACATCACCTGCCGGGCTTCATGCGGGCGTATGGGGACCGTGAGCTCTTTGCGCGATATCGTCTGCGGTTTCTCTTGGTGCCCCCCCTGGTGTTGGCCATGGCCCTCTGCTTCTCGCCTCCTCGGGGAGTAGCAGAGTTGCTTGATCTCCCCTGGCAACATCTGCACGGCTTAGAGTTGGTCCTGTTGATCTGGGGTACGTGGCACGGGTTGATGCAAACCTACGGCTTCATGCGAATCTACGATCTCCGCCGGGGTGTTACCGACCGTTGGACTGCCCGGCTCGACCATTGGCTCTGTCTGACCGTGTTTGGTGCAGGTGTGGTCTTCAGTGATGCCCGCGTGTTCGGCATCGCCAAAACGATGTGGGAATCAGGCCTGCCGATCTTCGGTCCCATCTGGCTCGATTGGACGCGGCTAATAGTTGGCGGTGCGTTGGTCGCGGTCTCGGTTGGGTACCTCATAAACCTTGTGCGTTTGCATCAAGCCGGATACCCAATCTCCTGGGTCAAACTATTGCTGATTGGCATCACCGGTTGGTTTTTTTGGTATACGGGGCAACTCTCGGTTAACCTGCTCATCGGCATTGCCATGTTCGAGATTTACCACGCCGTGCAGTATTACGCGATTGTGTGGATCTACAACAAACGCTTGTTCAACCGCGCTGGCGACCGCTTTGGTCCCCTCGGTTTCCTTTTCCAAGACCGTTGGAGCATGTTGGGACTCTATCTGGCAGCCATCGCAGCTTACAGTTCGATCCGCTATTTCACCGGCGACGCTAATGCCTACATCTTCACTGCGGGAAGTGAAAATGCGTATCAATGGCTCATTGCCGCTTTTGTTACGTCCTCGTTTCTGCATTTCTACTTCGATGGATTTATTTGGAAAGTGCGCGAGCGACAGACGCAGGAGAATCTTGTGGATTCCCCGACAAGCGATGCCCCAGTAATGATTTCGGTGCCAGCGGTCGTCCATGCAGCCAAATGGGCCGTGTTGCTGCTGCTGGTGGCAGGTTTGCTCATTGCCGAGCGGCGGCGGATGTTGCGTGAACCGGCGGACGGCGAATCGCAACGGTTGGTGGCTCTGGCAGCGTTAACCCCGCATCTGCCAGAATGCCACGCTTTGCTCAGTCGTGACGCCTTGGCCAGGGGCAATGCCCCTCAGGCCATACACCACGCCGAGCAGGCCTTGGCCCTGCGGGAGCGCTCGCACACCGCCCATGCCGATTTGGGCCTTGCCTATCTGCTGGGTAATCGGTTGTCAGATGCCAAGCGACAATTTGAGCAGGCCATTGCCCTCGCTCCGGATCAATGGTCGCATCATTGCGATCTGGGGATGGTTCTCCACCGCCTCGGCGCGCAAGAACGTGCGGAAGACGAACTGAAACGAGCCGTTGAACTGGGTTCCGAGACGGCCGAACCTTATGAGCAACTGGCGGAATTCTATCTCCAGCAGAACCAGACTCAGCAAGCCGCAGAATTGTACGCACTTCTTGCGAAGCGCTTTCCTGGAACGCTCACAGGTGAGTTAGGCAACATTCAATTGCTCAATCGTGAGGGACGACATCACGAAGCGGTGGAATTGGCCAGCTTCCTCGTAGCCGACAACGCCGACAATTGGCGGGTGCTGGCCGCGATGGGGGCTTCGCTCAACGCAGCCGGGGACCCACAACGGGCAGTAGCACCGCTGGAGCAGGCACTCCAGCTCAAGCCGCAGTCGGCGGAGTTGAACTATCAAATGGGGCTTGCTCAATTCCAGTTGAATGAACCGCTTCTTGCCGTGAAATATCTAACGCGAGCGGTACGTTTGGATCCCCGCCATTTCGCTGCCCAGTTGCAGCTTGCCAATACCTACTACGTGATCGGTGCGGTTGACTCGGCCTTGGAAGCTTATCAAGAGGCGCTTGATCTCAAGCCCGGTGATCCTGCCGTGAGTGCGAACTATGGCGGATTACTAGCCCAATTGGACATGACCGCCGAAGCCGAGCGGGCCTACCGGGCGGGGCTTGCCGCGAATCCAGACGCTGCACAACTCAATTACAACCTGGGTTTATTATTATGGCAGCAGGGCTCCCGTGAGGAAGCCCGCCAACTCATCCAACGGGCGGAACGGTTAGGTGTGGCGCTTTCCCCGGAAGTGAAGGCTGCGATTGAGCAAATCGAAAACTAACGTCTGTGCCCAAAGTTTCATCGGCTCGAGTGTTCCTCCATGTTCGATGAGGCCTCTTGATCGATTTTCGATCAAGAAAGATTCGATTATTGGGCACACCTAGCATCGAATTCGGCTTCGGTGAGCACGGTGACTCCCAATTCACGAGCCTTGGCGAGTTTACTGCCGGCTTTTTCACCGGCGACCAGGTAGTCGGTGCTTTGTGAAACGCTGCTGGCAGCACGCCCCCCAAGGCGTTCGATCAGGGCTTGAATTTCGTCGCGGGTGTAATTCTCTAACTTTCCCGTGACGACTAAAGTCTTCCCCGTAAAGGATTGATGTTGCGCGGAGTCAGACATTTCCTCTACAGTTCCCATGTTGACGCCTGCGGCAGACAGACTTTTAATTGTCTCCCTTCCATAATCATTGTGCAGAAAGTGGTACACGCTCTCGGCAATGATTGGGCCGACCTCAGCCACCTCGCTCAATTGCTCGACGGTTGCCTCTTGCAGGGCAGCCATTGTTTGAAATCGCTGAGCAAGAATCGTCGCCACGCGTGTTCCCACGTGGCGAATCGTCAGGGCGTTTAAGAGCCGTGCCAGAGATCGGGACTTGCTGGCTTGAATCGCAGCTACCACATTTTGTGCAGACTTTTTCCCCATTCGTTCGAGTTCTGCAAGTTGTTCGACCGTCAGTTCGTATAAATCGGCAAATCGCTTTACCAATCCGGTGGATACGAGTTGGTCGACCAATTTTTCTCCGAGTCCTTCGATGTCCATCGCCGTACGGCTGGCAAAGTATTGCAGCCGTTCGCGTAATTGAGCCGGGCAGGCGAGATTCGGGCAGCGGATATACACGCCTCCCTCGTCTTTTACCAGCTTGCTTCCACACTCAGGGCAGTGTGTAGGAAAGAGAAATGGCTCCGTCCCTTGTGGGCGCAGGTGCGTCTCGACTCGTACGATATGCGGAATGACTTTTCCCGCCTTCTCTACCACCACCGTGTCTCCCACTCGGATGTCTTTGCGGACAATTTCGTCAGCATTGTGCAGACTGGCCCGGCTTACCATGGTGTTGGCCAACTCAACGGCCTCCAACTCGGCCACGGGGGTGATGGTACCGGTCTTGCCGACTTGGACGCGGATGTCATTGAGCTGCGTGACGGCCTCAAACTTTTCGAATTTGTAGGCAATGAGCCAGCGGGGGCTCTTGCTGGTTGCACCGAGTCGCGCGCGTTGGTCGAAGCGATTTACCTTGAGTACCAGACCATCTACCTCGAAGTCGAGTTCGTGCAATCGTTCGATTAAACTCTCGGCATGGGTCAGGGCCGACTCGAAGTCGGGGAAACACTCGACATGTGGAGTTGCCGGAAGGCCCCAGTTGGCCAGTTGCCGGAGAAACTCCATGTGGGTGGTGGCTTGGAGATTCTCAACTTGGCCCACGCCGTGGCAAAAAAGCCGTAGCCGCCGCTCGGCACAGATTCGCGGGTCCAAAAGGCGAATGCTTCCAGCGGCCACGTTGCGGGTGTTGGCATACGCTTCGAGCCCCTGCTTTTGCCGCTCATCGTTGAGCCGTGTCAGATCGGAATTGGTCATGTAAACTTCGCCGCGGACTTCCACCAGCGGCGGCACATCGTCGCCAGAAAGTCGCAACGGGACGCCGATGACGGTCCGGACATTGTGGGTAACATCGTCGCCAGTCGTGCCGTCGCCCCGTGTGACTCCGCGAACCAATTGTCCCTGCTCATAAATGAGCGACATCGCCACGCCATCGATCTTCAGTTCCACGACCCATTCGATGGCCTCGTCGGGCAGTAGCTTCGAAGTCCGATGGCCATACTTGCGAAGTTCGGCGAGGCTGTAGGTGTTGTCAATCGACATCATCGGAACGAGATGCGGGACCGAATTGAGTTCGTCGACGGGTGAGCCTCCCACTCGCTGCGTGGGGCTGTCAGGCGTTACCAGTTCCGGATGCTCGGCTTCGAGCGACTTGAGCCGCTCCATGAGTCGGTCGTATTGGAGATCGGTAATCGTCGGCGCAGCGGCGCCATAATACCGAGCGTCGTGGGCGCGAATTTCCTCCCGGAGTTTATCTATTTCTGCTTCGTCTGGTGACTGACTCATCTATCCTAACCGTCGGCTCAAGCCAATGGTTGTAGTGGGGAAACCGCAGGCTTCCGCCGGCGGCTGTTAAAGAGAGTTAGGCGTTATGCCTGTCTGGTTCGAGCCCACACTCTGGGACGACGGTAACATTTTTACCTGTGGCTGAGTTGGGGATCAGACAGAGAAACTTCAGCGGCACGGAGCCCGTATTCTTGAATTGATGCACGTCCGAAGGAGAGACAAACACCACGTCACCTTGCTGCAGGGGATGTTCCACCTCACCTTCGAGTGCAACTCCGGTACCTTCGACGACAAATACCTCGTGTTCGTAATCGTGGAAATGCTTGGGCGTGTGCCCGCCGGGCGCGACTTCAAATTGCCGCATCACAAAATTGGGTGCCTGTTCGTCTTTGCCGACGAGGATTTGCACCTGACAGCCAGCAGCCCCTTCCATATCGACCTTGTTGAGCGGCACATCGCCGGAATGTTTTATTTTCATACAGTTAGACCACCATGTTTGTAGGAATCAAAGATTATGCTATCGACAGCTAGCTGTCAGCCATCAGCCAGACGGGAGCATTTTGCTGAAAGCTAATAGCTCCCCCCATGGAACATAATAGCATTTTGATTCCTGTCAGCCATGTGGCTCAAATTGCCCTTGCGAGGGATTTGCGAGGTTTGCTACAAACCTGCCGCTTTTCGTGACTTTCCTTCTCTTCTACCACCCTATCCAGTCCCGATTGGCCCGTGCTGACTGATTGCCTGCGCGGGACCACGGGGAAGGACGAACACATGACTGTCGCGCGATTTTCATCGTACGCTGCGCTGGGCGTAGCGTATTTGTCGCTAATTCTTTCCTCACAAGAGGTAGTTTACGCTCAACAGCAGCGAACCAATTCCAACGGTATCAATCGGACGAACGAAACCGATCAGGCCGCAGGGAATATGGTGGATGCGATCTTTGATACCAAGGTCCCTGGATCTTTCGGGGGAACGAAATCGACGCGCAGTAGGCAACAGCCGAGGCCGACGAAAAGATCGAAACTGCAGGCGAAACTTGTGCGTAATTCAAACAAGGCTGAAGGCGAACCTCCCTATGCCCTCGTAGATCGCTATGGCGGCGTGCTTCGCTATGTTGAGCCTGTCGACCGAGTCGATCTCAAGCCTTATCTGGGTAAAGTGGTGGGCGTGAAGCACGATACGGGCGACATCTTGCTTGCGTCACAATTGCTCCTGCCTAGCCCTTCCCAAACCAAAACGGCCAGCGGTGTGCAACTCGCCGCATTTCAGGAACCTCTCCCTGCTGGAAGCGTGACTGGCGAAACCTTGCTGGAGCCGACGCCAGCCGATGAATCGGATGCAGTAGGCATCACCGGCGAGACCTACTCGTACGACGGTTCTTTCGACGGCAATCCGCTGTACCTGGGTGACGAAGGGATCAACTTCGGCGACTGTCCCCATTGCGGCCAACTCGGATGTGACTTGGGAGGTAATTGCGGGGCAGGTGTCTGGCAACCGAGCCTGGTCTATTTACGGGGAGAATATTTGCTGTGGTGGATCGATGGCATGGATACGCCGCCGCTGGTGACGACGACTACAGACACTACAGAACTGGGAGCCATACTTCCCAATCCGGGAGTCCCGCCGGGCGATCGGCTGGCTTTTCCGAATACATCGATTCTTTATGGTGGCAATTCAATTCTGGAGGATTCACGTAGTGGTTTCCGTATTTCGATGGGTACCTGGCTTGACGATGAACGCAAGCAGGCGCTCGAAGGTGACTATCTGTTCTTAGGCGAACAAGACGAAACATTCACCGCAGGGGGAGTGGACGGAAGTCCGATCATCTCGCGTCCTTATTTCGAACTTGTGCCTTTCACCTTGGACGCTATGGGTCAGATGGTCTTTTTGCCACCGCGGGAAGCAGCCGAGCAGGTCTCCTCGGCCCTGCTGAACGGCGACGTGACCGTCACTTCTCGCAGCGAGTTTCAGGGTGCTGGTGTAAGTCTCCGGCACAATCTTTTTCGCAGTGGATGCGCCGATATTTTCTGCGGCGACAGCGTCGGATGCGGCGAATTGATCGACTGCGGCAGCGGACCTCTCGGCTGTGGCAGTGGCTGTGGCTCTCTTGGTGATCGCCGATATGTTGACTTCTTGGTGGGGTTTCGTTGGTACCAATTGCAAGAGCGGCTTCAGATATTCGAGGACTTGGAGGTGAATGTTACCGACCCAGAATTCATTCTTCCCCCTGATTTCCCCCCGAATGGAACTCGAAGTACGGTGACGGATCTATTCACCACGAACAACGATTTTGTTGGAGGAGAAATTGGCTTCGATTGGGGCATCGAGCGCAACCGCTGGTCATTGGGCTTGCTTTCGAAATTGGCCATCGGAAACAATCGTCAAGAAGTTATCATCTCTGGTGGGACAACTCTAACTCCAGTCCAAGGCGACCCTCCGCCCCCCCAAGAGGGCGGATTGCTAGCGCAAGTCTCCAACATTGGTCGTTACGAACGAGATAGCTTCAGCGTCATTCCGGAACTAGATATCAATCTCGGTTACAAGCTCACCCAGAATCTCAAATTGAGGGTCGGCTATACCTTCCTTTACTGGACCGATGTCGTCCGACCTGGAGATCAGATCGACCGGGAAATCAACGGTACCTTGGTGCCGAGGTTTGGCGAAGAACCCAATGCTGTCATTCCCCCCTTCCGCCCCCAATTTGTCTTTAACGAGACCAATGTGCTGATTCAGGGGATCAATATCGGAGGGGAATACTCCTGGTGAACTGCCAGGGTATCATCTGCCGATATAAATCTCACGGACTACTCTTGTCGGAACAAGTTTGCTAGCACTCGTGAGGTATTTTCTATGGCTGCGCAAGGCCCTGAATTTTCGAATTTCCCGGTACGTACACGCACTTTTGGCCGCAAGAAGCAACCTCGCTCCTTGCAACGTTCCCTGTTGAAATTCGAAACGCTTGAAGCCCGCCAGATGCTCGCTGCGGATATGGCCGAGATCATCGGTATCGTTCGTACCGATTTGCAGGGTGACGGTGACTCGACCAATGACGTTGTCGTTGCCGGTGCGGCAGTCACACTTTATCGCGATGGTGGGAATGGCACGTTCGATGCTACCGACGTGCAGGTTGCGTCTAACCAGACGAACTCATTGGGGCAATATGCGTTTACTGGAATTGAGGCGGGCACGTATTTTGTCAAGGTAGCGCTCCCTGCCGAGTTGCAATTCAAACCGGGCGCCGACACTCAGAAGGTCGTCATCACGCTGGCTGAGGCCGAGGGTGTCGTCGGACCGAAGATCGACGACTTCAAGTCGACTCAGATTGTTAAGGCTTCGCCTCCTCTACCAGCCAGCAATCTCTCGACTCTTGCCGACAACAGCGTTCTTGGTGGCGAACGCGACATGTACGTTGAGCTAACCCAAGGAGATGATCCCTTTTCCTCCGTCTCGCTCATTAGTGCTGTTGATAAGAACGGCGAGGGATTGCTACGCCTGGCGAGCGATTCCACGGTTACCGGCAATGCCAAAATCGTGTGGGATGGTGTCGATGGCAATGCGCAAAGCGTGAATGCCACGGGACTAGGAGGTTATGACCTGACCGAGTTCAATGGCAACACCATGACAGGCATTGCGCTCACTTCGGGTGCCGACCATCCCAATGCCAAAATAAAACTCCGGATCTATTCCGATGCAAATAATTGGTCGGAATTTATGACCACGGTTCCTGAATCTGCTGGTGGAGCCGCCACGGGCCAGGCAGTTTTCCGCTTCGCCGATGTCCCCATTGCCAAGAGTGGCAACGGGGCAAACTTTGCCAGCGTCGGTGCCTTGGAACTCACTTTCGAGGGTGTATCGGCTGTCGATGGGCAAGTCTCCCTGGTGGGATTGGTGGGTCGCACTACCAAACGAGTGAATCTCACGGCCGCTCCACGACTGAGCCTTGGCGACAAGGTGTGGGCCGACATTGATGACAACGGCCTCTTCGACGCAGGTGAAAAGGGCCTCCCGGGAGTGAAGCTCAATTTGTATGAAGACACCAATGGCGACAACAGTTATACCAGCGGCGTTGATGCCCTCATGGGGATGACGACGACTGACGCAAATGGGAATTATCTTTTCTCCGACCTGTTCCCCGGAAAGTACATCGTCCAGGTCGATCCTACGAACTTCCTCACCGGAGGCAAGCTCAATGGGTTGATGTCCAGTCTGGGGAGCGCGCTGGCCCCTGACCCGGACAATGACGTGAACAACGATGACAATGGCACTCCGCTGGCAGGGGCGGGGGTTGTTAGCCAAGCGATCACACTCACCGGAGGGGCTGAGCCAACGAACGATGGCGATTCAAGCAGTAACTCGAATTTAACGCTCGACTTTGGTTTCTTCGGCTTCGATCTTGCCTTGGACAAATCGGTCCAGCAAACTTCGATTGCCCCTCAAGAAACGCTCAATTATTCGGTAAAAATTGATAACACCGGACCAAGCGCGGCAGCCGGGACCACCTTCTCCGACACGCTACCTTCCTTTGCCACCTTCGTCTCGGGAACCGTGAGCATCCCGGGTGTTACCTTACAGCATGCAGGAGGCGTTATCACTGCCGATCTGGGGACGATGCAGCCAGGTGCTACCGTGATAATCACGATTCAGGCCTTAGTTTCCGACGAGGCAACTGGCACCTTGGTGAACACCGCCACGGTGGCTGCCCCGAAGGAAGTGAATCTCTCAAATAACACGGACACGGTTTCCAACCCGGTGACCCCACGCATCGATTTGGCTATCACGAAGATTGACAGCCGCGATCCCGTCGAGCCGGGCAGTACCTTCAGCTACACGCTGGATATCGTCAACAACGGGCCTTCCAAAGCCACGGGCGTGGTGGTGACCGATACGCTCCCTGCCACAGGGGTCACGTTCGTGAGTGCCTCGCAAACTCCTAGCTCAATTAACGGCAGAGAATTGGAATTTGCGATTGGAGATCTCGCTCAAGGGGAAACCCGCACGCTCACGATCCATGTAGGAGTCAACCAAGGGTTCGTCGGAACACTCTTGAACGTGGCTCATGTGGAAGGTAACGAACAAGAAACCAATCTTAATAATAACGACGACGATGAAACAACCTTGGTAAAAACCAACCCGGCGAGTTTGGCGGGATCTGTCTTTGTCGACAAGAACGACAATGGGATCTTCGACTCTGGCGAGAGTCCTATCGCCAACGTCCTGATCACACTAAAGGGGACCGATATCACAGGTGCCGCTGTGACTCGTACCACCAGAACGGCCAGTAATGGTTCCTATCTCTTCGATAATCTGGTACCCGGTATGTATCGAATTATTGAGAGTCAACCGAGTCCCTACAAGGACGGCAAGGACACAATCGGAACTCATGGCGGATTTCTAGGTGAACAACCGGGTCCCTTTGTAATCCCCAATGACGTAACCGCGGATGAAGTCAAAGATTTGATACTCGGCGTAGAGTTGGCAGGGGGCCAAAATGCCACCAAATATGACTTTGGCGAGATCGCGGCTGTCACGATCTTTTCTAAGCAAAGCTTTTTGGTGTGGTAGCAGTCTTTCTGGTAGGTATTAAGCAAGTCATCTGGTCGCTGCAAGCGGGGAGTCTGATCCCCGCTATTCCAGTTCTTGTTGCCAGTGCGCATCATCGTGTGGCGACTTAGCCTCATCATGCAAGGTGAGCGTACGCATTTCATCCTTTTTGCCAGTTTGCGGGAAAATCCGTGCGCTTTTCTCCAAAATCTGAACTAGATTTTCTGTAGAGTACCGAATCCTAATCCTCTCAAAAACCTACTGCAACTCCTAACTTTACGTAAAACTAGAACCTGAAGATCTTTGGGTTCTTGGAATAGTGTAAAGTACCCACCTGCTAATACTCCTCAGACCGACCGGGGACAATTCTGTCCAAGCTCCTGAAACACTCCTTTTCCAGTTCTTTTCAATTTGAATCTCAAAGCTGAAAGGCGATTTACTCGCATTCAGCAGGAGGAAACTCTGATGAAGACTTTTATGTTGCGCGCTGCACAGAATGTTCTTAAATTAGGTTGCTGGGTTGCGGTGCTGGGGTTTGTTGCTCCCGTACTTGGCAGTGATTCGGATGTCATTCAGATTGAGGAACATTGGGAATTGAACGTAGGTGGTCCGGAAACGGACCGAACGGCACCTCAAGTCACGATGATCATGTCGCCCACAAACTCATTGGAAGGTGCCTTCTTTGCCTTTACATTGAACCACTGGAGCTATCCTGAGTTTGAACCGGGGGGATATCAACTCCAACTCTGGCAAGGCGAAAACTGCGTTGATGTAAAACATGGAGCCCATTCAAATTCCTTCGCGAGTGACGGTGAAACCATCACCTGGGTGCAGCGTCTGACGCTCGATGACGGACAACTCAAGTTTCAGGTTGTCGACGGACATAGCGAGTCTTGGAATAATTTTGGCGGTGAAAGTTTCTCATTAACCATTTCATCACAACTGACTCGTTTGAATTCTTACCTCCCGGCGATATCCCTTGGTCAGTCTGGCATTGGCTACGCGGGGAATCGCGTGTCATCGCTCATTTTGACTCGGCTGCGTTGGGTAACGAAGAATGGCGAAGAGCACGAATTGGTGGCCCCTATTGACATTGCTGTCGATCTCGACTGAGTTCTTACCCAAACACATGAAACTTTCATTAGTGAGGTGCTTAATTGGACAGCGCCACTTTGACCTCATTGTTAGTCGTAAGTGCCTTGACATCAAGGGGTTTTGAGTTGGCTATCCGGTGTCGGGTAGACATGACTTGATCTGCTCCACGTCGATCCCCATTTCAGTGAATTGGGCAAGTCTG
>JBGSPU010000006.1:0-59878 GCA_041738415.1 Bythopirellula sp.
ACAACTTGGATCGGAGACTTACTGGTAACTGCCATGCACTCTGTACGAGTGCAACCAGAGCCAATGTTTAGCTAGCACTGGAAGTTTTCTACAGAGCCGGCAGGGTTCCTTTTTACTGTTGATCCTGCAAGCATTTTCGGAGTGTGTGAAAGGCTATTGGCTTGACGGCTCTTAGAGTTGTCCCTCTCCTTATCTTCCTCCCCACAGACGGCCAGCCGCATTGATGCGACATTTCATGGGAGGTATTGAGGCGGGTGGTTGGGTGAAACGTAGGTGTACCAAGCTTAACACGCGCTGTATAATGCAATTGAACGATCGATTCAGGAGTTATCCATGGTTTCAGAAAAAACAAACGACGTCGCACGCCGGGCAAAGCATTTGTACGAAGAGACGCTTCGCGCGAAGTTGGAAGTAACCAACATGAACGACTTTGTCGCGATTGAACCTGATTCAGGCGATTATTTCTTCGGCAAGACCTTGAGCGAGGCCATTCAAGCGTCACGTCTGGCGCACCCAGATCGCTTGGCATTTGCAATGCGGGTGGGCCACGACGCAGCCGTCCACATCGGAGTTATGACTCCGTGAATGGGGCCGTTGATGAATTTGGTCGCGCCTTAGTGAAGCTTAGTATCCGCGCAAATCGGGATGCGGAGAAAACCACCGTTCAGGCATGGATCGATACTGCATTCAACGGCGAATTGGTGATACCAAAGCGAATCATCGAAGCCGCGCAATTGGAACAGTCCGCCGGAATCGATGCAAGACTGGCCGATGGCAACTCAGTGACGCTAGAGTCCTTCACTTGTCTTTTGGATTGGTTTGATAATGAGCGCGCGATCGAAGTAATTGCGAACGATGGCGAGTATCCATTGCTTGGCATCGGATTGCTGATCGGTCACCGATTGATCGTTGACTACACGCAGTTGACGGTGACGATTGAATAGTCGGCGTGTCTGGTGAACTAGGTGTATACGGTAATTTGGACTTCGTCACGACGCAGGTTTCTCCACTTCAGACCGTTCAGCTTCGCTGCTCCGGTGCATTGCATTTTTATCCGTCACGCGGCGTGGCGAATGTTGAACGTACGAACGGCCAGATGAAGCCTGAGAAGCCCGAAGATCCGCGAAAATGCGATGGATATCAAAACCGGCATCCGCCCCGAGTTGGTGTCGAATCTCTTTTATTTCTTCAATCGGATTGGGCATCATCGTATGATTCCAGTAACTGTTCTGGCGTGCAAATCGTCGGAGGAATATATCCCGAATCGCGGCAGATGCTATCGATCCGCCGTTGCACATGCGGATTAAGTATATGCTTGAAGTTCCAGGTGACCAAATAGTTGATGCCATGCACAGCAGCCAGAGCAATATGGGCAGCGTCTCGCGGTTCAGATTCGGGAACAGCCTTGCCAAAAATCAAGGCGTCGGCCAGTAATTCGGCTTCGTCGTTTGGGGCCAAAATATCGATATCATTGACGACCTGAAGCCGCTCGGCCGCGGCAGACGGATCACCCGCACTGCATTCTGTTATGACGAGATCAGATATTTTCAAATCGAATCGCGACGCAACGTCATCCCACCATCGACGGGTGAACAGTTAGCGTGCGAGCATGATCGGATCAGGGTGATCGCGAGAGGCAATCGTACCGACAACGGTTGTTTCCAGATAGACGGTTTCCACCTATGCATTGTACCGAGTCTGACGCTGCGATGCAAAGCCAGCATCTCCTGCCAGTTAACAATCAAGCTCAGTTGCCCACCCCGCTCAGCAGGATTGTGATGGGTTGTACACGGCCCGATGGGGAATTGCCAAACGCACGGAAAACTGGCAGGTCAACTGCAGCGTCTTGTTAGCCTGCGAATTAAACGTCGTGGCTCAAATGCCATCCAATTCCATTGACTCTTGCTTCATTCAATATCTTCTTGAAATCCTGAAGGTCTTCTATTAGCTCCTCAACTCGCTCAAATGAGCTCTTTTTTGCCAAAACGTGATCGAGCATACAAGAAATAGTCGACAAACCATCTTCGGGTGAGTACCAATCTTCCGACCAGAGGTCCTCTAGTTCGCTCGCGTCGTAGCTGGATGGATCATCAGGGTCACCACCAATTTCGCAGATAACCTCCTCACGGGTTATTTCTATAAAAAAGGAGTAAAGGTCTCTAACTCGTGCCTTCCTGCAAACTTTCTCGAGCTTATTGAGGTTCGCTGACAGCATGTGGCCACCGATCTTGGTGCCCCATACTTCCTCTCCTGACTCTAGTCGAGGAAACACTGCTGTCACGACGTACTCTCTTAGCAGCCGAACAATAAATGGACAGAAACAAATCCGCCTATCTCTGCCCTATCCTACCTAAGCAGAAACCACAACTGCAAGCTATTTCAACATTTCTGCCGGCTTGCCGACTATTATAATTGTCCGTGTCTTTATCTTCCTCCCCTCAGACGGCCAGCCGGCCTGACTCGACATTTCATGGGCGGTATTGAGGCGTGTGGAAACGCAATGTGATGCGTTGCACCCCTGCTAATGCTAGCGCTCGATTTCGGCTACCCGATTGCCCTTTCTTGGGATAAAATGGGGGGCAGTAACATTTATTCTTGCCGAAGCGAAACTTTTTCGTGCTGGCAGGGTTGTAATGCCAGAGTCTCTCTCCGCGTATTAGAGATCGTACTGGGTATTCCTTCCTGTTTTGGGGCCTCCCGCCATGAAGCGCAGATCAGCATTTACGCTTGTCGAACTTTTGGTGGTGATCGCCATCATCAGCGTGTTGGTGGGCTTGCTGCTCCCGGCAGTTCAGGCGGCGCGGGGAGCGGCACGCAATACGCAATGCAAGAACAATCTCCGGCAGATTGGCCTGGCCCTGACGCAGTATCTCGACCGCCAGGGAGAGCGCGGAAAATTTCCCGAGGTGGCCAAGCTACCGCGGACGCTCAATCCCACGAATCTCCCCTCCCTGTATGACGTGCTGGCAGATTATTGCGAGCAAAACCGAGAGATCTTCCACTGCCCAAGCGATTACTACGAACACGATCCGGAATCTTCCAGCACCGACGACGACGCACTAATGTCGCAGTACAATTCGTATTTCGACAGGGAGGGCTTGAGCTATGAATATCCTTCCTTCGGTTTGGCAGGCAAGACGCGTCCTGAAGTACTCGACAGCAAGTTGGCCTATGGAGGGAGTAGCACCGTCTGGATCGTATTCGATTTCGGTGCGTTTCATGGCCCGCCTGGCCAGGACGGTTCGCGGAATTATGCCTATTTGGACGGACATGTGGACGCGGTTGTCGTCCGCGATGAATGAGACCGGAGCTTTACCATGAATAAGAAACAAGTAATTATCGGCGTCGCGACGTTATTGGCCTTAGTTGCGATTGGATGGGGGCTAAGTTGGTTTGGAGGCAAGGACCCTGCCATCGTGGAATTGGAGCAGATGCGCGACGAACAATTTGCCAAGCGGAATGAACTGACCAGCGACCAACAGGAGGCCAATCGCCAGGCATTTGGCGAAAAGATGAAAGGCCTCTCGGAAGAACAACGCCGCTCGTTTTTCGAAAACAGTGCTCCGATGTTCATGAAAATGATGGAAGCAAGACTTGACCACTTCCTGGCAATGACTCCTGAAGAGCAAAAGGCCGAATTGGACAAAAGAATCGACGAATCCCTGGCTCGTGAACAAAATAGAGGTGGCCCAGGAGCGGGGGGGCCCCCATGGGCACGTGATGGCAATTCGGGTGGTCCTCCCACGCCCCAGCAAATCGACCAATTCCGCAAGAGAATGCTCGACAGAACGACTCCCGAACAACGCGCCAAATTCCAGATGACCATGCAGATGTACAACCAGCGACTTAAGGAGCGTGGCATGGAACCCAGACGGGGTGGAGGCCGTTTTTTCTAGGATTCAGCCTGACCATGTCGCCAAGTTGTTCCTGGAGAGGTCACTCCTGGGGTGCAGAACGTCTTTGGATGCCGACTAGCCCTAGAGAGACGGGACGGCTATCCTGGAGGGTCGTCGTTTCTGCTAGCTCACCCGCTCTCTCGCTTGAATGAATTCCTTTGCTCAACCACGTCGCGTTGTCATTACCGGGATGGGGGTGGTCTGCCCCCTGGGAAATTCTGTGGAGCAAATGCGCGATGCCCTCGCGAGTGGTCGCAGTGGAGTTCAACAACTCACGCTCTTGCCTGCAATCGACGACCATGTCAGCTTCGGCGGTGAGTGCCGTGAGTTCACCGGGGACATCGAAAACTTCGGCCCGCTTGAGAAGGAAGTCAAGAAAGCGATCCGCAAGGCACTCAAGGTAATGTGCCGCGAAACGATGATGGCTATCGCTTCTGCGCAGCAGGCATTAGTCGACGCGAAGTATGCTGGAACGGGCCTTGATCCGGAGCGGAGCGGCGTCGTGTTCGGCAGCGACTACATGCTCAGCCCGCCCGATGATTTTGTGGATGGCATGGTCAAGTGTGGTGCCCGCGCGGGGAAATTCCGGTATTCCGAATGGGGTGACGTGGGCTTGGAACAAATGAGTCCTCTCTGGATGCTCAAGTTTCTGCCCAACATGCCTGGTAGCCACATCGCGATCCTCAACGATCTGCGTGGGCCCAACAATTCGCTCACGATGCGCGAGGCCTCGGGGCTGATGGCACTCCGAGAGGCAATGCATACAATTCAACGTGGCCACGCTGACCTGATGCTCGCCGGAGCAACGGGGACGCGGGTCCATTCGTTCAAAACGATCCATGCCATTCAGACCGAGCAACTAGCCCACCCCCAGTGTCTGCCCTCTGAGGCCTCCCGGCCCTTCGATGCCCAGCGGAGTGGCATGGTGGTCGGAGAGGGTTCTGGGTCGATTGTCCTCGAAGAACTGGAATCTGCCACGCGCCGCGGTGCGACCATTTATGGTGAGGTCGTCGGCACGGGGAGCAGCATCGTGACCAACTCCCATTTGAAGGGAAACCGCCGGCAAGCACTCATCAATGCCATGCGGGCGGCCTTCGGCTCAGCCAAACTCACTTCCGACCAATGCGGGCACATCAATGCCCATGGTCTGGCGACCACGCAATCCGATGCCGAGGAAGCAGCCGCCGTCGGCGATGTGTTTGAGGATGCTGCGAAAACAGTGCCCGTAGTGGCGGCCAAGAGCTATTTCGGCAATCTGGGTGCCGGCAGCGGCTTGGTGGAGTTAATTGCAAGTGTTTTGGCGCTTACTGAAGACAATCTCTTTGGCACACTTAACTACGCAACCTCCGATCCAGCCTGTCCGCTGCTTGTATCGGCTGCCAGAGATCGCCCCCCCGGGAACAGTTTCTTGAAGCTCAGCGTCACCCCGCAAGCCCAAGCTGCGGCGGTTGTTGTGGCACGGGTGTAAGCGAAATCTGAAAAACAGCCAGGATGGCTGCCCCACGATTCAATTGTCATCGTCGCCAGGAATATGGCCGCTCCTCTGCTTGAATCGCGGGCTTCCGCCCACTGCAGAAGGCACCCCAAACTACTCTGCTGTGCACTTTCGATCTGTTTCAGCCGGTTGACAGCCAAAATGGACCGGTTATCATTACGGGATTACTAACTGTGCTAAGTCCCTTTGGTTAAAGGGTTTTGGTCAAGCCGACTGCTCACCGACAGGCGGCGTGGCTTGATGTGCGGCTAGTCTGAACTGGTATTGTACCTGCCTGATTTGCCCAATGATCCGAAAACAATTCGAACAACCTGGTTGCCTGGCGGTGGGCGAATACGCCGCGGAGAATTATCAACATGAATGCTGGCGAAGTACTGAGAATTGTGGATGCGATTCATCGAGACAAGAACATCGAAAAGGGAATTGTCTTCGAGGGAATAGAGGCCGCACTCGTTTCGGCAGCCAAGAAATATTACGGTGAGGAATCGGATGTAGTTGTCCAAATCGATCGCGAAAGTGGTGCGATCTCCGCCACTTGTGATGGCGAACCTCTTGATTCGGAAGAAACCGTCGGCCGCATCGGGGCCCAAACTGCCAAACAGGTGATGATCCAGAAAATCCGCGAGGCCGAGCGGGATGCCCTTTACGACGAATACAGCGACCTGATTGGCGAGATGGTCAGCGGTGTTGTCCAGCGTTACGAAGGTGGTGCCGCAACGGTCACTCTGTCGAACGTCGAGGCGATCCTCCCCCGCAGTGAGCAAATCCCCGGTGAGACGCATCATGTAAACGAGCGCGTGCGGGCCACCGTTTTTGAGGTTCGCAAGAGTGGCAGTCGAATTAAAGTGATTCTCAGTCGTGCCAGGCCCCATCTGGTGCAACGGCTGTTCGAACAAGAGATTCCCGAAATCATTGACAGTGTGATTGAAATTCGGGCGATCTCTCGTGAGCCGGGCTACCGGTCGAAGGTTGCCGTATCGAGTAGCGACCAGCGTGTCGATTGCGTGGGAGCCTGCGTCGGTGTGCGGGGAAACCGCATCAAGAACATCGTCGACGAACTTGGCGGGGAACGCATCGACATTGTCCGCTGGGACGACAACCTGGAAGTGCTGATCCCCAATGCATTGCAACCGGCCGAGGTCGAACAAGTCATTCTCTGCCGCATGTTGGGCCGGGCAATTGTGCTTGTGCGTGAGGACCAGTTGTCGTTGGCGATTGGCCGCCGAGGACAGAATGTTCGTCTGGCAAGCAAACTCTCAGGGTGGGACATCGAGATCATGACCCAGGACGAACTGGCCGAGTCGATCGACCGGGCGGTCCAGGGATTCAGTTCGCTCGAAGGGGTCACTCAGGAGTTGGCCGAACGGCTGGTGGAAGAAGGATTCTTGAGCTACGACGACTTGTCGATCATCGAACCCGATGCCTTGATGGAAATGGGAAGCATGACCGAAGAGCAAGTCGACGTAATCGTCGCGCAAGCCGAAGCCCGGGCTGAAGAAGCCGAGGCAGCGGCAGCGGCGGCTCGGCGGCAGAAACGCGAGGATGACCGCATAGCGGCAGCCACGGCCATGGAAGAAGAGGCCGAAGCAGCACGTAAAGCAGTGGAAGGCCAGGCAGAGGATGAAGCCGACGCAGCAGTTGAGACTGAGTCAGCTCAAGAAGCGGCTGGCTCCATGGATTATGATTTGGGTGAGAGTGATTCAGACTCGGCAGAATCAGAATCAGCCGAGAATGATGCGAGTGACGAATCTCCGGAACCCGAAAAAGAGTCGGAGTAGTTTTGTTTCCCTGATGGCCTGCATGGCTTCCTGCAGCCTCAGCCCAGATGGAACTCACGGTACTAGGAGGAAGAAACTCATGGTTTCCTAAGTTTTTTTGGCATTAACCGCGGGCATTGGGTCATTGCGACCACATATTTTGCAACCCACTGAGCTCGCACGGAGAAATTGATTTTGGCGGTCCGCATCTATTCATTAGCGAAGGAACTGAAGTTAGACAGCAAGGAGCTCGTCGATGTCTGCGCACGACTTGGCATCCGAGGGAAGGGCTCCGCGCTGGCCAGCCTGACGGACGAGGAAGTCTCCAAGCTTCAAGAACACTTCCAGAACCCTGGCCCTCAGAATGCCACCCAGGGTAAGCAATCGGCGCCCGCTCCCGAACGCCCCAAAGAACCGGTGCGCGAGGGCAAAATGCCTGTTCTAACCACTCCACGGCCTACATCTCCTCTAGCCGGGTTGCGGAAAAAACGTATCGAGGCGGCTGAAGAGCAATCGGTGGCTTCGAGCGACCCGCATGTGGAGCCTGCAGCGGCTCCCATGGAAATGTCGGAGGAAGGTCATGGCCCACTGGCTAATGTAATGCGGCGAGACGATTATATTGGTCCCGGTAACGTTGGGGGGAAACTTCCTACGATTCGACCTGGTGGAAAAGAAAATGAGCGTAGCCGAGAACCAAAACAACCGGGGTCCACTCCCCAGCGTGGTCGACCTGCTATCAAACTAGCTCCGATGCCGATTGCCGAGAAGCCTTCTTCCAGTTCGACCGGCAAGGATGTGCCCGTACAGAAACCAGATCTTCGGCTGCCGGCCGAGGCCTTGCGTCCGGGAAAAACAAGCGGGAAGCCACTTTCGGCCCACCTGAAGCGGCACGAAGATACCCTAGATGCCAAGCGTCGCGGCAAAGAGAAAGAGGTTGTTCTCCCCGATGCAGACGCACCCGCTGCTGGCAAAGGTCGCCGGGGCAAAGGCAAAGGTGTCCCTGACAAAGAAGACGCCCCTATTCTCGGTGGGCGCGAACAACGTCAACTCAGCAGGCAACGTCACACCCTGAAAGAACGCGAGGGCGCAAGCGACGAATATCGACCCCGCCGCTCGCTGCGTCGGCCACGCCGCACCGGGGTGAGTACCGCCGCCCCCCGCAAGGAGAAAGTCACTTTGCAACTCCCCTGCACAGTGCGTGAATTTTCCGAGGCAGCCGGCGTCCCCGCGAGCCAAATCTTGCGAATTCTTATGGAGGAGGGGGTGATGGCTACGATGAATGCCTTGATCGACGACGAGTTAACAGAGTTGATTGCCGCCGAACTTGGAGTCAATGTCGAATTGAAGGAAGCGGTCAGCATAGAAGACGAATTGCTCGCGGACGTTCTTGGTCAGCAAGATGATGAAGCCGATCTGGTTCCACGCCCTCCAGTCATCACTTTCCTGGGGCACGTCGACCACGGCAAAACCTCGCTTTTGGACCGCATTATTGGAATTGATGTGGTCAGCGGCGAGAGTGGCGGCATTACTCAGCACATTCGTGCTTACAAGATCGTAAAGGATGGCCAAGAAATCTCTTTTGTCGATACCCCTGGTCATGAAGCCTTTACCGAGATGCGTGCTCGGGGAGCCAATGTTACGGACATCGCCGTGCTGGTAGTAGCCGCGGATGATGGTGTGATGCCTCAAACAGAAGAGGCAATCAGTCACGCCCGTGCAGCCGACGTGCCGATAGTCGTAGCACTCAATAAGACCGATCTCCCAGGTGTGGATCTCAATCGTGTCATGCAGGGGCTCTCAACGAATGGACTCCTCCCCAGTGAATGGGGCGGAGATGTTGAGGTCGTGAAAACCAGTGCAATTACCGGCGATGGCATCGACAATCTGCTGGATACCGTTCTCACGGTTGCTGAATTGAACGAATACACCGCCAACCCCAATCGCAAGGCGATCGGAACTTGTCTGGAAGCCCAGCAAGAACCTGGCCGTGGCGTGGTGGCCAAAGTAATCGTCCAGAATGGCACGCTTCGAGTAGGCGACGTTATTGTTTGCGGGCAATCCTACGGACGCGTCAAAGCCATGTACGATACCCTTCTGGCAGGGCGTCGCTACGAAGAGGCTGGTCCCAGCACACCGGTGAATATCACCGGGTTCGACACGGCTCCTGGGGCTGGGGAGCACTTTTACATACTAGACGACATTGCCGACGCCCGCGCCATTGCCGAGGCACGCTCCGAGTCTCATCGAAAGATCTCGCTGAGCGGAGGCGTTCAACACGTCACACTCGAAACGTTGTTTGACCGACTCGAAGGGGCCAACGAAGTTCAAATCCTGAACCTCATTTTGCGAGCCGACGTACGTGGGTCGATCGAGGCGATTCAGAAGGAACTTGGCAAACTGGAGCATCCCGAAGTAAAGATCAAATTACTGCAAGCCTCGGTTGGGGGTGTCACAGAAGCCGACGTCACCCTAGCCGATGCGTCGGATGCGATCATCATCGGTTTCAATGTGATCGCCGACGAAAACGCCCGCAATCTGGCCGAGCAACGTGGAGTCCAGGTTCGACGTTACGACATCATTTACAAGATCACCGAAGACATCAAAGCAGCCCTGGAAGGCCTGCTCAAACCTGAGGAACGGGAAGTCGAGCTGGGCCGCGCGCTCGTCCAGCAGACCTACAAAATCAGCCGGATCGGCACGATCGCAGGTTGCCGGGTGTTGTCGGGAAGCATTGTCCGCAACGGTCGGGTACGGATCATTCGCGACAATACCATTATCGGCGACTACCCCATCGACACCCTCAAACGTGAAAAATCCGACGCCAAGGAAGTCCGCGAAGGCTTGGAATGCGGCATCAAGCTATCCGGTTTCAACGACGTCAAAGAGGGCGATCTCTTCGAGGCCTACAAGGTGGAAGAAGTAGGTCGAACTTTCGAAGAATCTTTGGAATCGTAGCCCCGGTGCGAAAGAAACGTGCATGACTTCCAGACGAGTATTGAAAGCAGCCGAAGCCATTCGAGAGGTGGTCAGCATGGCGATCCTGACCGATCTGCGCGATCCGCGGATCCAAGGGGTGACGGTGACATTTGTCGAGGTTTCTCCAGATATGCGGATTGCCAGGGTGCATGTATCGGTTATGGGAGATGAAGCGGCCCAAAAGCTGTGCCTCCAGGGTTTGCAAAGTTCCGCTGGCTTCCTGCAGCAGAAGATTTCGAAACGAATCGACACCCGCTACACTCCCGTTATTCGTTTCGAGCTAGATATGGGAGTGAAGAAATCCATCGCTATTGCAAAAATGCTTGGCGACGTACTCCCCGACGAAGAAACTTCTGACGCAGACGACCCACCCGTTCAAGAGGAAGAACCACTTCCCGAAGACATTTAATCACTTTCTATCAATATTCTTCCCTTATTGGCTCAGAAACGCAATCGATGGCAAGCAACAACCGCGCAGCACAAATCAACAAAGTCTTGAAAGTAGTCAAGAAACTGTATAAACCCACCGAGCCTGCCGGCGAGCGGACGGTTTTGGAACATCTCGTGTTCGCGTGTTGCGTGGAGAATTCGCTGCACGAGGATGCAGAGAAGGTCTTTGATTCGCTCAAATGCGAATACTTCGATTGGAACGAAGTGAGGGTTTCTTCCGTCCGTGAATTGAGCGAACTCGTTAAGCCACTCAACGATGCCGAAGAGGCCGCTACTCGACTCAAGCGCATGTTGCAGAGCATATTCGAAACCCTTTATTCCTTCGACTTGGAACCACTCAAGAAACAAAACATCGGACAGGCCATCAAGCAAGTAGAAAAGTTTCACGGGACAACTCCGTTTACTGTTTCGTACGTGACGCAATATGGCCTGGGGGGACACTCGATCCCTATCAATCAAGGTTTGCTCGAGGCCATGCACGTGGTGGGAGTCATTTCTGACTCCGAAGCTGCCAAGGGGACGGTACCTGGCTTAGAACGTGCGATTCCCAAAACCAAGGGAACAGAGGTGGGAACTTTGCTGCATCAGTTAGGTGTGGAGTTATACCGTAGTCCCCACGGTCCGACGATTCGCAAGATTCTGCTGGAGATCGATCCAAGCTGCAAAGATCGCCTTCCCAAACGTCCGTCGAAAAAGCCTGAGGCGACTACCGAGAAGACGACCGTGGAAGCTGAGGCAAAGCCCGCGAGCACTTCGGCAACGGACAAAAAGAAGAAGTCTCCCTCGAAGTCTCAGGCTGCGAGCCCAGTGAAGAAAAAATCCGCCAAAAAACCAGAGTCTGGCAAGAAAACTGCTCCGAAAAAGAAAACCAAGACCGCAGGTCGTGTAGCCAAGAAGACCTCGAACAAGAAGCTCACAAAGAAGAAACCTCGCTAAATAATACCCCCTGCGACGCGTTGCATCGCGGCTGCAAGTCTTACCTCGAGATTCTATCCGCATATGGCTGGCCATTCTCATTGGGCGAATATCGCCCACAAAAAATCGCTCATCGACTCGAAACGTGGCAAGCTCTGGAGTAAACTCTCCAAGGCGATTATCATCGCTGCCCGCGACGGCGGCGGAGACCCAGGTATGAATCTGCGGCTACGTTATGCCATCAACGACGCCAAGGCCGTGAGCATGCCCAAAGACAACATCGAACGGGCCATCAAGAAGGGGACCGGCGAAATAGACGGCGGGAGCCTCGATTCGGTCCTGTACGAAGGGTACGGCCCCGGGGGAGTGGCGGTGTTGTGTGAAATCCTCACCGACAATCGAAATCGCACCGCCCCCGAAGTACGCAAGATATTTGAACTCGCCGGGGGCAAGCTGGGCGCAACGGGCTGCGTGGCCTGGATGTTCGATCGCAAAGGCCTGCTCGTGATCGACAAGGCGCAAACCGAGGAAGAATCACTCTTGGAGCTTGCTCTTGAAGCCGGTGCCGAGGATGTGAAAACATTCAACGACAGTTACGAGGTAATTACTGATCCGGACGTCTTTGGAGCCGTTTGCGAAGCCATCGACGCGGCGGAAATCTCCACCCAATCCCGTGAGATTACACGCATCCCTCAAGACACCGTCGATCTGGATGTGGATACAGCCCGCGCGGTATTAAAGATGATGGAAGCACTCGACGATCACGACGACGTGCAGACGGTCTCGGCAAACTTCAACATCCCGGACGAAGCCCTGGCGGAGTTGGAGAGGTAGAAATAAGTGATGAGTCATCACTGGATTTCAATCTTTCCCGTAGTGCTCCACCTGGGGCCAGTATTCTTGAAAATCAAAGTCGGGACTATTGTCCAGGTCATGGCATTCCAAGCACTTATTTACCACCGCACCAACTACCTGCGGTGGCGTCTGCCCACTCACGTTCCCTTCGTTCTCTACGATCTTCAACCTTAATGCGGCCCGCAGACTCTCGATCTCGGCATCGCTGAGCGTCTCTTCGCCCGACTCTGCCGCCACATGAGCCGCCGCGGGGCCATGGCAATTCTCGCAGCCGTTGCCTAACATCAGCGGCGACTGCTTCAGCCCCATGAATCCCGACTCGTAGGGAAAGTATTCCTGGGGATTCCAGCCGGTGACGTGACAACTCAGGCATTCTGGATCGAAATGCCGCGGCGGATCGAGATTGACCAGTGTCTCTGTGGCATGGGCATGAGGAGTATTGAGAAGCACCTCTGTCGCAGCCGTATGGCAGTCAGCGCAAGCAGCACTCCCGGCAAAGGAATCCTCGGGGTGCCGGATACCAGTGAGCCCTAAACCGGCGAGTGTGGTCGTTTCCAATTCTTTTTGATACTCGACGAGCAGTTCTTGCATTTCGGCAGAATCTTCAAATCGATGATCGAGAGGAACTCGCTGGTAGCGTAACGGCTGCTGAGGGTCGTCGTAGACTCCCAGTGCAATCACGTATTGACCTTTCTTTCCAGTCTCAATCAGGTAAGATTCCGCATTCTCGATAGGTCGCGAGCGATCGGGAGGCTCCTCCGCTCCACCAGTCGTGCCCACCAGATCGAACAAAGGGAATTGCCGGGCTAATTCAGCCGCCTCGTCTGGATTACCATGAACCAACAGGACATTCAGGTCACAATTCTGAGCTTCGAGCTGGGACACCACTTTTTGAAGTGTTGCGACAGGGTCCTGAATGGCGATCTCATGATTGCCCACCAGGAGCTTTCGGGATTTAGCCCCCAAAACGGCTGTGACGCCGATTTTCTTTCCCCCCGCTTCGATTACTTTCATAGGCTGTGCCATACCAAAGAGATCAACGTTGGCCGATACAAGCGGATTGTCTTCAGGATTCAAATTAGCCAGCACAAAGAGAATCGCTTCACTCGATAACTGCAAGTCTTTGAGGCCGAAGGTTACGACTGAGTACCCCATGTCAATCAAGGAACGGAGTGCAAAACGATACTTCATCTCCGCCTGGGGACCCGTACGGCGGACCAGGGCCCCCATATCGAAGGCGACAGGATTCCAGCCATCGGCGGCAAGCTGCTTGAGAAACGTGTGCCGCCGCTTCATGCCACCTTTCTGATTATCTAGCCCCGCACAACCGCATGGCTCAAGATAGCCGTCCGTCTCACCCGAGAAGACCAGCGTCAATTGGGGCTTGGGCCATTCGACAAAGATTTTTCCATTTTTCTTGATCGCGTCGGCAATTTGATCGGCGGTCCCTCCCCCCTGCTCCGCCGACCGGAGTCCGCTGGGAAAAACAGCGATCATCATCGCCGAGACCCCGACGATAAACCCCAGAAAATATCGCCCTCTCCGAATTCGTTCCGCCTTGAAATCCATGATCACTCACTGCTCGTCGGGAATAGGTACAAAACCGTATATCGCAGAAAATCGTAGCCGCAAAACTATCCGAAGACCAGTACAGTTGCCCAAAACCGATTGTTTACTCGACCGAAAATCGAACTTTCAGACGTAGTTCGGAGGTGACAGGGTGGGTCGAATTAAGCACGATCAGTCCATCGCCTCGGCTCGTATCATCGTCTTCCCCTGGCTTACTCATCCTTACCAAAGGGCGCGTCCCTGGTGGGATTTCGACAAACAGCGGAAAATGAACCAGTTTCTCTCCCATCTGCTTCCCCTCGCCCAGCGTGACCTTCAGTTCCTTGGGGTCCACGCTAGCTACCGAGAGTTGGGTTTCTTTGGCGTTGTCCCCTCGAACGGCGACCAACAGCCGAACCTTTTTACCTGCCTTGCCATCCACCGCACTTAGTTGCAACAAGTTTTGGCTGGCGATCCATCCAGGGCCAAAAACGGAAATATCACCCACCACATTTCCTGTGAGTGGCACAGTGAGTTTCTCAGCTCTAGGGAGGTTCGTCTCCAACGTGAGCCAGGCAAAGAAGGGCCCCTGAGACTTACCTGCCCGGTAAGTAGCAGTCACTTTCACCGCACTAAGGGCCTTGAAATCATTCAAGATCGCCTTGTCGACCGGAGAGAAGTCGATATCAATTTGCTTAGCAATCTCAGGATCGCTCAACTCATAGTGAAGAATCTTAGCGTCTTTCTCAATACTGGAAACCAGGAAGCAAGAGGTTTCTTTTGTTTCTCCCGCTTGAACTGTGCCGAACAGCAATTCCGGAGGCTGAAGAGTAGTCGATTCGACAACCTCTCCTTCCACGACCAACTCAATGCGAGAATGACGAAGGTCGTTGGTCTCAAGTGTCGCCCCATGGCGAAATGGACCAGGTGCCGTCTTGGCGGTCCACTCCAATTCTATATCGGTCTCCTCCCCGGGGGCGATATCATTCTCGGAAAGTTCGCCGACCGTACATTTGCAAGTTGTGCTCACGACTTCCACGTGAAGCGGCTTGTCCCCCACATTCTTGATTTTGAACGCATGGGTCATCGAAGAAGCCCGTTCCATGCGATCGAAATTGAATGTCGTTTCGGGGACAACGGCAATGGGGCCCTTTACGGGCGAGGCAGAATGAGGTGACGTGGAACTTGCTGCGGTCAAATTCTTAGGAGGCGCATCAGGAAGCCTTCCCTCGAGATAACCCAGGGCAGCTCCCAGTCCAAGCCCGCAAAGTGCGGCAAACAAGACTACACCCAAGAGACTCTTCATAATCAAACCTTACGGGTGCAGGAGCGCTAATCGACAGTATGCACCCTGGAACCGGACGCTAGCGCATGCCGGCTGATCGGATCAGCCGCAGGACGCCAGCCCCCGGTTCCTGACAGCGCGGTACTAGATTAGCGTTGCTGCATCCAAACCTTGCTCATTCCAGACAACACGAGACACCCATTTATTGTAAGGCAGAAAGTAGGAGCGTCAATTTACTGTGGCAGGACCCTCACGCAACAGATTGCGGCACTTCGTGAAGAATTGCTGAAAATCGCTGCGACGATAGTCGGGATAGGTCCAATCGAACGGGTGCCAAGCCTTGGCTCGATAGCTAAGCGTCACTTCGGCATAGATCCCGTCGGCTAAATAGACCCGATGGGAATGATCCTTGGTCGAAGCGAGCACCAGTTTGGCAAGTGTAAGGTAGCCAGGATCAAGGTTTAATGGCCGCGATTCAGGATGATCCGATGCCGCAACGTATCCGGCTTCCCACTCGTTCGTGAGTCGTTTGATCGCCGCAAGCCGTCCGGGGTCGATTGGCTTAGCAGGCACCACGAATTGCTTTTTCAGTTCGGAACCCATTGTGGCTGTGTAGTAGTCGGTCTCGGTAAAGTGGAAAGCTGGACTGGTCGCTCCCGCTGGGCCGAACTCTGCAGTAATTTTCTCGCGGGCCCAATCAAGTGCCGTGTCGTAGCGACTGCTAATCGCTACGAGCAAGAGGACCGGTTGGGGTGGGGAGATGGAACCCATGTTAGAAAATTCTGGAAATCAATACGCCCGCGCAAACACGCCGCGCCGCTTGCTTGGCTCACCGGTGAAAATACATTGGCCAGACTCGATTGGTGCATCGAGGGGCACACATCGAACCGTGCATTTTAGTGCTTTGAGCTTCGCTTCCATTATGGGGCTGTCGACGAAATGGCAATATGCCAATCCACCAGGAGCACTCTCGGCGAAGAACTCCTCAAATTTCTCGAGTGAATTAATCTTAATGGTCGCTTCAGTTCGCAAGGCCGCAGCGCGGTCGAAAAAGGCCTGCTGAATCTCCGCGAGGCGGTTGGCCACCGAACTCACGATCTCGGCACGTGGGACTGCATCTCCCTTGCCCTCAATGTCGCGGCGTTTGACAAACACTTTATCTTCAGCAATATCCCGTGGGCCGACCTCCAGAATCAGCGGCACCCCTCGCTTGATCCACTGCCAACGCTTGTCACCGCCGCGTAGATCGCGGTCGTCAAGCCGGACACGGACCGGCTCACGAACATATTGTTGGGCAGACAAGTCCATCTTGAGTGTTTCGCAATAAGGTAACACCGTAGCGCGTTCTTCGTCATTGCGATACACTGGCAGGATAACCACCTGGGCCGGCGCCAATCGAGGCGGTAGCATCAGGCCGTCGTCGTCAGAATGGGTCATGATGAGTCCCCCGACCAGCCGCGTCGAAACGCCCCAGGAGGTCGTCCAGGCGAATTGCAACTCGCCCTCCACATTCTGAAACTTGATGTCTTGGGCCTTGGCGAAATTCTGTCCCAGGAAATGGGACGTCCCCGCCTGCAACGCCTTGCGATCCTGCATCAGGGCTTCGATACTATAGGTGGCCACCGCTCCGGGGAACCGCTCGCCAGCGGTTTTCTCACCCTTGATTACGGGCATGGCCATCACACTTTCCGCGAAGTCGGCATAGACATCGAGCATCTGCCGCGTTTCTGCGCGGGCTTCTTCCTCCGTGGCATGGACCGTATGTCCTTCCTGCCAGAGAAACTCCGTGGTGCGAAGAAACATTCGTGTGCGAAGTTCCCAGCGGACAACATTGGCCCATTGATTGATCAGAATCGGTAAGTCGCGATAGGACTGCACCCAGCGAGCAAAGGTGGCGCCGATGATGGTTTCACTCGTCGGCCGAACGATGAGCGGCTCTTCGAGCTTCGCACTGGGGGCCGGTTGCAATCCCCCTTTGCCGTCGGGCTCCAAGCGGTGATGCGTCACGACCGCGCATTCCTTCGCAAAGCCCTCGACATGCTCCGCCTCCTTCTCTAGGAAGCTCATCGGGATGAACAACGGGAAATAGGCGTTCTCATGGCCCGTAGCCTTGAACATCGCATCGAGATGCCGCTGGATGTTTTCCCAGATGGCATAGCCCCACGGCTTGATCACCATGCAGCCGCGGACGTCAGAGTTCTCAGCTAAGTCGGCCCCCTTGATGACCTGCTGGTACCATTCGGGGTAGTTTTCGGCACGGGTGGGAGTAATGGCGGTTTTCGGTGCTTTGGACATTGCTGGCAAGTGGCTAGTGAAAGGGAAGCAGCCGCGACGCAACGCGACGCAGGGCAGTTTTCGGGAAATCTACACGGCGAGGCCGCATTCTAGTCGAATCCCTGCCGGGGGAAAATCGCACCCCCCAAACACCAGAACTTGAGGCCCCAGCGAGAAACGCAATAATCTGCTACAATAATGCGTTTCGGCGTGTGCTGCGTAGCGTGTCTCCCAGCGACGCGTTGCATTCGGCTAATTACCTACCACTCACCACCAACCACTAACCGCCCACACATGTCCTCTGATTCGCGCCGTTTTGTCAGCCAGCTTACCCACAATGAGCCTGTCAGCCAGGTTTTTCTGGCCTCGGATAAGCAACTCCGCCCCAACCGCAATGGCAACCTTTACCTGCAAGTGGATCTCTCCGACCGTAGCGGGTCGGTAAACACCCGCATGTGGAATGCTACGGACAACGATTACAAAGCGTTCGACAACGGCGACTATGTGCATGTCGAGGGAGCTACGCAGTTGTTTCAAGGGAACATGCAGCTCATTGCCACGCACATCCGCAAGGCCCGACCCGATGAACTCGAGGAGGGGGACTTTATCACCCTCCAATCGGCCGACATCGACAAGATGCGCACACGACTCACCGATATCCTTGGCCAGATTCAGTCGGTGCCACTGGCTCGACTCGCTAAGGGATTTCTCAAAGACGACAGTTTCATGGAAAAATTCTGCCGTGCTCCCGCCGGCATGAAAAACCACCATGCGTATCAAGGGGGACTCTTGGAGCATGTATTGAGTCTGATGGAATTAGTGCTGGTGGTTGCACCCAAGTATCCGCAACTTTCGCAGGACAAACTCCTGATGGGCGCGTTTCTCCACGATTCCGCCAAAACCGATGAGCTCTCTTATGACCGCGACATTGCCTACACGGACGCCGGGCAGTTGTTGGGGCACATGGTACTCGGCGTTACGATGCTCGACGAGAAAGTACGCCAAATCGTCCAACAGGATGGCCAGCCGTTCCCTGAGCGACTCCTCATCGAACTCAAGCATCTGATTATTAGCCACCACGGCGAGTACGAATACGGAAGTCCGAAACTCCCGATGACGCTCGAAGCGATCGTATTGCACCTGTTAGACAATCTCGACGCGAAGGTGGCAAACTTCAGCCAATTGATGGGCGACTGCCCCAACAGCGAAAGCAACTGGACGCAGTATTTTTCGCAGATCGGTCGAAAGCTGTTTAAGCCGGAAAATGAAGGGTGAGGGCAAATTACCAAGCCAACAGCTCAAATTTACAAATAGACCAATCTGGAAAATTGAGCTAAAATAGAGCGGTGCGAGATCACTCTTTCAATTCTGATAGTTTGAAATCATGAGCAAACCTCGTCTCGACAAGACAGCTATTCGTGTAATACCTCTGGAAGAAGAGGGAGACGACCGTGCCTTCTGGGCCACTAAGACCCCGGCAGAACGTTTGGCCGCCTTGGAATATCTACGACAGGTAACTTATGGATACGATTCGACTTCAGAAGGACTTCAAAGAGTTCTTACAGTTGTTGAACGAACATGATGTCGAGTATCTCCTCATTGGAGCGTATGCAGTCAACTTCCATGGCTACGTTCGCACTTACTGGAGACATGGATGTTTGGGTCGCCATGAATCCGCTCAATGCCGCAAAGTTGGTAAAAGTCTTGAAAGCATTTGGATTTTCGGAATCGAGTGCTCGAAGTGACTTGTTCCTTTCCGAAAACGCAGTCACTCAGATAGGCTTCTGGCCAAACCGTATTGACGTCCTGACGAGCATTTCCGGACTTAAATTTGCCCCCTGCTTTGCCCGGCGGATAGTCGGAGAAATTGACGGAATTGCCATGAACCTTCTGAACCTTGAAGATCTCAAAACAAATAAACTTGCGAGTGGACGATTCAAGGATCTGAATGACTTGGAAAACCTCCCTTGAATCAATATCGGCCTTGTAGGTTCATAGCATCCTGCGAACACCAATCTCTCACCACACTCCCCTCTATGCCAGATATCCAAGACGCCATCCTCCGTTACGTGACCGATCCTAAGTATCGCCCGATCAAACCAGGAACTATCGCTAAACGACTTGGGCTTGAAGGGGACGATGTCGCGCGGACGAAAAGGATCGTCAAACAATTAGTCAAGCAAGGTCTGTTGGCGTTTGGACCAAGTCACTTGGTATTCGCTGCCGGAAACGGCGAAAAGCAACCCTCGGAGTCGCAGCAGAAATCCGAAAAAAACATCGTTGGCACGTTTCGCCGGGCGGAGGGTGGGTTCGGCTTCGTGCGGCCCGAAGGGACTCCTGCTGGCGCAGGACGCGATGCCGACATCTTCGTCCCCGCCAATGGTGCCGGTGATGCGGCCAACGGCGACATCGTCCGCTTGCAGCTTAGCGGCAAAGTGGGCCGCCAGGGCAAGAGCGAAGGTCGCGTCATCGACATCGTCGAACGGGCAACCAACCAATTCGTGGGCACCTACCTCGTCACGGGGGGCATGGGGTTGGTGCAGATCGACGGCAAGGTTTTCTCCAAGCCCATCTTTGTAGGCGATCCCGGCGCCAAAGGGGCGCAGCCCGATGATAAGGTCGTGGTAGAAATGGTCCGCTTCCCGTCGCATGTCCGCGACGGAGAGGGGGTGATCCTCGAAATCCTCGGCCAGCGCGGCCAACCGGGGGTCGATACACTTTCGATCATCCGTGAGTATAACCTCCCCGGGGAATTCTCCGAGGCAGCCTTGGACGATGCCCGAGCGCAAGCGGAACTGTTCGACGAGGCGGATCACAAGCATCGCAAAGATATCACCGGGGAGACGATAATTACCATCGATCCGGCGACGGCCCGTGATTTTGACGACGCGATCTCGCTCACCAAACTAGAAAATGACCACTGGCTTCTAGGGGTTCACATTGCCGACGTGTCACATTTTGTGCGGCCTAAATCGCCCCTCGATCAAGAGGCCCGTGAGCGAGCCACCAGCGTTTATCTCCCTGACCAGGTCATTCCCATGCTGCCGGAGATTATCTCCAACAATCTCGCCAGCCTGCAACCGGACAAGGTACGCTATGCCCTCACGGCCCGAATCGAGTTCAGCCCCGAAGGACAACGCATCGGCACCGACGTGTTCAAAAGTGCAATCAAGAGCTGCCGGCGTTTTACCTACGAAGAAGTCGACAGCTTTCTGGCAGATCGAGCACTTTGGAAGACGAAACTCACAGGGGAAGTTCACGGTCTGCTCTCACGGATGCACGAACTGGCGATGATGCTCCGTGGTCGGCGGATGCAACGCGGCTCGCTGGAGCTGAACATGCCGGAACTCGTTATCGATCTCGACAAGAATGGCAGTGTGTCGGGAGCCCATACAGCGGAGAACACTGAGAGCCATCAGATCATCGAAGAATTCATGCTCGCTGCCAACGAGGCTGTCGCGGAGATGCTGGCCGACAAGGGTTTGCAGTTTCTGCGGCGCGTGCATGGTGCCCCCGAACCTCGTAAACTCAAGGCGCTGACCGATTTCGTCAGCGAGTTGGGCCTCAAAACCGAAAGCCTGGAAAGCCGGTTTGCTCTGCAGGATTTACTCGCCGCGGTAAAAGGAGATTCCCGTGAGTACGCCGTCAACTACGCCGTCCTGCGATCCATGCAGCGGGCCGTTTACAGCCCCGATGAAGAGGGCCACTACGCTCTGGCCAGCAAGTGCTATTGCCATTTCACCTCGCCGATCCGCCGTTATCCAGATTTGACGATCCACCGATTGGTCGAAGCCGTTAGCCGTGGTAAAACCCCTGAGCAACACCTGGGCGAATTGCTCACACTCGGCGATCACTGCAGCGATCGCGAACAACGGGCCACCGAAGCAGAGCGGGAACTCAACAAAGTCAAGCTCCTGTTGTACCTGCAAGACAAAGTGGGGATGCAGATGGATGGCATCGTCACGGGCGTCGAGAATTTCGGACTGTTTGTCACGGGAACGCATCTCCCCGCCGAGGGCTTTGTCCACATCACATCGCTGGCCGACGACTACTACAAATTCGACCGCGCAGGACACGTCATCAAAGGCTTTCGCTCTGGCAACACCTATCGACTCGGCGATCCCGTGCGGATAGCGGTAGCAGCAGTCGATGTGGAACGCCGGGAACTCGACATGCGACTGCTGGAAAAAACGGGGGGCAGCACAGATGGCCGCGCGGCGAAGCGCAAGCCGGATAAAAAGGCGTGGCAGCAGCCACGCAAAGGCAAGGGCAAACCGAAGCGCAAGCGAAAATAGGTGTCCTCGTACTGCATTCTGGCCCCTGGCACCGCAACGCTAAACCGCTAAAATGCGATTTCCCACCGGAAACGCAAACGGATTTGTCATGTCTAGCAATAATCAACTGGCTCACACCCCGCTCTTCGATTGGCATAGCTCGCATGGTGGCCGCATGGTCGAGTTTGCTGGTTGGTCCATGCCTGTGCAGTACACCGGCATCGTCGAAGAACACCAAGCAACCCGCACCGCAGTCGGCCTGTTCGACATCTCTCACATGGGCCGGGTATTGGTCAATGGTGCCGATGCTGCTGGTTATCTCGACCGTCTTCTGACGCGCTCGGTGGTCGACATGAAACCTCATCAGATTCGCTACTCGCTCATCTGCCACGAGGAGGGAGGAATCCTCGACGACGTACTCTGTTACCGGGTGACGCTCGAAAATGGCGAGCATTCAGGCTACGGCCTGGTGGTCAACGCAGGAAACCGCCAGAAAATAATGTCCTGGATGGAAACCCAGCAAGGCGGCTTCGAGGTCAAGCTCGAAGACATCACCAGCACCTACGGCATGTTCGCTGCCCAAGGACCTCGGGCGATCGAAACCCTGGATCCGTTCGTTTCCTGCGAGTTGACTTCGCTGCGATACTACACGGGGCAGGTAGCCCAGGTTTGCGGAGTTGAGTGTTTTGTCAGCCGAACTGGGTACACGGGCGAAGATGGCTGTGAAATCGTTTGCCCCGCCGTGCAGCTACCGTCTGTTTGGGAAGAACTCATCGAGGCAGCTTCAGCAGTAGGAGGGCGTGCGGTCGGTCTAGGGGCACGCGACACACTGCGTCTCGAAGCGGGCATGCCGTTGTATGGCCATGAACTCGACGAATCGATCAATCCAATTCAAGCGGGCCTCGAGTTCGCCGTAAATCTCCGCGACCGGGAATTCATTGGTCGCGAAGCGATTGTCGGTTTTCAGCGCGACCACAAACAATCGGTTCGAGTCGGTATGCAGATGGAAGGGAAACGAGTGGCTCGCGAGGGGGCTGCTATATTGCTGGGGGATCAGCCGGCCGGAAAAGTCACCAGTGGCACCTTTTCCCCGACGTTCAACCACCCTATCGCGATGGCTTACGTCTGTACGTCGGCGGCCGCCCCAGGAACCCCCTTGGCGGTCGATATCCGCGGTCGGGAGCATCCGGCCCAAGTCGTGCCCCTCCCCTTTTACGAACGAGGGAAATAGGGACGAGTTGAAGGTTGAGAGTAAAGACTATATTAGATTTCTACGGCAGCACGCACTTCAGTGCGACTGCATTGAGTTACGTTTATGATCCAATTACGGTAAGTCCCGGGAGAAACCACCGTGAAGCCAGAAGATTTACATTATGCAAAGACCCATGAATGGGTCGCTGTCGCCGAAGAAGGGGGTGCACAGATCGCCACGGTCGGAATCTCGGCTTTCGCCGTAGAAGCGCTCACCGATCTGGTATTCATCGAACTGCCCACCGTGGGCCAGCAAGTAGAAGCAGAGCAGCCATTCTGCGAAGTGGAATCCGTCAAGGCGGTTAGCGACATCTATGCGCCAGTCGATGGCGAAGTCGTGGCCGTGAACACGGCCTTGCCCAATGCGTTGGAAACGCTTAGCAGTGATCCCTACGGCGCTGGCTGGATTGCGAAAATCAAAATCAAGGATGACTCCGCTTTGGGAAATCTCTTGGACCACGCCGCGTATCAGAAACAATGTGAAGAGTAAGGAGTTGCCAGACACTTGCCAAGCCATCTGAGCACTGCTTTACTCGAAACGCAAATAGCGAATCTACACGATGCCTTACCACTACAATACTCCCGAAGACAAGCAGGCGATGCTCGCCGCGATTGGTGCTGAATCGGTTGACGTCTTATTTGATTCGATACCTGCCGAGCTGAAACTCGGCCGCCGTCTGGATTTGCCTCCTGCCCTGTCGGAACTGGAACTCGATCGGCATCTGCGGGAGTTGGCCTCGCACAACACGTCTGCCGGCGAGGCAGTCTGCTTTCTTGGTGCTGGCAGCTACGATCACTTTATTCCGGCTGTTGTCGACACGATCGGCTCGCGGAGCGAGTTTTACACGTCCTATACTCCTTATCAGGCTGAGGCGAGTCAGGGCAATTTGCAGGTAATGTTCGAGTACCAGTCGCTCATCACCGAGTTGACGGGACTCGACATCTCGAACGCCAGCCTCTACGACGGTGCAAGCGCCGCTGCTGAGGCCGTACTAATGGCAATCAGCGCGACCGGTCGGCACGGCAAAGTGGTCGTCCCAGAGTCCCTGCACCCCGAGTATCGGTCCACCATGGCGACCTACCTGGAGAATCTCGCCACGGACTTGGTCACGATTCCTACGCCCGGAGGTGTAGTCGATCCTGAAACACTGGCCGATGCAATCGATGACACGACGGCGGCAGTCGTCTTGCAACAACCCAATTTCTTTGGCTGCGTCGAGAACGTTGACGAAGTGAGCAAGCTCGCCAAGGAAGCGGGGGCGCTCCTAATCGCTGTCTTCGATCCACTCAGTCTTGGCATGCTCAAACGCCCTGGCGACTACGGGGCAAACATCGCCGTGGCCGAGGGGCATACGCTCGGTTCTCCGATGGCCTACGGCGGTCCGTACCTGGGAATCATGGCCTGCGAAAAAAGCCTCGTCCGGCGGATGCCAGGCCGCATCGCGGGGCAGACGATCGACCGTCGCGGCAACACCTGCTATGTCCTCACGATGCAGACCCGCGAGCAGCACATCCGCCGCGAGAAGGCCACGAGCAATGTCTGCACAAACCAGGGGCTGTTCGCCCTGCGCGCAACCGTTTACCTCGCGCAACTAGGTCCGCAGGGTCTGCGAGAAACGGCTAACCTCTGCTTGCAGAAGGCTCGTTACGCAGCGGAACAACTTTGCCAACACGAGAGGTTTTCATTGGCGTTTGACGAACCGACCTTCAAGGAATTTGTCGTCCGCGATGCTGAAAATCAAGTCGAGGAGTTGCTCAAGTATTCGCTTGACCGTGGCTACCTCGCCGGCTTACCACTTGGCCGTTGGTATCCTGAACTTGCGGACTGCTTTCTCGTCGCTGTGACGGAAAAACGCACAAAAGCTGAGATGGATGGGTGGGTAGCAACATTGGCCAACGCTTCAAACCCTGTATCAATGTCCGTGACGGCCTAGAGAAGAAATAGCCATGCGAAATACCCGAGACACCCAACTCCTTTGCGAACTCTCCCGCCCAGGTCGGCGTGCGGCGCGGCTTCCTGCGTGTGATGTGCCGGAGCGCGACATTTTTGATTTGCTCCCCACGGCAGCGATCGCACCAGCGCCCCCTGCCCTGCCTGAAGTGACCGAGCCTCAGATTGTGCGGCATTTCGTCAACCTCTCGACGATGAACATGTCGGTCGACACGCATTTTTATCCGCTCGGAAGTTGCACGATGAAGTACAACCCCAAGCGGAACGAACGGGCGGCAGCAATGCCGGGCTTTGCCGATTTGCATCCGTGCCAGCCCGAAGAAACCATCCAGGGGATGCTCGCCCTGCTGTACGAGATGCAAGAGTACTTCCAGGAGATCTCGGGGCTGGAGGCGTGCAGTCTGCAACCCGCGGCGGGGGCTCATGGTGAGTTGACCGCACTCTTGGTAGCGGCTGCCTACTTTCGAGACCTTGGCGAGAATCGCACCAAGGTGCTGGTTCCCGACAACGCCCATGGCACAAATCCCGCGAGTGCGGCCATGGCCGGCTACCAATCGATCACCGTGAAAACCACCTCCGACGGCTTCGTCGACATGGCCGACCTGGCCGCCAAACTCGACGACCAAGTGGCCGTGATGATGATCACCAATCCCAGCACACTGGGGCTGTTCGAGCCGCACATGCGCGAGATCGCCGAGCAAGTGCATGTGCGTGGAGGATTGATCTATCTCGATGGTGCCAACATGAACGCCATTCTAGGAATTACGCGCCCTGGCGATTGGGGTGCCGATATGCAGCACTACAATCCTCATAAGACCTTCAGTGGCCCGCACGGCGGCGGGGGCCCCGGGGCCGGCCCCATCTGCGTCACCGAGAAGCTCGCGCCCTATTTGCCGACGCCGATAGTGAGGAAAGAGGCACGAGTTGCGGGTAGCGAGGCGCGAGAAAGTGACCAACGGAACTCGAAACTCGAAACTCGAAACTTGAAACTTCCCCACTACTTTCTCGACTACAACTTGCCCAAATCCATCGGCCGGGTGCGTTCCTTTTTTGGCAACGTCGGTGTCTTGGTGCGGGCTTACGCTTACATTCGCACGCACGGCCCAGAGGGTCTCCGCGAGGTTTCCGAGAACGCCGTGCTCAACGCCAACTATCTGCTCAGCCGAGTAAAACACATTCTGCCAGTCCCCCAGGGAAACCGTTGCATGCACGAGTTTGTTGCGTCGGCCAATACTCTAAAGAAAGAAAAGGGGATCTCGGCGATGGATGTCGCCAAGCGATTGTTGGACTACGGGTTCCATGCCCCTACAGTCTATTTCCCCCTAACGGTGCCAGAAGCCATGATGTGCGAGCCTACCGAGTCGGAGAGCAAAGAAACTCTCGACGCCTTTGCCGAGGTGCTGTTCCGGATCACGGAAGAGGACGCCGAGCTTTTGCACGACGCTCCGCACACTACGAGTGTGAGTCGACCTGACGAGGTCCGCGCAGCCCGCCAGCCGGTATTAACCTGGGCAGCATTAGATACTGCAAATTGAAAATTTGCACTTGATAGTACGCAATGTCGAAGCCGTTTCCCTGTCGCTTGATCGTCGATCCTCCCCAAGACGGTGCTTGGAACATGGCGGTCGATGAAGCACTGCTGAACGAAGCGGCCACGGCAGGAATCCCCTGCTTGCGATTTTACGAGTGGAAAGAACCAACCCTGTCGCTTGGCTATTTTCAGCATTACGCTGATCGCCAGCGCCACCCCGTAAGTCTCTCAGCGACCGTGGTGCGCAGGCAAAGCGGCGGCGGGGCAATCCTGCATGATCGGGAATTGACCTACAGCATCTCGCTTCCACAGGCACACCCCTTCGCGAAGAATGCGCAATTGCTATACGACGCTGTACACCAAACTCTGGCAACCATACTACGAAGGCACGTTTCAAACTCACATCAAATTCGCTTATTTGCAGAAAATTTGTCGCTTGGCGACGAGGAGCCCTTTCTCTGCTTCCAGCGCCGTGCTTTGGGAGATATTATAATTCCGTCGACTACAGCAACTTCTCATAGTATCATTGCGCACAAGATTGTCGGTAGTGCGCAACGCCGCAGCCATGGGGCTGTCTTGCAGCACGGCAGCCTCTTGCTGGAGAGTTCGCCGCTCAGTCCAGAACTTTTGGGCCTGAATGATCTCTGTGGAACCACTCTCACCGCAGGAGAACTTACAGACGAATTGGCACCAAAACTTGCGCAAGCTTTAGCGGTAAGTTGTTTAATCAAAGAAGTTAGCCAAAATATTCGTGCTCAGGCCGAGAGATGGTATAATAACAAATATGGAAATGCGAGATGGGCGACAAGGCGCTAAGCGCGCGTCGTCCGTTGAGCCGATGAAAAGGAAGTCCCCCTTGGCGGAAAGGCATGGTTGACCGCATGCGAAAGCGAACAACCACCCCCCTCTGCCGAGGGGTTATCCAGGGGACGGCAAGGATTAGAATTCCAGTGGTCATCCGATCAAAAATTATCGATTTTCTTCATATTGGTCTGGTGGCTTGCTCGTGTTATCCTGCGGTTAATTAAGGGGTCCTGGGGGGGAGTTACCTTATTTGCGTATTTCGCTGCTTGGGTTTGCGGAATGCGGGGATCGAGGTGTCTTCGTTCCGGTCCTCAACGGCTTGCTCCTTTTTGAGCGGCTAACTGGTTTCTACGGACTTTGCTACTTTCAGTGGCCACGGACAGGTGGGGCGATGGACGTTATTCTCAAAGTAATAAAAGGCTCAAAAGCCGGCGCAAAAATTGCCGTCAAGAAAGATGAATTCTTGATCGGTCGGAGCCCGGAGTGCAATCTTTGCTCTGGGAGCACCTCGATTAGCCGCAAACACTGTGTGATCCGTCGTAGCGGCACCAAAGTAGCTGTCGCCGATTTGGGTAGCCGTAACGGGACTCTGGTCAATGGCAAGAAAATCACCGGCGAAGTAGAACTTTCTTCCGGGGACACGCTCAACATCGGCAACCTTGAATTTCTGGTAACGCTTACCTCTGGCCTCAACAACGAGAAAAAGCCTCAGGTAAAATCAGTCGCTGAAGCCGCCCAGCGCACCGCAACGAAATCAACCGGCAGCGACATCGGGGATGACGATATCTCAAGGTGGTTATTGGAAACTTCTGATTCCGATGAAGGCGTACTCAGTGAAGAAGTGACCGACACCCAGACGATGCGATTAGATGACACGAAGGCCAGCGAATTGCGTGATGCAATCAAAGAAATGCGGGCCGAGACAGGCGACGCAATTGAATCTCCCACAGAGACTGAGGATCTCGCTGCCGAAACTTCCCATGAAGAAGTTAAAGACTCCGGAAAGAAGAAAAAACCCGGCAAGCTTCCACCCATCGAAAAGAAGCCCGGTTCCAAGAATAGCGTCGAGGCGGCAGCCGACGCACTCCGCTCCTGGAGTCGTCGCCGCTAGCTGAGATGCTCAGAATTTCTCCCTGACGCCTACATAATCCCCCCCTGCCATGAATTCTCGCCTTCCTCACCTACCCAAACCAAAATCAGCCCTCTTGGGCTTGGCTTTTGATGCCGATGACGGCCAAAAACGGATTACCCGTGGCCCGAACTTCTTGCTCGCCGGTGGTTCACATGACACGCATGGCCAAATGCAAGAAACGGCTATCAAGATCAACGAGCATTTGGCCCGCCAAGGAAAAGATATGGCGGAGATCTCGATCCACGAACTTCGGGATATCGTCACAGAGATTCGCAAATAGGAAAGCGGTTCGCTCGCCACCAGCGCTGGCCAGTGACGAGCGAATCCTCGCATCGTCTCATACCGCTTCTAACTCGAATTCTTCCTCAGTCTCACTGTCTTCCGTTGCATCGGCAGGGGGGCTTGCCGAAAATTCTTCTTCGCTTTCAGGACGGACCAGGGCCAACTCGGCTGGGGAAAGCTTCACGTACCCCAGGTTGCGAATCACTTCGAGTACTTCACTGCAAGTGGGAAACATACGACCATTCTTGCGCTTGTACTCATCCAAAGCACTCATGAAAGACACCTCTTCGTCGGAGTAGTCTCGTTCGCAGGTGGTGGGATCGATCTGGCGACGACGTTGAACCTTGGTCCGCCGCTCTAGTTGGGCCGTCGGTGTGCTGGCCTCTTCTCGTCGTTCTTCCTTCCGGCGGTCGATCGTTACTTCCAGATCGGCGGCTTCACTCACCTTGGTTGACTTGGTCTTTGCCGAGCGGCTTTTGGGGGAAGACTTGGTTTGCTGAGATTTCGATGACTTCTTCGTGGATGGGCTTGTTTTCGCTGGCATGGGGAGACTGCTCCTTGTTAGGTAGCCCTGTGGCAGGGCAAGTCGCTAAGGGAAAGGGGACGCTAGCAGTCATCGGAATGCCGACTGGGCAAAATAGACCGACCACGAAAAATAACCGATTTCCGCAAAGATGAGGGTTCGTGCGGATACTCCGGCATGGGGAGACTTTCCGGCCATGCTAGCATTGACGGGTGAGCTTGCCATCACAATTGGCAGAATCTGCCTCTTGGGTTGCGTCGCCCCGCCGGGACTGCTATTTTTCCGCCCCGCGCAGTTTATCTGTGCCCGAATTCGGCATTCCTAATCAGACAACCATTTTTATGCTCGAGAGGAACGCACTCCCGTGCGGCACCTATCATGCAACATGCACTCCGTACCAGCTCCTTGCTTATTGTTCCGCTCGCACTACTGTCCGGCTGCAACAACATGACTTCGCAAGCGCTCAACTCCGAGGGAGTGCGTCTTTATCAGAACGGCAATTATCAACAAGCCGCGAACCAGTTTCAGCGCGCAATCGCCAGCAACCCCCAGTCGGCCAGCGCGTACTACAACCTTGCTTCGGCACTACACAAAAACGGAAAACTCCAGAATCGCCCACAAGACTTGCAGCAAGCCGAGCAATTGTACAATCAATGCCTCGATTACGATCCCAACTACACTGAGTGTTATCGAGGCCTAGCCGTATTGCTCGCAGAAACGGGGCGGCAGGACGCCTCCTATCGACTGCTAGAAGGTTGGGCTGCGCGGAGTCCGCAACTGGCTGATCCCCGTATCGAGTTAGCTCGAATGCTAGAAGAAAGCAACAATCTGCCCCAAGCGTCCGCGAAATTGGAAGAGGCCATCACCATCGATCCGCACAACAGTCGGGCACTCACCGCCCTGGGCCGCTTGCGAGAATCATCGGGGGACACAGTACAAGCCTTGGCCAATTATCAACGCTCCTTGGGTATCAATCGCTTTCAACCAGCCATCGAATCCCGGGTCGCCTCCTTGCAAGCCAATCAGGCCGGGGGAGCACCTCTCGTAACACCCCCCGATGGCACACGCACTGTACAGCAATGGCAGTCGAACGTACGGTACTAGGCGACGAGAGTATCACGAGCTTGCCGGACTAACAACACTCAGATGCCTCTGCCACGCTTTTCCTCCACTCTCAGGAAAATCACTCCGCAAATGCACTCCCCGGGATTCTTCCCGTTCAAGTGCTGATTGAATCATCACGCGAGACACCAGCAACATGTTCTGTAATTCCCACCCTGCAGGGTCGCTGAATTGGCGGCTCAGGGCGTATTGACACCAGCCATCGATAGTTTTTCCTGCATTCCGCAAATCGCTTCCAACGCGAAGGACCCCCGTAGCTCGCCACATCAGAGCTTTAAGCGAATTGCGAATATCGACCAGGTCCAGCGGTTCGCCACTCGGTTCGCTTTCCGGGTTACTGAGTGGAATTGCTTGAAAATTGTCGGGAACCTCGAGCGCGGCTGCCGAAGCAGCTTCGCCGGCATGGGCACCGTAGACCAACCCTTCGAGCAAACTATTGGACGCCAGGCGGTTGGCACCATGCAGTCCGCTACTGGTGACTTCTCCCGCCGCCCATAGTCCCGGCAAAGTCGTTCCCCCTCGGTGATCGACCGAGAGGCCACCAATCATATAGTGGGCACCGGGCCTCACCGGGATGCGGTCCTGGGTCACGTCGATGCCAAATTCCGCGCAACTTTTGGTAATCCCCGGAAACCGCTTCCGCACCTGCTCGGGATCAAGCGCCGTGAGGTCAAGATAAGCACAAGGATGGCGCGTCTTCCTCATCCGGTCCACAATGGCCTGACTCACCACGTCGCGAGGTGCCATTTCTGCCCGCTCATCGTAGCTCGGCATGAACCGCTCGCCAGCAGCGTCAACGAGGATGGCACCCTCGCCACGTACTGCTTCGGTAATCAGCGTCCGACTGCTCCCCGCGATGTACAACACCGTGGGATGGAACTGCATGAACTCCATGTCTCGCAGTTCTGCACCAGCACGAAAGGCGATTGCATGGCCATCCCCGGTGGCCACCGGCGGATTGGTCGTCTCGCGATAAATCTGCCCAACGCCTCCCGTACAGAGAATTGTTTGCTTCGCCCACACAAAAGTGCGACCATGATTCTTGTGCCACACCAGCGCGCCGCGGCACTGGCCCCCGTGGGTCAGGAGGTCGATGGTAAATGTGTCTTGCCACATCTGGACGCCAAGTTCTTCGCGGGCCCGCTGGATCATGGCCCGCATGATTTCCTTGCCCGTGGCATCTCCCAAGGCATGCACAATGCGGTGATGGCTATGCCCCCCTTCGCGGCCCAATAAGAGTTCACCATCTGTTTCGTGGTCGAACACTGTGCCCCACTGGATCAACTGCCGAATATGCTGAGGCGCCTCGCGGATCACCATCTCGACGACCTCACGGTCGCAGAGGTCGGCGCCGGCAATCATCGTGTCATTGATGTGATCTTCAAATCGATCCTTCGGTGCGATTACCCCGGCGATCCCTCCCTGGGCATAAGCAGAGTTCGATTCATCCCAGCGGTCTTTAGTCACCACCAGCGCTGACAAGCGGGGATCAATAGCCATGGTGGCCCGCAACCCGGCAATTCCCCCACCGATTACCAACACGTCAACGAAGTGATGCGGTATCCGCTTGGGATCGAAAGGGACGAGGTAACGGGGGATGGAGGGATTCATATCCCTATTGTCAGTCATAACGGCGTCAACTGCCAGGCCCCTGTCACTGACACAAGCCTTTTAGACACGGCTTGAATAGGGTATCTTTTGACTATGGCGAAGAAAAAGAGACCCTCAAAGCAGCAGATGGTGGCAAGGGAAATCGAATCCACCAGTCACGTCGTTCGCGGCCAGCGAGTCATGCTGGATTCCGATCTGGCGAAACTGTATGGGGTAACAACGACACGATTAAACGAATAAGTCGCACGAAATAAGGAAAGATTCCCTCTCGATTTCGCGTATCAGCTTACCCAGCAAGAGTTTACGGCTTTGATGTCGCAAAATGCGATATTAAAACCTGGGCGTGGCGGGAGTACGAAACGACCATGGGTATTCACCGAACACGGCATTGCCATGCTCTCCAGCGTGCTTCGCTCCCCGCGTGCTGTGCAGGTCAATATCGAGATCATGCGGACCTTTGTAAAGCTTCGCCGTCTGATGGCCACACCAGGAGAACTGGTTGAGCAACTCACGAAACTGGCCGATACGGTGAAATTTCACGATGATCAGATCAAAGTGATTTCTCAAGTTCTGCAGCAGATGCTGGAAAAGCCAGTGGAACCGAAACGGAAGATCGGTTTTCATGTCTCGCCTGATCAAACAAAATGGCTCCTCGCCAGAATTTGTGGATGATTGATCGGGTTTTGACAGGCGGGAATGCGTTTTTTCAGGCATCGGCAGGGCAAAAAGAAGGTTCCCTCCGGACGTGGTCAACGGCAGCGTTGGACAATGATCAATCATCGAGTCGGCTGGTTTTTGCCTGGTGAAACGGAGTCGGGCTCTGCTGGCGAGCAACCCGACGAGGGATAGCCAGGTCAGGGCGGGAAGAAAGCCCCGCTTGGCCCTGACGGCTTGTTCCGTCAGGGTCGTTTTTTGGGGGTCTGGTGAGGAACCAGAAATATAAGCTCCTGGGCCTCCGCCACCACACGTCGATACTTTGAAGAGCAAGTCGTGCGGGCCTACGACGCTTTCACTGCCGAGCCCGATGATCTCGACAAACACATCTTTCTCCGCGAATTACATGACGAGAACGAAACACTTTTCTACCGGCTGCTGCTGGAACATGTCGCAGAGATGATGCCACTGGTTTACACCCCAGTCGTCGGCCTGGCCTGCCAAGAATTCAGCCACATCTACCGCCGACCACGCGGGGTGTTTGTCTCGTAACAGTTTAGCCGAATGAAGTGCCCATCGAAATGAGGTGTGAGTAAGTGAGTATGTAAACGAAGATGGGGTAGATTATGAATGTTTCCCCAAACCTACTCACTTACTCACCTACTCACTTACTCACCTACTCACCTACTCACCTACTCACTTACTCACTTACTCACTTACTCACCTACTCACCCTCACCTACTCACCACTTTGCCGGGAAAGCTCTGCAACTTCAGATGGCTAAACTGTTACCCTTTTTTCAATAAGATGAGAGGCTGACATGTCAGAGAACAACTGGACCGTGGGCAAATATCTCGCCGCTCGACTTGCTGAATTAGAAGTCCGTCACTATTTCACGGTCCCCAGTGATTATAATCTGATTCTACTGGACGAGTTTCTCAACATCGACCAGCTTCAGATGGTCTCCTGCTGCAACGAACTCAACGCCGGCTACGCCGCAGATGGATATGCTCGCGCGACTGGCGGACTGGCCGTCGCGGTGGTCACCTACAGTGTAGGAGGACTGAGTTTGCTGAACGCCGTTGCCGGCGCTTATGCTGAGGACCTGCCGCTGATCGCCGTCTCCGGAGCACCCAATACCAACTCGACGGCGGAATACGAATTGTTGAACCATACTTTAGGTGAAGTTCAGTACGACTACGTTCGAGAGATATTCTCCCGTGTCACGGCCGACGCGATCACAATCCAACATCCGTCCGAAGCACCCTCGCAAATCGATCAGGCTCTTGAGACAGTACTGCGAACGCGTAAGCCCGTCTATCTCGAAATTGCTTGTAACATTTCCGCCGCGCCTGTCTCTGCACCAAATTCCCGCGTATTTTCGGCTCGGCTTTCCAGCAACCAGCGATCTCTCGACCGCGCAGATGATAAAGGCTGGGGCTGCCGAGTCACCACCGAGGCCAAACTCGCCAACGCTCTCAGCAAAGCACTCACCCACGAGGGGCTCGCACTCATCGAAGTCCAAGTCGACCGCGACGACTGCAGCAAGAACCTCCTTGAATGGGGCAGCCACGTAGCAAAAAACAACGGCCGCCCCCCTCGGCATCTCTCGTGGCGTTACTAGCGCAGAATCCGGCTGCAACCGGAATAACTAATTAACCATGCTCTTCATGGTCTTCATCACTAAGAATAATCCGCTTCCCTCGCTTGTGCGTCAGCAGGTTCCAACCCCAGTCCACGAAGACGCTTGTCTTTTCCTCGGCACTACTCAATAGGCTTAAATGGATGCCCAGCCAGGCCAACCAGGCAACTCTCCCCGTCAATGTTCCTCCCGTGGGCAACTCGACGACCGCCGCGCCGCGACCGACCTGGGCCATCGTCCCTTTGTCGTGGTACTCAAACGGTTTTACCGGATCGCTCGCGACAAGACGCGTGATCGCTTCGCCCACATAACGCCCCTCCTGCAGGGCGACAGCCGCTAACCCCGGCAATGGCTTTTCTGTGTTGGCATCAGTCACCGACGCGATGTCGCCAATCGCGAACACGCCAGGGTGGTTTTTTAGTTGCAAGTCCGGCCCCACGGGAACCCGGCCCCCCGGTGCGAGTTCAACTCCCAGCGAAGCAGCAATCGGATTCGACTGCATCCCGGCGGCCCAAACAAGCGTGTGCGTTTTCACTTTTTCACCACTGGCGAGTGTGATTTCGCTCGGTCCGACTTCCGCGACTCCGGTGCTCGTTTGCACCTCAACGCCGCGCTCTTCAAGGGCTCGTTGGGCGTAGTCGCGTAGCTTCGGCTTGAACGGTGCCAACAGGTGGGGCGAATGTTCGTAGATGATGACCCGCGCTTCGTCGATCGGCAGATTCGGGTAGTCGGCTTTGAGCTCGGTGTGCAGCAGTTCAGCCACGGCGCCGGCTAATTCAGTTCCCGTGGGTCCTCCGCCGATAATACAGAAATTGAGCGCGCCATCCTCCACCAGTGCCGGATTCTTATCCACCCTCTCCATAGTCTTGAGAATGTGATCGTGCAGCCGGATCGCATCGTTCATCGTGTAAAGCGGCAGCGCGTGTTCGACAGCGCCGGGGGTGCCATGAAAATTGACAATCGAACCGAGCGCAAGCACGAGATAGTCGTATACCAGTGGCGCCATGCCTTCCACGACGACTTGCTTGGTCGCCAGCTCGATACTGCGGACCTCGCACTTGTGAAACACGACATTCTCATGACGATGCAACAACTCCCTAATGGGATACCCCACAGCAGTCGGCTCCAACTCCTGCGTGGCAACCTGGTACAACAGTGGCTGAAAGGTGTGATAGTCGTGCTTATCGACAATGGATATCCGTACCGGAGCGTCGCGCAACTTCAGCGCCGCCCCCACGCCACCAAACCCAGCTCCCAAAATCACGACATGCGGCATTTTTGCCAGAGCTTGCTCATCACTCATCATTCATCCTTCTGTTTTCCTCTTTCGGCAGCTTCTCCTTGATCACTATCCCACTACGAGCAAAGGAAATCCCCTGCTTGGAACTCGTATAGTCATGACCGCTCAGACGAACATTATCAACCAAAATCGCCGCATCAACGCGTCGACCTTCGATTCTGCTATCTTGGCCATGGCGATCCTCGCATTGAAGGTCAGAGCTAATGTTCACTGGTGATGATAGCTGACGATAACGAAGTTGACCCCATCCTGCAATTCACGAGGTAAAACCACGCTCGAAATCGCCTCAAAGTAGCTTTTTGCGCTATCTATCTAAAGGGTGCATAGCGCAGCCTTTGCACGAATTTGTCAGATCGTCTAAACTAGAGAGCTTGGCTGTGTCGATTGCATGACATAACCGAATGAAATCTTTAGGTTCCGCCAAATGCTTCACTGTCACGACAACTCGAAGCGAGTCCTGGCCCTTTTGGGGGTGATGCTGGCAATGTCGTCCGGCATGCAAAGTGCGCATTTGCTTTGTGGGTTGAGTGGTTGTGCGGTCGCTACGGTTGCGGAACCTACTTGCACACAAGCCTCGGCAGAAACTCATTCATGCTCCCACTCGCGTGATTGCCCCGCGAGCAAGACGACTGGCGGCGACCAAGGTGACAATAGCCCCTGCCCTGCGGAGTGCTGGTGCCAACAGACGCCGCAACCTCTGGAATTGCCCCGCAGTGCTCCGGAGCCAACCGAGTTATTACTCCAGGGTTTTGTCTGCGGGACGGCAACTTCAATCGCCGTTGCCAACTGCAATTTCATTGCTTCGCAAATCTCTTCCGGAGCTACTGACGCCACGGCAGAATCTTCCGTCGAGCGCTGCGCCCATCTCTGTCGCTTTCTGATCTGATTCTGCGGCGGACTTCTGTCGCACTTCTTACGACGATTAGACCCTGTTGAGGATGTGAGCCGGAACAAGCCGTGCGCGGTCCCGGCATTGTATCCAAAGTGTGTTTAATTGCCGCCCGCGTTGATTAACGAAGATTGCTCCACTCGTTTCGGCCTTCTAATTGAATCTGCTTTTTGCGTGACCCGCAACTTCAAACCAATTCCACGGAGGAACTCAAAAATGAAATCGTGCCATCGACTATCAGCTTTAGCCCTATTGTGTCTGCCAATCGTCATCGGCTGCGGCTCCGCCGGGGAGTCCTCTGCAACGGCGGCACGCACTCCTGCCGTTAGCATCGACGGCAGTAAATTTCTGCTCAGCGAGGAACCTGATGGTGCCGTCGGCGTGATCACGGCTCGGGAAGAGGCCGAGGACGGCATGCCGCTGGTCATGGTCGGGCGGATTGGTGGTTCGGACAAACCTTGGATCGAAGGCCGCGCGGCGTTCATGGTGCTGGATGCTTCGATGAATGTCGTCGCTGAGGGTGAGGACTCGGTCGATGGTGAAATTTGCACGGGCGATTGCTGTGCAACCGAACGACTCGCTTGCACCGCTTTAGTCAAAGTGATTGACTCAGAGGGCCAACTGATCGCCGTAGATTCCCGCCAATTACTGGGCGTCAAAGAAGCGGACATGGTCGTGGTCGAAGGACGTGCCCAAAAAGATAAGAGTGGAAATTTCGTCATGCTGGCCAATCGCCTATTTATCCGTCGTTGAACAACCATCCTTGAAGTAAAAGAGAACCTACTATGCTTGGACAACGACTCTTGCCCTGGGACTACGGAGTGCGGAACCTATTCCGTCGGCCATCCCGGAGTGCGCTCACACTGGGAGGGCTCACGATTGTGGTGCTCTTAGTGCTGGTGGTGGTGGGTTTTATCAGGGGACTCGAAAAGTCACTCTCTGCTACAGGGAATCCGAACGTGGTGCTGGTCTACGCCTTGTCGTCGGCCGCCGACATCGAAAACTCTTCGATCCCGGGGCGCACACCCTCCCTGCTGGCGGCGAGTGTCGATGGTGTCCGCCGTCAGTATGGCGTCGAATACGTGTCACCGGAACTCTATCTGGGAACGCGAATCACCACGGCCAACATGACAGAACCTGGGATGGGATTGGTACGTGGAGTAACAACCACGGCACCTTTGGTACGCGGGCAAGTGCAGATTGTCGAAGGTACTTGGCCGCAAGCAGGCGAAGTGATGGTCGGTCGTCTGGCCCACTCAAAGTTGGGTGCTGACAAAGAAGACCTCGCAATTGGAGAGCAAGTGACCTTCGATGGTCGTACGTGGACGGTCAGTGGCCATTTCACTGCGGCTGGCTCGGCATTCGAATCAGAGATTTGGGCCCCCCTGGCGGAACTGCAAATAACCCTCAAGAGGCAGGACCTCAGTTTGGTGGCGGTCAATATGGACTCACCGGAGCGAGTTGCTGATGTGGACTTATTTTGCCGAGAGCGCATCGATCTGGAACTCAAGGCCGTTTCAGAAAGCGTGTACTATGCAAGCCTGCAAAAACACTACAAACCCGTGCGGATGTTAGGTTGGGTCGTGGTGGCCTTGGTTGCTGGCTCGGGGATTTTTGCTGGTCTCAACACGATGTATGGGGCTGTCGTAGGACGCATTCGCGAGTTAGCCACACTCCAGGCATTAGGCTTTCGCCGTCGTGCAATTCTCCTGACGCTCGTGCAAGAAGCGACCTTACTTGCCTGCGCGGGAGCACTCGTGGCTTGCCTCGTAGGTCTTGTGCTGGTCGACGGTTCTGCGGTTCGATTTACGATGGGAGCATTCATGCTTTCGGTCGATAGCGTTGGCATCGCTGTCGCCTGTAGTGTGGCGGCTCTGCTAGGTATTGTAGGGGCGCTTCCTCCCGCAGTAAAAGCAATGAGACTACCCGTCGTCGAAGCAATCAAATCAATCTAAGAAATCTCGAAAAGGTTCCGAGAGAATCATGTCAAATAACGCTACTCAACTTGACCTTTCTCAACTGGCCGTCAAACGTGAACAGCCAGCGAAGACATCCGTCAAGATTAAGCGATCTTGGTTGACGCGATATGTCCTGCCTGGAGGAATTCTAGCGGGCTTTGTGGGTCTCTTTGCTTGGTCGACTCGCGACAGTTTTCTGCCTGCCCAATCCATCACGATTACGCCCGTGGTGGTGAGTCGGGCAGAAATCAAGCAAGAAGGGACACCCTTGTTTCAAGCAGCCGGTTGGATCGAACCGCGGCCGACGCCGGTGGTTGCGTCGTCACTCGCTGCGGGGGTGATTCAAGAAATGCTGGTCATCGAAGGGCAGCATGTCAAGAAAGGGGAGCCGGTAGCTATGTTGATCGACACCGATGCCCGGCTTGCGCTTGCCGATGCCCAAGCAAAGCACAGACTTCAGCAAGCCGAAGTTCGTCGTGCCGAAGCTGCCCTGGCAGCGGCGAAAACCAATTTTGCCAAACCGCTGAGCCTTCAAGCCAATCTTGCCGATGCCGAGACGCTCCTATCCAAAACCGAGCTGGAACTGAGTAATCTGCCGTACGCCCTCGAAGCGGCTCAAACTCAGCAAGGACTCGCTGCCGAGAATGTTCGTCGCAAAGAGAACGCCGGGGATGCGATCACCGGCCGCATTCTCCGCGAAGCGCGAGCTGAGTTGGCAAACGCAACCAACACGGTCAACGAATTCAAGGCGCGTGAACCACTGCTCCGCTCGCAACGACACTCATTAATCCAAAAGCGGGACGTATTAGCTGAAAACCTCAAACTCCTCACCGAGGAAACTCGCGCATTGGCCGAAGCCGAAGCCAACCTGGCCGTCGCCAAAGCCCGAGCAGAACAAGCCAGTTTGCAGGTCGAAACGGCCGAACTGCAATTGGAACGGATGACCGTCCGCTCACCAATTGAAGGTTGTGTACTGAGCCTCAATGCACGGCCTGGGCAATGGCTCACAGGTGTTGGCAGTTCGACGAGCCAAGGTTCGAGTGCTATCGTGGGACTTTATGATCCTAAGCATCTACAAGTTCGAGTGGACGTGCGGCTGGAGGATGTGCCGCAAGTGCAGATCGGACAGCCTGCCCAAATAGAAACAGCAGCTCTTTCTGCTCCCATCGAAGGCACTGTAATTTCCGTCACAACATTCGCTGACATTCAAAAGAATACTTTGCAAGTGAAAGTCGCCGTCAACGATCCCCCTCAGGTAATCAAGCCGGAAATGCTGGGCAAGGTGACGTTCCTGGCGCCGCCCTCACCGGTCGTAGACGAAGAACCTGGCGAGTCCCCTCTGAAGCTCTTTGTGCCACAGTCGCTGGTTACAGCGGGCGAAGGTGGTTCAAAAGTTTGGGTGGCGGACCTTACCGGCGGCACTGCCCAACTAAAAGCCGTGGAAGTTGGCCGTGGTTCTACTGACAACGGTCTGGTTGAAATCGTTAGCGGACTTCAGCCTACCGACAAATTAATTGTTGCTGGCCGTGAGTCGGTCGTCGAAGGATCGCGCGTGCGCGTCACCGGCGATGATCGTACCCTATCGGACGGCAATTCGAACACCCATGGCAGCCAGCCAGCAGCGCATACGGCCCAAGCCCCAAAATAGCTAGCCCCCCAAGGAGCTCAAAGATGTCCTTAGTTGCTGTAACGAACGTTACTAAAGAATACGCCAACGGTGAGGAAACCATCCGCCCGCTCGACGGAGTAAGCCTCTCGGTTAACGAGGGGGATTTCGTATCGCTGATGGGTGCCAGTGGCTCTGGTAAGAGTACGCTGTTGAACCTGATCGCCGGGATCGACGTGGCAACTTCCGGAGAGATCGTCGTGGCCGACACCGACATCACCAAGCTTTCTCGCGGGAAGCTGGCTGACTGGCGTGCTCGGCATATCGGCTATATCTTCCAAACCCACAACTTAATACCGGTGCTCACTGCCTATGAAAATGTGGAGTTGCCGTTGTTGCTCCTACCCATGTCGGGAGTCGAACGCCGCAAGCGGGTCGAGATCGCTCTGGAAGCGGTGGACCTTACGTCCCGCACTACGCACTATCCTCGCCAGATGTCAGGCGGACAGGAACAGCGCGTCGGTATCGCTCGCGCCATCGTGGCCAACCCGACGGTCGTCGTTGCCGACGAACCGACCGGCAGTCTCGATGATGAGACCACCGAGCAGATTTTGCTGCTGTTGGAGCGCGTCAATAACGAACTCGGCATGACACTGCTGATGGTCACTCATGATGCAGACGCTGGGTCTCGGGCCAGACGCCAAATTCGCCTCGAACGGGGCCGACTGATGGAAAATGGTAAAGAAACGCAATCCGCACACCTAAGGACTGCTTAGAGATGCACAAGTTCATCCCTTACGTTTTGAAAAGTCTCTGGCGACATCGCGCCCGCACACTACTAACGGTGACTGGCACGGCAGTCGCTCTACTGGTGTTCTGCTTCATCGGAGCCGTGCAGCAAGGATTGCTCGCGCTCACCGCTGGTGATGATGCCGGGCGCACGCTTATCGTGTTTCAGGAAAACCGTTTTTGCCCGCAAAGTAGTCGGTTGCCACAAGACTACCAGCGCACGATTGCCAAACTATCGGGAGTGCAGGACGTGGTGCCAATCAAGGTGTTCACCAACAACTGCCGAGCGAGTCTCGACTCGATTGTCTTTCAAGGCATGCCTCCCGAGAAAATGAAGGCGTGGCGCGACTTGAATCTGCAGTCAGGTGATTTCTCCTCTTTTGCTGCTCAAGACGACGCAGCACTTGTTGGAGTGGATGTAGCCACTCGGCGAAGTTTGGTCGTGGGAGACAAATTTACCATCGGCGAGGTGTCGGTCGTCGTCCGCGGCGTGTTTCATTCGGCAACCGCCGCAGAAAACAATCTCATTTTCACGCAGCTAGAATTTCTGCAGCGGGCGCGTGGAGCAAACGAAGTCGGCACGGTCACGCAACTGGAGGTCCACCTGAATGACTCAGCCGATCCCGATGCAATAGCAAAACAAATTGACCAAGAGTTTAAGGCTGGTCCTGTGGCCACAACCACTCGGACCAAAGGCATGTTCCAGGCTGACACCCTGGCCGACTTGGCCGAACTGATCGGATTTGTCCATTGGCTCGGCTACGCCTGCGTGGGACTGGTGCTGTCGCTCGTGGCTACCACCACCGTAATGGCGGTCCAAGATCGCATCAAGGAACACGCCGTATTACAAACTTTAGGGCTGCGACCGTTGCGTGTATTCGTGCTGGTGCTTACGGAGAGTTTGCTTTTGAGCACGTTGGGTGGCATCCTGGGCGTCCTGGGGAGCACTTTGTTATTGTCCTCCTCAGGTATGTCGGTAGCTGCCGAAGGAGTGACGATCGCTTTCGAGCCATCGCTCGTGCTCGCCCTCCAAGGCATCCTAGTAGCAATCGTCGTCGGCATCCTCGCCGGCATCGCCCCCGGCTGGCAAGCCTCGCGAGCAGAAATCGTACCCGCCTTGAAGAGTATCGTTTAGCCGAGACCCGAAGGGGAGCGCTTCGTTCCAAATTCGCGCTCGCCTGCGGCTGGCGGCTAAACGGCAACTATATCATCGAAAAACATGTCCTACCCACCGAACAACGCAAACACTCTGGATGATGCTTCCCCAGATATCCGTCTGCGGATCACCGGGATGGATTGTGCCGAAGAGGTGACAATTCTCAAGCGCGAATTGGGGCCGCTGGTGGGTGATGCCGAGCGGCTCCAATTCGATATCTTCAATCGCAAGCTTACCATCCGCCAGGGAACCCCACGTGTCTCATCAGCAGAAATGATCGCGGCGGTAAGCAATACAGGCATGAACGCTGAAGCGTGGACGGACGACCCTGCGAATGCCGCCACCAGGCGTAATCACGCCAGTCGGTCGCGGACCATTCTCACTGGGCTCTCAGGAGTTCTCGGCTTCAGTGGACTGGTGCTGCACGCCTGGCTCGAAGGGGGATTAGCAGGCGCCCTCGGCTCCGAAGGAATGGGACTCAACACGAGTGTGCCGTGGCCAGCCATTGTGCTCTATCTCGCTGGCATCGTCGCCGGCGTGTGGTACGTCGCTCCTCGTGCCTGGCTTTCGGCAAAGCGCTTCATGCCAGATATGAACTTGCTGATGTTTATCGCCGTCTGCGGAGCAGCCCTCATTGGCGAGTGGTTCGAAGCAGTCACGGTCTCGTTTCTGTTTTCCGTTTCGTTGCTCTTGGAATCATGGAGCGTCGGTCGCGCACGCCGGGCGATTGCCGCCCTGATGGACCTCGCACCCGTGCAGGCTCGTATCCGCAATGAACAAGGGACCGACGTCGAAGTCGCACCAACAGAAGTCGCCATCGGACAACTGTTTTATGTCCGCCCCGGTGAAAAGATCCCGCTCGACGGCAACGTACAGACCGGCTCCTCTGCTGTGAATCAGGCACCGATCACCGGAGAAAGTGCGCCCGTTTCCAAGGCACCCGGCGATGAAGTCTTTGCCGGCACGATCAACGGCGATGGTTCCTTGGAAGTCGCTTGTAGCAAGCCGGCCAACGACACCACGTTGGCCCACATCATCCAGTTAGTCGAAGAGGCCCAATCGAACCGCGCCCCCTCGGAGCAATGGGTGGAAAAATTTGCCCGCTACTATACCCCAGCCGTGATGCTGCTGGCGGCACTCGTCATGATCGTGCCGCCACTCTTGTTCGGCGGTATGTGGGGAGATTGGTTTTACCGCGCGCTGGTCCTCTTGGTCATTGCCTGCCCTTGTGCCTTGGTCATTTCCACTCCGGTGAGTATCGTTTCCGCCTTAACCTCGGCAGCGCGCAACGGCGTTCTGATCAAAGGGGGCGTCTTCATGGAGGCCCCAGCGCACCTGAATGCCATCGCTCTGGACAAGACGGGGACGCTGACCGAAGGCAAACCCAAGGTTGTCGACATCGTTCCGCTCAGTGATCACAACGCAGAGGAACTCCTCATTCGCGCAGCGTCTTTGGAAACCCAGAGTGACCATCCCCTGGCCAAGGCAATTGTTGAAGCTGCCAGCGAGCGGAAGGTGCAACTCCTGCCCGTCACCGATTTTCAGATCATCCAAGGCAAGGGAGCCCGAGGCGTTTTGAGCGATACCTCCTTCTGGATCGGTTCCCACCGCTATCTGGAAGAACGTCGAGAAGAAACTCCCGAGGTCCATCAGCAACTCGAAGCAATGCAAAAAGCGGGAAGATCGGTCGTCGTCGTTGGCAACGACAAACATGTTTGCGGGTTCATCACCTTGGCCGACACACTGCGTCCCTCAGTCAGGCAAACCTTGCAAGATTTACACGCAGCAGGAATCAAGCATGTCGTGATGCTCACCGGCGACAATCAAGGCACCGCCGAGACCATCGCCGCCGAAGCCGGCATCGATGAGGTCCATGCCGAGTTGTTGCCCGAGGACAAGGTCCGACTCGTTGGCGAATTGGTCGAGAAGTACGGCCACGTCGCCATGGTCGGCGATGGTGTCAACGATGCCCCGGCGCTTGCCCGCGCAACGCTAGGCATCGCCATGGGTGCCGCCGGCAGCGACGCGGCCATTGAGACGGCCGACATCGCCCTGTTGGCCGACAATCTGACGAAACTTCCCTGGCTGATAAAACACTCGCGAAACACACTCAGAATCATTCACCAAAACATCGCCTGTTCGCTGGTGGTCAAGGCGGTCTTCATGGTGTTGACGTTCGTCGGGTTCGCCTCCCTGTGGGCAGCCATTGCAGCCGACATGGGAGCCTCCCTGGTCGTGATTGCTAACGGCCTGCGTTTATTGAGAGATCACGATTAGAGGACTGACCAAATCACATTGATCAGCCGCTTTGCGCTTGCGACCGGTTTGACCGGCGAAGCACAGAAACCGGGTGCGATCGCACTGCGGCTGATGAGAAGAATTGACGCCTATTGCTATTTGAGTTCAGAACACTGTCTTCAATGTCCGAAGAATAGAAAGAGGAGGAAGTCAAGGATGACACCATTCAACAAACACTCGATCTGGTTGATGGCACTGCTGGCTGGCTGCGTGTCTGCGCCCAGCGAACCGTTATTGCTACCCACGGTTACTACGCTGCCTACAGAAGCCACTCTGACTCCTGAAGCAAGCTCCATCAGGCAGATCGGCTACCCCGAGGACCATCCCGAGATCCAGCAACCCATATCGCTGCTGTCAGAGACAACCCCAGAATTGCTAGCGACTCCTCTCGTGGAAGAGTTCCATAATGATGGCCTGTCGGTTGAAGCGATCGAGCAGCTTGCACTCGCCAACAATCCCGCCGTGGGTCAGGCTTCGGCCAAGGTCCGCGCCCTACGCGGAAAGTATGTGCAAGTGGGGATTCCTCCTAATCCCACGGTTGGGTACTCCGCCAGTGAAGTGGGCCAAGGTGGACGTGCTGGCCAACAAGGTGGCTATGCGGGACAGGAATTTATCACGGCGGGCAAGCTCGACAAAAATCGTGCGATTGTGGCCGCTGAAATCGACAAGGCCGAGTCGGTATTGCGCGCCACCCAGCGCCGTGTCCTCACCGACGTCCGCAGCAGTTATTATCGTGCCCTGGTAGCTCAACAGCGTATCGAAACAGCCAAGACACTGCTGCAAGCAACGGGCGAAGCAGTCAAGGCGTCGCAACACCTGCTAGACGCCGAGGAGATTCCCCTCGCCGGGCTGTTGCAGACCGAGGTCGAGCAGCAAAATGCCCAAATCGTTCATCGCATCGCTGAGAATGAACTCACCGCAGCCTGGCAACAACTTTCTGCCGTGGTCGGCGACCTGGATCTCGCGCCTCAAAAACTAGCCGGTGATCCCAAGGCCTTGCCGAGTGAGCTCGACTGGGACGAAACCTTGGCGCGCATCACCACCTTGAGCCCCGAGATGGCAGCCGCCTTCGCCGAACTCTCGCGTTCCCGCCGGGCACTCAATCGTGCCCGTGTCGAACCGGTCCCTGATATCAACACTCAGTTCACGGTCCAATACGACAATAGCACCGACTTCACGATCGCCGGCATCCAAACAACGATTCCCTTGCCCATTTGGAACAAGAACCAGGGGGGCATTCGCCAGGCCCAAGCAGAAATCTCCGTCGCCTCGCAAAACATCGATCGGGTAGCCCTTGATCTGAAGAACCGCCTGGCATCCACCTTCCGCGAATACGCCAACGCCAGGACCCAAGCCGAAACCTATGCCAACCAGATCCTGCCGCGTGCTGTAAAAACATTCGATCTCGTCCAACGCGGCTACTCCTTGGGCGAAGTCGGCTACCTCGACCTACTCACTGCCCAGAAGACCTACATGCAAACGAATCTCGCGTACCTCGATTCTCTCAATACCTTATGGCAAAGTTGGACAGAAATTGATGGTTTGCTGTTAACGGACAGTCTGCAAATGCCATAGACTCTGTTGGTATGACTGCCTAGAATACTATTCCTGCTACTCCATTGGCGTTTTTTATCTCTCAATAATGCGAATCTCCCCCCACCAAAAACTAATAAGTTGGCTTCTGGCAGCATTGCTGCTAGTAAACGGCATTGGTGCGCAGGGCTTTAACCACGCTCATGCGGAAGGGAATGAGTCGCATTCTCATGCAAATGATGGGATGGTGGCTCATGTGTGCGGCGTTCATCGGAATTCACACCATGGCGACCACCCGACTGAGCAGCCTCACCATGGCGACGGCGATCTAACCCCGACTAGGGTCTTGCATACGCACCTGAGCCTCTTCGGCCTTGTTTTTTCGATCCCCGACTCTGAGGATACTCACGATGCCGATGAGGTGAGTCAATCTTCCTCATTTCTTCGTTTGAATGACCAGCGTAACGTCTTGTTAGTCGATCGCTACCTCGACATGGAATTTTTGCGAACGCTCACACTTGCAGCAACTTTTGGCGATGCCGTGGCGAATCACGTTGCAGTATTGACTTCTTCCCAAGTTGCATCGACACCGCTGTGTGACAGTGCGCGCTTTGAGCGCACTGGCGTGTTGTTGATCTGATCTCTTACGGCCTTCTTTGCCGTATTTTCCTGCATTTTTTGCAATTGTTTGCATGCAGGTCTCTTATTGTGCCCTAGATAGAATCTTGCGCGCACCTAACTTCCCAATATGTGAAGGAGCTTTCCATGACCACACAATTGACACGTATCGCCATCGTCCTGCTTGCCGGGAGCACAACCCTAGCCGGATGCAATAAGGGTTCTGGCCCGGCAAACCAAAAAGAGTCTCTCTCCACAAATACAGCCTCCGCAGACGATCCAGACGACGTGCCGCTGACCGATGCACAAATTGCGGCGTTGAAGCAAAGTGTGACGACTTATGCAGACGCCCTGACCAAGATCCAATTCTACCGTGACACGATTCGCGACGGCATCGCGGCTGGTGATCCCCACCAAGCGCACCGCCCTCTGGATGAATTGGAAGTTGTTTTGGAGTACTTACCAGCTGTAGCTCGCGACAACAACGTACCCAAATCGCAGTGGGAAACTGTCAACACATCCACTCAGCAAGTGCGCGACATGTTCAACAAGTTGCATGCACAGATTGACGGCGGCGAACAGGCGGACTACGCCGCTGTATCCTCCGAGATTGAGTCGGCCCTAGCGAAACTTAAAGCGGCTCAAGCGTCGAACTGAGAAGAAAACCTTCCTACTGGCTATTCAAAAGGAATAAGTGATGAACCGAAACCATTTGCCATGTGCGACTTCGAGACTCCACCTCGTCGCCTCCATTGCATTTTGGCCCCTGATAGCGCTGGCAATGCTCGCAGCACCAAATCGATGCCATGCCCACGAGGGACACGCAGCACTACCAACCAAAGGTTTGACGGTCCAAGGAGATGATCTGCTGCTCTCCGAGGGTGCCCGTGCAGCGATCGATCTGCAAACAGAGAAAGTTGTCATGGCAGACATGCCTCGAGTTGTCCCTTGCAATGCGCGAGTCGAATTGCCGTGGCAGCAACAGGCCATGGTCACCACGCAAGTGCCGGGACGAATTGGACGGGTCCTCGTTCGTCCCGGCGATCTCGTGAAAGCAGGACAAGAGCTGGCAAATATCGAGAGCCTCGAATTGGAATCGCTCCAATTGGCGATGCTGCAAGCCGATGCCGAACTTTTGTTAGCCCAGGAGCAACTTACGCGTCAAAGCTCTCTGGCGGAGCAAGGAGTCATTGCAGGAAAAGCCGCTCTGGAAACACAGTCCACGCTCCAGCAAAAGAATGCCGAATTGGAGATTGCCATGTGCAAACTCCGCGCCTTGGGACTGGCTCCAAAGCTACTTGAACAAGTTCGACAATCAGGCAAACCGGTAACGACCTTTGCGATCGTGAGTCCCATTTCAGGCATCGTAGCGGAAGCGGACGTGCGTATTGGGAGAGTTGTCGAAACGACCGAACATCTTTTCCATATCGTCGATCTGTCGACTCTATGGGTGCTCGGCGACGTGTTGGAAAGCGAAGTCTCGAAAGTTCAAGTCGGACAACCCACTCAGATCCGCTTCAAGGCATTTCCTGAGCAGCGGTTTTCAGGAGTGATCGATCACCTGCATTTGAAGATGGATGAAAAACGACTCACTCGGGCCGTTGTGGTGGTGTTGGACAATTCAGCAGGGTTACTACGTCCCGGCATGTTCGGGCAGATGGAAGTCGAGGTCGGCCGGTCGAAAGAGGCCATCCTCTGTCCAACGGAAGGGGTTATTCGATTACTTGGCGAAGAGTATGTCCTGCTAAATCGTGGAGAGGGTAAATACATCCGACGACAAGTTCGAGTCGGCATTCGCAGCAGCCACCATGTAGAGATCCTCGATGGCCTTTTCCCCGGAGACCAGATTGTCGTCAATGGGAATCACGTATTGTTTTCTCTATTTGCCAACGAAAGTTCCAAGAAACCACCCCCACAGGGAGCGAACCTATCTGCAACTGAAGAAGTGCCGCCAATCAACAGCATGGTTGAGTCACGGAGCGATTCAGCCAAAGATGGCTTCATTGTAGTGCGGGGAAGTGTTGAACTGCCAACTGACCGTAAGGCTTTTGCTAGTTCGCGTATCGAGGGGCGCATCGCGCGAATTCTGGTTCGACACAGCCAGCCTGTTCAAGCCGGGCAAGTTTTGGCGGAAGTCGAGAGCCTGGAACTCCGCAATCTCCAAGGTATGTTATTGGAAAGCCAATCGAAGCTCGACTGGACAAGCGAGCGAGTTCGACGATTGGAATCGTTCGCTCAGCAGAGCATTACTTCCAAAAAAGAACTCTGGCAACTGCAAACCGACCAGCGCATGCTGACTAACAAGGTTGCCAGTACTGCGAGAAAGCTCGCCATGGTTGGAGTCCCCGAAGCTGAGATCCGGAGAGTTTTGCAAACCGATCTATCGGCGGCAGATTGCGACTTGACCTTGGTTCGCAGCGTCCCAATTTATGCGGCAATTGATGGGGCCGTCGCTGCTTTCGACGTGGTGCCTGGTCAGATCGTCGGTGCCCAAGACACACTCTTTGAAATCCACAATACATCAGCAGTCTGGGTCAAGGGCTTCGTGTTCCAACAAGACGCATCCCACGTGCAGATAGGACAAAAAGTTGAGGTCACTTTCCACGCATTACCGGGAGTGACCGTGAGAGGAACGATCGTGAGGGTCTCTCCCGTCTTGAGTTCCACCGAACGTGTTCTGCCCCTGTGGGTCGAGGTGGATAATCCGGACGGCCGACTCATCGAAGGCATGTTGGCCAGTATGAAAATCGAAACCGGTAGCTCATCACTCACCGTGAATGAACTATCGTTAAACTCTCCCTAGGAAGAGTTCCCGTCGAAAGAACGTTGCCTGCCCAAACCACACACTAACGCCAGTTCACTTGCCGACCCTGAGACTATTTTATGCTCAATCGCATTATCGCGTTCTCACTCAAGAACCGCCTGCTCGTGATGGTTGCCATCTTACTGTTGGTCATCATTGGAGGTTATCAGGCAACCCAGTTGCCAATCGATGTCTTTCCTGATTTGAATCGGCCGACGGTTACGATCATGGTCGAATCGCATGGGCTGGCCCCCGAGGAGGTTGAGACGCTTGTGACTTTTCCACTCGAGTCGGCAATGAACGGAGCGACCGGAGTTCGCCGAGTTCGTTCCGCTTCCGGTATTGGAATCTCCATAGTCTGGGTCGAGTTTGATTGGGGAACGGATATCTACGTCGACCGGCAAGTTGTTTCCGAAAAACTACAACTCGTGAGGGAACGGTTACCCAAGGGCACGAATCCGACCATGGCGCCCATTACGTCCATCATGGGCGAGATCATGCTCGTCGGGATGCACTCGACTGGCAGTAGTAGCAACATGGAAGTGCGTACTCTGGCTGATTGGGTTGTCCGCCGGCGTCTGCTAGGTATTAGCGGCGTATCACAGGTCACTGTCATGGGGGGCGAGTTGAAGCAGTACCAGGTGCTCACCTCTCCGGAACGACTGGCGGAGTTCGACGTTACGATTGATCAGCTTACTGCTGCCGTCCAGCAATCGAATACCGTCATGGGGGGTGGCTTTCTGCTCGGCAAAGACAAGGAATCTCTGATCCGAATTATTGGACGGGCCACGACCTTGGAAGAAATCAAACAAACCGTGGTCCGAAGCGGCGATCCGGTTTCCGTGACGGTGGGTCATCTGGCTGACGTCAAGTTTGCCGGTCCAGTAAAACGAGGCGAGGGTAGCGTCAATGGCGAAGCCGCCGTCATCATGTCAATCCAGAAGCAGCCTGGTGCAGATACGTTGACACTCACCAGCGAAATATCGCGTACGCTCGATGAAATTCAAGCAACCCTGCCCGACGATGTGGTAATTGACATTGACGTCTTTAAGCAAGCAACATTCATCGAAGTAGCTATTGGAAACGTCGTCGAGGCGATCCGCGACGGAGCGATCTGGGTGATTGTCATTCTTTTTCTCTTCCTCTGGAACCTTCGCACGAGTGTGATCACGATCACTGCCATCCCGTTGTCGGTCATAATCACAGCGCTGGCTTTTCGCTATTTTGGCATTTCCATCAACACAATGACGCTCGGCGGTATCGCCGTGGCAATCGGGGAGTTGGTCGATGATTCGATTGTGGATATAGAAAACATCTATCGTCGGTTGAAAGAGAATCAGATCAAAGATCAGCCTGACAACGCTTTGAAGGTGATCTTTCTCGCCTCTGCAGAGATTCGTAACAGTATTGTATATGCCACGCTCATCGTGGTACTTGTCGTGTTGCCCTTGTTTTCTTTGACCGGCTTGGAAGGGCGGATGTTCGCACCCTTGGGACTGGCTTATTTGATGACTCTCATCTCTTCGCTCTTGGTGTCGCTCACGGTGACACCGGTCCTTTCTTCTTATTTATTACCCAACGCATCCTTCATGAAACGAGCCGGCGATCCCTTGCTTGTGCGCTGGCTCAAATGGTTTGACACGCGGCTGCTGCGATTCACCCTGCGGCATAGCTCCGCCGTGTTAGGGGCCGTAGCAATCTGCGTGATTTTTTCAACGGCAACTATCTATTGGATGGGGGGGGAATTCTTGCCTGAGTTCAATGAGGGTACGCTCACGATCGGCGCCACCGCCCCGCCAGGAACGAACTTATCCGAGTCCAACCGTATCGGCCAGCGCATAGAAAAGATGCTGCTAGCGATCCCTGAGGTCACCCATGTTGCGCGACGCACCGGGCGAGCGGAACTCGATGAGCACGCCGAGAACGTCAACTTTTCTGAGATTGATGCTGGATTGGCCGAACCGCACTTACCGTTGCCAGGCTGGCACAATGCCGTACTACGGGCCATTCCCGGACTCAAGTGGTTGGGCATGCAGCAGCAAGGCCGCCCGCGCGAAGAAGTGTTGGCAGACATTCGTGATACACTTTCGGAAATGCCCGGCGTTGTGTTCAACATCGGACAGCCCATTTCGCACCGACTGGACCATATTATGTCCGGCATTCGCGCGCAAATCGCCGTAAAATTATACGGCTCGGAACTCGACGTACTGCGTGATAAAGCTTACGAAGTGGCACTCGCGATGTCGGAGGTAGCAGGGGTTGTCGATCTACAGATTGAACCCCAAGTAGAAATCCCACAGGTTCAGGTCAGGGTACGTCGAGAAGAAGCGACACGCTACGGGCTGACGCCGGACGCGGTAGCCGAGGCGATGGAAACTGCCTTACAGGGGCGCATCGTCTCTCAGATTCTGGAGGGCCAACGGACCTTCGATTTATTAGTTTGGTTCGACGAATCGGCGCGTAATGACGTTGAGGCCATTCGTTCAACCTTAATCAGCACTCCCACTGGTGCCCAAGTGTCGCTCGGCAATGTTGCCGAGGTTATTCAAACAACGGGCCCCAACACCATCAATCGCGAGAATGTCACCCGCAGAATAGTCGTCCAGGCAAACACAGCCGCACGCGACCTTGCTAGCGTCGTCGGAGATATTAAGTCAGGCGTTGAAGAGAAAATCGACTTGGATGAGGGGTACTTCATCGCCTACGGCGGTCAGTTCGAAGCACAAATCCAAGCCAACCGCCAGTTGATGTTTTGGGGATCGCTCTCTGTGCTAGGAGTTTTTCTCTTGTTGTTCAAGTGCCTGGAATCTTGGAGAGCTGCTCTTCAAGTCATGGTCAACGTCCCACTGGCGGCCATCGGTGCAGTTGGGGCGCTATTGCTCACGAATTGGCCCACTGGAGAAGCTCTTGGGCAGGCCCAGTGGTGGCAAATCCCAATAGTGTGGATTGAGGCGACAACCTTGTCGGTAGCGCACTGGGTTGGATTTATTACGCTTGTTGGCATTGTTAGCCGTAACGGAATTATGATGTTATCACATTATATCCATTTGATGCGTTTTGAGGGTGAGACTTTCGGCGAGAAAATGATCATTCGTGGCAGCTTGGAACGCTTAGCTCCCGTTCTGATGACCGCTCTTACGACAACCATCGGTCTGGTGCCACTCGCCTTGGGTGCTGGCGAAACAGGCAAAGAAATCCTGCACCCACTTGCAATCGTAGTTATCGGCGGCCTGATTAGCTCGACGTTGCTCGATCAGATTGTAACTCCAGCCCTATTCTTCAGATTCGGCGGCAAGATCTACGAAAATCGCTTGCAGTCTCAACGAGAAGACGGAGATGAGGTCGACGTGCTTCGACTGGCGACACAATTCGACTCGCCTGCGCCGATCAGTTGAAAGCGCTCCCCTTCGGGTTCGCGGCTAAACGAATTTGCCGCGATTTTAGCAAATAGTGTACATATGTCAATATCCATTTCGCCGCAATCCGCAGGGGAGCGCGAGGCAGCCAATCAGCACCAGCGCCATACTCGCCGGTTCGGGAACGAAGACCGGGAAGCCACGGATTTCGCCGCCTGGGCGGAATGTCGTGTGGACGTTCCAATAGGTCTTGCCTTCGGCCAGCGCACCGGCGAACGCCGCTTCCGCGTTCGAGACGCTCCCTTGGGCGGTGACGAATGATGGATTCCAAGAACTCGCCAAAGTCAGGTCCAGTGTGTTGGTGTACGTACCTGAGGTTACGCCAAGCGGGAAGCCGACCAACGACGGCGTCGTCGTCGCCACGCTGACATTGGCAACGGCTGCAGCCGCCGCGTCTCCGCCGAGGCCTGAAGTCGCCGTCACCGCATGAAAGTGAGTTGCGGTCACGGTACCGGTCAACCCGCTAAAGTCCATGTGGAGCGCCAGCATGTGGGCCACGTTGTCGTATGCGATAGTCGCCGCACCCGTGCCAACCGAATCATTGACTGGATTTTCCGACGCTCCATTGAGCGTCATGACGTAGTTTAGCACTACACCGTACGCGGATGATCCCGCTAACGCAATTACGACCGAAATAGCCGCAAGCCCTTGAACAAACCATCTCCTTAAAATGCCAGTCCTCACCCCATCACTGATGAGGATTCTCCGTTCAGTAACTCGGGAGGGCATCTGGAAAATCCAGGCTAAGAGTGTCTTCATGATAGTCAATCCTTTCGATCATTAGGCTCAATTTGGGATTTGAAAAGTCTAGCTGTCTGTTGGATCGTCGTGGCCAGAACTCGTCCTTTTTGTCTCGGCCTACTTACTATGTTACCACGAATTGCTTTCATTGCACCAAATTAAAAAATTTCGCATAACCATCGCCCGCCGCCAAAATAGCACGGGCAAGGCCATCAGAAGGTTGACAGCCGGCTCGGGCACCGCAAGGAACAAGTCGCCTCCCGTGGGTAATCCATAGTTGGTCTGCCAATCCAACAAATCCTCGGAACTCAGCGAACTTGGCGAATCCCCTCGCTGCCAGATGAGAAAATCTGCTCCATCGACCGTGCCGTCTCCGTTTAAGTCTCCCGCCAACGTAACAGGTGCGCTCAGCTTTATATTGTCTATCCCCAGATCGCCGGCAACGGGTTCTCCCCCTGAATCAGGTGTACCAGAGTCGTGACGAAGCATCACTCGCAACACGCCGCTCATGAGATTCTGATACGTGTCCACCCCCAAGACCCGTGTTAGATCGCTCTCTCCAAGTGAAAAGGTGTAGTTCCTCCAAACACCATCCGCGGGCACTTCGACGGCAAGTGTCGAAGTCCAACGTGTTGATGTGCTGGGGCTAACTCCGGGTCCGAACAACACGATCCGCATCGAGAGTGGCGATGAACCAACGGCTGCCATCATGTCAGCCGTCACTTCGGCTGCGCCGATTGTGGAGAAATCACCAATCCACGGTGGCGAAGAATTGAAAGTTGCAAAATTCCCAAATATTGGCAGCAGGTGTAAGAAACCATCGCCACCCCCCCCGGGGCCACCCGTGGTCTGACGAGAAACCGATGCTCCACCGCTCGTCCACCCCGACAAGTCCGTCTGAAAATCATCCGTATGGAGCATTGCACCGCTAACCATTGTTGAAGTGCTAACGAACCAACTCAACGCCCACATGGAAAGCAATTGTCGCACGGCACATTATCCCGAGAGCTAGTTGACTATACTTGGATCAATTCAAGCCGAATGAGAACGTATGCAAAACGCTACGAGCCCGCTTGCGGCAAAGATGATGAATGTCGTTGGCTCGGGTATAGCGACGAATTTGTAAACAATGCCGCCGGTCCCGTTCGCCGGGGTGTTGGTGACCATTGCGTACAATTCCCCGCTGGCGTCTTCGCCAAAGCCGTGGACCGTGAGACCGTCAGGCAAAATGCCAGCGGCAAATTGCGGCAGCATGAATTCCTTGATTTCTCCCATTTGAAGATCGGCGTAGAACAATCGGCCGTCGACTCGGGGTGGCACGTTTCTCAACGCCAAATCACCGAAAATGTACTTGCCGAACAGCTCGGGAATCGCGGTGCCGCGATACACGAAGCCTCCGGTGATCGAGATACCGTCGCCATGATCATATTGCAATGTTCCCAGCGGGCCTGAAATCGGGTCGATCAGTCCGGCGGGGTTCCCCGGACTATTGGCCCCAATAGTTCCGTTGCTGCGATCGAAAAGAAAAGTCCCCTCTTTGACTGCCCAGCCGTAGTTGCCACCGAGAACAATGCGGTCGATCTCCTCAATGTTGTTTTGTCCAACGTCCGCGAGGATGAGATCACCAGTGCCTCCCAAGTCGGTTCGGTCGAAGGAAAACCGATAAGGGTTGCGCAACCCATAGGCATAGATTTCTGGCACTTCCCCAGGACCTTGGAAAGGATTCGTGGTGGGAACGCGATACTGACCGTTTACACTGACAGGGTCGAGACTGCCGGTTGTCAATGACGGAGCCAGTGGATCGATCCGCAACATTTTTCCCAAAGGCGTAGAAAGATTCTGGGCATTTCCACCTGGCTCGATATGACTCGCGCCTACATCGTTGGCATTACCCCCATCCCCTAAGCCTAGATACAAATAGCCGTCAGGCCCAAAGGTAATCGTCCCCCCATTGTGATTACCGGCGTTCTTGCCGAATGAGATGATCTCTCGCTGCGAAGTTGGATCGACGACGTTGGCATCCGCAGCAGAGATATTCCATTCCGAAATAACGAGTTTGTAATTCTGTGTGGCACCATTGGGCGCAACGTATGTCGGATCTGTTCCTACCGGGATGGGCTGGCTGGTGTAGGTGTAGAGTTTGCCGAACCCTGGGCTGCCAGAATCGAAGTAGTCCGGATGGAATGCCAGCCCCAAAAGTCCCCGTTCATCGTTCGCATTGCCCGGATTGAACGGTGGCGACACGGTGCTTTGCAGATCGAGTGCCGAACCAGGCAACAAGCTCCCATTCTCGACGATCCGAACCAGCCCGTTCTGTTCCAAGACAAACAACCGGCTCGTATCGCCAGGAGGGCTGATGCCGTAGAGTGGCGCAGCCATACCGGTAGCGATTGGCTGCAAACGAACCGCTATGTTCCCCATCGTAATGGGGGGTAAAATGTGGTCCGCAAAGGCCGGCATACCGAGGGAAAAGGCGACGAGGACGGGAGTAAGCTTCCTGAGGCAACTCAGCAGTTTGATCATGATGTTCCCCTTTCCTGCAAGAGAGTTTTTCCTTGTGAATCTCCGCATTCACTCCTAGACGAACCCAAGCGAATGTGGTGGGCCCCATTAATAAGATGTCACAGGGATCGAGATTCTATTGCAGAAAGCCAAGAAGATCGGACAATTCAGCACCAATGAGACAGCAACGCTATTGCTTGGAATCAGGCGGGGCTCCGACTGCCAGAAACTCCAACGCGCGAGGTTCGTCCAACTCAGATACTTCGTAGAACACTAGTCCATAGCGCTCGGCGCGAAACACATTCACCGGCAGATCGTTTGCTTCTAACCTGCCTGCAATCTCGCTATCGGCTACCGCTTGATCGACGAACACCATCACCGGTGCATCGTCTACCAGGCAGAGCATCGCTGTCGTCTCCCGACTGAGCCCACCGGGATAGGAGAGCCCCAGCATTTTCGTGCCCGCTGGCATCGGGAGTAGGTGCAAGGGGATGCCCTGCCGAGAGGAAAAGATGTCGGCAAACCGCTCGTCGTCCCGGCACACATAATAAGGATGAAACCCGTTTGCGAGCGTACTGCGATAGATGTCGGCTAGCGGCATCGGTTTGAAGAATGGCAAGGGCTTGCCCGAATCGAGCGCCCACCAAGTCCACGAGATCCCAAACAGTGCTGCCGCTGCTCCACCCAGTAGGAGAGGTCGGCGCTGAAGTAGACCCTGAACTTCCGCAGCGGAGTCAGCGTTCTCAGCCAGCAAGGGGTGGTCTACCGGGGCACAGACAACCGGGAACGTCTTTCGCAACGATTCGTCGATTCTCATTTGTAAGTTAGCTTGAGCCCGACGCTCGTGATCGAATTTCAGTTTTTTGAGAACTAGCTCGCGCTCCGCTTCCGAAAGCGTGCCATCAAGGAAGGCTTCGAACTGGTCATCTCGAATTGGATCGAACTCGTTTTGCATGCTTGCTATTGAAAAAATGTTTAAGTCTCAGACTCGGTACTTGTTAAACGCTTACGCAATAATTGTCGACTTCGATGGACGTGACTCATGGCCGTTCCCTGAGGAATCTCCAAGATTTCCCCGATCTCCGCATAACTTAACTCATGCACCGTTCTCAAGAGCAGGCAGCAACGTGCTTCGCCGGAGAGGTCCTGAAGGGCTGACAGGAGATCGTCCTCGAAACACGTTTGGTCCTGCGAAAGTTCCCCTGAACTGGGATCGACCGACCTGATATCCATCTCCTCTGCGTCGTGATCAATCAATTGGAGATTTCCCGGATCGGTGGCAAAAGTGCGCCGACGGGAGAGTTTTCGCCGCTCATTGAGGGCACAGTTACGCACGGCGCTGTACATCCATGCCAGAAAACTAGCTTCTGATTCGAATTGGGTATTCTTGGATAAAGCGATACTAGCAGCCAGTTGGACGACGTCTTCCGCTCCTTCTCGACGTCCTAACACTCCAGCCGCCACCGCCGTTAGTTGGGGAAACGTTTTTTGATAAAGCGCAGCAAGCATCGGCCCTTTCTGTCGAGCAGAAAGATTCGCGGGAAATTTCGCTTTTGAATCTTGCGGACTCTCCATTACAGCCCATTATAATAGTATTGTCACGACACCGCGCTTCCCTTGCAAATCCGCTCCCTGGATTCACTTGCCGGAGCGGCAATGCAGCGAATCCTCAAGGATTGGCCATGTCCTCCAACAATGTAAGCTCATCACGCGGTTTTACACTCTTAGAGCTATTGGTCGTAATCTCGATCATCGGTGTCTTGATAGGACTCTTGCTCCCAGCAATCCAGTCGGCTCGCGAAGCCGCGCGCCGAGATAGTTGCACGAATAACCTTAAGCAACTTGGCCTGGCGATTCACTCGTACGAGGCAAGCCACCGCAAGTTTCCCCCTGGCCGAGTCGGCTGCGATGATACGGGCGACTCCATGCCCATCGCTCCCTGTCCCCCGGGATTGCCAACGGACCGCAAAACCGCAGCCAGTGGCTCTGTAGAAAACTTCCAGTGCTAGCTAAACATTGGCTCTGGTTGCACTCGTACAGAGTGCATGGCAGTTACCAGTAAGTCTCCGATCCAAGTTGTGTTGGCCGCGCTTGCTACGGCGCGTCGTGGGCTGCCTGCCTATTCTCACATTTGCAGCCCCAAGACATTCACCCAGCATCAGCTGTTTGCCTGCCTTGTTCTGAAAAACTTTCTTAAGACCGACTACCGAGGCGTGGTTGACCATTTAGCCGATCACTCGAAACTGGTGGAGTTACTAGAATTGCCCAGGATTCCTCACTTCACGACACTTCAAAAAGCCGCGCGTCGACTCTTGGCGGCTGACAATGCCAAACGTCTGTTGGACGCCACCGTCCGACAACAAATGGGGCGACGTAAGCGGGTACGTTCGGCGGCGATCGATTCCACTGGATTGCAATGCGGAACAGCAAGTGCCTACTTCGTTCGCCGTCGCCAGAAAGTCGAAAGTCCTTGGAAAACCGTGGTTTATCACAACTATCCCAAGTTGGGCATCGTGTGTGACACCAGCAATCACTTCATCCTGGCATTCCAGGTTGGTCGCGGACCACGACCTGACATAGACGAGTTCCGTCCGCTGGTTGCTGATGCCTTGAAACGAGTGCGGCTCTCCCTGATGATTGCTGATGCCGGTTACGACTCGGAGCCGAATCACCAATTCGCCCGCGAGGAGCATGGCATCCGTACGGTCATCCCTCCCAAGCATGGCAGGCCGACTGCGAAGCCAGCCAGCGGTCGCTACCGTCGTTTAATGCAAGCCCGCTTTGATCGAGAAGTCTATCGAAATCGGGTGCAAGTCGAGACCGTGATGTCGATGATCAAGAGAAGGCAGGGATCCCATGTACGTGGGCACAATTATTGGAGCCAATGCCGAGACCTGAGATTAATCGCACTCACCCACAACATCATGATTCTTGTGCTTGTTGAGGTTTTCTACAGAGCCAGACATTCTACTTTTTCGTCTTCCTCGGACGACCGCGGGGGCGAAGGGCGGCCTCCAGTCCCAGTGACCAGGCCGTCTGGTGTTGCCAGTTGGCGTCGCCATAGGGAGCGCCGCGGGCGACGCAATTGCGCACGGTCGCCAGTTCGGCTTCGGTCTCGACGCCGTTGACATAGTTCGTCCAGCCACGAAACTTCGCCAGGGGTCCTTCCGAGAGCAGGCCCTCGGGGTGGCTCCGGGCCGTACGCTTCAGACTCGACCACTCCCAGTCTTGACTGCGCGGCACGAGCCCCGCGCGCAGCGGGTTCCGCTCGACATATCGCAGCACGGTCTAGTAGTGTTCGTCGTCTTGCAGTGGGAAGGCCTTGAATCGGCCCTGCCAAGACGTGGCCGCTCGAATGGTAGTGGCGATGATACCGTCGCACGTGCGACGTGAGCAGCCATTGCATCCAGCGGCTCAAGTCGCCGGCCGCGTGTGGCCAAAGGACCAGATGAAAATGATTCGGCATCAGCACGTAGCCGAGAATCCGCATCGGCAGTCGCTCGTTCGCATCGACCACGAGTTGGACAAACGCGGCGAAATCCTCGTCTCCAGGCTCTGCCTGGAGACGCGCTGCACTGGAAGCTCCGCCTCTTTTCTGCGGCGGAGAAAACAGGCGGAGCCTGAAGAACAGTGCGTTCCCACGCGGAGCGTGGGGACGAGTGTGGGGAGAAGAAAGTTCCCGTTCGGCAAGCGGGATCTGCTGGCCCACATTACTTGGTAGCAATTGGCCACCAGTTTTCCGATAATGGAACTCGCCAACCGTCAGGCGTGATCCTTGACAACCTGAATCTTGAGCGACGAATAGCTGGGTGAAGTGGCTTCGCTCGTAGAGGGTCTGGGGGAGTGAATTAACCACTCACCACTCACCACTCACTAATCACCACTCACTAATCACCACTCACTAATTGGACAGCGCCACTTTGGGCCATGATAGCATGTTTAAGGTTGTTTGTGCATTGAGTTTACGTCAAGGGCCTTCGATTGCTGTTGCCGTCAGGAGATAGAAAAGACGATCCTCCGCGTTGTTCAACAGTCCCAACA
>JBGSPU010000061.1:0-1931 GCA_041738415.1 Bythopirellula sp.
CCTGACGGCTTGTTCCGTCAGGGTCGTTTTTTGGGGGCCAGATTCCTGAACCATTCTTTTTGCCCTGAAATGCCTCGAAAACGCCTGTCATACACGCCCAAAAGCCACTTGGCGACCCACAGATTCTGGCGAGGAACCAGATTTCATTGCGGTCGAGTAGTTCCTTGAGTGCAGTCAATTCATTGCGTAAGCCATCGACCGTGGCCTGAGCATTAGCTACGTCTTGGCGGGCAGCGGCGATCTCCTCGGGCAGATAGCCGCGTTTCAAACGGTCCACAGCCGCCTTTTTTTCGGCGACTACCGCTTTTGCCCGCTGGACGGATATTTCGGCGGAGCGAGTATCCAAGTCCACTAGTGCTTCGCCTTTTGCTACCGATTGCCCTTCGACGACATTCAACTTATTTACCCACCCGCCTAGTTGCGGCGAGATGACGGCGGTCTTTTCAGGGACGGACACGATCGAGCCGACCAGGTCGAGCGTGGGATGCAACGTTGTGAGAGCTACTTCAGCAGCTTGAACTGCAACTGCTGTCGGGGTGGCAGCTTCCGCTGGCATTGCTGTCTCAGAGACCTTTGGCGTACATCCGGCGACTGTCAAGAGGACTAGACCTGCGCAACACGATAAGCCATTTCGTATTAACGACGCTTTTAGACTACTCGGTGACATCCGCACTCCATCGATCTCGTTGATAAACAAATACTGAGATTTATGCACTTTGGGTAGGTTGAGGATCTACAAATCGATCCAGGAGCCCTACGAACAGATAGTAAAACACAGGCGTCGCGATCAGCGACAACACCAGCGACATAAACAATGAGCCAATGACGGCAATCGCCATAGGACGGAGCATGTCGGCTCCTGCACCTACTCCGTAGGCTAACGGTAGTAAACCAAGGAAGGTAGTCAGCGAAGTCATCAAAACAGGCCGAAGGCGTCGGCGACCGGACTGGATCAGAGCCTCGTCCAAAGAGAGGCCACGGTCCAATAATTGCTCCACGTAGTCCAGCATGAGAATGCCATTCTTGGCCGTGATGCCAATGCCAATAATGGCACCCAGAAAGGAAATAATATTCAAAGTCGTGCCCGTAAGCCACAAGGCAGCGGCTACTCCGGATATTGCTAACACCGACCCACCCAGAATCGCTAGCGGCTTCGAAAAGTCTCTGAATTCGAGCACCAGCACCGCAAATACCAGAGCCAACGCCATCAACAATACCAATGCAAGATTACGGAACGATTCTTGTTGCTGCTGATAGAGTCCACCGAATTCGAGAGATGCCTCGGGCGGGATCACGACCTTCGCCGTGAGTGCTCGTTTGATCTCGTTGATGCCGTGTCCCATATCGATATTCTCGAAGCGGGCGGAAACAGCGACAAGCTGTCGCAAGTCTTCGCGGTGCATTTCAAGCATGCCTGGCTCATGCTGAATCTCGGCCACGTCGCGGACCGTCAGGTTCGCTCCTGAAACTGTGCGAAGCGGCATTTGTGCTAGTTCCTGCTGGTTGCCATGTGAATCAGGAGCCGCCAGGACACGCACATTGTAGATGCGATCACCGAGTAGCACGTACGATGAAACGGTGCCGATCATCGTGGCTTGGATCTCTCCGCCCAACGAGCGGGGCGTCAAACCAACTCGCGCGGCTTCGGCGATGTTCGTCTTTAGCCGCATCGACGGCCCAGCCACGACTAGCCCATCATTCACGTCTACAACGCCGGGGATGGTTTCAATGGTGCTGGCAATCTCCGCCGCTTTGGTCTTCAGGAGTTCTGTATCGGTGGAGAATATCTTTATAAGGGGTATCCGGTTCACTCATGTTAAATTTGCGGGCCTTTTGCGACGTTTTCCCATGTGACCGGATCGACCTGCACAGCCTGCTGAACGAGTCGGTGGAACAGCTTCCCGCGACTTTTGGAAGTGCGGCGAAGCGAA
>JBGSPU010000071.1:0-17367 GCA_041738415.1 Bythopirellula sp.
CCATCGAGACGATCACATTTTGGGGCCAACATGAGCCGGTGCGTGGCCGCTACGATATAAAATTCGCCCGGGCATCATTCGCGCCGCAGGAAACACCATCGCCGTCCGGTGCTTCGATCAATTCGGCGGCGGCGGCTTCACTGCCTCGTCGCCGGAGGCCTTGAGCCTTCACCTCGCGAACCCCCCTCTTCGTCTCTCCCCCTACGTGGATGGCTACCGCACCGACCATGAACTCGTCGATGATTATGCGCGTTATTACAGATGGTGAAAATCCCCTCGGAGCGCAGGGGAACAAGGTTGTGTCGCACTTTGACAAAAGCCATCTCGCAAGCTGGACTTCGTCGGTGTCTCCAAGACCACTGAACCTGATTAGTGAAATCTCCCTTGTCCCTCGGTCGCGGTAGCTCCATAGTCCCCTCAGTCGGACACATTCCGGCTTTCATTTAACAAACAACCCACATCACTCATACAATGAAAAAACTCCTCCCTCTCTCGCTCGCAGCCGCTCTGCTGGGCGCCTTCCCCGTTCAATCTCAAGCCCAAACCGCCCTTTACTGGGACGCTGACGGTGCCGCTGGCATCGGCGGCACGGGTGCGTGGGATACCACCAGCACGCTTTGGAACACCGCCTCGAGCGGCGCCGCCAACACTATTTGGAACAACGCCACCAGCACCTTCGCGAATTTCGGAGGAACGGCCGGAACCGTGACGGTCGATGCAGGTGGAGTCACCACTCGGGGCGTGAACGCAAGTAATAATGGTGCCTTGGGTTTCGATACCGGTGGCTATTCTTTAACCGGTGGCACCATTACGGTTCTAAGCACTGTGGCCGACGCCAACGTGGTTATTGTGAGAGGCGGAACAACCACAAGTATCGCCAACAACATCGCGATTACGCCCTTTGCAGGCGGTGGCACTACGGGCGATTTCATTCGTTTGGTTCATCAGCGCGTCAACAACTCCCATGTTACGTTCGACGGCAATATTGGTATGGCAGCCGGTGTCACCAGCGGAGTTCAACGATTGGATTTCATCGCGGGTGGTGGTGCTACCAATACCCAATCCACGCTGAACGGTGTTGTTTCCAACTATCTTGGAGCTGGCACGGGGGGCACACTCCAAATCCGTGTTGGCGTCAACGGGTCCGGCCCAAGCGACCCCATCGTTAACTTGAATGGAAATAATACCTTCACGAGCGGAGTCATCGTCGGTGATGGCATCGTGAATGTGGGTCACACTAATGCACTCGGCACGGCCGCCTTTGCCTTTGGCACCGGTGGCATAGGCGCTGGCAGCGTGGGTCAACTGCTCACCTCGTCGGCCCTCACGATCAGCAACGCGATCGGAGTCTCGAATCAAGCAAACCAAGCCGGGGCGATTATTGGCGTCGGTGGAGCGCATAGCTCAACCTTCTCTGGCACCATTACGAATGACGGTGCGGCCAACCTAGCGACCGCGACTACTCTACGAGCAGCCTCTGGTGGCACCGCGACCTTCAGCGGATTGATCACCGATGGTGCAGCAACCAAGAACGTGGTAAAAGACGGCCTCGGCACCGTTATCCTCTCTCGCGCAGCGGGAAATACCTACGATGGAACGACCACCGTCTCTGCGGGCACCTTGCTCGTCAACAACACCACCGTCTCCGGCACGGGAACGGGTTCGGTCTCTGTTTCCGCCGGTGCAAACCTAGGCGGAACGGGCATCATCTCCGGCGCGACAACGGTCCTCGGCAATCTGAACGCTGGCAATGGCGGCAGCACGACCGAGACGCTCGCCTTCGGCAGCACGCTCGACCTCGCCTCGGCACAGACCATCACGTTCAACCTTGCTGGCACGACCCGCAGCAGTGGTTACGACGGCATCGACGTCACGGGTGCTCTCACCAACGGCGGCGCGCTGGTGGCCAACTTCGGCTCCTCGTTCCTCGTCGGCGGTGAAACCTTCGATCTGTTCGCCCTCTCCGGCGACCAATCGGGCGACTTCGGCTCCGTCAGCATCGCTGGCAGCTACAGCGCCACTCTCACCAACACCCTCGGCGTTTGGGCCGGCACCGACGGTGACTTTAACTACAGCTACACCCAATCCACGGGTGACTTGGCTGTTACCGCCGTCCCCGAACCTTCGACCTTGGCCCTTCTGGCTCTCAGCTTGACTGCGGTTGCATTGCGCCGTCGGCGCGCTTAGAGATTTCAGGCTTTCCATTTTTGGGGGGGAAAATGCGGCGGCTGGATTTCTGGCCGCCGCTTTTTCATGTGAAGGAACCCGTCGGCTTCCGTCGGCAAGCATGCTGTGGCTCAAAATCGGAAAAGGAATCGGATCCCACAACGCCATTCTTTAAAAAGCTTTAATGAAATCTGTCTCCTTCGATGCCAAGTCAGTCCTCATCGACGGGCGTCGTGAGTTGCTGCTCTCGGGTGCGATTCACTACCTGCGGAGCACCCCGGCAATGTGGCCGGACCTCATGCGCCGCTCCAAAGATGCCGGCCTCAATGCTATCGAGACGATCACATTTTGGGGCCAACATGAGCCGGTGCGTGGCCGCTACGATTTTACCGGACGACTCGATTTGCGGCGATTCTTGGAATGCGCCCACGCCGAGGGGTTGCTCGTTTACCTGCGTCCCGGCCCCTACATCTGCGGCGAGCACGATTTCGGCGGTTTCCCGATTTGGCTGCGCGATGTGCCGGGTATCCAGTTCCGCACTTATAACCAGCCGTTCCTGGATGAGACCCGACGATGGTTGGACCTGTTGTTCACCCACCTGCGTTCGTTGCTGCACTCCCACGGTGGCCCGATTGCCTTCGTGCAGGTCGAAAACGAGTACAAAAATATCGCCGCCCAATACGGAGAGGACGGTCCGCGCTACCTGAATTGGTTGCGGGATCTTTATGAAAGTTACGACCTCGGGGTGCCACTCACCATGTGCAACCCGGCCTGTGAGGCACAAAACGATTATTCCATCGGCTGGACCGAGCGCACCATCCCCACCATCAATTCCGGCATGTGCGTCTCCCAGGTTGGGGAGTTTAAAAACGTTTATCCCGAGCTGCCCGTTTTGTGGACGGAAGCGTGGATGTCCTGGTACCAAATCTGGGGAGGCCCCCGCCCCGCTCGCACCACCAGCAACATGCTTTTCTATGTGGCCCGCTTCTTTGTCGAAGGAGGCAAGGGCATCAACTACTACATGTGGCATGGCGGCACCAATTTCGCCCGCGAGGCAATGTTCCTCCAGGCGACGAGTTATGATTACGATGCCCCGCTCAACGAGTTTGGGCAGCCGACGTCCAAATACGATGCGCTGAGTGCCTTTCACGCGTTGTTGCGCGAGCATCAGGCGTTCTGGCTGGAAACCGATTTGCCCGAGCAACTGTCGCCCGCTCCGGGCATCGCCTTGCGGATCTTCCGGCATGCGGGTCGCGAACTCGTCGTTCTGGTGAACGATACTTTTCTTCATCTCAACAAACCGCCCACTACAGTTCACTGGGGGGGAAAGCCCTACACTCTGCCGGGCGAATCGATGGTTTGGCTCCTCGATGGCCAGGAGATCTGGCGTTGCGAAGTGGACAACACCGCGGAGCCCTCAGCCGATTTTTTCACTCCGGTCGTCACACCCGATTCCATCGAGACGATCGAAGAAGCCCCGCCCGTTTCCGGTTTCATCGAGCGCGCCCGGCCCGAAGACCAGTTGCTGCACACGCACAACCAAAGCGACTACTGCTGGTATCTGACGGATCTCACCGTGCCCGCCGCCGGCCTCGGCGAGCTCACGCTCAAGGGTCTCAACGATTACGCCCAGGTGTTCATCAACGGCGCGTGTCTCGCCCGTTCTTCCTCCCATTTAAAAGAGGACCGTGGCGTCTGGGACGGACCCGATTACATCCAGAAATTTCCACTCGATCTGCCTGCCGGCACGCATCGTCTGGCCGTGCTTTGTTCCGCCCTCGGCTTGGTCAAAGGCGATTGGCAGGCGGGCAAACTCAACATGACTACCGAGCGCAAGGGTCTGTGGGGAGAGGTCCGCTGGAACGGCACAGCCTTGCCCGGTCCCTGGAAGCTCCGCCCGTTTCTCGATGGAGAGATCCTCGACCTGCCCGGCCCTGCCGGGGCGCTTGCTCGATGGCGCGCGTTTGATCCGGACGCCGATGCCTCCCGGCCCTTGCGATGGTTTCGCCTCTCTTTTGACGCCCCTGCTGGCAATACGCCCCTCGCGCTCGATCTGAGTGGTCTTGGGAAGGGTCTGGTTTGGGTCAACGGCGAGTGTCTCGGCCGCCACTGGCTGGTGCCTATCCGCGCACAGAAAGACAAACATCTGGAGCATGAGACTGGACTGCACATGGACGAATCCGCCGCCGATCCCTCTCAACGTTACTATCACCTGCCGCGCGAGTGGGTGCGTGCTGGCCACAATGAAATAGTTGTCTTTGAAGAAACTGGCGGGGATCCCTCTGTGATCAAGGTCTGTGCTTGGCAAGCCAGCAACGAGGCCCGGTGCCGATGACTGAAATGAAGGCACTTTCCACTCAATCCATGAGGTTGCTCGCTTTCTTTCTCGCGTGTCATGCTCAATTGATCGCTTCGGAAGTCCGTATTGAACGCGATTCCCAAGGGCACTACGTACTTTTGAAGGACGGAAAACCGACTCTCATCAAAGGGGCCAACTGGCCGAATCGCGAGACGGTTGAGACACTCGCCCTTGCGGGTGGAAATTCCATTCGTACGTATGGAGACGAAATAGAATGGATGCTTCCCCTTGCTAAGAAGTACGGGTTCACGATTCTTGCTGGCCTCCACATCGGACGCGAACGGCAGGGGTTTGATTATGAAGACCAAAAAGCGCTGGATGAGCAATTCGAACGACTCCGCGCAACCGTCCGCAAATACAAAAACGAGCCCGAGATTCTCATGTGGGCTATCGGCAACGAGCCAGAATTGCTGGCCAAAAAGACGGTTCCGCTCTGGAAAGAAGTGAATCGGATCGCCCAAATGGTCCGCGCCGAAGATCCGCATCATCCGATCATCACCGTGGTTGCGGGATTCGATGAAAATAAAATCCGCGAACTCGTCAAATACTGCACCGATCTCGATGCACTTGGAGTCAACTGGTACGGGCCGGTCCGCGACTGGCCCGAAAATCTCCAGAAATTCGGATGGATCAAACCCTACCTCCATTCCGAATTCGGCCCCGCTGGCTACTGGCCTGGAGGAGGGGGGGCAGGCGATACAAAATGGGGTGCGCCCATCGAGCAGACGTCCACCGAAAAAGCCGCTTTCTACGCCGAAAACTGGCAAAATGCCGTGCATGCCCGGCCCGGCCAATCACTCGGCGGCTATGCATTCATCTGGACAACTAAACAAGAGCGCACCCACACGTGGTTCAGCATGTTCCTGTCAACCGGTCAACGCACTGCGGCGGTCGATGCGATGCAGGAAGCCTGGACGGGAACCCCACCGAAACATCCCGCTCCTGAGATCCTGGAATGGAAACCGGAACGCAATTCCGGCGAATTTCAACCTAACGAAACGGTTCGGATCGGACTGCGCTGGAAATGTGACCGACCGGTAACCGTTAACGTCGAAATTCGCGCCGAAACCACGGCCAAGGGAATTGGTGGCGATTCGGAAACGGTGCCCGTCACCCTGCCCGATTGCAAATGGCAACTGGTTGAGGGCGGACTTGAAGTCCTCGCCCCCGACAGACCGGGTCCCTACCGCATTTTTGTTCAGATCACGACGGAGGATCGGACCGCAGCCACAGCAAACCTGCCCATCCTCGTGCATCAAAAACATCTCGTGACCCCTTGATTGTCTTGTCAGGATATGACCACAGAACCTTCTACACTTTCTTGGCATTTCCCTTTGAATCGTCCACACGCAGGTGTGCCTCTTGGCAACGGCAAGCAAGGCATCCTGATCTGGGGGGAAGATTCGCTTCTGCTGACCATTGCCCGTGCGGGATTCTGGGACCATCGCGGCGGGTCTGACATCCCTCGCAATTCCACCTTCCACGCCACCCGTCAGGCACTTCAAGCGGGGGACGCAGCCGCCCTTGATACCCTCTTTCCTAAACGCAAGACGGGGGAGCCTTTTCCCCAGCAATTCGGCGGAGGTCGGGTGGAAATCGGCTTCCCAAGCGGATTACGTCCGATGAGTGCTATCCTCGACCTTGCTACTGGCGAGGTGAGCGTCCGGATCGCCCGCCATCAAGACGATCCATCACCAGAATTTCTCCATATTCGGCAGGCCGCGCATGCCGAGATTTGCTGGATCACCGGGGAACCTGGGTTGCTGACCGGGCTCCACGTGCGCCTCCTCCCCGCGTATCGACTGGTGCGTGATAATGCCATGGCGACGCTTGGTATCGCTCCGCCTGAGGTCTGGGAAGATCTCGATCATGGGGGCTTCATCCAATCGCTTCCCTCCGACCCTCCTCTGGCAATCGCATGGGAACGCAAGAAATCCCAAATCGTCATGGCCAGCGCGCTCGGAATAAATGCCAAGGAGGCGGCTGTTGACGAGCTTCGAACGTTCGATCCCGCCTTGGCAACGAGCGCAATTCGCGCATTTTGGTCGGAATTCTGGTCCACCTCCGCGCGCGTGTGCCTGCCGGATTCGACGCTTCAACGCCAGTTCGACTACGGTCTCTACCGGCAAGCCGGGTTGATTCGCCGTGAAGCACCCGCCGCCACGTTGCAAGGCCCATGGATGGAGGACACCACGATCCCGCCTTGGAGCAACGACTATCATTTCAACATCAACGTCCAACTCGTCTATGGGGCGGCACTTGCGACGGGTCAGACCGCAGAAATGCGACCTCTCTGGGATATGCTTCGCGCCTGGATTCCGAGGCTTCGCCTTCTCGGCGAGGCATTCTACGGGATCCCCGGCGCCATGATCCTTCCTCATGCCGTGGACGATAGATGCCAGATGATGGGAACCTTCTGGGCAGGCACCATCGACCAAGCCTGTCTAGCTTGGATGGGCCACATGGCTTGGCAATACTACGACCACACAGCCGATATGGCTTTTCTCCAGGAAGTCGCTTGGCCGCTCTTGGAAGGCGCATTTCTTGGCTACTTTGCCATGCTGGAGATAGTCACCGAGTCTGATGGATCGAAGCACTATCGTTTGCCGGTGAGCGTGAGTCCCGAGTTCGGGGGTTCCGATCCCAGCAAGTGCTGGGGCCGCAACGCCAGTTTTCAGCTCGCCGCCTTGCACTCGGTCCTGCTCCACCTTCCGTCCGCCGCCCGGATCCTGGGTCTGCCCGAGGATCCGCGATGGGCCGACGTGGCGGAGCATCTTCCACCTTACACGCTTGTCGATGCAGATCGGGGCTCATATGGATGGATCGGCGCGCCCGCCAAACGGATCGCGCTCTGGGAGGGGAAAGACCTTTCGGAAAGCCATCGCCACCATAGCCACCTCGCGGCCATCTATCCTTTCTGCACGATCAATCCGTTTGACCCCGCCCACCAGAAGGTCGTCGCCCGCAGCATCAACCACTGGAGCGCTCTCGGCGCAGGCAACTGGACAGGATGGTGTTTGCCTTGGGCATCGATCCTTTGCTCGCGCTGCGGCCTCGCGGATGCCGCAGTGAGTTGGTTGCACCTCCTGGACGAGGCGTTTACCAACGAAGGCCATGCCACGCTTCATAACGCCGACGGAGCCGGCGTCTTCGCTTGGGACGACGGTTCCCTCGCCTGGCCGGATCACCGCAAAGGCCCGGATTATCATTTCTACGAAATCATGCAGATGGATGCCGCCATGGGTGCGCTTGCCGCCATCCTGGAACTGATCGTCTCCTGTCGCAACGGGGTTATCCATATCACCGACCGCCTGCCCAAGGGCTGGCTCGAAGCCTCGTTCACGCGCGTGCGTGCCCAAGGTGGCTTCGTCATCGACGGCAAATTTCGTCATGGCCGCGCACACGCTTTATCCATCCTCAGCGAACGCGGAGGCGAGTTGTGCATCGCTCATTCGCTCGGTTCCGCTTGGACCGTGGACGGCGTGTTGGGCGACGATCCACTTGTAACCATGGCGACCCGCGCTGGCCGGACGTATCATTTTGTCCGCAGCCTTCCTTCTCACCCAACCCAGCAGGCCCTTCCACCATTCCATCCAACTGAACCTGATTAGTGGATGGTCGTTTGCGCTTTTTAACGCCGAACGCGAGGATAAATCTAGCGTTCGACCATTCCCCCCATGTCCCATTTCCTCCCTAGGCATCCATCCGGCTTTTCGCTCATTGAACTGCTTGTGGTGATTGCGATCATCGCGCTCTTGGCCTCGTTTGCGATCCCTGCCTTCAATTCTATTGGTCAGGCTAGGGGAGTTTCCGAGGCGGGCTACCAGATCGCGGCGGCCGTGGAACTGGCGCGGAGTGAAGCCATATCCCGACAGACATTTGTCTGGATGGGTATTGAGCAGCGAACCAACTCCGGCAATCTGGACCTCCGTTTGGGGTTGGTTTACTCGAAGGACGGCAGCACCAACACCAATGTCAACAACTTCCAACCGATAGGACGTCCACTCCACATTCAGCGCGTGGGGTTGGCAGATGTCGCGGGGCTTAACGTCAATGCGAACCTTTCCGGAGCATCGGACCTGTATCCGTTTTCCGGAGGGACATCGTTCCAGATCGGGCAGGAAAATTTCCAAAGCAGGCGTACGATGACGTTCACTCCTTTGGGTGAAGTGACATTGAACGCCACTCCGGACTCGAATGCTGGCTTTGATCCCCGAATCGCCGTTGGCATCCGTCAGGCCCGCGGCCTCACGCTTATGACCGACAACGACATTGCCGTCGTCATTGATGGCAGTGTGGGAATCCCGACCATTTACAGAAAATGAGCAGATCCCCCAATTCAAATTTCCAATTGCCGATTTTCTGCAATTCCCCAGCTTCCGCCTCCCCAAGTTGCGCGGTCGTCGCGCCGTCTTCGAATCGCAAGGCATCGATTCTCAATTCCACGGCATTTTCCCTGATCGAGGTGACGCTGGCGCTTGGCATTGTTGCTTTTGCCTTGGTTGCCGTGCTTGGGCTTTTGCCGGTCGGATTGAAATCCGTAAAAAACGCGAACGAACAAGCGGGAGCTGCGAACGTGCTGAATGCCATTGCCGCCAGCCTTCGGACGGCCACCTCAACGAACGCTCTAAACTTCGTCGGACGATTCGCGGACAAGGATATCCAATACGTGGTTGGTGGATCAGCATCCAGCCTCGTCTGGTCGAATCTCACTCTCGAAGGAGCCCAGGAAGATGTCTCCGGAAACCCACCGAAGCGTCTCTCAGCCCGCCTGGAAATCCTGCAAGCCCCGGCCAATATTTCCACGCCGGGCCGCGCGGTTGTGAGCGTCGCATGGTCGGCCCAGTCAGGTCCCACTTGGGACTCCACCGTAAACAATTGGACCAAAGCCGACGGCTCGATTACGAGCGGCATTCAATTCCTCCCCAGGCCATGAAGAAATTTTCGATGGATGAGTCAGCGCATTTCGCGGGTGCCTGGCATTCAGCACTTCGCTTTCCACATTCCGCATTTCAAGCTTTCACCCTTATCGAACTCCTCACCGCCATGGCGGTCCTGGCGTTGATTCTTGTGATGATGTTGCAGGTTGTGAACGGTCTCCTCCAATCCACGCGGACCCAGAGCCAGCAGATGGATTCCGTGGCAACCGCAAGGCGCGCTCTTGATGTGATCACCAGCGATCTCAACCATGCAGTTGTCGGCGAGAATGCCACCATCCTTGCTCCCGATGGCGCAAATTCCAACCTCTTTGCACTGCTGGTGTCACGTCGGGGGATCAGCGGCGCGACGGATCATCGCTTTCTGGCCGTAAGCTACTCCACAAATGCGAGTAACCAGCTCATTCGCTCGTATGGCTCTGTGAGCTACGGCCAGACGAATATGCTTGAGGCTGTCACGGACGTTTCGTCACCTGTTGAACCCCTCGCCAGAGGAATTCTTGCGATTCAAGTCCGGGCAATTGCCGACGGAACGAACTCTTATGCATTCACCAATGCCGCCTCCGCCAACTGGTCCACAAACAACTACAATGGCTTCACTGCTCCCGCCGGATACAAGGCCTTGCTGGTCCGGGGCCCCACCTTCGTCTCCTTTCTTCCCAGCAGCACAAACTTCACTCGTGGCGTCGAAGTCTGGATCACAGCCGTGGATGATCAAAACTACAGCCTGCTTGAATCGGCCAATCAGCTTGCAACCACCAGGGATTTGCTCGGAGCCGATCCGACTGCCTGGCAAACGGCGATCGATACCTCCACCATTCCTCCGCAAGCAAAATCCGGCATCCGGATTCTCAACAAAACAATCCCTCTGCGATGAAAAGAATTTTCTGCTCGCCTCACACCCCGCATCTTCGCCAGGAAGCCGGGATGGCCCTTGTTGTGACACTTTCTCTGCTTGTCCTGGTCACCATTGCCACGATGGCATTCTTTGCCCGCGCTACCGCAAATCGTGCCGTCGAGGCTTCCCGAGCGAACCAGGTGCTTGCAGCGCAGCTTTCCGACACCGCGCAAGATTACGTCATTGGACGATTTTTGGGCGAAATGACCAACAACGCCAATGCGTTTTCCGCCAGCGGCGTGACGCTCTATCAGGTCACCAATGCGGCGGGTATGAAACCGCAAAAATCTCTCTCCGCTGGGATCTCTTCAGTAGATGCCACAAATACCTTTGCCAGCCTCGTCCGCCAGAGTGTTCCTTCAGCCGATCCGGCCGCCTCCAACGATGGCACTACCACGGCCTCGCAAAATGGACGGATGATCGGCACGAATCGCTGGAACGCCCCCATCTTGAATTTCGGAGCCGGGTTTTCCTCTGCCAATCAACTGCCTAATTGGATCTACGTGAACCGCGATGGCACCGCCACAGGCACGGCCTCCACGAACGCCATCGGTCGGTTTGCCTATAACGTTTATGATGTTGGCGGTCTCCTCGACGCCAATGTTGCGGGCAACCCCGGCCTTTCCGGTACTGACCTGCAAACGATCAAAGGTACGCTCGCCGGAGCCGACTTGAGCGTGATTCCCGGCATCGGCACTGCCGCTCAGGCCACCGCTTTCATTAACTGGCGCAATCCCGGCCTCACCGGTTCGAGCTACGCGACCGCCGTCACGAACGCAGCTAACGATGGATTTCTCAGCTTCTCCTCCAAACAACTGACCTCCCGCCAGGACCTCATTCGCCTCGCCAAAACAGGAACGGCTGGGATCTCGCCCGAAGCTTTGCCTTACCTCAGCCACGGCTCGAGCACAGTCAACGCTCCATCCTGGGGTCCGACAAAAAATGCCTCGGAAATGGGGGCTGCAAATAACGGGACCGGAAACATCTTTGCCTATAAAGACAACGCCACCAACACCTCTTCGACCAACAGATTTCTCCCCAGCGTTCGAGTCAAATCATCCTTCACTCGCAGGGATGGCAGACAAGCTACGATCGGTGAACCACTTATCCTGACCCGATTCCCGCTCAGCAGGCTCGCTTGGCTTGGCAAAGACGGACCGGTCGCACCCGGGACAGCCTCCACGATCCAGCGCGACTTTGGCCTCGTGTGGGACAATCCGAACAAACGCTGGGACTACGTGGGACACGTCGGTTCGACCATACAGACCTCCATCAAAACTCTCGATCAAGTCGCCACCGACAACCGGGAGCCGAATTTTTTCGAATTGCTCAAGGCCGGAATTCTGAGCGGATCTGTTGGCCAAGGTGCCTTTGATGACAACGGAACCATTGGCATGGCCACCCACCCTGCCTACTCACGCTCGTCTGGAAATAGCTCCCGAGCATCACGGTTGGGCGACTACCAGATTATCCAAATTGGAATAAATCTTGTGGATCAGCAGGATCCCGACGACATCCCAACGGCGGTTCTCTTTGACAGCGGTCTTCCCAGCGGACCGTTTATCGGAACCGAGAATCTTCCCTACATTTATAAGTTCTTTACCCGGATGTACCGCCCGGAAAGCACTTTCGATCTCGGCGGTGACATTCAACCTACTTACCGCCCCTACATCCGGGGATGGTTGGTCCCGGAGATTTGGAACCCCAGCGGGAATGCGTCCGCAGCGGCTCCCATGCCGATGAGGATTCGGCAAACCTCGGGCACCATGAGAATCTTCACCAAAGACCGAAAAAACGCCTCTGGCAACAATATCTCAGGCGCAAGCCCCTACGCTGGAGGAAGTCGCTTTTCGCTGCCCGCATCAACATCCGGCCAAAACCAAGTGGTGTCGTTCACTTCCGGGCCAAGCTTTGCATCCCCCCTCGTCTTGTCTGGCACTGGTAATTCCAGCGCTGAAGGAAACTTCAGCGGCAGCGGATTCAATTGGAGCGGGTTTTGGTTGGGAGACATCAAGGATCCCGATGGCAATATCCCAGGCACAACGGCGGCCATGATTTCTGAGCTTGCGCCAGTCGCCGGCTTTGATCCTCTCCTCGTGTCCGATTGGATCACCGCGAAGTCACATTACGGTTTCGGTCCCTACTTTGACGCGAACGTTATCATCGAACTTCAAGTTAATGCCGGGGGAAGCGACTGGAGAACCGTCCAGCGTCTGCAAGGACCGAATGCCCAAAGCGGGGGCTCCAGTTTTTACTTCTTTGATTGGCAGGGACTGGATCTCACGGAGACAGATCGGGTGACCACGACCTCAGGAAGTCATGCCCTCAGCTTCAGCGATCCGCGAACCCAACGGGTCGGCATGAGTGTGCTGGACAACCTGTATCAAACGCGAATTTCCGGAACCCGGTTTTTGGGCACACTGAGATCACCTTTCTGCCTTGACAGAAACAATGCCAACCCCAGTAGTGGCGGGCGGTTTGTAAGAGCACCCGGAAGCATTCCCTACGCAGCTCCAGGCAGCGGCACGTGGACGGAACCCGCCTATTTTCTCGCTTCGCTTTGCGAAAATCTCCCGACCTCCAATGCTCGGGTTGGCGATGCGGATGGCCTTTTGCGGCCGGGGGATGGCCGCCTGGCAACAGCCGCCGGATACGATGCCCTCGGAGACGGGGCCAACTCGACCGCCGCCCGCCCGATCATCCTGAACAGGGCGTTTCGTTCGCCCGCTGAAATGGGATATGCCTTCAGAGACCAACCTTGGAAAACCCTCGACTTTTTCTCTGATGCTAGTGCGGATTCCGGATTGCTCGACTTGTTTTGCATCGAGGAAAACAAGGCGCCTGTTTCCGCTGGCCTGGTGAATTTGAATTCCGCATCTGCGCCCATCTTGCAATCTTTGCTGATTGGATCGGATACTGGGACAGCCGGGAGTGAGCTCCTAAGTTCTTCGCAGGCCCTCACGCTTGCTGAAGCTCTTCGGGCTGCCATCGCGACATCCCCTCTCATCCATCCTGGGGAACTGGCCTCCGCATCCTCGACGCTCACTTCAGGATTTCCCAGCGCTCGGGATGCTGCGGTGAAAAGCCGCCGGGAGGTTGTTTCCAGAAGCCTCGCAGCCGTCGGCCGGACACGCAACTGGGGTCTTTTGATCGACATTGTGGCTCAATCCGGGCGGTTCTCTGCAAACCCATCACCTAGCGCAACAACATTCATCGTCGAGGGCGAGTCCCGAAAATGGATTTCCGCCTCGCTAGATCGCTTCACAGCCACCCCCGTATCCATCCAACAAGAAAACGTTTCCGAATAATTCGATGCAAAAAATTCTTCCAACACTTCTTTGCTTCTCAACCATTCTTTCCCCCTTCGCACACGCTCAGGAACTGCCGTCCGTCCAGTTGGCAGCAATCCCGCAGATGACTTTGGTGGAGGTTCGCTACTCGGAGGGCAAAGCACCAAACTCTCAGCCAACTGAAACCGCTGCTCCCAGCGCGGTCATCGCCAAAGGCCGAGAGAGCCGCATCAAAAGCCAGTCGTGGCCGGACAATAAAACCACATGTGATGTTCGCATCAGTGGATGGCGGTTTTTTAATGATCCCACAGCCCGTGCCAAATATCAGGATTACGTGCAAGTCATTGAACTCACACAAAATGATGAGGGGCAGCAGGACTTCCCCGAACTTGCTTTCGTCAATTCCAAAGCCCCCGTGGTATCCGGCAAATACCGTGGCAAACCCGTCTGGCTTGTCACATCCGCTCCCAGCCCACCGCGATACACGGATCAGGCGATCGCCCAACTTCTCGAACGTATCGGAAATGGGCCGGATCGAGCGGAACTTGTAGCCAACCTCCGGGAAGCGCAACGATTGGAGGCTCAGCGTGCCTCAGAGCCTGCGAATCAGGCGTGGATTGATCCCGAAACCCATCTCCCTCTCGCCGCCCAGATTGACGGACAATTGGTCACGTACTCCTACAAGCCGATTGACCAAATGCCGACGCTCCCAGCCAACATTAAAGATGCCATCCAACAAAAATTTGGGAAAATTCCTCAATTCTGATCAACATCCATGCCCTGCGAGCATCTTGCATTCAGAGACAATCGTGCCCGCTCCGTTTCCAGAGTGCCCGGAGAATCATGGTTCTGGCCAAGCCCGAAAAGTGGCCGTTTGGTCAAAAGCCGCTCAGACACAGGAGTGATGGTTCGCTCTGGGGCTTACACAACACGGGCCAATCCGGCGGCACCGCCGATGCCGACATCGACGCGCCCCGAGGGTTGGAACACCCGCACCGACGCTTCTTCAGTCTTCGTCGCCATCGTGGACACTGGCATCCGGTGCCCGCGCCTTTGTGTCGTTGCCGAACCCGAATCTGTTCCCAAATCAACAAAGCGCCTAGTCCACATCAGGGGCAGGCCTCCAATGGCCGCGTTACCAAGCCTGAGTCCAACCCTGTAGAAACCCAATTTATAAACCACCCAAAACCTATGAACCATCATTTCCTGTCCATATTGAAGGTCTTTTCGTTTCTTGCTGCTTTCGCGCTGCCCACTCTTTCGCACGCGATCGACGTCAACGGAACCGGTGGCACACCATTGAGTTATCAGGTCGTCGCTGGCGGCACGCCTACCAGCTGGGCTGTGACGAGCGGTTCGCTGCCGCCTGGTCTGCTTTTGAATTCACTCACCGGCGTCATCACCGGCGTGCCGTCGAGCGCGGGCACTTACACCCCAACCGTCACTGCAACTGACGGCGGAACTTCCACACCGGTCAGCCTGACCTTTAACATTGGAGCGGCACCGGGCGGTTCCGTGGAGTTCTCACAGGCGGTTTTCACGCATCTCGAAGGCTCGGGTTATCAGCCGACCACTTCTCCCACCATGACGCTTCGCCGCACTGGCGGCAGCAGCGGGGCCGTCACCGTGAGCTATATGGTCTGGCCCAGCACCATCACTGGCAACCCGGTCGAGAGCGTAAACTACAGATTAAACGCCAACACCCGTAAATGGGTCGCGGCGGGCCGGGTGACCTGGGCCGATGGCGACACTGCGGATAAAACCTTTCCCCTGCAGTATAACTTTACCGAGATTGGCGAGGTCAGGCAGACGATCCTCTACAACCGGCCCGGCGTGGACGGCACGGTGCGCTTCGAGGCCCGGCTTGCCAATCTCACCGGCACTGCGGTCCTCGGCCCGCTCAGCAAGGCCCGTTTCGATGTGCTCGATGCGGATGCTCCGGCTACTGGCGTGCTCAATTATGATTCACGCATCTTCTACGGTCCGGAAGGCGGCACCGCCACCATCACCGTGCGACGCGATAGCGGCAGCACCGGCGCGGCCAGCGTGAACTACGCCACGAGCAGTAATCTGCCAGCTCAACCATTCAATTTTCCGAACCTACCCGCGGCCACGGCTGGACAGCATTACCTCGCCACCAGCGGCACCCTCAACTGGGCCGCCGGGGACACCGCTACCAAATCATTCACAGTCACCCTGCCCGCCACGGGTTCCACGGCCGGAACATTACAGGTCGCGCTTAGTTTGACCAATCCCACCGGTGCGGTTCTCGGAAATTGCCCCGCCGCCCTGCTCACAATTCAGAATCCCAAATCCACCCTCTTCGCGTATCACGACAGTGTCACTTTCGCTAAATATCGCGTTTATGTTCCGCCTGGAACTGCCCCGATCAGAGGCACCTTGTTTTTGCTGCCTGGCACGCTTGGCGATACTCGGAATGAAGTTGTCCTCTCTGAATTCCAAGCTGTGGCTAATCTCTGGCGTTTCGTTTTAGTCGGTGTCGACGGCACTTATGATTTCGGCCCAGGGCAGGCTAATGACGTTACTGAAATTAAACTCGGAGATTTATTTGATCAACTCGATCTGATTGCCGGCACCACTGCGCGTCCTGAGATTCGCAATGCTCCGATCGCCTTCAGCGGCATGTCAGCGGGCGGTTATGGTTCTTCAACCAGTTACCTGCCATTTCCCGAGCGCACCATCGGAGTGATCGCTCACAACGCGTGGGAGCAACTCCGGCCGAGCTACAATCCACTCACGCCCTTGCAACGCGAGGTTCCCGCGCTGGTGATGCCTGGCACGGCAGACGATACGGTTGAATTATTCGGCATTGGTCCTGCCTTCAACACCTCACGTCAATTTGGCCAGACTCGCGCTACCTTGGCGGTGAAATGGGGCATCGGCCATTGGTATCTCTATCATGAACCCTACAACGGCTTCGCTTTCTACTGGTTCGAGCAGATGATGAGGGCCGGACGTTACCCCGAAGGCCTCGCTCCCACTGCCACAACCAGCCCGGTCCTCGGCTCTATTCCCTTGAACTCTGGTTGGTGGGGAGCACGTAATTCAACAAATTCTGCCACCAACGGCTACCAGATCCCCGGTGGCTCCAGCCGCTTCCTCAAAATCGAGGCCGATGCAGCGAACACCCTCATCAAAGATCCGAATAATCCGCTGGTAGATTCTTGGCTGCCCACCGAGGGCGTTGCCCGTGCCTATCGTGCTCAAGCCTCGCTGCAAACGATTCAATTCTCCGCGCCTCTGTCCTTCAGCGAGCGTATCATCGGGATGCCTACCACTCTGAGCCTGAACCTTGGTTCCTATGGTGGATCCATCACTTCGGTGGAATACTTCGATGGCACCACATCCCTTGGCTCCACCTCGACTGCTCCTTACACCCTCAGTTGGACTCCAGCCAACTCAGGCATACGCGGCATCACGGCAGTCGCCACGCCCACCTCGGGCCTGCCTTACACCACGGCGACCTACGTGTTTGTGCCCACTCCCGCCATCCCCTTTGCACCGGTCGATTTGCACACCGATAACGGCGACGGGCAAGTTACCCTCGCCTGGACCGCTATTTCCAATGCCACCAGTTATAGCGTTTACGAAGCATCCAGTGCGGTCGGTCCTTTTACCCTCGTCCAAAGCGGTATCACCAGCCCGAGCTATGTCCGCACGGGCCGCACCAACGGCACCACGTATTTCTACAAGGTC
>JBGSPU010000072.1:0-5165 GCA_041738415.1 Bythopirellula sp.
GCTCCAGCAGCGTTTCTAACCGGGGGAGCAGAAGGTCCACATAGTGAAACAACCCGCGGTAGGCGGCTTCCAAACGTTGCTGGTAGTTCCGCCCTTTCTTGATGCGGCCGATGTCCCGTGCGGCGGCCTTGGCCTTCTTCAAGAGCGACTTGCTCTGACGCCAGCCGGGGCTACTAATCTCCTGGGCCAACTGCGGGGCCAAGTCACAAATCTTCGTCAAACCATCGAGGATCAAACTCGATTCGGTCGGGTAGTGGATATTGATTTGGGCAACGAACGTGTCGCCACGTATGTACTCCGCAGCTTCTGGATGCAGGCGATGGCCCTCGGCAACCACCAGTTGGTTGATCTGTTCAATCGTTTCGGGCCGCACCAGGCAAACATTGTCACGAATGCGTTGCCAGGAAAAGCTTGCTTCGCTCCAATCATTGACTTGCATCATGGCGCGTAAGGTGCGATCATGACCAGACAGGTAATGCAAATGGTCGTAGGTGAAGTTGGCTCCCAACCGCACGCAGGCCAAGACGAGCACCTGCCACAAGGAGAGACCTGCGCGACCTTGACCGGGATCGGCATCTTGCAGCACATCCTGGGCGATCAGTTGCAATGCTTGAGTGCGGAGTTGAGGTTGCGCATGAAGATGTTGCAAGCCCCGCAGAAGAGGAATCAGCGGGTCACGACATTCGATGTCGAGCACAATCTGGGCGATGGGGGTGACATTCAATTGTAATTGGTCTTGATGGGGAATTCGCATGCTCGAAGGGCCTCCTGGTGAGCGAAGATTTGAGTGGTAATCTGAAAACTTCCTGGTTGTTCGCACAACCGACTCAAATCTTCAACCCCTGCGACGTGTGAATTCCCCCTTTTTTTTACAAAGAAGCAAGTTTCCCGACAGGCACTAGCTAGGCACGCAAGGTTTGCAGGAGTCAGAACGAATGAGACCTCACACCGAACGACATCGCACCGAGCGAATCGGCTGGTTACGGGCCGCCGTGCTGGGTGCGAATGACGGGATTGTGTCCACCGCGAGCCTGATTGTTGGAGTCGCGGCAGCAAATACAGCAAGCGACGACATATTGGTTGCAGGCATCGCAGGACTTGTTGCCGGGGCAATGTCAATGGCCGCTGGCGAATACGTCTCCGTTAGTTCGCAGTCCGACACGGAGAACGCTGACCTTGCTCGGGAACGCAACGAACTCGCAACGATCCCCGAAGCCGAACTCGCGGAACTTACCACAATCTATGTTGAACGCGGCCTTGATAAAGAGTTAGCCCATCAAGTCGCTTTACAATTGACGGCACACGATGCGTTGGGTGCACATGCCAAAGATGAACTTGGGATTTCCGAAATCACGTCGGCCAGACCCATTCAAGCCGCACTTGCTTCCGCAGCTACCTTTGCCATTGGTGCTGCGATACCGCTGCTGACCGTCCTGATTGTACCAGGACACTTGCTGATACCACTCGTAATCGTGACTTCGATTGTACTTCTGGCATTGCTCGGCGGATTTGGCGCTCATGCCGGCGGTGCTCCCGTCGTGCGCGCTGCAGTAAGGGTGACGTTTTGGGGAGCATTGGCAATGGGTCTGACGGCCGGGGTCGGTGCATTATTTGGAGCGGTCGTGTAGCACGTCACCGACTGCTTGAACGTACGACTATGTAGCAGCCATGGGAGATTGCCAATGACATCCTGGATTAGGTCTTACCCCGGCCCGTCCCGCGTACGGCACGAAAAAGATCAGACTACTCAGGGTACTTACTGGAGCGCGACGACCGAGCAACTCCTGCTTGATTTGCAGTCCTCATGGAATGGCCTCAGCCAGGATAACGCGGAGCGACGTCTGAAGCAGTATGGACCCAACTCGATTAAGGCTGCGAGCCAGACGTCCGCATTGTGGCTGTTGCTGAGCCAGTTCAAAAGTCCACTCGTTTTAATCCTCGTCTTCGCGGCCGTGATCTCGGCTATTTCTGGCGAGTGGCCCGACGCCGTGATTGTGCTTGTAATAATACTCGGAAGCACGACACTTGGCTTCGTACAAGAATACCGAGCCAGCCTCGCCATCGAGAAACTGCGTTCCAAGGTGCTCGTAACATCGAACGTGGTACGTGACGGTAACTCCGCTGTCGTTCTCTCCCAGCAGATAGTGCCTGGAGATGTCGTCTTAGTTACTGCCGGCAGCTTGATTCCAGCCGACGGAGTTGTACTGGAGGCTAACGATCTGTTCGTCAACCAAGCGGTCCTGACAGGTGAAGTGTTTCCTGTGGAGAAGAAGCCAGGAAGGGTCGAGGAGAACGCAAGCTTGATGGAGCGCATCAACTGCGTTTACATGGGTACGAGTGTTCGTAGTGGAGCGGCACGCGTGCTCATTTTGCAGACTGCTAAGTCCACTGTATTCGGTCAGATTGCAGAGAAACTCAAGTTGCGTCCTCCTGAAACAGAATTTGAACGCGGAGTACAGCGGTTTGGTTATCTCCTCACGCGAGTCATGTTGGTCATTGTCGTGGTTGTGCTGGCGGTGAACATCTTCCGCGATAAGCCCGCTATGGACTCGTTGCTCTTTGCCCTGGCTCTGGCAGTAGGCCTGACGCCCGAACTCCTGCCTGCCATTATCAGCATCACGCTCGCTCATGGAGCGCAGCGAATGGCAAAGCGAGGTGTGATCGTACGGCGATTGAACGCCATCGAGAACTTCGGCTGTATGGATGTGTTGTGTACCGACAAGACAGGCACGTTGACTGAAGGGACCGTTACGCTAAGTAACGCAGTAGATGCCAGAGGACAGCCTTCGGCCGCTGTGCTGCGACTCGCCTATCTCAATGCTTACCATCAAACCGGCATATCTAATCCTTTAGACGACGCAATTAATGCCTATGGCATGCGGGCGGGGTTAAATATTAGCTCCGAGCGCAAGGTCGATGAAATTCCTTACGACTTTATTCGCAAAAGGCTGAGCGTGATCGTCGCGGACCAGCAGGGCGCACGAACTTTGATCATCAAGGGGGCGCTGGACAATGTTCTGCAAGCCTGCACTACGGTTCAGGATGCAGAAGCCGTCTACCCGCTGGACAAAGCTCTCAGGGATGATATCAACGATCGTTTCGGACATTGGAGCGGCCAGGGCTTCCGCGTACTGGGAGTGGCCATCAAACCGATCGACGAGAGGGCTGAATCTTATTCGCGTGAAGATGAGTGTGCACTGCAGTTTGTCGGCTTTCTATTGTTTCTTGACCCCCCTAAGGCGGATGTCACACAAACGATCATCGATCTTGGCCAGCGCGGTGTACAACTCAAGATCATCACAGGCGATAACCGGTTGGTGGCGCAGCACGTTGCGGAAGCGATCGACCTGCGGGCGGGTGGCTTGCTGACAGGAAGCGACCTCAATCGGATGGGAGACGAGGCGGTCTGGCACGCCGCCGAGCGCACATCCATTTTTGCGGAAGTGGATCCGAATCAGAAGGAACGCATCATCCTGGCGTTGCAAAAGACCGGGCACGTTGTCGGTTACTTGGGCGATGGCATCAATGATGCACCGGCTCTGCATGCCGCTGACGTCGGAATCTCAGTGAATACGGCTGTGGACGTCGCGAAAGATGCGGCGGATCTGGTACTTCTCGAACAAAACCTGGACATACTACGCGAGGGTATCGAAGAAGGTCGCCGAACGTTTGCGAACACATTGAAGTATATCCTGACGACTACCAGTGCAAATTTTGGAAACATGATTAGCATGGCCGCCGCGTCGATGTTTTTGCCGTTCTTGCCACTGCTTGCCTCACAAATCCTGCTCAACAATTTCCTGTCCGACATTCCGGGCACGACGATCGCGGGCGACAACGTGGACCCGGAATGGGTGAACAGGCCGCGTCGCTGGGATAACAAATTCATTAGTCGCTACATGGTGCTCTTCGGCCTGGTCAGCACAATCTTTGATTTCCTGACTTTTGGAATACTCCTATTTATCTTTAGCGCAAGTGCAGCAGAGTTCCGCACGGGCTGGTTCATCGAGTCCCTGTTAACTGAATTGGTGATTGCGCTGGTTGTACGAACTCGTCGAGTATTCTTCCGCAGCCGACCCGGAAAACTGTTGCTGGCCAGCACCCTGCTGGTAATCGCCTTTACGCTCATACTGCCCTATCTTCCATTCAGCGCCCTCTTTGGTTTCGTCCCTTTGCCTGCCCCGCTGATGCTGATGTTGATCGGATTAACAGTGCTATATGTTATCGCCGCCGAATTGGCGAAGAAGTACTTCTATGCTCGCGCAGAGAATGTACGATTCTTCGCGGGCGCAGAAAGATAAACGACAATAAACGAGACAGCAGCCGAAGTGGATGCGTGATAACTCATTGATACGCGGGTCTCCGACATGGTGTCCGATCATTGTCCAGTCCAGGCAACTTTCGAGTTAAGCGCATGAGTAAACCGACTGAAGGTGCCGTGAAAACACCTGGGGAAGATGAAGCACTCGTGACGATTCCGACTCCCCGTCATTGGTATAACCGCACTGTCATCGGAGCGGGATTGACCAGCGCGTTGGGTGATTTGTGCTATGAGACCACGACCGTAATCTTGCCTGGCTTCCTCGCGGTACTTGGTATTCCTGCGGCCGTGCTGGGAATCATTGAGGGTCTCGCTGATGCGGTTGCGAGCTTCACAAAGATGTTTGCTGGCTACATCGCTGACAAACTTGGCCACCGCAAGTTGCTTGTGCTGGTCGGGTACGCCTTGACGCCTGTGGGGCAGATTCTCATTGCCTTGGCTGTGGGGTGGCCCCTGTTGCTCGTGGGACGGCTGGTCTCTTGGTTTGGTAAGGGGCTGCGGGGGCCGTTGCGCGATTCCATCGTGATCCAGTCCATCAGCCCCGAAACTCGTGGACGAGCCTTCGGCTTTCACCGGGCAATGGATACATTGGCGTAACCGTTCACGGGTTTTCAGGGCTCTCGGGACCTTCCCGAGCAGGATTGCCCTGAACCGAGTATGTTGATCTTGAGAGGGCCTATTCGGCTTGTCAAGGGCTTTTCTGCCCCCCCCAAGAAATCCCAAAAATTGGCAAGCACAATCTCTGCGAATCGTTGAGGATTTCGGCGGATCACGCGTCCGAGTTGATATTGATTGACGGCGCGCCACTGCGTATGCTCCCGCACCATGAAACTGCGGGAAATGA
>JBGSPU010000053.1:0-43959 GCA_041738415.1 Bythopirellula sp.
TTGCCCAATTCACTGAAATGGGGATCGACGTGGAGCAGATCAAGTCATGTCTACCCGACACCGGATAGCCAACTCAAAACCCCTTGATGTCAAGGCACTTACGACTAACAATGAGGTCAAAGTGGCGCTGTCCAACTAGGACCCACTTTATGCCAAATGCCATGGGAAACATTGAGTCACCCATACAGCCATAGCCAAACCATAGTCGCGACAATGTAAGGCACCGCGAAAAGCGCTGCAAGCATGAGCAAAGTAAACACTCCTCGCCATCCTCGCGACCAGAAGCAATACCAGGGTATAGCGAAGGGAAGGTAGACATAGCATAAAAAACCGAAATCGCAACAAGAGATGCCTGTTTGGCGTCGAGCATCAGAGACGATCCAGATCGCCAACAATAGCCCCCAACAGAACGAAACGATTACCTCGAACTCTGGAGAGGGCTCACTACCAGCTATGAGATATGTAGTGAGCATCGCTGCCAGCGCAAAAGAGAACAGAATCAGCGTCGCGAAGGGATGGAAGATGAATTGGCGCAAGGAAAAATCTCCGTGCCAAGTGCGAACATTCACAAATCAAGAACTTGCCATGGGTGCCAAGCAAGCTGGTTTAACGGTAATTTCGCTAACATGTCATCCTTCGATCTGGACCTGAGCTACAGCTCTACGGAGCGCGTCAACGAACATATCGGTCTCGCGATCAATAATGAACGAATGTTATCCCTTCACACCCAGCGACCGAAGCTCTTGTACGTTCACCATAAAACATGTTGATTGCGTCAACGTCATCGAAATGCAGGTCAAGAGAGAGGGTGATTCCCAAAAGCTTCATGGTGACTCTTCTGCCACTTAACGCCGAAAGGCTTTCCCATTATTGCAGGTAGAATCAGACTTGGCCACAAAAAAACAAACAATTTGTGAATGGTAGATGCCCCCCTAGCCTTCATTGGCCGCAGCAAAGGGCGTTCCACAACAAACTGCCCCGCACCCCTTACCCCTTCCAACCAATCGTCAACGTCCCCCCACTCAAAATGACATGTCTTACTCTCGACGCAACCATGAGTTACGACGCAATTTTCCAAAAATATTTTGCGTCGCGCGTTTTTGAGAGTAAAATCAAGTAGCTTCTCGTTTTTTCTAATCACCAATTTTTTCCCCCGAGTCATTCTCCCCATGACTACCTATTTGCTTCGAGAACGTTTGCTGCGTACCCGCCGTGAGGCGGAGGGCTACCTGGAATTAGGCATGCCGGAGCACGCGCTTCACTCCCTACAGCGCCGAGGAAAAATCGTTCATGCGGATGCTCGTGGTTGTTACCTGCTTGGGGAATCACTGCGCGAACTACGCCGGTTCCGTGAGGCGATCTTTCCCTTGAAGCGATCGCTCGAGCTGATCCCCGACGACATTCATGTCTGGATGGCATTGGGCTGGTGCTACAAACGGATCGGCGACGTGGCCCGAGCGATCGATGCCTTAGAGCAAGCAGTCGAGATCGAACCGGGCGAAGCGATTCTGCACTACAACCTGGCCTGCTACTGGAGCCTCGCGCGCGATCGCCGCCAGTCGTTGCGTTGTCTAGCCCGCGCACTGAACATTGACGGCAACTTTCGCGACTTCATTGCTGGGGAATCGGACTTCGATCCAGTGCGGAATGACCCACTATTCAAAAACATCGTGGGTGTAGCGGACTGCTAAGGCATTAAATTTCCAACGGCTAAGCCACGGGGCAATTACAACGCCTTGAAAGAAGGTTTGTCTGTTGGGCATCTGAAGTTTCAGGTCGATAGAGAACCGTGCGGATGGAACAACTTGCTCCGGCTTGAGGGCGAGTCGATGTGCCAGAAGCAATTTTGGGCTGCACCCAGACACATCAATCAAGCTTCCTTTGACGCAGCCTTGTCCTTTGGTGATAATGGGAAAAAGCCGCTGCAGTTCTCTCACAAAGGGTTTCCAATGAGCGTTGCCGATATTCCATCGCTACCCACACACATCGGTCCTGAATCAAATGGGATGATGATGACCCCGGAGGAGTACGACTCGATCCGTGATTGGGACAAATGCTATCGTTACGAACTTATCCACGGAGTGTTAATCGTGAGTCCTCCAGCCGATATTGGTGAGAGAAGCCCCAATGACTTCCTCGGTCATCTGATTCTTGGTTATCAAGAATCGCATCCCAACGGCTCAGTCGTTGACGGTACTGCGCCGGAACAAGAAATCCAAATCGGAGACAATCGTCGTCGGGCGGATCGGGCGATTTGGATTGGGCTGGGGCGACGCGTGCATCCGCTCAATGATGTTCCGGCAATCGCCATTGAGTTTGTCTCGCGCACAAGTCGGGACCGCCATCGCGACTATCTGGTAAAACGTCGCGAATATGCCGAGGCGGGCGTACATGAATACTGGATAATCGACCGCTTTCGCCGCGAGATGACGGTCTTTCGCGGGATGAAAGAAGAGATCGTGGTCAAGGAAGAGGACGTCTACAAGACACCACTCATGCCGGGCTTCGAGTTAGCGCTCAATCGCCTGCTTGCTAAAGCAGACGAATACAAGTCGGACGAAGAATGACGGGAGCAGAGACGGTCACTTACTCGTCGCCTCATGCACAAAGTCCACCAGGTAGCGCACATTGTCCACTGGCGTCTGCGGCATCACGCCGTGGCCCAGATTAAAAATGTGACCTGGGCGATTTCCGGCGGCTTGCAAGACATCTTCTGCCCTGGAGCGTATCGTGCCCCGGTCGGCCATCAACACTAGCGGGTCGAGATTACCTTGCACGGCGTGGTCGTAACCCACAGTCTGCCACGCTTCGCCCAAGTCGATTCGCCAATCAACACCAATTACGTCTCCCCCTGCTTCCGCCATCAGGGGCAGCAGCGCAGGGTTACCGGTGGCGAAATGGATCAACGGTGCAGCGGGAGCAAGCCCCTCGACAATCGACCGCACATGCGGCAGCACAAATGTGCGATAGTCGGCGGGCGATAGGCACCCGACCCAGCTATCAAACAATTGGACCGCCTGCGCACCCGCGGCGATTTGGGCGTTGAGATACAACACGATCGACCGACTCAGTCGCTGCATCAACTCGTGCCAAGCCGCTCCCTCGCGGTACATGAGCGTCTTCGTATGTAGAAAACTCCGGCTGCTGCCCCCTTCGATGGCATAACTGGCCAACGTGAAGGGTGCCCCTGCAAACCCGATCACGGGGATTTCCTCGGGCAGATCTCGCCGCGTGCATGCGACGGTTTCCATCACGAACCCCAGCGATTCGACGTTCTCTAGCTCCACCACGCGATCGACATCAGTCGCCTCGCGCACCGGGTTGTCGATCTTGGGACCATCGCCGGGTGTGAACTCGAGATCCATCCCCATCGGTTCTAGGATCGGCAGGAGATCAGAGAAAATTATTGCCGCATCTACTCCCAATCTTTCAACCGCAGTACACATCACCTCGCTGCAAAGCGTCGGATTCTTGCACAGCTCGAGAAAGCTCAACTTTTCCCGCACTGCACGATACTCCTCCATGTAGCGTCCTGCCTGACGCATTAACCAGATTGGTGTGTAGGGCACCGGCTCACGTCGGCAAGCCTTCATGAATGGGCTGTCGTACCACGCCGGTGTTTGTCCACCACTAGCAGGAGGTGTCGACAAGGCAACGATTTTGTCGAAGACGGTGCGTTTGCGCACTACAAGAGAATTGGCCACTGCCGCCAGTTCGTTGACCAACTGTCCCATCTTGCCGTGCGAAGGTTCAAAGTCTACCGCGATCGACAGCTTGCGCAGCATCTCGCTGGTGGTCGGACCGATCGAGGCCACGACAGTGCGCCGCAATCCTTGGTGAAGTTTACTTGCAAGTTGCAGACTCTCGGCTACTTCAATGAGATGAATTGCTTGCTGCGCGGAAGTGAACAGACAGACGTCAATTTCACCCGCGGCAATTCGCCGGACGTTTTCTTCTAGCGGACCAATATCCTCCGGCAGCGCCCACCGATAGACCTGCACCGGCACAACCCGCGCCCCGCGAGCTTCGAGCCCGGCGATCAAACTCACATTCGGCACGCCATACTCCTGAACGGCGACCACCTGATTGGCAACAGGATAGTGGGCATCGAACGTTGCTAGCACTTCCCGCCAAGTGTTGGGTTCAGGTACCTGTAATGTGGGTGTGATTCCCAGTTCACGGAGCACAGCGAGAGGCTTTGGCCCGCGGACGATTGTTTTTATATCGGCCAGCGCGTCAAGAAATCGCTGCCGATCAACATGCCGCTCAATGTGTTCGAGCATCTGACGAATTCCCACGCCGGTGAGAAACAAGACGGCGTCGATTTGTCCAGTGAGGAGATGGTTGGCGAAATCGATGACTGGTCGTTGCTCCGCAACCGCGACTTCTCGCAGGGAAGGGCTGACCAGCGGAATCCCATTTCTTTTTTTGATAAGCTGCGTCATTTCCGCAGCGCGACGACTCTCCAGCGAAGCAATCCTTAGCTGAGAAAAATCTTGGGGAGGCTCATTGCTCATAGTGGATCGAACGTTTTTTAGGGAGAGGGGCATAAATCCAGGGAATAAGGCCAACAACAAAATGTAGTGCCGGAAAGTTTGGGTGATGATTGAGCCATGTCGAAATTATCGCGTACGCCTCGGTAAAATTACCGATGCAAAGGTTCCTTTGGGGGGACACATGGAGTCCATTTCACCTGCGGATTCAATGTACCAGTTCTTTGGAGTGCGTAGAAGTTCCGCAATCAACACTTGCTGCCGAAACCCTTGTTTCGGCTCTGTCAAGAGCTATCCCATCAACTTGTGGTAGTCGAAAATAATGCGCAAAAGAAAAAAGAATTTTGATCCTATTTGGTTGCTTGACATTTTCGAGTAAGTTCGCAACATTAGCTTTCGGTTAAGAAATGTTAGATTGATTTAGGAAGAAGAACGAAGTTTGCATTCAACTGAATAGGCCTCAAGTACATTGTGGTCTGTTTGTCTTGTTAGTGTTTGGTTGGGAACTCAATCGCACGAGTGATTCATCACGCCGTGGTTGAGGGGCAGATATCTTCAGGCGGCGTGTGTGTCGGTGTGCGCAGTGTATTAATTTTCTGTCTCCTCACGGAACAATGAGGATGAGTCTGATAGGATGGACCAGCGAATTTGAACTAGATGTTGGTAAATCCGGGGGGCGGCGATCGACTGGAGCGACAGTCGACGAACGCAGTTCGTGATTCGGAGGTCCCCCCCGATTTTTTGTTCGCACGGATGCGAGAACAAGGGCCTGGGACGTGCAGTCCGAGGCCCTTGTTCTTTGGGTGATGTTGGATTTTATCGTCTGACGGCAAACCGTGGGCGTCTGCGTAGTTTCAGTAAGTCAGTCGCTTATGGTTTGCCGTTAAATGAAAAACTCAATCCCGCGAGAGACATGCTTATGCCCCGATGTTTGCTGGCCTTGGGTGCCAATCTGGGAAATCGCGAAAAAACGCTGCAAAATGCGCTCCGCGAAATCTCTGCTTTGCCACAAACCCGCTTGCTCGCGCGGAGCACCTGGCACGAGACCCCTGCCGTGGGAGGCCCCACCGGACAGCACGATTTTCTCAATGGGGCGGTACTCATCGATACCGACTTGGAAGCCGAGAAGTTGGCCAACCTCTTACAAGCGATCGAAACCAAGCACGGCCGAAAACACAAAGTTCGCTGGGCAGCCCGCACGCTGGATATCGATCTGCTGCTCTACGGCGAAGCGGCCATCGACACCCCTGAACTCGTCATTCCCCATCCACGGATGACCTTTCGCCAGTTCGTCTTGGCTCCTGCCGCCGAGATTGCCGGCAATATGCTCGTCGCTGATGCTGGCTGGACTATCTCGGCACTCCTTGATCACTTGCGCACCTCTGCTCGTTACGTAGCCATCGCTAGTACGGACCCGCAACTAGCCGACTGGCTGGTTGGCCAATTATGCCAACAGCTCAAAACACCACGACTAGAAAATTTCTTCGCGATTACGCCAGAGATCAATGACGCACGCAGCCTGACGGCGGTAGAATGGGAGCAACACGAGGAGCTGCGCAACCGGCTGCCCTCTCACCACAAAAAAGAAAAACAGCCCGTCACCCCAGTGGTCAGTGGCTATTGGCCACAATCGGAGCATTTAAACTCGCCCGTCGATGCTGTGCATCCGGCATTGGTGATTGCCCTAACCCCCACCGCAGGGGTATTGTTTCTCGAGCCTACCAAAACTCAACCGTTAGATAGCAAGTCAAGAATCGAGAAAGAAAAAGTAGATGTCGAGAAACTACTACGCCATGTGGGTCATGGACCCTTGGCAAGAATAGCAGCCGATACTCCCGAACATGCAATCGCCGAAACCCTGGCGGCAATTAGCGCTGCCTGGCCAGATTAAAATCAAACGGTACCCCAATTGTTGGACAGAAAAAATTTTAAGGTCGGTGTGATTACAACTAGCGCCGAGATCCGGAGCCTTGTTCGAGCTGCCCAGGAGACCGGCGAGACAGTCGGATTCGTGCCGACGATGGGCGCGCTGCATGAAGGCCACTTGCGACTAGTCGATGCCTCTCAGGCCGAGTGTGATCGCACGGTTGTAAGCGTTTTTGTGAACCCCACGCAGTTCGGCCCCGGCGAAGACGAAAACCGCTATCCCCGCACCTTGGAGCGAGACTGTTCCCTGCTTGCCGAACGCGGCTGTCCGATGGTATTTGCGCCCGATGCCCTAGAGATCTATCGACCGGGACACGAGACTTACGTCGAGGTCGGTGCGTTGGCCGAGCCTTTTGAAGGCGCCATCCGCCCCGGTCATTTCCGTGGCGTGGCCACTGTGGTGTTAAAACTCTTCAACATCATCCCCGCCAACCGTGCGTACTTTGGCCGCAAGGATTATCAACAGGCATTGGTCGTCCAGCAGATGGTGAAGGATTTCAATCTTCCAATCGAGATTGTCCTCTGCCCGACGGTACGCGAACCAGACGGTTTGGCCATGAGTTCCCGCAACGCCTATCTGACGGCTCTCGAACGCCAACAAGCGGCCGCGTTGAATCGAGCACTTCAACTAGCCGAGTCGCTCTACCAGGCTGGCGAGCGCGACGTCGCCGAGCTAACCGAAAAAATGCTCAACTGCCTTACCGAGGTGGGTATCACGAATGTGGACTACGTCGCCTTCGTGGCCGCTGGAACAGTCACACCCGTCGAAAAAATCACCGGCCCCACGGTCGTGGTCCTCGCGGCGCGCGTCGGTCAAACGCGTCTGATCGACAATCTCACGATCACCCCATGAGGCTGCGACCACCGATTGCGCAGCTTGCCGCAATGCCGAAGCCACCGTGTTTCCTCACACGCGCCAGAAGTCGCTGCCTTTGGTAGCAATCGATTCAACTACGTCCCAGCGATTTTCCCCTGTGCGATCTGCGACTGGGATCGAGTCGATAAACTTCAACCTTGGCACGATTCCTTCGCGATGGGCCAATTGGATCGCCAGCCCCGGACGCGCATTCGCTTCCAGCACGACTGGTCCGGTGTCGGCGTCGATCACGAAGTCGATGCCCACGTAACCCATCTCCAAGGCGTCGCTGAGTTTCATCGCTCCCTCCAGTACTTCCTTCCAATTGGGAAGTTCGATCCCCGAGATCGGAAAACTCGTATCTGGATGGAAGCTGATGGCACGGTCGCGGCAGACGCCGCCGTAGGTACGGCCTGTGTTAAGTTCAATCGCCGCAGCGATGGCCCCCTGGTGCAGGTTCGCCCGTCCGCCGGACATCTTCGTCGGCAGGCGAATCATGGCCATCACCGGCACACCCCGATAGAGAATCACGCGAATGTCGGGTGTTCCCTCCACGGCGATACTCTTAAGCAACGGATGGCTGACAATACGCCGCTCGACGATGACCGAATCTGCTTGCCCTCCCAGGGAGTAGAGTCCCGAGATGATCGTCGCCAAGTGATGTCTCAGATCGGTCCATTCGATCAGGCGTCCCGAGGTAGTAAAAAAATTATTTCCCAATCGCCCAGCGACGACTACAATCCCACGCCCGGCGGCTCCACTCGAAGGCTTCACAACGAATTCGGTACGATCACCGATGAGATTCAAAAAGCTGTGGCACTCACTGTGTTCGGTAATGATGAAATAAGTTTCGGGAACCTGGATACCGTTCGTCTGGCAGATTTCTTTGGTGATCAGTTTATTGTCGACACGAGGGTAAAAGCCGCGAGGATTGCATTCGAGAATAATATCAAGATTGCGCTGGTTGATGCCGAGGACGCCACGGCGGTGCAGTTCGTCAGGCCAGGCCCAGAATCGTTTGGTGTGATTATCCACAGTGGTCGAACTTTCGATGATTCACAAAGTAATCTTGGTCTTGGCCTTAAGTAGGCTCCAAATCTATTTCACCAGGTCACGCTACAAGACCATGTCCCGCTACTTGACCATGTCACGGAAACGCCAGAGCTCCACCAATCGATATCCACTGTACCGCCCGATCCAAATGAAGGCTGCAATCGTGAAAAAATGTAACTCCGGATAGATCAACAAAAGGTTGCCGATCTCCTTCCAGCTAAGAATCAAGTAGCTACAGGCCGCTACGACAGCCGTGCCGATTACGAGTTGCAGAGCAAACGCAGTACCGTCCTCTTCGCTCGTCACAAAATAACGCTCGATCAACGTCGTCAGGATTACCAACGGGAGCAATACGGCCCGCACCCCCGAAAGCGGATCAGCGTAGTCGATCAGTGAGACGCCGAACACAATCAACAGGATGATCATCGTGAGCACAATACTCGAGCGCGGCACCATCAACAAATGAAGGCGATCCAACATAATGCGGCCAAAGTAACCCGCCATCAGCACCGCAATCAATATCACAAGCCCGGTCGCCCATTCGGCATAGATAAAGCTCATTGCCAACAGAGCAGGTGCAAAGGTACCAAGCGTCCGCAGGCCAATGATATTGCGGAAAATGGCCGTGATGAGTGCTCCCAGGGGGAGCAACAGCATCAGCGACATGATCTCATGCATCTCGACAGGCAATCGCATCAGATCCAGCACCTGCGCGGGCCGCCGCACTTCGGCTTGCAACACGTTCGCCGGAGGTGGCAACCGTAGCACGATGTATTTGGCCGTCAGATCTTTAATCCCCTCGCCACGTACGATCTCTTCACCATCGCGACGGATAGGAAGGAAATTATAAGGCATATGGCGGGCATAACCGTAAGTCGGGTCAAACGGTACCCAGCGATAGCCATAGAATACTTCGACCCAAACATGGGGCGCTAGCGACTCAGATTGCCGTAGCTCAAATCCGCTGACAAGTCGAGCGGGTAGACGATATGCCCGACAGAGAGTGGCCAAAACTCGCGCACGTCCCAAGGGAGTTGCCTGGTGATTGGCCAAGGCATAGGCAACATCGTCAAATCCATCAGCACTGCTGCCAGGCTTGAAGCTTCGCGAGCAAAAGTCGAAGAGTTTCTGAATGAGTTCGCTATCGGTCATTTCCCCTCGGGGAATTTGCTGCATAACTTCTCGCACTCCCGAACCAGTCGTATCGATGATTGAATCGCTACGTAAAAAACGAGAACGTGCGGCCGACGACAGTCCAGCGACTTGATTCTGTTCATCCCAGGCATTGCGGGGTTTGAGACGAACCTCGAATTCCGCCCCCACTTGATATTTTCCCGTGAGCTGGGTGGTCAGCACCAACTCGCGATTGTTGTTCAAGGGGGAGGTGCGCTCTTCGGCATTGAGATTGCTGTGCGTTTTTTCCTCGACTTCAACAATTGCCGCAGAGGAGTTCACTGCCGGCAGTCCGATGCGGACTTCCGCTTTCGGGCTATCGACCTCGAACTGGACGTCGTAGGTGAGTCTCCACAAGCTGTCTTGCAGGCCCTCCCGGACCTCGTGCCTGGATTGATAACGTAACCCGAACGCCAAAATCCCCAGGAGGATAAAGACTAGCGCCCAAATCTGACTCAAAACACGAGCACTCACGATGCTAAACCTTTAACCTGTCTGAGGTTGGAAAAACTTGGTGACGAAAGTTGGCGCGGCGGTAGATTGCAGCCAATTACCGTATTATAGTTTACTTGCTACGCAATTTTGCCCGGAATGTGCGGTTTTGACGGCAGATTTTTGGCGCTCCTAGGGGTTATTCCGGCGGTTCCCTTTCCGAGGTCCACCTGCAAGAATGAGGGGCTAGCAATGCCCTGAACCGATTTTCTACCAACTGCAGTGCGTTAGCACTCGGTTTATAGGGATTGCAAGAAGAACCGGTCGCTAACGCGAGCCGGCGGACCAATAATTCAAGCTAGCGGTAGCTACCTGGTTGGATACACCCTGCGGAGACTATCTTCCTTGAGATCGAAATCAGCATCCTGTTGCATCGTACGTCCCCTTCCGTTCCAGCGGTTTGGTCTGATGGTGCTTACCCTGTTGCTTGCCAATGGAGTGGTGTTGCTAGACGCAAGGCAAGCGGTTTGTGCCGCAGAGAAAGAAGCATCTGCTCAGGAATCAGAGCCTTCAGCAGAAGAAGCGGAGCCCTCAGCAGAAGAAGCGGAGCCCTCAGCAGAAAAAGAAGATACTTCAGCCGAGCAATCAAAGGGAGATAAGGCTAAAGACGAAATCTCCGAGCCACCAAAGAAAAAGTCCTCCAGTAAAAAGTCACCACCGAGATCGGAGAAGGTAGAATCGGATCAGCAGAAAAAGTCCGACGAAAAATCTACGGTCTCAGACGAAGAGAAGGCAAAACAAGAATTAGAAAATAATGCAGCGAAAGCAGAGGAAGAAGCGGGCGCAGAGGTGGAAGTTGTCGACGATTCAGAAGAAATAGAACCCGAGGAGACTGTCGAAGAGACACCTCCTGTGGTAGAAGAAACTGAAAAGGAGCCCCCTAAGGTGGACAAGCGTGTGATTGGTGCCACGGCCACGATCATGGAGAAAAAGAGTGAACTGCTTTTTCGGGCGCGAGTCGACACGGGAGCGAAGTCGTGTTCGTTGCACATCGAAGATATGAAGATTGAAAACGACTCCGACAACATGGCCGACAACATCGGCAAAGTCGTGCGTTTTCACATCAAGAATGGCCACAAAGAATCCCATTGGCTCGAAGCCAAGATCGCAGGCTATGTGATTATCAAGACTTCTAACGAAGCAGACGATCGTAAGCGACGCTACAAAGTACCGTTGACTTTTCGCTACAAAGACTTTGAAAAGACCGTGCTCGTGACCCTCAACAACCGCGAACACATGGAGTTTCCATTGCTCTTAGGCCGCAACTTTCTCAAAAATGATTTTGTCGTCGACGTATCACTCGAAAGCAGTGACTAACTGGGTCAGTTGTCAATTGCAAGGAAATCTCAATTCAACAGACCACCGGACTTTTGACCACAGACTAATCTCACACCGACTCCCCCGCTAGCCACCCTGTGCTGAACGCAGCTTGGAAGTTGTAGCCGCCAATGGGGCCATCAAGATCGAGGATTTCCCCGGCGACAAATAGACCGGGAACAAGTTTGCTCTGCATCGAGCGCGAGTCGACCTCAGCCAGGTCGATCCCACCGGCCGTGACTTCTGCCTTTTTGAAACCAAGCGAACCGCGCAGGGGAATCCGCTGGCCCTTAATTGAGTCAATGAGCTTGCTGCGGCCAGCTTTGGAGAGCTCGGAGATGCGCTGATCGGTTGGCAGACCTGCCTCGGCTACCAGGGCATCGGCCAGGCGTTGAGGCAGCCATTGGCCCGCCACCGTCCGGACGGTTCGTTTGCCGCCGACAGTCGCTTCCTGGGCGAGTGATTGCAGAAGCTGCTCGCGAGAATAGATCGGCAAAAAATCGCACACCGCTCGCCAATCGTCCGCGTCCGGCCGCGCGGTAATCGCCCGACTCACATCCATTACCACAGGACCTGAGATACCAAAATGCGTAAACAGAAAAGACCCACGCCGTTCGGCAATCGGCTTTGCCGAGTCGCCACTCCAGATCTGCACTCTCACATAAGCAATCGTCACGCCGCTTAGCTCTTGGACCCATCTCGCATCCGACAAGAGCGGCACCAAGGCGGGACGTGGGGGCACGATCTTGTGACCCAACTGCTTTGCCCAGGCGTAGCCATCACCCGTGGTGCCGCAACCGGGATAGGATTGCCCGCCGCAGGTCAACACTACCTGGGCGGCCGACAGTTCCTCATGATCGGTTTGAATGAAGAACCCCACTTCGTTCTTTGTGAGTTTGGTAACCCCCTCACCGAGCCGCAATTCCACACCGGCTCGTCGCACCATCCGCACGAGGGCATCACGAACATCAAGAGCCCGATCGCTCACCGGAAATATCTTCCCAGTCGCTTCGACCTTGGTCGGAACTCCCTCGGCCTCAAACATAGCAACCAGCTCCTCAGGCCCCAGTGCCGCCAAAGCTGAGTGCAGGAAGGTACCTTGCGGTCCAAATGCCTCGACGATTCCCCGTCGATCGGTCGCCTGTGTGAGATTGCAGCGCGTCCCTCCCGACATCAGAATCTTGACGCCCGCTTTGGGGTTCTTTTCCAAGAGCACGACATGCAGGCCCCGTTCCCCAGCCCGCGCGGCCGCAAGCATCCCAGCCGCACCCGCACCGATCACGGCAACTTGATACGAGTTAGCCATGGAACGTCAGACTTGCGAGAATGCTGTCGGCAAGAGAAAAGTCTGGATGACCTTCGAGACAGTCTCCGCATACTCGGGCAGATCTTTCATCGCGATCCACTCGGGATGCTCGCGGAATGTTTGGAAATTGGCTTCATGAGCTTCCAGGCTTTCAGCACACAGCAGGTACTTCAAATTGGGCAGTCGTGAGCCGATGATTGTTTCGCCAAAGAATACGTTCTCAAAACCTACCGCCGGAAAAATGGGGATCTCACCGTTGTTGAACATCTCAATCTTGCGGCGCGCACGCTCCTCGCTGTGACTGTGATACTCGCGGAGTTGAAACACCCGAGGCTTTTGCGCTGGGACAGTCAGCTTTGGCATCCCAGCGAACGCGACCATCAATGAACTCTCGATCCGCTCAAAGGCGGGATCTTGTTGTGAGGCACCCAAGTATTTGGTCACAGCTTGTTTATAAGAGGCATCTTGCTCAAGTCCCTTTCGTACTCTGACGAACTCCTCGATCGAAGCATAGGGAAGCAGCACATGCACCGAGGCAGTGGCCTCGGGGCCCGTTTCCGTAAAGACCCCTATGGGACCGATCCCTAATCGTTCCCAAGCCGGCAAGGCCGCCCGCTGGAGATAAGCCGTCACGAGGGCTTGTTTTTCAGCGCTGGGAAGCTGAAAGAAGCGCCACTCGTAATACTCCTGGGCTGCATTACCGGTTTCCGAAGCCGCCCAAGCAGGGGCACTCGTCAGGCAAGATGCCACAGCAGAAACTTGCAGAAATTCTCTTCGCTTCATGATGGATTGGTTCCTTGATAATTCTCGAGTCATTACTTTGCCGCCAGGTCCACGCAGATGCACTCTTCGTCGTTGCGCACAAATAGCCTGTGATTGGCAAACGCCGGCATGCACCACACCACTTCTCGACCAAAGGCATTGTTGGTGGGTTCGATGATCTTTGCCCGGTCGATTTCTTCATAACCCTCGGGGGTAAGCCGGGCGATGATTAGTTCGCCGCTATCATTGAACAGCCAATAGCGATGTCCTTGACGCACAATAAATGCCGTGCCGCTGCCCGCCGGTCGGTCACCGATCGGTTTCGGCGTTTCCCAGAGTCGATCTCCGCCAGGTAGCTCGACCGCCATGAGCACCCCATTATGGTCAACCCCATACATGATTTTGCCATCCAAGTAGGGCTGCACATTCACCGGCGACATCCCTTTTTTCGCTTCATTGCCCCATACAACTTCAGCACCTGGATTGTCGGTGGCTAGTTTGAGCAACAGATTTTTCTTGTCGTACCCGCCGACGAACATGTAGTCGTCCATGACCACCGGGGACATACTGATCAATCCGTTATTGGCGTCATAGGGGGCCGTCCAATTTTCCTTGCCCGTCTCGGGATCGAGCGAAGCTACCTTGTCGGGACACAACAGAATGAGTTGCCGCGCGCCGGCAGCTTCGATAATCGTCGGAGGCGAATAGCCTTGATCGGTACAAGTGAGCGCTCGCCAAATCTCGTCGCCCGTCTCTAGATCGAATGCGACCGCGTGACTTCCCTCGCCTCCCACGACGCAAATCAGCTTCTCGCCATCCACCAGCGGAAACGAAGAATATCCCCAAATTGAGGTTTTCGCGCCGTAATCTTTCGGAAAATTCTTCGCCCACAGAACTTTTCCTGTATTCACATCGAGGCAATACAGATCTCCCTCGGCGCCAAGTGTATAGACCTTGTCCCCGTGAACGGTCGGCGTGCAACGCGGGCCGGCTGGATAGGAAATGGTGTACGTCACGGGATACTCATGTCGCCAAAGTTCTTTGCCCGTCGTTTCTTCGAGACACCATACCCGCTCGACCCCGGTGGAATTCTTTCGCTCGAAGTTAGCAATCTTCACGTCGTCGCCAGTCACATAGTCCGTGACAAACACCTTTCCATCAGCAACCGCGGGTCCGGCGTAGCCCCCAGCGACTTTTGTTCGCCACACCACCGGCGGTCCCCCCTCAGCAAACGTTGCGACCAAGCCGTCCTCGTGCCAGACATTATCCCGAGTCGGCCCCATCCAATGCGGCCAATCCTCGGCACTCACTGGCGTGAGTATCGCGCATAACAGTAAGCAGAGAGACCAGGTTGTTCGAAGCATCATCGTGTTGTTTCCCATTCCGTTTGCTTGAAATTCCAGTGACCTTATTAGCCATCGCTAGAGAGCCGAGGTCCGTGTCGCGTAACAACTATCGCCTTCCGGCGACGGCAATAGAAAAAATGTCGCAAAATTCAGTTGCTTATGCCGAAAACCCTGGCCGACTTGTACGGCTCATCAAGGCATCCGCTGCTGGATCGTCGACGAAGTGCTCTTCGTCGGGATTCCACTTGAGCTCTCGCCCCAACATCAGTCCGATGTTACACAGGTGGCAAGAAGTCATCGAGCGATGATGGGTTTCCACGTCAGAGATCGGTTCGCTGCCATCGGCAATACACTCGAAGAAGTTCCTCATGTGGTTGCCGGGCTGCTTTCCCTTGTAGAGTTTGATCATTGCCGCATCGAGTTCAGAGTTATCAGCATCCGTCAGTTGTTCGATGGGCTTCCCCGTAAGTTTTTCGCGGTTGACGTAGATGCGTCCTTTGCTTCCTTCGAACAAAATGCCGTTGGGAAACTTTGTGCCATCAGCACGACGAAAGTAGTCGTTCACGTTGACAGTGCTTCCATTGGCATAGTTGAGATCGATATGGAATTTTAAAACCGTGTTGTAGGAGTTTGGCAAGGAAATCTTGCCATTCAGGAAAGCATCCCAGTCAAAATTCTCGGGAACCACGGCGGGGAACTCTCCTTTGGCAACAATGCTCGTGGGGCCCGTGTGGTCAAGTCCCAGAGCCCACTGGGCGATGTCAATGTGATGGGCACCCCAATCGGTCATTTTGCCGCCGGAGTATTCATAGAACCAGCGAAATTCTTTGCGGCGCTCCTCGCTGTAATCTTTCTTGGGTGCCGGGCCAAGCCACATGTTCCAGTCGATCCCTTCTGGCACCGTAGTCGCGGCAAATGGCCCTCCCCTTTCATCAGGGCTACCAATCGCGATATAGGCATTCACGTTCTCTCCCAAGCGTCCGCTTTGAACGAGAGCGACTGCTTTGAGAAATAGCTGATTCATCTCGCTTCGTTGTTGTGTACCAACCTGGAACGTCTTGCCCGTTTCTCTTACCGCTTCTCGAATCCGAAAGCCTTCCTCGATAGTGAGCGTCAGCGGCTTTTCACAATAGACGTCACACCCTGAATGCAAAGCGGCGATTGAGATAGGTGTATGCCAATGATCGGGCGTGCCGATCACGACTACGTCCGGCTTTTCCTGTTCTAGCAGCTTGCGATAGTCGCGATAACTTGAAAGTTTGTTCTCGAATGATTTGTTAAATTCACTGGCACTAAGATCATCGACTTCGCAGACGGCAACCATGTCACCGAAGCGCGCCGCCTGCCGTGCGATTTCCCCACCCCTGCTGTAGCGTCCTCGACTTCCCCCCACGCCAATCGCGGCGATCTTCGGTTGGCTGTTGGCATCTTTGCCAAAAAGCTCTGTGCCCGTGAGAATATTCGATGCGGACAGGGCTGCCCCCCAGGCGGCCCCCTTCTGCAAGAAACTGCGACGAGTTGAATCTTTCACGACATAATCCTTTCTTATCAAACTTTGGAATCTCTGCTGCAAGAGGCGCGTAGGTTGGCTGGGGTAATCAGCTTCCAGCCGGACACAAAAAAGGAATTCACACTATTCCTGAAGCTCGTACCCTCCCTTATGATAGGTGAAGTGAACACGACTTAGCAAGAACCCGCTCAGGGCATCTGTTGCTTTCCGGGGCACCCGTTCTTCCCATTACGCATACCAACAATTGGAGCTTTCTCATGTTGATTCGATCTATTTTGGTACTATCTCTTCTACTGCTGGCAACGAGACTTTCACCGGCCTTTGCCGAGGAAACTGCGAAATCGGGCCACTGGCAGTCCCTCTTTGATGGCAAGACGCTCAAGGGCTGGACACCTGCCCATGAGAACCAAGACTCCTGCAGAGTGGAAGATGGCAAGCTGGTACTTAATGGTGAAAGGTGCCATTTGTTCTACACGGGCGATGCGGGCAATCACGACTTTAAGAACTTCCAATTGAGATTAAAAGTCATGACCAAGCCGAGTGCCAACTCTGGTGTGTACGTCCATACGAAATACCAAGATGAAGGTTGGCCTGAGTCTGGCTACGAGGTGCAAGTCAATAATTCGCAGTCAGATTGGCGCAGAACCGGCTCAATCTATGGCATCGAAGATCTCAAAGAAACGCCAGCCAATGACAACGAGTGGTTTGAGTATCTTATCACCGTCGATGGGAAAACAATCACGGTGGAAGTCGACGGCCAGAAGGTGAATGAGTTCACCGAATCCGACGACATGCCCCATCTCAAAGATTCCCCCAAGCGCAGACTTTCGCACGGCACAATCGCATTGCAAGCCCACGACCCCGCGAGCACCGTGTATTACAAGGACATCCAGATTAAGCAGTTGCCGTAAGGGACTTGGCAATTCAAGCACGGTCCATTTCTTCGGAAGGGAAATGGAACATAGAAGCTACTTTTCCCCTGAGTTATCGGACGATTCTCTCCAAAAAACGTACGCAACCACTCCTTTTGGGGGGGATGACACATTTACCGCATCCTCAATGCTGGCAAAGAATTATGGGATTTCCTTTGACTTGCTTCTCGGCAGGTGTATAATAACGGTTTGAGGGAGGGATTCTTTACCTGGCTGGTTTCATTCTGAGCGGCCTTTGCAGCAATTTCTCCTCTCTTGGTTCGATTGCGTCGTTTACTTGGGGCCTCAAAACCTAAAACTCATGGAAGGAAAGCTAATGAAATAAACCATCTCAGCAGTTGGAATCGGTCGGAGACAGGCATCAATGAACCTTGGATTTTAATGTTCAAATTCTCCAACTTTATCTATTAAAGAGGGGTGATCTAATGAAACTTCGACACATAACTTGCTACTTTCTGCTGGTAGTTCTCACAGCAATCCCTGCCAACCGCGCCCTCGCACAAATCGACCCAGATGAAGGAAATCAACCACCTTCTACCGGTGATATGTCCGAGGTGGTGGGACTCGAGTTGCTCCGTGTTTCGGGCAACAACGTGCAAGCGGGCCTACAGTTTATTCCCATCGGCGCAACTGGCGCCCATTTCTTTGCCACGGGTCAAATCAATGAAGACGTTCGTGACCCTTCCCAACCTGGCGACGGACTGTGGTGGGATCTTGATATCAAGGTAACTGTTTCACCAAACGACATTGATACCGCCACTGGGCTTCCTCGCGAGCCAGTGATGCTCTCGATCGACAAAGACGTGCTGAATAACACGCGATTCCGCTGGACCGATTTCCACATGACCCTCGGCATGCGGCTTGCAGATGGCTCGTTTATGGAGTCGGACGAGTTCGACTTCTTGTTTTTCAAAGACGACCCGCCACCCTTGGAAGAGACGGGCGCATTCCTCAATCCGCCGATGAAGGATGAGCCTGTTGCTCCTGATAACCTCTGGTGGTTTGACAGGGATCCCTTCACAGGTGCAATGTCTCCTGGATTACCCCCAGGCGGCTTGGCCAAATTCTGGCTGGGCATCCAAGTCCCCCCCAACAAGTTCGTCGATGGCATGGCAACCTTCGTCTTGCGCGAGCATGCTTCGATACCCGAACCAGCAACCTTGGCCTTGCTAGCCTCCAGCGGGATCGCCTTGCTGCTCAGGCAGCGCAGAAAGGCCTAGCACCTGAACCTTGAATTTGAGTGATAATGGATTCTGGCCGAGCAGCCGAGAGGTTGCCCGGCTTCCTTTCTCCGCCTGGCAGGGAACATTCCCTGTCAGGCAATTTTCTTTTCCAGGCACGATTGACAACTTGAGGATTCAACGAGATGGAGGTGAAGCATTCAGCGCGTCGACTAAAGGCAGCGCGTAGTGAGGAGGCCGGAACGGTGTCTTGCGGGATCTGCATGAAGTAAACCCGCTCACCAGCAATGCCGTAACAGGGATCCGCTTTATTTCAGGCAGGATTCGACAGATGTGTCGCGGCTAAACATGCTTGTGGATGTGTTTTTCTACGCCGGCTACTTCCTCTCGGGTGGTCAACCAATCGACGCCGATTTCTGCGTTCCACGTTTCGCCAGGAGCAAGTGCAACCACGCGGCCTGCTGCTTCTTCGACGGAGCGCGGTTTGGGGAAGTTGGTAGCGGGCTCAAGTCCAGCGACATAGCCGTCGGCGCTGGCGACCATGTTTTTCCATAACGTGAAATATGGCAATTGATTCGTATGGAAGCGGATTGCCGTTCCTGCTGTGCCTTCAGCATTTTTCAGCAGAACTTGGGTGCGTCCCGCTTGGTCGGCACGTAGTTTCATGGCATAACATTCCTCGGGCGCACCCGCGACAGGGGGACCCATCGTATCCCAACCTGCGGTGTTCGGCTCCGCGGTCAATGACTCGACCGAGTCGACCTCCGCGATAACCTGAGAGCCTGGCACGAGCAATGGCTCGCCAACATTGATGTGATAAAGCATCTGCATCTGAGCAGGGGTGCCGCCAAAATTCTCGACCCTATCGGAGATCGTAAACGACGTGGAATCGATGGTGGTGGTGAGCGTCGCCGTAAGTCGCAGTTTTTGGAAATGGAAGCGGGTTTCCTCGACGATGCCCCGCAGCGAAATTGTCCCGGCGGTATCGTCGACGGTCACTTCGACAAGGTGGGCCGGTCGATTGGCGATACGACCATGCAAAGGATAAACTAGTCGCCCTTGGGTGTCGAACTCTGGCGCACCATTGCTTTCCAGTCCACACCGCGCGACAAGCTCGTTGAAACCCTCCAGCCAGCCGAGACCGCTTGGATCGGCGAGAGGAACAAACATCGGATGCACAGGTCCCCGTACAGGCGAATGCCAACCGAGGGTTTGGTCGTCGCCGATTTCGGCCCGCCAGATACCCATGCCACGCGTGGGGAGAATGAAAAGCCGCATGCGACCATTATCTATCTCGACAAGGTCGACTCCTTCGCTCAAGCCGCCATGGAGTGTTCGCTGGCTAACCTGCCAATTCCCCTTGCGCGCAGGCAGATCAACAGGCCCCACAGCAAAGGGGCTTTGGGAAATGTTGTGAGCGGAGTCGGTAAGCGTCCAGGTTTTAGCAGGCATGTTAAAAATCCATTAAAAGCTTAGAAATCCCTATTTTCTTCGAGGCGACCGTCAGCGTGATTCACCCACTGCTCACGGTAAGCTTTGGGGGTGAGACTCATGACTTTTTTAAACTGGCGAACCAAATGACTGGCATCACAAAAACCGGTGCGACTGGCGATCACTTCGACACTGCAGGGAGACGACCGCAGCAGCGAGCAGGCAGCGTTGATTCGGACCCGGTTGATGTATTGCGCCGGGGTAATCTTGAACAACTGCTTGAAGGTTCGATTGAATTGGCTGACTGAAAGATGGACCAAGTCAGCGAGAGAATCAAGAGTGATTTTTTGGGTAAAGTGATTGCTGATGTGCATGATGGCCTGGCTGAGACGTTGATAGGGAGCGAGTGTCGCGCCTGCCTTGTCTAGATCGTGCATGATGCCTGCCACGCCTATGGGCCGATTCTGTTTGTCATAAAGTGGTATTTTGGTTTCCACATACCAGCGCAGGATTCCCGAAGCATCGGGGACTCCACACACATGGTCTGTCAGTGGCCGGCCTGAGGATATCACCTGTTGATCTTGATGGCGGTAGCGATCGGCCACATCCGGCAAGAAAAAATCGTAATCCGTTTTGCCGATCACTTCTGTCTCTTCTACCATGCCCAACACTTCGAGCAAGGCCCGATTGACATGCATGAAACGGCCTTGGTGGTCTTTGGCAAAAAAGTAAATGGCGGGCAGATGATCAAGCAGAGCCATCAGAGGACCGGGGCTCTCAAGTTGCGAAAAAAACCCGTTTTGTGGCTCTGGTTGGAGGGTAGCTGTCTTTTCCATGCGCTAAATGTACCATAACATGGCAACATTATACATGGATGCAGCCGGGAGATTCTTTCAATAATAGCGTGTTCCTGGCTTGTCTTAATGAATTGATTATCCATGAAGTGCAGGGTGGTACTCACTCTCCCCGCATGAGGAAAAAATCCCGACGGCTGGGGGATATTGAGCTTCTTCTGTTCACATAGGAAATAATGCGATGAGTAACCAGGCATTGGCAAGCAAAGCATTGGACCAGGGGCAGGGTGTCGTTCGCTTGACACCCACTTGGGTTCCCCGTTCGTTTTGTATTCCGGGGAAGCGTATCAAGCTTCATCCGGATGACTACTATGCACTCGGCGCGAATCGGGGCGGCATCGACGAGCGGTGGTTCTCCTCCACGACGCCAGCCGACAATGGGCCTCTGACCAGCAAGAACGAAGGCCTGAGTCACATTGTCGTCGAAGATGGCGGCAAAACCGATAGGGTGATCTTGCGAGATGCCGTGGCAGAACTCAAAGGGAAGTTGATCGGCGAGGAATTGTGGAGTGCCCATCAATGCTGGCCCATGTATTCCAAGTTTTTCGACAATCAGGGCGCCCTGCCTTTTCATATTCATCACAACGACGAATATGCGGCACGGGTCAACGCCAAAGGGAAGCCTGAGGCGTACTATTTCCCGCCGCAGGTGAATAATCATGGTGGAGATTTCCCTTACACTTTTTTTGGTCTGCAACCTGGGGTGACCAAGGAACAGGTACGCTCTGCGCTGGTCCGGTTTACCGAAGGTGCGAATCGAATCACTGATCTATCGGCAGCACACTGCCTCACTCCCGGCACCGGCTGGGATGTTCCCCCTGGCATTCTCCACGCGCCGGGGAGTCTCTGTACCTACGAGCCACAAAAAGCCTCGGATGTCTTTGCGATGTACGAATCAGTCTCGCACGACAAAGTGATTCCTGAGGAATTGCTGTGGAAGGATACCCCCAAAGATCAGGTTGGCAATTTCGATTACCTGGTCGAGGTGATCGACTGGGAAAAGAACGTCGACCCAAATTTTAAAGCCAACCACTTCATGGCTCCGATTCCAGTTGCTGAGCTGGATCAGATGCATGCTGAGGGTTACGAAGAAAAATGGATTTGCTACCGCAGCGAAGCGTACAGTGCCAAGGAACTGACGATTCTTCCCGGTCGTAAAGCAACAATCAAGGATGCTGGGGCCTATGGGCTAATCGTGTTGCAAGGGCACGGCAAACTCGGTATCTGGGATATTGAAACCCCCTCCTTGATCCGCTTCGGGCAGTTGACACACGACGAATACTTTGTCTCCGCAGAAGCTGCGCAGGCCGGTGTCACGATAAGTAATCCCAGCAAAACGGACCCAATAGTGATGCTCAAACACTTTGGACCGGGAGTGAATGCAGTTTTGTCTCTTGAATAATTGCTGCCGTCGTCAGGTTCACTTCCGAACGAATCCCCATCTTGGAGCAACGCCATGTCCGTCACTTCTCACAGCTTCCCCAAGTTGCACAATGCCGCCTGGCCTGGGCTAGTGGGCAAGGGTAGCGAAGGGGGCGAGCCTCCTATTGAGCTTGATACCATGCTCGATCTGACGGCCGCTGCCGAAGTCGAAGGGGTTCACTTCGATGGGATCGATCTGTTCCTGTTTGAGCCGCATGTGGACATCGATTCCAGCGACGAACAGATACAAGTGTTGGCGGACAAGGTTGCCACGCGAGGGTTAATGATCGGTAGCGTGGTCGCGCCCGTGTGGCCTCCAACCGGGGGTGGGTCGGCCATGGGCGAGCCGACCGAGCGTAACCAATTCTTGCAGCAAGTAGAAAAGTCCTGCCGAATTGCCGCCGCGCTGAGATCGCTAGGTGTCCGACCATATGGCTGCATCAGGATCGATTCGGCTTGCGACCCTGGTTCGTGGGCTGAGAATCCGGATAAGAATCAGCGCCAGATTGCCGACACCTTTCGGCGTGCATGTGATATTGCCGAAATGCATGGGGAGCGACTCGCGGCTGAGGGAGAAATCTGCTGGGGGGGGATGCATAGCTGGCGGCGCATGGTCGAACTTTTAGAAATGGTCGACCGACCCCAGACGCTGGGGTTCCAAGCCGACATGGCCCACACGCTGCTGTATCTCTTGGGGCACAACGCCCCGGAAGATGCCCTCTTGGGAACGGATCATGATTGGCAAAATGACGAGCTGTTTTACGAAAAATACCAAGAACTGACGGATGCCTTACGACCCTGGACCATTGATTTTCATGTGGCCCAAAACGACGCCACTGTGTTCGGCTCCGGATCGCACGACAAGACCGGCAGGCATTGCCTGCCTGACGATCCCGACGGCAAGCTGGACATTCCCAAGGCGGCAGGCTACTGGCTCCGAGACACATCAGGGAAACTAACCAAGGCATGCCAGCATCTTTGCTGGGATGGCTGCATGTTTCCTAACCAAGTGATGCAGAAGAGCACCACTTGGAACACAATCTTGGCATGCATGATCCGTGTACGCGAAGCGCATGGCTGGTCGGATCATTCTGATTAAACACGAATGCACAAGGATTACTTTTCAATGAGTAAACCACTTTCAATAGGCATGGTTGGCTACGGGTTCATGGCTCGGGCACATACGAACGCCTACAAGCGAGTCAATGATTTCTTTCCTGAGTTGGCCTACCACCCCGTCTTGCAAGCGGTCTGTGGCCGAGACAAGGCGAAAGTCAAGGCGTTTGCCGAGCAATGGGGATATGCGTCGCATGAAACCGATTGGCGAAAGCTGGTCAATCGTGCCGACATCGACGCCGTGGACATCTGTGTTCCCAACAACCTGCACAAAGAGATTGCTCTGGCGGCGGCCGCTACTGGGAAGATGCTTCTCTGTGAGAAGCCTTTATCAATGACTACCGCTGAAGGGCGCGAGATGTGCGAGGCGGTTGAGGCTGCCAAGGTTGCCAATACGGTGTGGTACAACTACCGGCGGGTTCCTGCCGTCTCACTTGCCAAACAACTTATCGACTCGGGTCGGTTGGGCAGAATCTATCACTTCCGCGCAAACTTCCTGCAAGACTGGACCATTTCCGAGGATGTCCCCCAAGGAGGTGCTGCGACGTGGCGACTCGATTCGGCAGCGGCCGGTTCTGGTGTCACCGGTGACCTGCTTTCGCACTGCATCGATACGGCTCTGTGGCTCAACGGGCAAATTAAAGACGTCAGCGCAATGACCGAAACTTTTGTCAAGGAGCGTGTTCACTCCGAGACGGGGCAGGTGCAACCTGTGGGCATCGACGATGCTTGTGCCTTTCTCTGCCATTTCGAGAACGGCTCGCTGGGGCTCTTTGAGTCCACCCGCTATGCCCGAGGACACAAGGCCTTGTTCACATTTGAAATCAACGGCGAGAATGCCTCGATTCGTTGGGACCTGCACGACCTGAATCGCTTAGAGTACTTTGACCACGGCGACGATTCGATTGTACGTGGCTGGCGCACGGTTCACGTCACCGAAGGCGAGATGCCATATATGGACCGCTGGTGGGTCCCCGGCTTGAGCATCGGTTACGAACACAGTTTTATTCACCAAGTGGCCGACTTTCTTGGTAATCTGGAACAAGGGAAACCCTGTCAACCGGATTTTCGCAGTGCCCTGGAAACACAAGCCGTCTGTGAAGCGGTCCTGCAATCGGGCAAGTCACACGAATGGGTCACGGTGAATAACCAATCATAATAGCCGTTGCCGACAGGCATTGGTTACATTTGAACCACCTCCGCTGCAGTATAAGAGTTAAGCAAATGTCAGTAAGTACCGGAACGATCTCTTGTGTCGTTGGCATCCTAACTCTCACCCTGTGCCAACTTCTGCCACTCGCTGCCGATGAGCGTCAACCACTCTTCAATGGCCGTGACCTGAGCGGTTGGTCGGGCAATGAAAAGCTCTGGTCCGTTCAAGAGGGACAAATCCGAGGCTCGACAGTCGATCACCCAATTGAAGCGAATACGTTCCTAGTTTGGCAGGGAGGCGACGTCGGTGATTTCCGCTTGTCCTACCAAGCGAGAGTCGAGGGGGACAACAACTCTGGCGTTCAGTATCGCAGCAAATTGGTCGATCCCAAAACGTGGAAAGTCGTTGGCTATCAGTCTGACATGCATCCGAATCCTGAGTACGTGGGCATGCTATACAGCGAGGGGACTGGTCGGGGGATCGTTGCCACACGAGGGCAAAAAGTAGTAGTCGACGAGAAATCTGGCCGGCCTGAAGTCGTGGGGGAAACGGCCCCCGCGACGCCCGTCGATATTTCCAAGTGGCATGACTATGAGATCATCGCACGCGGCAATCATCTCATCCATAAGCTCGATGGCAAGGTGACCGTGGATGTTACCGACAACCACAAAGAGAAGCTTGATCGAGGGATCATCGCCCTGCAAGTTCATGCCGGGGCACCGATGACGGCGTTTTTCCAGGATATCGTGTTGGAAAAGTTGGATGATGCATCGGAAGGAGGCCCTGCGAAAGAGATCCCCGACAAGGGAGCGCAGCACAAGAACCACTCCATGCCGGCAGAAATTGAGGCTGTAGCCGCAGGTTTCCAGGTGGAAAAGGTCTTTGAAGTTCCCAGATCGATGGGATCCTGGGTATCGCTTACTACCGACGACCGGGGGCGCTTGATCGCCTCGGATCAGCAAGAGGCAGGACTGTTTTTGATCCAGCCGGGAAAGCCTGGTACGACCGAACCTGCCCAAGTTCAGAAGTTGCCGGTCAGTTTAAGCAGTGCGCAAGGTATGGTCTGGGCATTTGATGCGCTCTATGTGATGGTCCACAACGAGTCGAATCCGGGTTTGCACCGCTTGACGGATAAGGACGACGATGGACTGGTGGATTCGGACGAGTATCTCATGAAAGTTTCCGGCAGTGGTGAGCACGGTCCCCATGCCGTGGTTCTTGCCCCCGATGGCAAGTCACTCTATGTGGCGAGTGGCAATCACACGAAACTCCCGGAGCAGATTGCCGGGAGCCGAATGCCGCAGAATTGGGGCGAAGATCAACTATTGCCTCGGCAATGGGATGCCAACGGCCACGCCAAAGGAATTCTTGCCCCTGGCGGGTGGATTTGTCAGGTCGATCCCACGGGCAAGCAGTGGAAAGTCTTCAGCAATGGTTATCGTAATGGGTACGATATCGCTTTCAACTCAGATGGAGAAATGTTTGCTTACGATTCCGACATGGAATGGGACATGGGCATGCCATGGTACCGTCCGACGAGGCTGTTACACGCTGCCAGCGGCAGTGAATTTGGCTGGCGCAGTGGCACCGGCAAGTGGCCAGCGTATTACGAAGACTCGCTCCCATCGGTAGTGGATATCGGTCCCGGATCGCCGACGGGGGTGATTTTTGGCTATGGGGCAAAATTTCCAGCGAACTATCAAGTCGCCCTGTTTCTCCTTGATTGGACCTTCGGTACCATCTATGCGATCCATCTCACTCCCGACGGAGCGAGTTACCGTGGTGAAGTGGAGGAGTTTGTCACGGGCCGTCCATTGCCAGTCACCGACTCCGTGATCGGTCGCGATGGCGCGATGTATTTCACTGTGGGGGGACGTGGCGTGCAGTCGGCCCTCTATCGAGTGACTTATGAAGGTGATGAACCCACCACTCCCGTTTCCTCACTTGACACGGCTGGCAGTGAGCTGAGAACTCTGCGCCACGATCTTGAGGCGATGCATGGTACCAGCGGTGGTGATCTCGAACTGATCTTCGCATGCCTGGGAAACCCGGATCGCTTTATTCGCTATGCAGCCCGCATCGCATTGGAGTCTCAACCAATCGACACTTGGCGAGAGCGGGCGCTTTCGCAGACCAATTCGCGTACTGCAATTACAGCCTTGATGGCCTTGGCTCGTCAGGGTGCTTCCACGGATAAAGAGCCGACCCTTGAGGCCCTTGACCGCATTGCTCTCGACGCACTTGACGAATCAAAGAAGCTGGCACTCTTACGTACCTACGGTCTGGTGTTCATCCGTTTGGGAGAACCCAGCTCAGAAACCCGACAACGCCTGATCGCCAGGTGGGCTCCGCTTTATCCCACGTCTAGCGATTCGAACCACTTGAATATTGAATTGGCCAAGTTCTTAGTCTTTCTCCATGACCCTGCGGTCGTGGGAAAAACCTTGGCCTTGATGGACCGTCTAGGGCCGGAGCCAGTCCCTGATTGGGCAGAACTATCTGCACGCAATGAGGTCTATGGCAGCGCGATCCAGGGCATGATGGACAACATGCCTCCGCTCCATGCAATTGACTTCGCCTTCGTCTTGAGAAACGCAAAAGAGGGTTGGTCGCTTCCGCAGCGGCGCAAGTACTTCGATTTTTTTCTGGCAGCCGCCAAACATCCAGGAGGAGCGAGCTATTTGGGATTTCTGGATCAAATTCGCGAGGAAGCCCTAGCTCACTGTTCACCTGCAGAGCAAGTCGCGTTGAGATCGATAGTGGAGCAGCCCTTAGCCGGGGAGCCTTTCCAAGCGACTCCGCCCCTGGGTCCAGGCAGACAGTGGACCAAGGCCGAAGCGTTGAAGGTTTTGACCGGTAGCCTTCGAGGTCGCAACCGAGAAAATGGCCGCAATCTGTTTCACGCGACGTCTTGCGCCAAGTGCCATCGCTTTCGGGGCGAAGGGGGCGCTATTGGCCCCGATCTGTCGACCGTCGCCAACAAGTTTTCACTTTCTGATCTGCTTGATTCCTTATTGGACCCTAGTAAAGTTATCTCCGACCAATACGGTTCGCAGCGAATCCTGACCACCGATGGCTTGTCCTTGACGGGTCGGGTAATTGACATGGGCAACGAGTATCAAGTTTTTACGGTGGACCCCGCTGCGCCTCCTAAAATACTTCGACGGGAAGATGTCGCAGAAATCACTCCCTCTCCCATTTCGCAGATGCCGATGGGCTTGATCGACACCCTTAACCAGGAAGAGTTGAAAGACTTGGTGGCCTACCTGATGTCGATGGAGAAATAGAGTCGGTTTGCGAGGTTTTCGGCCCGTTGTTGAAGGGGGCGAAAATTGGTAAAATTCCGGCTTTTACTAGGTGCGTCGGGCGTTGCGTTGCAACCCGGCGACTCTGACTCTCTAGTGGTGTTTTCCCGCTGCGAAAGGACTCCCCCCACGTGTCGACCGACTCGAACGAACCTCGCGAACCCTCCTTCGATCCCGCATACGCAATTGCCGCCCGATTGATCGATTTGCCCATCGAAGATGAGCTCAAAGACAGCTATCTCACCTACGCCATGAGCGTGATCGTGAGCCGTGCTCTGCCCGACGTGCGCGATGGCCTCAAGCCCTCGCAGCGGCGAATTCTGGTCGCGATGAATGACCTGAATCTCACCCCCGGAGCAGGGCGGGTAAAATGTGCCAAGATTTCTGGCGATACCAGCGGCAACTACCATCCCCATGGCGAGAGCGTCATTTATCCCACGCTGGTCCGGATGGCCCAGGAATGGAACATGCGTCATGTGTTGATCGACAAGCAGGGAAACTTTGGCTCGATCGCCGGACTCCCGCCGGCTGCCATGCGATATACCGAAGCGCGGATGTCCCCCTTTGCCGCGTTGATGCTCGATGACCTTAAACTCGACACGGTAGATTTCGTCCCCACCTACGACGAGCGACACACCGAGCCGACTGTCTTGCCGGCTAAGTTTCCCAATCTGTTGGTCAACGGTGCCAACGGCATTGCAGTTGGCATGGCTACCAGCATTCCGCCCCACAATTTGGGAGAAGTCTGTCGAGGTGTGATCGCCCTGCTGGATAATCCTGAGAGTACTGTTCAGGAATTGATGGAGCATATCCCCGGTCCGGACTTCCCCACCGGCGGCATTATTTGTGGGCGATCGTCGATCTGGAAAGGGTACGAGACGGGCCGCAGCACGATCGTCGTTCGCGCTCGCACTTCTATCGAAGATACAGGAAAACGAACCCGCATCATCATCCATGAAATCCCCTACCAGCAGGCCCGTGATCGCGTCGAGGAACGTATTGCCCAACTGGCCCAAGATGGCAAAATCCCGGGCATCGCCGCCACTCGTAACGAGAGCGATCTTAAAGAGCCCGTGCGGCTGATCCTGGAACTCAAGCGGGACGCCGACCCCGATGTGGTTTTGAACCAGCTCTACAAATTCTCGCCGCTGCAAGAAACATTCTCGGTCATTTTCCTCGCTCTGGTGGACGGCAAACCTCGCGTCCTGACGCTCAAGGAAATGCTCGGCGAGTTTATCCGTCACCGCGAGACGGTCATCCGACGCCGCACCCTGTTTCTACTCTCCAAGGCCCGCAAGCGCAAGCACACGGTTCAAGGCCTCCTGCTCGCGCATGCGAATATCGACGAAGTGATCCGCGTCATTCGTGCCTCCAAGACCCAGCCCGAGGCCAAGCAGGCCCTCATGGCAATCAGAACCCCCGGGGCGCTCCTGCAGCGGGCGCTCGGCGACGAAGGGTACGCCCAGTTTCAAGACGAGCGCGGCGTAGCCGAGGAGTATTCGCTCTCGCCCGTGCAGGCTGATGCGATCCTGCGCATGACATTGGGCCAATTGGTCAATCTCGAGCAAGAGAAACTTGCCGAAGAACATGCCAGGCTGATGGAAGAAATCACCGAGTACGCCGACATCTTGGCTGACCAGGAAAGAATTCGCAGTATCATCCGCGAAGATTGCGAGATGCTGATCGCCAAACACTCGGACCCCCGCCGCACGGAAATTTCCAACGAGGAGCTGGGCGATGTCGATCTGGAGGACCTGATCGAAGAAGAGCAGATGGTGGTCTCGATTTCGCACAACGGCTACATCAAACGCACACCATCGAGTGTCTATCGAGCCCAACGCCGCGGTGGAAAGGGCATCAAGGGTGCCAAAGTTGACGGAGACGATCCGGTCGAACATCTGTTTGTCACCAGCACGCACGATTACCTACTGTTTTTCACATCGAAGGGCAAAGTCTATTGGCAAAAAGTATACAACCTGCCGCAGCTTTCACGCGATGCCAAGGGAAGGGCGGTGGTGAATCTCTTGAACCTGGCCGAGGACGAAAGCATTACTGACTGCCGGGCGGTGCGCGATTTCGATTTGCCCGATCACTATTTGATGATGGCCACCCGGCAAGGCCTGGTGAAGAAAACTGAACTCAAGGCGTACAGCCGCCCCCTGAAGAGTGGCATCATCGCCATCAAGCTCCGCGAGGACGATGAACTGGTCGACGTGGCGATCACCAAAAGCGGCGACGAAGTGGTCCTCTCGACTGCCAAGGGGATGGCGATTCGCTTCAACGAATCCGATGCCCGCCCGATGGGTCGCAACACTAGCGGTGTCAAAGGTATCAAGCTCGCTAAAGGGGACACACTCGTCGGAATGGTCGTCGCCGACCCCGACGCGACCTTGCTCACCGCCTGCACCAACGGCTACGGCAAACGAACCCCCTTCGGCCCCAACGCCGCTCCCGAGGAGCCTGGCGAGCACGCTTCAGTGGGAGGTGAGGGCGAAGAACCAGAAGACGAGACCAGCAGCTCTTTCCGCTACCGCACTCAAAATCGCGGCGGCAAAGGAGTCCGCGACATCAAAACTACCGACCGCAATGGGCCCGTAGTCGACATCGTTCGCGTCGATGACCAAGACGAGCTCATGATGATGACCGCTCGCGGCAAAATTCAACGCGTGAAGGTAAGCGACTTCAACCCCATCGGCCGCAATACGCAAGGCGTTCGAATCATGACTCTCGACGAAGGGGACACCCTCACCGCCGTAGTGCGCGTGCCTCAAGAAGAAACGGTCGATGCCCATGCGCTAGCTGCAGATTCCGGCGAGACAGAACCAACAACCCCGGATGAGCCGATCCAGGACGAGTGATTGACACTAATCCTCATCTTGGTTTCGCGTAGAGCGTGTGGAATTTCAACGCAGTGCAGTTTTGATACACCTCAGAATTCCAGCACCAACCCATCTGTGCCGATTTCCGTTTGGGGAAAAATCTTTTGGGCGGCGGCTAAGGGGAGAGAGGAGTCTTTGGCCAGCATCGGATTGATATGCACCAAAACAAGGCGGCCAACCTCCGCTGCTTTGGCAACTTGGACAACTGGGGTGATGCAACTGTGGCCCGTGAGCTCGGCCTGATCGGGTTCGGTGTCATCAAAAAAACATTCATGGACCAAGAGATCGACGCCGCGAATCTGGTCGATGTAGGCGACGTCCGGTGCAGCGACGGTATCGGTCACGTAGGCCATCGAGCGATCGGACCAATCAATGCGATACCCGACCGAGCCTCCTGGGTGCCGGAGCGGAAAATGCGTGAGTACGCCACCGTCAGCCAGCGTGATTCGTGGCTCGAGGGGGCACATCTCAAACGGAGGATCAACAGGAAACAGCAATGCAGAAAACAGATGGGTTTGCAGTGCTTCAAGTTTCTCGGGTTCACCATGCACGGTGATCGTCTTGAGGGACCTACCGGCGATGATATCGAACATGAACGTAAGACCCATCACATGATCCAGATGGGCATGCGAGAGAAACACGTTGAGTGTGTCGGTACACAGATAGTCAGAGACCCGATACATGGCCGAGCCGGCATCGAGCACAACTCCTAGCTCCGGCAACATCAGACAAGCGGTTTGCCTGCGGTCGTTGGGATGGTAGCCGCTAGTGCCCAATAAAACCAATTTCATAAGGGTCCCAGTTTAACCAGAGAAGAATCTAGCCGATGGTTTTTCTGTCCATTTGGCGGGTCTCATTCCCCTAGTTCAGACCCGTGAGTTTTATTCCTAACCCATGTTACTGGAACGGAACAGTCTGCTATTGTACAGAACGGGGGAAAGCCAATCTATTGCAACCTCGCAGCAAAAAGCGTGCCTCCCCATCTCAATCCTAGCATTTTTCTCGGAGCAACCATGCAGAGTGAGGGTCATCTTGGTCGACTACCGGTCGTTTTTATCGGAATAACAGCCCTGGCAGCAGTGGTTGGCCTCGCGATTGCGTTGCGAAATTCCCCCAGTGGCCCAATGGTGGTGATCTACACGGCCCTGGATGAGCAATTCTCGCGTCCAATACTTGATGAGTTCACTGCGCAAACGGGGATCCGAGTGCTTGCCAAATATGACACCGAATCCACCAAAAGTGTGGGACTCACCCAGGCCCTGATCGCCGAGCGGGTACGGCCACGCTGCGATGTGTTCTGGAACAATGAAATCGTAAACACCCTGCGTCTGGCACGCGGCGGTTTGTTGCAAGATTGCGACAGTTCGGTCCTCTCCGAATATCCAGCCCAATTTCGCTCGAAATCGAACCTCTGGTGCGGTTTTGCAGCCCGGGCGCGGGTCCTGTTAGTGAATACAGATATCATTGCTGAAGCGGACATGCCCAAAAGTATCGAAGACCTCTGCGATCCCCGTTGGAAGGACCGCGTGGGAATCGCCAAGCCGCTCGCGGGGACGACAGCCAGCCACGCGGCTTGTCTCTTCGCGGTTTGGGGTGAAGAGCGAGCCGAAGTTTTTTTTCGGCGATTGAAAGCGAACGCACAGGTCCTTGGAGGCAACAAGCAGGTCGCTCGCGCGGTGGCGACAGGGGCCTTGGCCTTCGGTCTCACCGATACCGACGACGCCCTCATCGAACTCGAGGCGGGTTATCCCGTCGCGATTGTTTATCCCGACCAGGGAGAAAATCAGCTTGGTACGCTGTTTATACCCAACACGATTGCTATTGTGGCGGGAGCACCGCACAAAGAATCTGCCCAGATGTTGGTTGAGTTTCTGCTTTCGCCAGAAATAGAGCAGACTCTCTCTGCAGGACCAAGCGCACAGATTCCGCTGAGGCCGGGTGTGCCAAAGAGCGACCGTGTGGAATCTCCAGAAACGGTGCGGGCAATGCAGGTCGATTTTGAAGAAGCCGCTAGTGCGTGGGATGCAGCGGCACGGTTTCTACGTATGGAGTTTGCGTCAGCAGATTAGTTGGACAGCGTCCCTTTGGCCTTAGGAAGTGTTGCAAGTCGTTTCGTTGAAACATGGTAGATCATGGTCCTACCCTGTCGAGCAGGATTTGCTGGTGGTCTGAGGGGCGACTGACCCAACGGCGGCGGATTTCGACTCCAGCTCGCGTGGGGAGGACGACATCCACCAAGCGGATGTCCGCCAGTTCCTTGAGTACCCGTCGTGGTTCATCGCCGAGCCCTGCTGCCTGGCATATCTGCCCCAGCGTCTTCCAGAGCACGTAGGCCAGGAAGCAGACCAGGATATGGGCCAACACCCGCTCTTCCTTCTGGTGCCAAACGGGCCGAATCGAAAGGTCCAATTTGACTTGCCGTAACGCGCTTCCATCGTGGTGACGATCTGCTCTACGGTGGTCACGTCGGCCGTATTGCCCGCGAACACCTCAAAGCCCAACGGCATTCCACAGCGAGAGACCACCAGGCCGATACAGACTTGCTTGCAGTCGCTCCGTTGATCGCGGGATAGCCCCGCTGGGCCAACGGATTGGCCTTCGCTTGTCCTTCAAAGAAAGTACTCGTGACGTCGTAGAGCAGGAGGTCGTATTCCAACTCGAACAATTCACCCCAGCCGATTTTTCAAATGAACTTCCAGCGATTCTTTATGGAGCAGCAGCGCATCCAAACCCCGATACGAGCGATTGTCGTCCACACGCTGCGGAGGAACCCCTAGCAGTTCTGCCAGCGCTGTCTTGTCATACCACTGTTCGGCAATGCAGAGTTCACTCGATGGTTCTAAGAATCTTGCGATCACCAAGATCATGGCCGTCAGTGACCAGCGGACCTGCTCACGACCAGAAGGCAAGTGGTGGGCGAGAACGTCCTCCAGTCTCAGTCGCTCGATCAATTGCAGTGCCAACCAAGGTCCGCCGAACTGACGGCAGTTCTCGTCACGAACCCCGAGCTAGGCGACCACACGTTGTCGAGGCCCACGTACCGTGCGATACGATTGGACCAACGCCCAATAGGCCTGCCGCTGACCGTGCTCTTGACGAAAGGATTGGCGAAGAAACATACCCAGATGCTACGGCTTACCAACCGAACAGCCACCCCAAAAGTTCTCACTACAACGCGTTCAGGGAGTTATCCACAACGTAAGGCACGCCAACTCCCAGAAAGGAAGGAAGTGTTTGAAAATATTTTTTGCAGCAAACTTGTTGGGGAAGCTGGGCTAATCGGGCGGCTATGCGCAGGTCAGAAGAATTGATTACGTTTTAATCCGCGACAGTCTGCTTAGTCCGCGCTGGGATTGTCTGCGGCTCTTTTCTTTTTCCTCACTCGACGATCTCTATCGTGCCGATCTTGGGAGCTAGGGAACTGCCGCCAATAAATATCTCGAATTGGCCGGGTTCTAGAATTCGCTCCTCATCGTTATTGTAAAAAGCCAAGTCGTCGACTGGCAGCGCGAATTCAACGATGGTGGTTTCGCCAGGCTCCATAGGAATGCGACGAAATCCTTTGAGTTCACGAACTGGTCGCGTGATGCTTCCTACCAGGTCTCGCACGTAGAGTTGCACGACTTCATCTGCTGCGACTTTTCCCGCATTGAGGACAGGTATGCGGATGGCAAGAATCTCCCCCGCTCGGAGCTTCGTGGCCGACAATTCTGCCTTTCCGTAAGTAAAGTTGGTGTAAGAAAGTCCGTATCCAAATGGGAAGAGGGGATACGGTCCCACGTCGATGTAGTTCGAGTTGTATCCCAATTCCACGTCGAACTCGTTGTCGACAAATTTGTCTTTCGCAAAATCGTAAGGCCGGGGTGGCCGCCCGGTATTCACGTGGTTGTAGTAGAGCGGAATCTGCCCAACCGATTTCGGGAACGTCACGGGTAGTTTTCCCGAGGGAGACTCGACGCCCCAAAGCAGGTCGGCTAACGCGGGGCCAGCCATCGTGCCGGCATGAAAAGAATAGAGCACAGCATCCACTTGTTCGATTTGCTTGCCGATTGTCAGCGGTCGCCCCGCCTGAACGATCAGTACGAGGGGCTTGCCCACGGCAGCGAGAGTACTGACCAATTCATTCTGCGCTCCAGGCAGGTCGAGAATCGCCCGACTGCGGGCCTCGCCGGAGATGTTTGCCCGTTCGCCGACGATCAGGATTACAACGTCCGCATGTTTGGCGATTGCCACGGCCTCGGCAAAACCTTTCGTGCTGCGATCAAAATCATCGGCAAGGCCGGGAGCATAGAGGATTTCGGCTTGGTGCTGTGAAGCACTCTCGCGAATTGCGGCAAGCGGCGTTCGACTGTCCGCTTCTTTGCCGTCGGGAATCCAGGTGCCGAGTTGGTCTCGCTTGGCATCCGCCAGGGGGCCGATGACGGCGAGCTTTTTTAGTTTTTGCAAGTCCAACGGCAACGTCCCGTTTTCGTTCTTGAGAAGTACGACCGATTGCCGAGCGATTTTGCGTGCCGTGTCCAGATGCCCCTCGGTCAACAGCACCTCAGCCGAGTTCGGTTCGGTATAAGGATGCTCAAACAAGCCAAGCTGAAACTTGACCCGTAGGATCTCGGCAACCAGCGTGTCAACTGTCTTTTCCGCTATTTGGCCGTCCTTGACCAAATCGGCCAAATTTTCACGGTAACAGGGGCTGCTCATTTCCATGCTCACACCTGCCTCGGCAGCCGCCTTGGCAGCAGCCCTTTTATCTTTTGAGTAACCATGCTCAATGGTTTCGAAGATTGAATCCCAATCACTCACGACGAGCCCTTCGAACCCCCACTCGCCGCGGAGAACCTCGTTGAGTAAGTGCTTGTGGACAGACATCGGGATACCGTTCACATCGTGAAAGCCACACATCAATGTTGCCACGCCTTCATCGACGGCAGCTTGAAAAGGCGGCAGATAAACGTTGCGCATCGTTGCCGGGGAAATCATCGTGGCGTTGTAGTCGCGCCCCCCCTCAGCGGCACCATACCCGGCAAAGTGCTTTACGCAGGCCGCAATGCGATCAGGACTCGATAAGTCGTCTCCTTGATAACCGCGCACCGACGCTGCTGCCATTGCGCTGGCAAGATAAGGATCTTCGCCAAAGCTTTCGGCAATCCTGCCCCAGCGTGGATCACGCGCGATGTCGACCATCGGGGCAAACGTCCAATCAATGCCTTGGGAGCTGGCCTCACGGGCCGCAATCGCACACGCCTGCTCGACCATTTCAGGATTCCAAGTAGCAGCCTGACCGAGCGGGAGAGGAAAGATCGTGCGAAACCCGTGGATCACATCGCGGCCGATCATGAGCGGAATGCCGAGCCTCGTTTCCTCCACTGCGAGGCGCTGAAACTCGTTAATAGTGGCCACGTTAATTTCGTTGAGGATCGAGCCAAGTTGTCCGGAACGGATCAGCTCGTAAAGGGCACTATCGGCAACCAGATTTTTCGTATCTCCCGTTGCCTCGCCACCGATGCCATTAGACTGGCTGAGTTGCCCCACTTTTTCTTCGAGAGTCATTTCGGCAAGTAGCGACTCAACCCGTTGGTCAAGCCGCGTTGAATTGTCGAGCCAGGGACGTTGATCAAGCTGAGACTCGGCAGCCAGGGAATGAGAATATTCGACAGTTACCCAAAGGCAACCGACACTCAACAAAAGACATTGAAACCGACCAAGCGACGGACTCCGCCAATCGCTTTTAACTTTTTGGATTGTCATGCTATTCTTTCAATAAGGTTAGTAGCCGAGGCGGGAGTCGAACCCGCACGGGGATTACTCCCCACTGGATTATAAGCCGCATAAATGGTCATTGGGACAGCATGGCATTGGCGATTGTTTCGCACTGCAAAGCTTGTCTGGTGAAGGATTTAGTAAAAACGACGATGGGCTTAGCTTTGATGTCTTAGGGGGACTTGCCGTGGCAACATTATTCCCAGTTTGTTCCCACTACGTTGGTCGCAACTTTTGGGATTTCGGCTGTCTCTCTCCACGGGATCTTCGATCCAGGCCGGAGTGAAATCAGGATCCAATGTGCCATCAACATGTTCCCAATCTGCCACCACTGATTTTGGTTCATCCGGATTTAGCGTAGTTGGCAAGCAGATCGTCGGGCTTAGGGGTGCGTTTTTGAGAACCAAGGGAATGGAAATAGCAAAAGGATCACGATTCGCTTTGGAATACACGACCCTTCCCTTCGTTCCATCGGGCCCTCTCGCCAACAGGGCCCGATGGAAAGGCATTTTGACGTTTTTTCCCTGGAAATCAAGGGTTCGCAGTACTCATAGCGGAGAATCGAGATCACGCCCTCCAAGAAAGTTTGCACGTAGATACCTTCCCTTTGTTCTGAAAACGCACCTAGGCACGACACCCATCCGATCGCGTTTCTCACCGAGATCAGCAAACCAAGTAATCGCAACGACTTACGGAAACTACGCTTCCGTCGGATGAACCTCAAAACAATTCGCTAACCGCACAAGAAAACCCTGGCAATAAAGCATCTCCCGTTAGCGTATCGCCGGTCCAATCCACCTGAACGTCGGTGCGCGAACGATAAATCGCCACCGATTCACGCTTCGGGTCCACGATCCATACGGCAGCGCAACCTGCTCTGAGCCACGCATCGATTTTCTCTTCAACCTCTCCGACACGATCTCCCGGTGAGGGTACTTCGACTGCCAGATCAGGTGCACCTGGCCAAAATCCCTCGTCTGGTAATTCTGCCGGGATGTTTTGTTTCGCAATAAATGCGATGTCTGGATCGCGCACCGTATCGGGATTTCTTGCAAGACGAAAACCGGTTTCGGCGCCAAACATGATGCCTAAATCATGCTCATTCACATAGGTGAGTAGCTTCCCATGTAAAGTACTTACCACATTACCATGGCGCCAACCCGAAGGGGACATGACGCGAAGTTCTCCTTGGACAAGTTCATAGCGTTTTCCCATACCCGTCGGCAGGGCCAGCAGTTCGTCGGCGGTGACAAGAGAGGTCGTGCTCATACAGATGAGTATAACAACTGGTGCAAATTATCAAAGTCGGATCTCGTTAATGGTTGCCAACACGGGTGACTCCAGACGCTGACACTTCTGGCTCGTCGGGGGCTATTGATCGCTCTTTGCGGGATCAAAGACTGCCAACCGTTCTCGGCTAGCTTGGGTCGCCGCTTTGCGTTCGCTCATCACGGAGTCCATCCGCATCACGGCCCACCAGGCGGTGATGTAGGTGATCTGCGTGATCGCCATGGCGAATGCCCAGGAGGGTAGCGGGCCTTGATCGTAGATCCGTGCGATGCCATACAGTACCAACGCGAAGAGATAGGCGACCATTAGCCTCAGTAACCGTGTGCCTGGTTGCAATGGCTTGAAGAAGACCAAAACCAGCACCCAAGGAATCAAGACGGCACACAAGAGCCAGATCCACCAGAGTTCTTGCGTAACGATCCTGAAATCGGCATAGCGAACAGCAAAAGCCCAGAAAGCGACAATGATCGTCCAACCGAAAATCTCGACCAGCGAAAAGTGAAATCTTTCCTGTTCTTCGGTAACAGGCTCAGTCAACTTAGCGATCCAGCCAAGTTGCTTCAATAGGACGCAACCGACCAATACGAGCGACAATTGGAGAAAACAAAAGGCAACCAATTCGCCTCGATACTCCGATTCAATCACCCACCAGGTCATCAACAGCAGCATTCCACCCGCGAGCGTCAACCAGGCTGCCTTCACAAGTCGGTGAACGCGACTCAAAACAGTCCAGATCGCCAAGGCACTGATCTGAGCAGGCAGTCCATAGTTGTAAACGAAAAAAGCGAGTCCCTCGGTGGCTTTTAGTCTCTCGTTGCTGTTTGTACCAAGAATGAGTGCCAAATCCACACAGAGCGTGGCAAGAATAAAAAGCCAGATTAACGGACGGTTGCGGATCATGCTTGAATAGGTGCAAAGAATGGCGATTAATTCTTTCTACGATACCACGCAGCAGAGAAATTGCATGGGGTGACGTGGGCAGATGGCGTTGAAATTCGCCCCGCTGGCAGTCAGAATGGAGGATTCTCACGAGTATTCTGCCGAGGGCTTTGAAGTGTAACCTGGAGTAGGGTCCCCTGGGTGCGTGAATCACGTTTGTTACACGGGCTAAGGGCCCCCAACCGACAATTTGGAATAGGAAGTATTTTGACCAACCAGCCTCAGCAAGACGTCTGCTGTTTGATGGGGGAACCGATTGCCGGGAATCCGACTCAGTACATGTTGGAAAAGGCCTTTGAGGCGGCGCGCCTCGACTGGCGCTTTCTGACGTTTGAGGTTCCGGCCTTGGAATTCGAGGGGGCACTTCGCGGGGCACGCATTTTTGGCTTCCACGGCATCATGCTCGCCCCTCCCCATCGCAGCAGTGTGATTCCATACCTGCAAGAAATTGGGGAGGCGGCTCGCATCAGTGGGCAGGTCAATTGCATCAAGCAGAACGACGGCCGATTCTCTGGCTACAACACCGAAGGAAGGGCACTGCGGCAATTGCTCGAGCAAACGGGTGCGGTGAAGGGATTGCAGGTAACTATCGTCGGAGCGGGACGGATTGCCCGGGCGATTGCTGCAGAACTGGCGATCGTCGGTGCGGGAGAGATTCGCTTCCTCTGCCGCAGACCTGAGAAGATCGAGGAACTAACGAAGACGTTAGTTGAACAAACCCCCCTGACAAGTTGCCGGGCAGAAGGTTTAGCTGCCGACAGCCTCTTTGCCATCGACCATGTCCAGGTGCTGATCAATGCTACGCCAGTCGGACCGAACCAACCCAACGAGCACCTGCCCCTGGATTTTGATGGACTGGAAAAGCACACCATCGTGGCTGACGTCGCCTTTAACCCACCCCAAACCCACCTTATGAAACAAGCCCAATCCTGTGGTTGCCGCACGGTCGATGGTCTCACGCTATTAATCGAGCAGGCCGCACTGGCATTTGAGATTTGGACTGGAGCCAGCGCAGATCGCCAGGCCATGCGCGAAGCGGTCGAAGAATTCTTGGTACTTTGAAGTGATATCGGAGAAACCCGGAAGCTTACGCATCCGGCTCGCCACCCACCACCCAACACCCAACATTACCCGCCCTCCCCCCATGACTCGCGGACTATTCATCACAGGCACGAACACTAGCGTGGGCAAGACTCAAGTAAGTGCTCTAATTGCGAGTTCCTTGGTTGCCGACGGTCACCGTGTCGGCGTTTACAAACCCGTGGCGAGCGGTTGCAAACGGAAAGGAGCGGAGCTTGTTGCCGAGGATGCGGTCAAACTCTGGGAAGCCGCCGGGCGCCCCGGCACACTGGACGAGGTTTGTCCCCAACGGTTTGCGGCTCCGCTGGCGCCGTCGCTGGCTGCGGAGGCCGCTGGGCGAAAGGTTGATCGTGATCTCTTGCGGTCAGGTTTGCAAGTCTGGCGGGAACGAAGCGATATTGTGCTCGTCGAAGGAGCAGGTGGTTTGATGTCGCCTTTGAGCGACGAGGACTACAACGCCAATCTGGCAGAGGAGTTCGGTTTTCCGCTGGTAATCGTCGCTTTGAATGAACTGGGGACGATCAATGCGACGCTCCAGACGCTGATCACGGCCCAGAGCGTCCTCCCCGAAATCCCGATCGTGGGCATCGTGCTCAATCGAATCGCGCTCTCGACCGACGATGAGAGCACCGCTTGGAATGCCCAGGAAATCACGCGCAGGGCGAGTGTCCCGCTGCTGGCCACGGTGAATTATGGGCAACAGCAGATGACACCAAAGGTGGATTGGTTTGCGCTGGCGAATAGCTCGAAGTATTGACCACGAAATACAGAGTTGCTGGCAACGCCCAGGGATTGGCTCTTTCGATTGTATTGGCGTGGGCGTTGCTCGGCGAGTTTCTCGCGGTGATCTACACAATCGCCGCCACTACCGCTTCGTTCATCCGGCCTTCGGCGGCGCTCGTGTCGACTGAGAGACGAAGCGTGACGCTCCAGCAGCCGTTGGCGTCGGGGACGAGGTGCCAATGGGGGACCACGGCAACGGATTGGTGGACCAGTTCAAAGCCCCCTTCGCTCTGACTGACTGTCTCGACGGGGTAGGTCCAAATCGCGGTCGGGCGATCGAAGGCCAGGCCCACGTCGATTCCGAGCCATTCGTCCACTAAGCCGAGTTCAGCGACCTCGGTGAGATCAAGTTGGCTACCCAGTTGGCCCAGCGCATTTTTTTCCGCGTTGTAGAAATAGCGGTCGTCGGCAGCGGCAGGGAGCCCGGCAAAGTTCAGTTCCGGAGCGAACAGAAACTCATGTTGCTCGGGAAGATTCTCGACGAAATAGGCAATCTCGATCGCAGAGCCTTCGTCGGTGAGCGTGATTCCTTTGGTGATCTGGATCCGCTTGCCTGCGACGTTGCCTTCGCGGACCAACTGCAACTGAACGCGTCCCGGTGCGCGGCGGAGTTTGGCCTCATAAGGTCCGTGGACGAAATCGCCCAACTCCTCGGCATTGCCGGCTACGACGGCTTCGCGGGGCACGTGCAGCGAATAAAAATGGTCCACCAAAGAATTGCGAGACCAAGTGTCGTATTGCAAGCGTTCGTCGAGCCCTTCTTGTTTGAAGACCACCTTGTCGTGGATGCTGGCGACTCCATCACCGCCATCGTTAGGACCTGTCAGAACTTTTCGGTGATAGGCTTCGGGGCGGCGGGTGAGAGTCGCTTGCAGATTGTGGCAGATCGACCTCACATCGAATTCGTAGATCTGCCCCCCCTCGACAGGTGAGGCCAAGAGCAGCAAGCGATTGTTTGCCAGGCGGCTCTCGGGTCGGCCATCCAGATTGAAATCGGCCGCGTCGATCTCAACCCACGATTGCTGATCGAGCTGCCAACCGCGGTTCTCGAATTGATTCAACAGATTCTCAGCCGCGATTAGATGTTGATAAACACCATTGCGCAGGTGGGGCAAGTAAACGCCACCGAAGGCCCCGTGCCAGTAGCTGCAATTGCATTGTCCCCGGTAGAGTTCCAAGCGGGCTTGGTCGACCAGATCGCCACTGGCACCTTCGGCAAGGAGTTGTTCCAGTCGCCGACTCACCAACTGCATCCGCGAGTACATCACGTTGGTTTCAGGGTATTTCACTTTGAAATTCCGCCAATAGCCGCCTCGCACAAACGGTTTTACGCGCTCCCAAATACCCTGCTCTTGGAAATCGTGATGCAAGTCTTCAAATTCGTCGATCTTCGCTGCCGGGAGCGCCCACTCGGTCATCTCGCGGTAACTCCCCTCAGGGATGTAGAGCTTGCCTAGTGGCGGTACATTTTGGATCACCTCGCTGGGGGTCGTCACCTGGAGCCAATCGCTGTTCGCACTCAAGGCCTCAAAGAACTGAGCGAGCCAACCCCTGTCGTAAACATGTTCCTTTGTGCCAGGCCAGGTACCAAACTTCTCGCCGTCGTCACCAAATACGACCACGGCACCTGAATGTTGCTCGGCAACCGAGCGGAGATATTTAATCGATTCGTCTGCGTTTTGGAAGGGGATGAGATATCTTAGTTGCTCACTGCCGGGGAACACTTTGAGCAAATGGCCGTCGTCCTCAGTGATAAAGTATCCATGAAGTTGCTCGGTAGTCAGCCCGGCATTTTTGAAGTGGAAGTCGTCAAGCACCGTATAGTTGATTCCCGAACGTGCCAGGTCGCTGGTCAACGATTGTTCCCACACTCGTTCTGGGACCCACATTCCTCGCACCGTAGCTCCGAGCCTTTGTTCGAGCCACTGGGTGTAGGTGGTGATTTGGCCTCGACGATCGCGCGAAGGAATCATCGTCAGTATGGGCTCGAAATACGCACCGCCGACGATCTCGATCCGTCCCTTGGCGACCAGATGGGCCAAGCGGTCGACATACTCCGGGTGGTTAGTATCCAACCATTCCATGAGAGAACCACTCGTGTGCAGCGCGATTCGTAACTTGTCGTACCTCTCGAAGACATCCAGGAATGGCAAATAACTGTCCTGATAAGCCTGCTCAAAGACACCATCAAAATTCCCAATGGGCTGATGATTGTGAATGACCAGGACAAGTCTTAGAGGATGATTCATGATGAATTGTTGGGGCGGTTTCGTGGATGACTTGATTGAGGATTGTTCGTTCTATTCTAGGATTGCCGGTCGACGGAGATAATGCTAGCCAAAAAGCCGCTGAACTTTTCGGAATGATCGTCCTCTATAGAACCAGTGCACGGCACAAACAATACAGGGCTAAGAGCCAACGAAGTTAGCCCAGTCTACTGGATCGGCATGATTTTCTCAGATGTTTATCTCCAGCAGGATACGTGCCGCTCGTTCCGGTGATACGGAATTGATGTACACACCGCCTCCCCATTCGAGTCCCGCTAGTGAAGTGCTCCGCGGGATCAACTCCCAATGCCAGTGAAAAAAGTCTGACCGGGGGTCCCTTGCCGGTGCGGTGTGGAGAATCAGATTGTACGCAGGTGGCGAGATGATTCCAGAGAGGCGGTAGATCACTGCTTGCAAAGTATCCGCTAGCGCTGCGGGATCCGCTAGGTCGGTAAAACTACTGGCGTGTAGTTTGGGAAGAAACCAGCACTCGAAAGGCTGGCGGCCCGCATAGGCGCAAAAAGCCAAAAAATGGTCATTTTCATGGACCAGGCGACGTCGATCGGCGAGCTCGGAGGCAATGATCTCGCAAAAGAGACACTTTTCATTTCGGGAGTGGTATTCGGCGGCAGCCTGGAGTTCCTGATCCAAAATGTCGGGCACAAAGGGAAATGCCATCAATTGGGTGTGGACATGTTCCAGCGAGGCCCCTCCCCGCACGCCGACATTCTTGAAAATCACTGCCGACTGGAGCTGCCTTTGCTCGTAGGTATGCTTCAACCGGTCTGCAAATACTCCGAGTACCACTGAGAGGGCGTCGGCGGAAAGCTCAGTCCAATCGCTGATGTGACGAGGCGATTCGATGATAACTTCATGGGTGCCTGCGGCCGGCTCACATTGGTTCAATCCACTCTGCAAACCGTGAGAGACCGCTGCTTCTAACGAGACAGCGGGGAATTTGTTGGGAACCACTCGGACTTGCCAATTGCCCTCGGAGTCGGCGAGCTTCGCCAATTCGCGGGGGGTCTGATGTTCGTTGCCACGACAGAAGGGGCAATTTGTCGCTGTTCCGCGAGCAACTGCTGCCACAGTTGCAGAGGTTGCGAAATCTGAAGGCCGCTCGGCACGTCCTTCGGCGATCAAGACTCTGCGGCCCGTGATGGGATCGAATCGTAATTCAAAGACTGGCTGGGTGATTAGTTGGACAGCGCCACTTTGGGCCATGATAGCATGTTTAAGGTTGTTTGTGCATTGAGTTTACGTCAAGGGCCTTCGATTGCTGTTGCCGTCAGGAGATAGAAAAGACGATCCTCCGCGTTGTTCAACAGTCCCAACA
>JBGSPU010000054.1:0-59138 GCA_041738415.1 Bythopirellula sp.
GACTTGCCCAATTCACTGAAATGGGGATCGACGTGGAGCAGATCAAGTCATGTCTACCCGACACCGGATAGCCAACTCAAAACCCCTTGATGTCAAGGCACTTACGACTAACAATGAGGTCAAAGTGGCGCTGTCCAACTATTCTCCGCAGCTTGTGGATTGGCGCTGCGGCACTTCTGAAACGCAGCACTCTCCACAATCCCCGTAATCAACACCGAGGGACGCCCCCCCGACGCTTCCAGTTGCTCAACAATCGCGTCGAGGGTCTCTATATCATGATAGTCGATCCCCCGACCCAGCGCGTAGATGAGCATTTTTTCGGTCAAACAGCGATAAAACTCCTGTCGATGCTCCGTCGCCAGGATTTGTTTCAGCTCGCGAATGTCGGTAAACTGCTCCCCCGTGATCAATTCACCCGAGGTCTCGACCGGTTTGCCGCGATCGGTTTCCCTCAACATTCCCAAGGCGTTGAACTGCTCAAGTGCCAGGCCCAGCGGATCCATCCGATTGTGGCACGAACTGCACAACGGCTCCGCACGATGTACGGCCAGTGCCTCGGCAACCGTGAAGGTCCGCTTCTCGTCGGCGGTGCCCGCCTCTTCCAGGGCTGGGATATTCGGCGGCGGAGGCGGGGGAGGAGTCCCCAGTAGGTTCTCGAGAATAAACAGACCACGCTTCACGGGCGAGGTACGATCTGGATTCGAGGTAACCGCCAACATGGTCCCCTGCGTGAGTATTCCCCCGCGCACACTCCCTGCGGGAAGTTTTACCAACCGCATTTCGTCGCCTGTCACCCCGTCAATGTCGTAGTGCTTTGCGAGCCGCTCATTGAGATACGTGGTATCGCTGTCGAGCAATTCAAGGAGACTGCGGTCTTCTCTGAGAATCCTCTCGAATACTAGCTCGGTTTCCTCACGCATCGCCCATCGCAAATCACTCTTGAGCTCGTAGTTCTCGAAACGTCGTTTTAGGTTTTCGTAGTTTTCTTGAATCTTTTTTAACTCCGCACGCTCCCCCACTGTCAGGTCTTCTTCAGGCAGCTTTCGCAAATAGCGAAATCGTTCACGCAGTTGGTCAAAATTCGAGTCCGGCGAAATGTCTTTCCGGATTACATCAGGTCCATTGATAATCGCATATTCGATATCGCGAGACCTCAGCCATTGACCGGCAAAATTGCGGACAAATTCCTTGGTGCGCTCGCTCTTAAGCATGCGATCAAGTTGAGCAGGGAGATTTTCCCGCAACTTGTTCTCAGCCGCCAACTGAAACAATTCCGCATCAGGCATCGTCGACCATAGAAAATACGACAGTCGCGCGGCAAGTGAATAATCATCCAATTCTGCATACCCATCCGTCTCGGCAGACTTCTCGGTGAAATCCTCACGAAACAAAAACCGAGGAGAAGTCAACACGGCGGCCATCGCTTCCCCCACGCCCCCCTCGAAGGTGCCGCCATGCTGAGAATAAACACTCTCTGCCAGGAGTGCGAGTTGGTCCGTCGTTTCGCCGTCAACTGGGCGTCGATAAGCACGCGATGCAAACTTGCTCAGAATCGCTCGGGCATACGCGCGCCTTGAGGAGGCCCCTTTCGGAATTGCACGCGGGAAAAAACTCTCCGGATTCGGCTTAGCCACCTTGGGCACGGCTTGAGAAACGATCTCACGGGCAGCCGTCAGATATTTTTCCAACAGCAGTGGGGATACGGTCAACACCTCGCCCAGGTTGTCGAAGCCATGTCCGCTATCATCCTGTGGAAAGTTCTCCTGCACGTCGTAGTCGACTCCCAGCAAATCGCGGATCGTGTTGCGATACTCGACCCGATTGAGTCGCCGTAGAGTGACATGCCCTGGGTCAGGGTTCTGAGGATCGCTATGGAAAACGGCAGACTTGACCCAGCGCTCAATCAGTTGCGTTTCTTCCGCTGATAGCTGCGGCATCTCGGCGGGCGGCATCAGTCCGGAGCGCAACATCCGCAGCGCCCGGTACCACAATTCCGGCTCGGCGATGAGGGCGTCGTCTGACTCGAAGCCATCGAAGGCGACGCTTCCTTCCTGCATTCCATAAGCGTGGCAATCAAAGCACTTTTCTTCGAGAATCGGTTTGATCTCATGATGGAACCGCTCCACTCCCGCTGAATCTTCGCCAGCCGCTGGGAGGCTGCACCTGCTCAGGCCAATCAATGCAAGCAACAGGCCGCGCACAACTCCCACGTCGCAAACTTTTGCCCACGAATTGGTACGTCTATCGGCCATTGCTGCGAACTGCCGGAGGGGAAATAGTGATCGGAGAGAGGCGATATTTGGTAGGGAGGCCAGATTGCGGGGACCTTCCATTGTACCGTAACTGACAAGGATAAAAAACCACGTGGAGGCTCATCCGTGATGCAGGCTTCCAGGCGAGCAAAGGCAGCCAGGATGGCTATCCCACTTTTCCTCCTTGACGCCGAAATCACTCCAGGTAGACTCGAATGTCTGCCGCCAAACGATTGTTTGGCAAGATCATGGGCTCGTGGCGAAATTGGCAGACGCGCATGCTTGAGGGGCATGTGCCCGAAAGGGCGTGCTGGTTCAACTCCAGTCGGGCCCACTTGATTGGCTGACGTGCGGCTTAGCCGACGAGTGGCTTAGCGAGTGTTCTTCAATTGAGACTGAGGCTCGTCGTCAATAGGCTTGACGAGGAGCCTCTTGTTTTTGCGTTGCACCCCCCCACTCTCCACGGCATGGACACATCGTCTGAGGCTTCTAAAATTGAATGTTAATGGCAAGCCGCAAGCGACGGTAAACTGCATGTGACCCATTCACCTGCGGCTTGCCGGTAAACACACCCTCCCCGCCCCCCCATCAAGGAGTTCCCCCCGATGCTCGCCCAAGTCATGCAAGACGCCATCAATGCGCAAATCAATAACGAGTTGTTTTCGTCCTACAGCTATCTATCGATGTCAGCCTGGTGTGAGTACCACCAATTCATCGGCTGCGCGCATTGGATGCGAATTCAAAGCGAAGAGGAGCGAACCCACGCCCTCAAGCTGCAAAGCTTTCTGCTGGCTCGTAATGCCAAAGTGTTGCTCAAACCAATCGCGCAACCCGAAGTCGATTTTGAATCTGTGGTCGAAGTGTTCGAAAAGGCACTTTCTCAGGAAGAAAAAGTCACCGGGCAAATCGATAATCTCTACGAGCTGGCCTTCCAAGAAAAGGCATTTGCCGCCTTGGTGGAACTCGAATGGTTTATCACCGAGCAAGTCGAGGAAGAGAAGACTGCCCGCGAGGTCGTGCATAAGTTCCACATGGTGAAAGACGACCCCGCATCCCTCTTGGACCTCGACCGAGAACTTGGCGCCCGACAAGTCGACGCTCCGGGTGCTTAAACGCTCACCAGATCAACGAGAATAGCCGTCGGCGCCAGGCCGAGGATCCCCCCCCGCTGTTCCCAAAGATGGGCTTCCGCCAATGGCTTGAAGAAAGGAATTACGATAAGAAATTCCATGGCAGCGGAATACTCACCGCGCCCACGCTGCCGCGGAATGCCCCGAAACCGCCGTAGGAGCGAATCTCTAGGTAGAGAAACAAACACGCCATTAGCAGCGAAATGAGTGCCACTACCAGCAACATAAAGTAAATGTTGTACTGGGGCTTCTTGTTGATAATGCTCGGTACGCTAACCGATTCTAAATCTGGTTGCGACATCGTCGCCCTCCTCAATCTGGCCTTGCTGGAACTGGCGCAGGACGCGCCCCACGGCACGATCCGGCTCGGTCTTGAGAATCTCGGCCCGGCCCAAATAACGATCCCCGCGATAAACTTCAACCGTGTGACCTGGTTTCAAGCCATCGTCGGCACCCACGGTCACCTCAATTAATTGACTACCAGCCGAGCGTTGCGTCTTGCTCACGATGCCGCGCACCTTGGGAACCACCGCATCGGGACTGCTATGGGGATCAATGTCGTTGTCTTCGAGCAGCGCCATCTTGTTGGCCACTTCTTGGGCCAGTTGTCGATTGCGATCCAAGAGTGCAGTCAACTCCCCCTGAGCCTGATGCAACTTATCCGTCGCGGAGATCGTCACCTCGAACGATTCATCGCGCGCTTGCTGTTCGGTGCGAATTTCATTTCGCAGCACGCCTACCTCGGCAGTCAACTTCTCATTGTTAGCCTGCGTCGAAGCGGTGGCGGCGGTGTTGGTGCGTTCCTGCTGACGCAATTGGTCCAGTTCGCGTTGGATCAGCAGATTTTGTGAGAGCAACTGCTCGCGCTCGGTGGACAATTTGCTCGCCTCCTGGCGGGCGATCTCTAGTTCCGCATTGAGTTGGCTATCGAGGCTGTTTTTCTGGCTCTCAAGTTGCTCGTTCTGTGTGCGGGCTTTGTCGAGAGCAGACTGCAAGGCTTCGGCGTCCGCGCGCCAGTTTTTGTGCGTTGCATAAACGAACATCGAAATGATCATCACGCCAAAAGCCGCGAAGCCTACAAAGAACGTGAGCATTTTGCCTAAAAAAGTCATCGATCAATTTCCTCAAATCTCTGCCATAGCGAGAGTAATTTCTCTACTCGCAGTATAGTCAGGGCATGAAAAGAGTGTCAAATTTTCGTCCAGCCAATCCCCCCAGCAGCGCGATTACCGACCGATTCTGCCGATTCTGCCGCCCCTGGTCCCATTCTACGCTGTCCCAAGCCCGCAGTGGCCTTCCGGCAGACGCGGGCGGCTGTTTTTGGGGCCCTGCGAGTTGGAGAGCCTGAGAGGGGATGGAAGCGATTCTCCCCTGGGCTTTTTCAGATCATTTTTAATGGCGGAAATGGCGCGTGCCGGTGAAGATCATGGGCAGACCGTGCGCGTTGCAGGTGGCGATCACTTCGGCGTCACGGCGGGAACCGCCGGGCTGGATGATGGCGGCAATCCCTGCGGCGGCGGCCTGTTGGATGGAATCCTCAAACGGGAAAAATGCGTCTGAGGCCAGCACACTGCCCGCCGTGCGCTCGCCCGCTTTGCGGATTGCGATCTCAACCGAGTCAACCCGGCTCATCTGACCTGCACCTACTCCCACAAGCGACTGCTCCTTGGTAAGCACGATGGCATTGGATTTCACAAACCGACAGACAGCCCACGCGAATGCTAGGTCCGCCTGCAGTTCGGCGGATGCCTTCGTTTCGGTTACGACTTGCCAGGCAGAACGGTCATCGGGCAAGTCATCAGCGGTTTGACAAAGCATTCCGCCATCGATTTGCCGAAATACTTGTTCCCCTTTTCCCAGATGAAAATTGCCGATCTTGAGCAAACGCACATTGGCCTTCCATTTCGGCTTGGTGGTGAGTATGTGCAAGGCTTCGGGGGTGAAATCGGGCGCGACAATTGCCTCGACGAAACGGCCCGGTTCAGCGAGAAATTCCGCCATGTCCGCATCGACCGGCACGTTCACACCCAGGACCGAGCCAAATGCACTCAAGGGATCGCCGTCCCAGGCCTTGCGCACCGCTTCGGCCAGCGACTCAGCCGTGGCAGCTCCACAAGGATTGTTGTGTTTAAGAACTGCGACGGCCGGTTGGGGCAATACACGAGCAATTGCCAGAGCGGCGTCCACATCGAGCAGATTGTTGTAAGACAACTCCTTTCCGTTGAGCTGCTCGGCATTCACCAGGCTTTCAGGGAGGGCAGAGGTGAAGGCGTACAGGGCTGCCGACTGATGGGGGTTTTCGCCATAGCGAAGTGTGTCGCGCCGCTTAAGTGCGAGGTGAATCTGCGCGGGATAAATTTCACTCTCAGCAGTCGAATCAAGCTGAGCAAAATACTTGGCGATGGCCGTGTCGTACTCGGCCGTTCGCGCGAAGGCGGCTCCCGCGAGCTGGCGGCGGGTTTCCAGAGACGTAGCACCTTGTGTGCGAATCTCGGCGAGGATCGCGTCGTACTGGTCCGGAGCGGTGGCCAAGGTGACAAACGCATGATTCTTGGCCGCAGAGCGGACCATCGACGGCCCGCCGATGTCGATCTGCTCGATTGCTTCAGGGATCGTCACCCCCTCGCGCGTAATGGTTTCTGCAAAAGGGTAGAGATTCACTACCACCAATTCAAAAGAGACGATACCGTGTTCAGCGAGCGCTGCCATGTCGGCCGGGTTGTCGTGTCGACAAAGTAGCCCTCCATGCACTCTGGGATGTAACGTCTTGACGCGGCCATCCATCATTTCAGGGAAGCCGGTGTAATCGGCCACGTCGCGCACCGAGATCCCAGCCGACTCAAGATGCTTGCGAGTTCCCCCGGTACTGAAGATTTCGATATCCAGGTCGACCAGCTCCCGGACGAATTCACTGAGTCCACGCTTATCGCTAACACTGACCAAGGCACGCTTAATGGGGGGAGAATAGGGCATGTTATTGTTGTGAATGGCGGTTAAGTCAGAATTCTTTCATTACCGGCTGCGGAAGCCTATGGTTCGAGATCTGAGAAAAACCATTGGCTTCCGCCGACGGCCAGGATAAACTGTCCAAATAGTGCGTCTGGGGGACGCTACGATAGCACTTCTTAGCGAGCCTTTCAATGAACCACGGGACTTGGTCTCACGTAGAAGGGTTCAGTTGGTGCCGGCTGCAGGATAGGCCGGTGAATTTCTGGCAGGATGCTCTTTTCCTTCGCGTTGTGAAGTGCTGGAGGCCCCCCTCAGAAGCGGTACGGTCGGTTGATTCGCTAACTCCGGATCAAACGCCAATTCCGTACTCATGGTTTCAAACGGATGTCCCAAGGTACTTCCGCAGGGGCTGTGAGGGTCGCAGGGGATTGGACCCAAAAAGTGTGAAGAAACACCGCAGCGAGTTTTTGACTAGCACTGATAAGTGGCCTATATTCACTTAGGCGGCAATTTTCGACCGAATCTGCTGCCGGTGCGCATCCATCGGATCCCCCCAGGATTGGTGGATCAGACAGGGACCGCTGAGCACACGTTTCCGCACAAACGACGCGCGACTCCCCACAGCCAGATACGAGCATCAAATGCAGATTCGCCCCAATCTCGAGCTTGCAAGCCTCGAGGCCATTCCCTTGAGAAAATTCATGGAGTGTCGCGGCCTCCTGTCGCGATTGCTGATCCTCCTACTTTTCGCTGGCGGTCTGTTCGCCAGTCCTGCCACTGCACAGGTCTCTCGCAGCGGCGAACCGGTTACCATCGTTCCGCAGGCTCTCCCCGCCAACTCGATCAGCTCGGTTCTCGATCGCGGCCGGCAATTGGAATCGAACAATCGCTGGGGTGAGGCTCTGAGCCACTATGAAGATGCCTTGCGAGAACATCGTGGGAACGAAACCCTCCAGCAGCACCACGACCTGGCCAAGCTGCACTACAGCGTGGAACGCCGCTACCACGACCATAGCTTCCTCGAATCGATTACAGCCCTCAATCGAGAACAGGCCCTCTCGCTTTACGCAGAGTTGCTGCAGAAAACCAATACGCACTATGTTTCGAATCCTCCCTGGCGCAAACTAGGCGTTCGCGGAGCTTCGGCCATTGATCTCGGCCTTACCGATCCGGGATTTCTCTCCGCTAACAAAGTCCAGCTCTCCACAGACCAACTCGCCCAAGTCCGCAAAGAGGTTTACCAGTTGCTCGGCCAGCGTTCGCTGCAGAGTTCCCGTGACTTGGTTACCTTCGCGTCGGATGTCGCTCGGCTTGGCGAAGTGCGTGCCGGGCTCAATCCCACGGCGACGGTGCTCGAGTTCGTCACCGCTGCGGCAGAAGGACTTGATGATTATTCCTCGTTTCTGACTGCCGACCAGTTGCGCGAAACCTACTCGCAAATCGAAGGCAACTTCGTTGGCTTAGGTGTCGAGTTGAAGGCTGAAAATGGTGCCCTACTCATCGTGCGGGTGATCCCCGGCAGTCCGGCCGAGCGAGCCGGCATCCTGGACCAGGACCGGATCGTCGCGGTGGATGGCAAGTCCACGGCGGAGCTTTCTACCGACGAGGCGGCCTCGATGCTCACTGGTGTCGAAGGATCTTACGTGCGGGTGACAGTCTACTCCCCCAGTTCCGAACCACGGGTTTTGAATATCCGCCGCGAGCACGTCAATGTTCCCAGTCTTGAGAATCCCAAGATTGTCGACAGCGACTTTGGCATTGCCTACGTTCGCATCCCTGCTTTCCAAAAAACGACCAGCCGTGACCTGGAAACAGCCCTCTGGGATCTGCACCGCCAAGGAATGCGGTCGCTTATTCTCGACCTGCGTGGCAACCCGGGCGGGCTCCTGACCGCATCGGTCGAGTTGGCCGACAAGTTTCTCACCGAAGGAAACATTGTTTCCACCCGAGGACGCAGTCCGCAGGAGGATTTTAACTACACGGCCCACTATGGCGGCACCTGGCGGGTTCCGCTGGTGGTATTGATCGATGGCGACAGCGCCAGTGCGAGCGAGATTTTTGCCGGGGCAATTAAAGACAACAATCGCGGGACAATCGTAGGCAGCACCTCGTTCGGCAAGGGTTCAGTGCAAGGCATCTTCCCCTTGGGATTTGCTGGGGCTGGTATCCGGCTCACAACCGCCAAATTCTATTCCCCCAATGGGACTCCGATCAGCTATCATGGCGTTGAACCCCATGACAAAGTGCAGGTCGTGGCCAAGCAAGTTTTGGAGCGAATCGACCTGGCCAACCAAGAAAAGAGCGATCTAGTGCTTCAGGCAGGCATTCAAGCAGCCCGCAGTCGGCTGGCGGCCCCGGCCGCCAAGCCCTCTACCGTTCGGTAGCAGTTGACGACTGGGGTCAATTGGCAAATACTGGGAGTTTCCTCCCCGCGTTGTTTGGCACCAGCCATCTTCGCATCCTGTAGAAACCTTGCTGCTTTCCTATGGCCTACAAAAAAGACGACGACGACGATCTGTTTGAAGATGATTTCGAATTTGTGGACGATGAGGACTCCGAGTTAGAGGAAGACGAGGACGAGGAGGAAGACGAGGAGGAAGAGGACTCCGATCTCGAAGATTCTGAGGAAGAAGAAGCTCCTGCCAAGCCAGCGAAGAAAAGTCGCTCAACCGGTCGGAAGTCGGCTGCTCCCAAGACTAGCGCGAAGGCACCGCGCAAGCGAGCCAAGCAGGCAGAAGTGGCCGACGCCCCCCCCGAGGAGACCGAAGAAGTAGATGGAACGGAGGAACCGGCTGAACAACAGCCTGCTGGACCCCCGGCGGATCATGTGGTCCATGTCTACGAATTTCGCAAGTTCAAGCGCACTATTCAGCGAGATTTTACCAGCGACGAGGCCGATGGCTTTGCGAAGGAATACAACCGTACCTCTTCCAACCATAGCCGCTGGGCCGTCTCGAGTAGCAAAGATTCCAAGCCGACCCCGACGATTTAAATTCTATCAGTGGTCTCTTACGGAGTGTCGGCGTAGAATCCTCTGATAGGGCCCTTGTCCTCCTGTTCGCGGTATCATGCTTTTTCGTTGCAGTTGGTAAGGGCGCATCAATCGGAACGGTGCGGACGACAAAAAGCTGGGGACAGTTCTTGTTTCCGCCGTGCAAACGCACAGGCTCGTGGTACGTTAATGTGGGTCGCCATTTTGAGGCCATTTGAGTGTGTATTTCCAGGCCGCACTCCCCTCCCACCTATCCTAATCAATCGAACTTCAAAGAACCGAGGAAGAGATCGCATGAGTGCTTTGAAACATACCTTGAATGTTATTGTCTTTGTGGTGATGGTGACCTTGTTTGCCCCGTCAGCTCCCTCCCAAGAAACGGGCACCCGTGATCAAGAAGCAACTGCCGCCTACGAGGAAGGCGTAAAATTGCTCGAAGCTGAGCAATGGGACGATGCGATCGCAGCGTTTACCAAGGCAGTCGGCATCGACAATACTTTCGCGGCAGCCTTTTTCGGTCGCGGGGAAGCCCTCCGTAACTTGGAAGACTATCAGGCCGCCTTGGACAGTTACAAGTCCGCCACCAATATCGACCCTAAGTCAGCCAAAGCTTATAACGGCCAGGCCATCTGCGAAAAGGAATTAGGTCTGATCGATCTGGCGTTCAACGATTTCAACAACGCCATCGAACTTGATCGACGTGATCCAGAGATAGCTGCCAACCTGGGCGACTTACTGGTCAATAATATCCAAAATCCTACCAGTGCATTACGTGTGCTGGACAAGGCTGCGGAACTTGATCCCGAAAATGCCGAAGTCTTCCGCAATCGAGCCCTCGCCCATGCCCAATTGCGTCAGTTCGACGAAGCTGAGGCTGACATAGCCAAATCCGTCGAACTCAAGGATGACGATTTTGAGACCTATTCGATGCTAGCCAACATCTCATTGTTTCAGGACGATAAAGCGAAACTTCCGCAAGCTATCGAAGCACTGTCAAACGCCATCAAGTACTACGTTCCAGAAAAGAGTTCCGATCCCAAAGCATACGTCCAGGGTTATTTGTTGCGTAGCGATGCTCGGCTTAAAATAGCGTCAGATCCCGAGACCGCTGCTGAGAAACGCGAAGAGTTGTATCAGCAGGTCATTGAAGATGCCGACGCAGTACTGGAGGAAATGCCAGACACATTTCCCGTCTCTGGTCAGGCGCTCTACCGCAAAGGAATTGCACTCCGCATGCAGGAAATGTACGGGGAAGCGATCAAGGCCTTCACCGATGCATTGCAGCTTATACCAGCCGGGGAATCGGCCCCTTATACCGCGAATGCCTATCTGAAGCGCGGCATCTGTTGGTTTCTGCAGGATGAGAATCGGCTCGCCCGGAAAGATTTTTTATTAGCTGCCGCATCCGACTACACGGATCCGTTGCCCCACTTGTGGACCGGCTTTACCTTTGCTGAAGAAGAAGATTATCGCTCAGCGATTGAGAGCTACGGTGAAGCGATCAATAAAAACCCCAATTTCGCACTACCCTTCATCAATCGGGGATTGGCTTATGTAGCATTGAAAGAGTACAGAAGGGCTGCGGATAATTTTAATGAAGCGATCTTAGTCGAACCGACCAACTCCGAGCTTTTTGCCAAACGAGGTTACGCCTACATGCTGATGGAAGAGTACGACAAGGCGTTCAATTCATTTGATCTTGCCGCATTGTACGATGATCAAAATGCAGCAGTTTTCGAGGCAGCCGCCGAAACTCTTCGATCCCTGGGGCGTGGCGCTCTGGCCGAAAAGTACGATCAGCGTGCTCAAGAGCTGAAAGAGAAAAAGAACTAGCAAGTTGGTTGATTATAGCCAGAATTCAGGCCGGTGAACGTTGTCTTGTTCGCCGGCCTGTTCCTTTTATGGGCAGTAAAGATCGGAGTGACTTCGCTTGCGGCTTACATATCGTAATACAAACAAAACTCATAGGGATGCGGGCGGAGGGCCAAAGCCTCGACTTCGTTCTTCTGCTTGTAGGTGATCCAAGTATTGATCACGTCCTGAGTGAACACATCGCCGCGTAGGAGAAATTCATGATCCCGAGAGAGGGCGGCTAGCGCCTCTCCCAGTGAACCGGGCGTACTGGGCACTTTGGCAAGTTCTTCTGGTTCCAGGTCGTAAATGTCCTTGTCGAGCGGCTCGCCAGGGTGAATCTTGTTTTGGATTCCGTCGATCACGGCCATCATCAGGGCGGAAAACGCCAAATAGGGATTAGAACTCGGATCGGGACAACGGAACTCGATTCGCTTCGCCTTGGGGCTGGGACTGTACATGGGGATGCGACAGGCCGCCGACCGGTTGCGTTGCGAATAGGCCAAGTTGACCGGTGCCTCATAGCCGGGGACCAAGCGTTTGTAGCTGTTGGTCGTAGGATTGGTAAATGCCAGGATGGCCGGGGCGTGGGTCAGGATGCCGCCGATGGCGTAGATCGCTTCATCGCTCAAGCCGGCGTAGCCTCCACCGGCAAACAGAGGCTGATCCCCCTTCCACAACGAGATGTGCGTGTGCATCCCCGATCCATTGTCCCCGTAGAGCGGCTTGGGCATGAAGGTGACCGTTTTATTATGCTTACAGGCCACGTTCTTGATGATGTACTTGTAAAGGCACATGTTGTCGGCCATCTGCACCAGGTCGTTGTACTTAAGATCGATTTCCGACTGCCCCGCTGTGGCTACTTCGTGATGCTGGGCTTCCACTTCCAAGCCACATTCAATCATCGTCATCATCATTTCGTTGCGGAGATTCATCAGTTGATCCGCGGGAGGCACCGGGAAATAGCCTTCCTTGTGGCGCAGTTTGTAGCCCAGATTGGGCCCATCGCCCGCACGCTTCATATCCGTGCCACGATTCCATTGGGCCTCGTTGCTATCGATAAAGAAAAAGCTGTGCTGCGGTGCCTGATCAAACCGAATGTCGTCAAAAACAAAGAATTCGGCCTCGGGGCCGATGTAGCACGTGTCGGCGATTCCGGTGCTCTTGAGATAGTTGACTGACTTGCGAGCCACGTTGCGGGGATCGCGGGTATAGTCCTCGCGGGTGATGGGATCCTGGATATTGCAGATCATGCAGAGGGTCGTGATCTCGGTAAATGGATCGACGAACGCCGTCTCGGCCTGCGGCACGAGCAGCATGTCGCTTTCGTTGATGGCCTGCCAACCTCGGATGCTCGAACCATCAAAGCCCAGCCCATCGTCAAAGACTTCTTCTTCGAGCTTCTCGACAGGAATCGTGAAATGCTGCCAAAGCCCCGGGAAATCCATGAACCGCAGATCGACCGCACGCACTCCACGTTCGCGGCAGAGAGCCAACACATCTTGAGGCGTTAACACGAGCAAGTCCCCTTTGCAAAAAAGAGAAGAAGAATTGAGCAGGTTCGTACCAAAGAACCATCTACTTGAATCACACGATACAATAGAAAACCCCTCCTGGCCAGCGGTGGCCAGGAGAGGTTTACTGAGATGTTTTCCCGTATCGTTTGGACTTAACCCGTGGCCGTTTAGGAACGGAGCGTTGAGAGAATCTCACGCACCACCTTGTAAGGATCCGCATTGGAGGCCGGACGGCGATCTTCCAAGTAGCCCTTCCAGCCATTCTGTACGGTGCCGATTGGGATGCGAATGGAAGAACCGCGGTCGCTGACTCCATAGGAGAATTTCTCAATCGACTGGGTTTCGTGCAAACCGGTCAGTCGCTGATCATTGTCAGAACCATAAGATGCAATGTGCTCCTTATGACGCTTGCTGAACTTCTCGCAGATGCCTTTGATAAAGTCCTCGCCACCCTTTTCGCGAATCGGGGTGGTGGAGAAATTGGTGTGCATGCCGCTACCGTTCCAGTCTCCCTTGATTGGCTTGGGATGAAGTTCAATGTTCACGTGGTGCTTTTCCCCAGCACGATGCAACAGGAACCGGCTCAGCCACAAGTCGTCGCAGGCCTGCTTGGCTCCCTTGCCAAAGAGTTGATATTCCCACTGACCTTTCATGACCTCAGCATTGATACCGGTGACTGACAGACCCGCGTCCAAGCAGCTATCCAGATGTTCCTCAACAATCTCTCGGCCCACACAGTTGATGATTCCGACCGAGCAGTAGTAAGGACCCTGAGGTCCAGGATATCCATCTACAGGGAAGCCAAGCGGCTTGCCACTCTTCATGATGGTGTATTCCTGCTCGAAGCCCAGCCACAAGTCGGGGTCATCCTCAAAAGTGCCACGGCCATTGGAGGGGTGAACCGAACCATCAGCATTGAGCACTTCGCACATCACCAAAGAGGCATTTTTGCGATTCGGGTCTTTGATCATGCGAACTGGCTTTAGCAAGCAATCGGAGCTATGCCCCTCAGCCTGCTGGGTGCTGCTACCATCGAAGGACCAACCTGGGCAGTCCTCGGGTTTCTTTGGTTCGCTATCGACGATCTTGGTCTTGCTACGAATGTTGGGCTCCGGCTTATAACCGTCTAGCCAGACGTACTCTAACTTGTAACTCATTTTCTCAATCGCTCCTCAAATTGAATTGGACACAATCTTACAATGCGCATCCTTGCAGAAGTGTGTTGTCGCTCCTTGGTCGACCCTCGCCAAGCGTACTACGAGTGCGCAGTCGCTTAGCCGACAACAGCTTGATATCGTCTCGACATGCAGCAAATCTCTCCGCTGCTGCCGTGAAATGGGATATGCCGGTTCCAGACCGCTTCCGCGGCCTATGGACAAGTCCACATCGTAGAAAAATTGGTGCCAGGCCGCTAGACTCCGACAGCGGGTTTGAACCGAATTGGAATCAAGCGATAGCTGGGCACCCCCTCGATTAGGATTGTTTGCCACAAAACCAAGAAATCCGCCTTTTATCACCACTCCCGCTTGGATTTCTGCAAAGGAGAGGGACCGATCTCCTACTAAGCAACCCTAATGCCAAACCGAGAGAAAACTCTTGGTGTATTCCCTAAGCAGTTATATGGCTTATACTTAACACCCCTTGGCAATGTCCCGGTGAATACCCACGGTCCCGGTTGATTGCACTGTGAGGATGCATCGACTGCCTTATCGCTAGGCACTACGAACTGGCCGAAACATGGTGTGTAAAGTCTTTGCGTAACGTTAAGGCCATCTGAAGTGCCTGCCAATTTTATCGTGAGTAAGTGAGTTGGGAGCAAAGAGCGATAATCTTCGATCTCACCACCCACTTCCCCATAGCCACCAACGAACCTACTCACTTACTCACCTACTTACCAATTCTGCAAATCCAGATGACCGATTCCCCCACCCCTCCTCGACATAAATTGAAGTTCTTGCCAACCTCGGCCAACTTCAAGCTTTTGGAACCCTTGGGTGTAGGGACCGTGGGCGTGGTCTATCGGGCCGAGAGTCCCGATATTAGCGAGCCCGTGGCCGTCAAACTGCTCCACCCGACGATTGCCCACGACGAGAACATCGTTGACCGATTTCAAAGAGAAATCGTCATCATGGAGCGGCTTAACCATCCGCATATCGTCCGCAACTACGGCGGCGGGATGATGGATGGTCAATTTTTTTACGCCATGCAACTTTTGGAAAGCGGCACGCTTAAAGACCGCATCAAGAAGTTCGGCCCACTCTCCTGGCCACAGACGGCAGCATTCGCAGCGCAAATTGCCTCGGCCCTCCAGCATGCCCACAACCACGGTATCATTCACCGCGATCTTAAGACCAGCAACCTGTTCTTCAACAAGGAAGGAAAACTATTGCTTGGCGATTTTGGCATCGCCCGCGACACTCACGATGCCGACATTACCGGCGCTGGAATCACGGTCGGCACCTACGCCTATATGTCGCCCGAACAAATCTGTGGAGACAAGGAGATCACGGGCAAGGCTGATCTCTATTCCCTGGGCTGTGTCATGATGGAGATGCTCACCGGCAGGCCCCCTTTCATGGGAGCCAACTTTGCCCAAGTCTGGGGCCAGCACCTCAACGATAAACCACCCAGCATCCGCGAACGCGGCATCGACTGCCCTGAATGGCTGGAAAAGATCGTCTTCCAACTCCTGGAAAAGGACCCCGAACGCCGCCCCTTTAACGCCCGGGCCGTGCAGGGTTATCTGAAGGATCATCTGATCGAAGAATTCGGCCCCGATCTATCTCATCTCACCCAGGACTTGCCCCCCCTGGAAGAAGATAAACCTCATGTGGGACCTCCCACCAGCCGCATCGTATTCGTGCTCTTGCTCCTGGCAGCGTTGGTTGCAGCGGCTGTGATACTTGGCAAGTAGAGGTCAAGTCGCTCCTGCCTTGCATTTGACTTTTCAAAGCCAATATTCGCACTTGTTACCAGCGGCCGATTCGTCTGGGGAGGTTTCTCCCGCGCGGTTCCGATTAAGACAGTTAAACTAAAGTTCACCGAATTTAGCAAGGGCGATCAGAAATGATTACGCGACGAATTGAAAGACCTCAGGAACTAAAAGTAGTACGCTTGGCGTGGCTCCAAAACTTTCACACATAGTAAAGATTTGAATCGCTAGTTCGACTGTATTAGATTTGTCTCTTGTTTAAGTTCAATGGTGCCAAGCGTTTATGCCGCTTCCAGTGGTAAAGGCGAGCAAGCTCGTTGCGCATAAGCCGCTTCTCTCGTTCGAGAAGGACGCGGGAGGGAATACCGCATCCGCAAGCGCGAGTGAGGATGGAACTGATCCCTTCTCGGATTTGTGGCACGGTGATCGCCGGTGTCCATTTTTTTTCCCCGCCGGGCTTCCGTGACTAAAAACCAGGTCGCAATGAGTGAAAGTATTTGATGATGATGCCAGCCCTTCCAGTTGCGAACCTCGTAGTCGGCCAAGCCCGCCTCGCTCTTAGCACGCTGGAGACATTCTTCGATGCGATGTTCCGCTTTCGCTACGCGGGCGAACTCGGCTTGGCTCGTGTCAGGGCTCGCATTGGACAAGTAATAGTCGGTTTGCAGAATACGCTTCGAATCGCGCTGCCGGAAACGAATGACGACCAAGACTTCTTCGTGACCTTCCTGTCGTTTGTCGGTACGACCGACGACCCGCCGCTTTGCCAGTTCCACCACGAGCGGACCTTTCGCACCGTCTCGCACCTCAACTCTTTTCCAGTCCCGTTTACGCAATGTTTTCGTCCACTTGTCGACACGCGTCCAAGGACGCTTGGGGGGGCGACCGTGACCCGAGTAAGCAGGGGGATCCATCTCCAAGTCGCGGATCTGTGTGTTGGATGGAACGGCCAACAGGTATTGCTCGTCGAGTGTGTTCAAACTACGACGAAACCAGTACGGACGGCCCATTTCATCGTCTCCCGTGACCCACCTGTGCGGCAAAGTTTCGCCATGCTGTGCGAGCATTTCCAGGCCCGACTGATGCCGCGTGCGATAGCGGATTGCTGGAGGCACACCTGCCTTTTCACGACGCTGCTTGTCTTGCGTCCATTCCTTGGGAAGAAACAGCCGCATGTCCACCAAGGCATGCTCCTGACTCGAAACATACCCCAGGTAGATCGCCACCTGGCAGTTGTCGACCTTGCCCAGCCGACCGCACCACTGCCGGCTGGCGCCGACCGACTCTCGACCCGATTTGGGAAACCCCGAGGGATCAAAGACGATCACACCCTCCGGCTCTCCCAACTGCTGGCCCACCTGACGCACCAACTCGTCACGCAACGGCTGATGATCCCAATCCGATTGGCCGACAAACCATTGCAGCGGCAGGCGATCCTGGCCAAAACGATAGGCGATCGATTCTGCATTCTTATGATCCAGATCAGAAAGCAAGCCTTGCACAAACGTGCTGGCATGCTCACATTGCTCACGGCGGGCCAAGTTATCCAGAAACGGATTCATAAAATTCTCTAGCCGCGGGAACAACTCATCAAAGATCTCCGACGCTACCATGCATTCATCCAACAATTCTTCCTTGCGCTTTTCGTATTTCGCTTCCATGCGAAAGCTCCTTCCATGAAACCTTGACTTGCCCCAATTCACAGAAGTTGCTAATTCACAAACACTTACAACGAGTCAAGCGAAATCAAACAGTCGAACTAGGCACTTACTCATATTGATGGTACGGCGATTTCTTGTCCGACCATCAATCGTGAAATCTCTGAAGGATCGAGTGCACGATCCGTTATGATGAGTTCATCCATGGCGCCGCGAAACCGAGACTTCCTCGGTCCACCGCTACCAAGTCGACAGCCTATCCAAAGGATATCTGCAAATCTAGGATCCCCCCTCTCTTTACCTCTTGCGGCGATGCTGAGTTTTGGACCAGGAGTTACCCTACTACTTTCCAGTTTTCCATCCACGTACTGCTTGACCTGAACTGGTGCATCAGGGTCGACACCAGGCACAAAAACGACACTTACATAATGCCAAAGCCCGTCGCGTAACGAAGTCATGCCCATCGCATGACCTCCGCTAAAGTCCGTTCTCAAAGCACCCAGTGGACCCTCATCTGGATTACGGTTCCAACCAATATGCACGGGTCGCGATCCTAGTTTGGCGCTATCGGCACGCCATGCAACCATTGAATAAGCCTCTGAAAGTGCTGTGTCCTTAGGGACCTGTACCCAGAATGAGACTGTGCGAGGGAAATTACTAGAAAGCCCAGGAAAACTAGCTTGCGCAAACGACCTACCATCAAGCTGTATGCCGCCATCTCGATAGCCTTCAGTATGAGCAACACTCGATGCTCTTTTCCCCAAAACCAAATCGTAATCCGATGATGAAAATCCTATCGACTTGGCACCAAAACTTTTCCCGGAGGGTTCATCAAAAGCCCAGCGAACGTACTTGACGGGATTCCTACTACGTTCAAAAGACACCGGCATGTCCATCTGAGTCAAAATTGGCTCACTTATTTCAACACCCGCGACATTAGATACGGCAAATCGACGGGACTCATTTTCTCGCAATAGAATGGCCTCTCGGTCTGAGTTACTACCAGGTACTGCTTCCACTTCACCTTCAAGCACAAACACGTTAGCCGCGCCTTTACCATCGGCCACCATAGAAAACTCTGTTCCTAGATCTACGACTTCAACAGCAGGATTAGAAATCCGAAATCCGATAGCTTGGGAGGGCACAGATGCAGTAATTGAACCTTGATGAAGCGTAGCGTCCCATGGAGAGTTCGCATCGAGAATCGCTGGACCTTCGACGACAAGTACGGCGCCAGAATCAAAGGTCACCTCTGCGAATCCTTCAGTGAGCTCAAACCGCTCGCCACGGCAAATAAAATCACCCAATTTGGATGCTACTGGATCAGTAGGGCCTACGGCTCTGAGGCCGGTGATTTTGGCTACATACTCAACTGGATCCATCACCACTGGCGATCGAAACCACAATGTGCCACCTATAACAATAGACGCAGCAAGGGCCAGCCACATCCATTTTCCGTGTTGAATGACACTACCTACTCGACCAGCGAGGTCTGGTGCTTCTATTTGCATTTCGCTGGCGTAATGTCCCAAACTAGCTGACTGGTCCATTGCACGTACATAGAACTGTCTTGCATCGTCAGATGCTCCAATCCACTGTTCTAGTCGAGCCAAGTCGGTTCGAGACAAGTTGTCATCGACGAGCGAGTTACATAGCTCGTTCAATTCCAGGATTTCACGATCACTGAGACTCATGACGCACCTTCTCTCGCTAATTGTTCGGAAACGCAGTCGAAAAGTAATTTACGAATACGCGTCAGTGCTTTATACGCGGCAGTTATCGACCGGCCCGCTTTTCGGGCTGCTTCTTCGACACCACCACCTGGTTCGTAACGTGTCATAATAAACTCTCTGTCACGAGGATGAAGCTTTTCAAGGCAGTGTGATAGAGCAATGTGTCGCTCATCCAGTTCAGGACTCATATCTTCTGCCGTCTTAGCAACCACATCAAGAACCGCTTGATTAAAAAACACTTTTGAGCGGGCAAACTTCTGGCGAGAGTAACGCACCCGCCAGTAAGCGATCTGACAAGCCCATGCAACAAAGTCCGTTCCCTCCGTGAAATCATCAAACTTTTCACAGATCACAACGCTTGTTTCTTGCAAAAGGTCCTCCGCCTCCTGACGGCGAGGCACTAAAGTGTATATGTAGGAAAAAATCCGCCGCTGATGCTGAGTAATCAGCGCCACTAAACGTTTTCGGTCTTCTCCCTCTGTGTTTGATAGTTCGGTCATTCTCGTTTCGGTTGAATCAACTTGACGAATTTTCAACTGCTGTACGTACTTCCTTGAGAAACCGTGGCACCAGAGCGTAAGGATCGTAAGGTCTGCCGGGCAATGAAAGTGTTTCTATTGGCAGATAGCCCCTGTACCCCTGCTCACGTATAATTCCAACAAGTTGATTCAAGTCCGTCCGGATGGGGCTCTCCTTACCAAACGGACTTTCTTTTACTTGATAGTTCACGGCATATGGAGTTACTTCAGCAATGTCGACGTAGGGATCGTCCGTCATGAAATAGCCAGTATCGACGATCACGCCAAACCATTCAGAATCGACCATCTCTACAATCTTCAGAGTTTGCTTAGCTGTCTTAAGCATGTCACCGTGGTTCTGAACACCGACCAAGACTCCATATTGCTTGCCGAACTCGGCACACTCTCGCAGATCGGCTGACATCCACTTAGCGACTTCGTCCCAGGAATAGCGTGGCTGTTCTGGACCTGCAAACACTCGAATTACAGGTGCGCCCAGCTTGGCGGCAACTTCGATCCATTCCTTCACATGTTGGACATCGGCGGTACGACTGGCTTGGTTAGGCGTGGCAAAATCGTTTCGGACACCTGTCCCACTAATGTCTAATCCAAGCTGGAATGCTCTGCGTTTGAAATTGTGGATGTACTCGTCCGTGGGCACTTCTGGGTATCCGGGAAAGAAGTAGCCAGTCGGATCAATTGCATCGAAATTGTGCTCTGCGCAAAAGTCGAGCAGGCCCAATAGCGACAACCCTTTTTTACGACCAAGAATGTGATCGTTAAGGGCCTTGCTAAAGGAATAGGCATTTAAGCTTATCTTAAGCTTCGATCCGCCGACTCTTTCAATAGGGCTAGATGCGAAAGCTGGGAGATGCGAGACAAATGCACCGCCAGCAAGACTCAAAGGCACTAGTGCCGATTGTTTTAGGAATGATCTCCGGCACGAATCTATCGACATTGTTTCCACTTTTTCGTTCTTAACAACCGATGTACTGGTCCCGAAAACACTTCTAGATCGAAATGATCTACGCTTAGTAATCAACTGTAATTACACCGTCATCGATACCCAACAAGGATTCCCAAGGTGTATCAACTATTTCATCAGTAATTGCGGTCTGGTCGGCGTCGAAACCTCCGTCAATGTCGTCCGATAGGAAGTCAACACTACCGTCAACAAAAGCGAAATTGGCACCACCAGGATGTCGACTGGAAAACCCTCTTCGAGCAAATGAATTTGACTTTGTGGGACTGGAACTTGAATAATTCATGGCATATTTGCCGCATCCCATACTGTCGGCTAAACCAATTTCCGAGTTATCTCGGACCCCACGAATTCCAAAGACCACACCCGCTCTACCTAAGACGAATCCTTCGCTACCAGTCAGCGTTGTCTCCCAACTTCTTTCTCCTAAGATAAGCGTATTACTTGTGCCGTCTGTGATCTCGCGAATCCGCGTTCCTTTATCGATAGTAAAAACTCCGTTGGCGCCTCTGTCGGAAAGCGGCTCTCTGTATCGTCGCAATTCTCCGCTGCTATTCACACCTACATAATCGGAGGTCGTCAGCCCGTAAAACTGACCGCTAGCACTTTCTATGTCACGTTCTTCGTTAATCGTCGGGCTGGAAGTCGTCGGACAAAGAAAGACGGACAGCGATGTTTGCATGGCAGAAAGTTTGTTGGGATCATCCATGGCTGATGCTAAGTCGGTATCAGTGACACCAATTCGATCGTATAGCGCTGTTTGCTCTACGTAGGGCAGCAGCATGGCACTCCAATTCCAGTTGCCTAGATAGGAGTTTGAGACTGAAGGAGGAGTCGGGTTTTCATGCTGGGCCCCGGCAGGAAATCTCTTCACTGCATCATGATGATTCTGGAGCGCTATAGCGATTTGTCTAAGGCTATTCTTGCACTGAGTACGACGCGCTGCCTCACGTGCAGCCTGAATAGCCGGCAGAAGCAATGCGACTAATACGCCGATGATGGCAATTACTACCAGAAGTTCTACAAGCGTAAAGCCAAACGAATATCGATTGGGAATCAAGCAGCGCTGGCGAGAGAGATGAGGATAAGTACCTGGCAGCCTGCCAGGACAGTGAGAAATTTGATGAGTTGTATTGTCTGGCTTGACTCCGCAGCAAAATGACCGCGAGTAGCAGAATCCAAGAACTCCCTTATTCCCAATTCGCTTCATATCCCAGTCCTTTTCTAGTTCTCCGAAAAGAGTGGTATTCGTTAAATACTATTTCGCTTGAAACTTCTCTGGCATCTCTAGAGTTAAATAGCACTCCGAAGTAAATCCAGGACATTTATCCTAGCTGAATCTGCTCTTAAAAGGATCTTCCCGTAGAAAATGGCAGATTAAGGGATGAACAGGCTTTTTTTGTCCTAAAACGCTTTTACTAGGCTATCTCTCTAGGTAGTGGCTAAGCGTATCCTCAGTGAAGAGCAATTCGCCAGCAGCCCGCTACAATGTAATACTGATCGATTCTAGTCTTTCCCTTATCGTCGAGCACATCACCAACGCTATTCCTCAGTCCATCTTGATGCAGGAGACGACACCCATGAGTTTTCAACGAAGGAATTGCTTCTTTTCTAGATTTTGCTGTGCCTGGATCGTCTTGTTGGTGCTCGGAAACTCCAGTTCGATGTCTGCCATTTTGGTTGAAGAACGCTTCTCTCATCCCGATGGGAACCTTGTTGGGCAGACCCCTACTCCTGGACCAGGTAATCCATGGACCTCTCACGACGATCTAGGGGGCACTCCGATCCAAGTTACCAACGGCATGGCAGTTCTTAGCCAAGGTACTGGATCGGGGGGGCGCGAAGATGTGAATGTAGGATTTCCTGCTCAAACGGCGACAGATATTACTTTTGCAAGATTCGACTTCATGCTACCCAGTGGCCAGGACCTCAACGATCCGACAAAAGTCCTTGACGATTTTGGTCTCTACTTTGCCCACTTCTATTCAGGCTTACCAACAACAGGATTTCGCGCACGTACCGGAGTAGTCCAGCCGTCGAGTGGCGGCGATTATGGCTTAGCGATGAATGCTTCCGGGAGCAGGCTCAATGAGGGCAGTACTTGGCCAAGCGATTTATCCTTTGACACAACTTATCGGACGGTTATCTCATACGACCCGGTGACGGCCGAAGGAAAGCTGTGGCTCGATCCTGTTGATGAGAATAGCGCTTCTATTTCAAATGCAGCCGGGGGAAGCTTTGGAACCTTGATTGAAGGATTTGCGTTGCGCCAAAGCAATGACTATATCGGCACGCAGATTGTGGATAATCTCGTTGTCGCCACGTCATTTGCGGAGGCATTGGCTGGAAGTGGTTCTGCAACCTTCCTGGAAGCAGATTTTAATGAAGACACATTTGTCGATGGTACCGATCTCACTGCCTGGACAACCAATTACGGCTTACAGGGAACCGCTGTGAAGTCGCATGGAGATGCGGATTCCGATATGGATGTCGATGGTGCTGATTTCCTGGTCTGGCAACGTCTGTTTGGCCAGAGTCCGCTTACTACTATAGCTGTCGTCCCAGAGCCTTCAACTTTTCTCTTGCTGGTCTTAGCCGTTTTATCGTCTCAAGTGAGACGACGGTTTGTATGAAGCGTTTTTTCTCAATGAATAGGAAAATGCTAACGATCTAGATTCTACAATTTGAAAGGGGAATTTCGATGCAATTACGCAATCTTATCTCAGCACTGTTACTGGGTGCATTTATTGTGGCGCAAGCTTCGGCCACATCTGTTTTCTTTGATGGTTTTGGGGACGCCGATCGCAATAACGATGGTACACTCGAAGGCATCGTCGATGCTAATAACGAAGTAGGACCGGCATGGTGGTTTGCACGAGGCACCAGCGGTGTCACGCTGACCATCGATGATGACTCAGCAGGCATTGGTTCTCTGAATGCCATCCATTTGGATACAACCACGAGTCGCACGCGTATGCTCGGCGCAGCACTCGGTCCTGGCGGATCACTCGGCACGAAGTCCCTAAATAATATCGGAGACAAACTTACTCTCAGTTTTGATTTGCGCAGCAATGAGGTCGAGGATAGTGACAAATCATTTCGTTTCGGATTCTCGAACGACGGTGGTACGGGCCAGGGATTCGATGACGGCTTTGGGAACTTTGTTCCCGGTGATAACGGCACGAACGCCCAAACCGACGACAACACCGGCTACTATGCATCCATCAGTTGGGGAACTCCAACTGGAGTCACGGCCGACATTCTTGGCGACGTTGTAGATACAGTGCTTGATAATGATACCTTTATGGGAGGTCCGGACAGCATAGATTTCGGCGCAAACACGACGGCTGCCGCAGGCTCCATCAACGATCTTCTCAAGCACAGCATTGTTTTCTCGGTGGAACGTGTTGCCGACGACGCCGTCACCAGCGACCCGGTTGACTATTTACTGGAGCTGTCGATTGACGGCAGCACTCTAATTTCACGTCGGCTCAGTGAAGGAGGTGCCGATCCTCATGTGTCGGACTTTCAGTACGTGTACATCGGAACCAATGGAGGCAGGCTTGATTATCTATGGGATAATGCGAATGTCGACTACGTTCCCGAACCAACTTCGCTCGTTCTCGCTTTAGTCGGAGGGCTGCTAGGTTTCGGGCGAAAGCGTGGATAGACTTCACCAAGTGATGCTCCGCTAAATTTGGGGCAGTAGCGACGGCCGGCTGCAGCGTGCGGTCGGCCGATCTTTATTCTGCTATCGCTAATTCCGAGTGGCAGTAGTTGAGTCAACTGGAGTGAAAGCAGTCGTAAATGTTGCAGCTGTTCCTGACGTTTCCAGGTAGAAAGCCTCTCGACGTCCGGGAGGCATATCTGGGGATGACCCATGCCAAACCCGAAAAGTCGCCGGCCCGGTAGGTGAGGCTACCGAGAAACTGATTCTCTTCGTAATCATCCTGTACTCAACATCGAAGCTCACTTCGTTCTCATACTCTGCTGACGTTATCTCTTTCCAGTAACCAAATGCTGGAGGTCGTCCACTGGAGAAGTCGGAGTCAGGCACAAAGCTATTCGGCAGTTTTACGGCTCCTTGGACATGAAGCACGAGGCCCAGTTGTTGTGGTTGGTCAGAATGCACTTCTACCTGAGTCACGTCAATCAGCTTATCGCCTTCAATTCTTAACTCCCTTTGAGCTTTAGTGTCCCTGCGATAAACCGGATGTGCAGCGCTAACTCGTGCCGGGCTGCTCGAGAAGTCAATCAACTCTCCTGCACGAGTCTCAGTGAACGGATCTGGTTTGCGTCCCTTGGGGGGCTGTTCCTGACCTTCTCCGTTGACAAGCGGGACGTTGTGATTGAGTCCCCGCGTATAGTAGTACTTGTGCAGAGGTGAACCATATCCCACAGTTCCTGGATCATGAGTTATATCTGTCTCTCCATAAAACGCAGAATAATTGAGAACTTCTGCTTGGAGATGCGACTTAACAGGGGGTTGACCATAGTGAAAGAAAACTTGCCAGGCTCCATCCTTAATAACAGCCATTCGAGAAGATTCAAAATTACGGCTTGTCACAGGAGGTAACTCTACTGGTCCCTCAGGTAGCGGCGGAGGATCGAGCAAAGTATCCCAATTACGCTCCTTTTGAGCTTCTTTCAAACCTATTGTCGTAGGAAAAACACGATAATGACTTGCGAAGGATTCTTTATCCGGCGCATAGAGCTGTCCTTTGGTGTCAGAAGGTGTTGGTAACTGACCGGTAGGAAATCGCAGGTAGGTGCTAGCCAGCATCAAGTTCTCGACCGTGGCCATCTCAAGAGATAATTCGTCAGTCCGACCAAATAATCCTGCAGTCTCAAATAGCGAGGCGAGTGCCGAAACTACATAGCTGTTATATCCCAAGGATTGCTCAAACCAGAGGTAATCACTCGTTATGCCTTCAGCAACTTGTTGACGGATCCCGAAAGGACCATCGATCGCTTCTTTCCACATCTTCTCATCGTCAAAAACCAAGGCTACCTGTGCGGCAGCACCTCGTAGCCAGCAAGTAATATTGAGTATCTTGGGAAAGTTTTCGTTCAATACTGCTACTTCAGGAACGAAGAAATCCTCATGCCAGAACTGTCTTCGTGAGGGTTCTACATAATCACCTAGCAAGCGGACCGTTTGGGCGTAGGTGATGAGGTTCACGCCCTCAGTTAGCGATTGCCAAAACAGCCTTGCCCCCTGACGCTGAGGTTCCCACTCGAGATAATGCGTCGTATAGAAATCAAGTTGGTCAGCAGCCCAGGATGCATAGTGCTGGTCGTTCGTCAATCGATAGAGGCGTGCCGCCCGTTCCATCATTCCGGCATGATGCTCGCGCCAGATTCGTACCCAGGCAGCCTTCAGTTTATCCGTAATTTCTACGTGTGGATCAGAAGGGCTTGAAAAATGATCCACCTCTTCACCAGGGATAGCTTCAGTCCATGTCAACTTTGAGCCGTCTTTGGGGCTTACGAAGTTATTTGACCAGCCACCTATCCAAGTAACCCTGTCATGATGCCGCTTCATCCAGGCATCAACTGTTGCCTGCTCTTGGGAAAGCCATTCAGCCCAAGCTGGATCTTGCTGAACAAGTTCTCTGGCTCCTTCCCAATCTTCTTGAGCGGATCGATAGGGAATTCCTTCCTTATCATAGACTTTGAGTTCCGGAAATGCTTTCTTTGGGTCAGTTTTGGGATAAGGCACCGCAGAAGCGCCGGATACCATCAGAAGGTAGCCGAGTATCGTGCAAGTGATAGAGAGGCAGTATTTATATTTCACAGGTTCTTGGGGATTGGAGGAAATCTGGGCAATTGAGAGTAATCGTTCTATCCAGGACTTTAATAGCTCTGTAGCCGTAATTTAAGACGTGATCGCGAGTGGAGCGAAGCGGTCGGCAACGTCCCTTTTGACCGCGTTGGGTGTCCTGAAATTGACTTAGAGTGCTATTAAACCATACAGGCGGAGTATTCGATCAGCTATCAAATCAGAATGTTCTTATGGTTTTGGAGAAATACTAATATGCCAAAATGTACAAATCGCAGGGACTTTTTGAGCCGCTGGTCTGTTATGCCGCTTGTTGCAGCGGGAGGGATCGGATTCTCCTGCCGTGCCGCATCCTCCCAGGAACCGATCCAACGGGTTGGTGGTGCTAAGCTTAAACTTTCCCTCAATGCCTACTCATTTAGTAAGGCTTTGAACGACCACATAAGAGGTCGTGGACCAGGTATGACACTTTTCGATGTGCTCGACTTTTGCGCCGAGAACGATCTGGATGCGGTAGATCCAACGGGATATTTTTTTCCTGGCTATCCTGATGTGCCGTCAGACAAGTACATCAACAATTTCAAACGCAGAGCATTTCAACTTGGGCTGGATATTAGTGGCACTGGGATTAGAAATGATTTCTGTAATCCCGACAAAGCGGCTCGAGCCAAAGATGTGCAACATATCAAAGATTGGGTCGAAGTGTCCGCCAAGATGGGCGCGCCCGTGATTCGAGTATTCGCAACGAACCAAAGGTCGGGCAAGCCTGACGGTTATACTTGGGACGAGGTGGCATCCTGGATGGCAGATGACATGCGCGAATGTGCTGAACACGGCGAGAAGTATGGTGTAATTGTGGGAGTGCAGCATCACACTTACTTCCTCAAGACGACTGACCAAATGATCAAGCTGCTGGAAATGGTTAACTCCCCTTGGTGTGGACTCATTGTTGACACGGGATGCTTCCTCTCTGATGACCCCTATAGTGAAATCGAAACAGTGCTTCCTTATGCCGTAAACTTTCAGATTAAAGAGAAGCTATATGGTCAAGAAAGCGATGTGGAAGTTGATTTGGTAAGGCTCTTTCAGATAATTCAGGATAGTGGTTATCGGGGTTATATTCCTATTGAAACTCTCTACCTCAAGGACGAGGTATATGACCCCAGAGCGCGGACCAAGAAATTCCTCCAAAAGGTCCGACTTGCGCTCGCAGAGACGAATGAAAGTCCGCCAGTTGCCAGGAATGAGTCCAGGAATTCCCGCCATAATGAAAAACTGTGACATACATGGAAAGCTGTCAATACTTGAGAACATACTTAGTTCGATTCCTGCTCGTCCTGGCCGCGGTGTCAATCGGCAGCAATTACATTTTCGCGATTGAGATAAAGTCGAAGAATCTACGCGTGGATTCAGCGCAAAATAATAGCAATCGTGATTCGAACGCTATTCAAAGTGTTCCGGAGGTCTCTCCCACACTAAATGCCCTTCCTCCACCGCATGCAATCGTCTTATTTGATGGCAGTAATCTCGATGCTTGGGCAAGCCAGCAAGGCAAATCATGGGAGACCCCAGGGGGTCCCGCGGAATGGAAAATTATTCCCGGCGAAGGAGTAGAAGCTGTTCCTGGAGCAGGATCGATTATCACTAAACAGAAGTTTAGTGATTTTAAGCTTCATTTAGAATTCCGAGTTCTCGGTGAAGAGACAAACGGTGGAGTGTACCTATTGGCGCGATATGAGCTCAATGTCAGCGACTCCTACAGCAACCCTGATGGATCTCAATGTGGTGCGTTTACCAACCTGACGAAAACAATTGCACCGTTATTGCCGATGGCAGCGTCCCCAATGCAGTGGCAGACTTTTGACATCGATTTTCGAGCCCCGCGATTTGACGCTCAGGATGTTCTTAGAGAAAAGGCTCGTGCCACTGTAGCGCTCAATGGGATAGTTATTCACGACGATGTGGAGTTAGGCAGTCGCAAAGGTGCTGCCAAGAGACTCGGTGATGCCTCAAGTGGCCCCATCATGCTTCAAGAGCATGGATCCCCCTATCAGTTTCGCAACATTTGGATTGTGGAAAAAGCGAAATAGCATGTTACGTTCGTGCGCAATTACGCTCTTACTGCTATTGCTACAAATATATTTGTCAGCAAGTGGACGGGCTCATGATTTTGCCAGCGAATACCTAAGCAATTGGCATCAGTGGCGCGGGCCAAACGCTAATGGCCTTTCTCTTCATGGGGATCCTCCCATGGAATGGGATGAATCGACCAATATCAAGTGGAAAGTTGCGATACCTGGCAGCGGTAGCTCAACACCAATTGTTTGGGAGGATCGCATTTTCATCCTGACCGCTATCGACACCGGCCTCGAACCTCCTAGTTCTGTAAGCCATTCAGAATCTCTTCCAGGGAAGGACGAAACTGAACTTCCCGTCCGGCGGGGTGGTCGGAAGGGCGGTAAAACTGGAGGCAAGAACCAACAGGTTCTCTCAGTGCCGCGCCCCAAGACGGTTCATCGTTTCGAGATTCTCTGTCTCGATCGACACAATGGCACAGTTGTTTGGCAGAGAACTGCGAATGAGGAGGTGCCTCACGATGGGCATCATCCGACTCATGGGTATGCATCGGCTTCTCCTACTACCGATGGCCAGCGAATCTATGCATCATTTGGATCCTATGGGATCTATTGCTATACGATCGACGGTGAGTTTCAATGGAAGGTCGACTTGGGAAAAATGCAGACAAGACGTGGGTTTGGCGAAGCGATTTCGCCAGTTATCTACGGAGATTCAGTCATCATCAACTGGGACCACGAAGGCGATTCCTTTATCGCGTGCTTAGATGGGAAGACCGGACAAGAACAATGGCGGAGACCTCGTGACGAAGAAACAACGTGGGGCACTCCGCTGATTGTGGACCACAAAGGCACCACGCAAGTCGTTACCAATGCGACGGGACGTACCCGAAGCTATAACTTAGCAACGGGAGAAATCGTCTGGCAGTGTGGCGGCCAAGTAAAAAGCCCGATTCCCTCTCCAATCGCTAACAAGGGGATTGTGTATTGCATGACGGGGTATCTTGGATATTGCATCAACGCCATTTCGCTAGACTCAACTGGTGACATTACTGACTCCGATAAACTTGTCTGGCATTACGATGCAGCAGCTCCCTATGTTGCATCCCCCTTGCTTTATGGCAATCTGCTCTACTTCACCAAGGGAGAGATGGGAATCCTATTGTGTGTCGATGCCACTACTGGAGCGGTCGTTTATGGGCCCAAGCGTTTGCCGGACATTGGCACGATCTACAGTTCATTAGCAGGGGCTGCGAACAAGATCTACATCGCAGATCGCGATGGGAATACCCTTGTCATCGAACATGGTCGAGAGTTTAACATCCTGGCTGCAAACACCCTTGATGAAAGCTTTAGTGCATCTCCCGTATTTATTGGCGACGAGATGCTCCTACGAGGACAGCACCACTTATACTGCATAAGCGACAATTAACAACTCCTACTTTCACTTTGCCGTATGATCGGCTCCGTTTACTTCACAAAGAGGACCACGCTATGAATCATTATTTTCTCTATTTATTTTCTAAGTTTTCACGATTAGCTTTTGTAAGTTGCTCGATCTGCCTGGTTGCAACCATTTCAAACGCCCAACAAACTGCGATCTCTGACAAAGCAGATACTGATCAAGCGAAGCGACCTAAGATTTCTGACGACACCTGGAAGCTACAAGCCGAAACCGTGGCAACGAAGCTAGGTCTGCCTAAAGATAAAGGTGACAGACTCGTCCAGACTTATGTAGCTACGCGCGAAGCACGCAAGCTAGCATTGAAAGAGCTATCGAAGTCCGATGACGAGACGACCGATCAATCTGATAAGCGTGAGCAAGTGAATGCGAGACAACGAGACCAACTCAAGTCTGCAATAAGCGAATACTTGGATCCCGTGCAAATTGATGAAGCTCTCTTGTCCCTAGGCAGTTTCAATCCTCGATGGGATCGTTATGTTTCCCAGATCAACGAGTTTCAATTGGACGAACAGAACAAGCAGGATGCACTGCAATTAACTTATGACTACATCGTTGAATACGGAAAGGCCAGAAACGCTGCAGCTGAAGCAGGTATTCGATTTTCCAGCGTCACTGCACACACACTTAAGGGGACACTCGACGCCAGTCTAGCTAAGCTTTTGAGCGATGAGCAGTTAAGCAAATGGAATGAGGTAACAGCCTTCCGGGGTGGTGGTGGAAAGAGATCTTCCCCCGGTGAAGGAAAACGGCAAGGAAAACAGGGGGGAAGGAAAAGCTAGTTCGACAATTGACCTATCCGATTCCTCTTCGTGAAGAGTAAAACGTTTCCTTTCTCAGTACTTGGTTAACCGATATGCCATTGCAGCCATTCCTACGAATCAGAAAACTCTCATTGCTGTTTTTTCTCAGCATTGGGCGAAAAGGACATGCATATTCAGCAACCAATGAACTCAGAGAATTCTCCGAAGCTACTATCTCACAAGCATTTACGGCGACAACAAGTAGGGAAGCGGCTCGAGCCCGAGTACAATTATTCCTGTCCTTTTTCCCCTTGTCCTTTTTCCCCTTTTTTCCTTCGGCCAACGACCAGGCTGGATGCGAGAACGAAACGATGGTTGTCGGTGGATTTGCGTACGGCGGTTGGCAGAAGTCAGAGCCTTCCTAGTGGTGTTGATCATCGGGAACCAAACCCGGCGGCTCTCCCGATGGCAGAACTCGAGGTACGGGAATCAGCACATGAGATTCCGGCTCAACCGGACTTCCCTACCCCTATCGTGAAATCTTCCGCAGGATCGACTCCACATCGCTCATGATCTGGCCCCGCGAGACAACCAGATCGCAGCCCGCATCTCTCGCCGCCGCGAGTTTCTCGGTGCGGACATGCGGCGCATACGCGATCACATGGATCTGTTGCTGACGTTTCGCTTCGTCAATTAAAGAAGCAATCTCCAAACCAGGAACCTCAAGATCGACCACCATCATACGACAGTCGGCTACAGCATCCAGCGCCCCCTCCCCTGTCGCGACAACCTTGAGAGTTTCCCCAACAACACGGGCCGCCCCTTCGAGTTTGGAAGCGAGCATCAAATCTCGACTAACCAGGACGATTGACATAAACTAAATCGCCCCCGGCCCGCGGGTGGTATCGCTCACCTGGATCGATTCTTCCATCGGCAATACAAAAATCTTTCCGTCGCCGATGTTCCCTTCCTGACTGGTGCGACACTGCTGCGTCAAGCACTCGATGGTTCGCTCGACGAAATCATCGTTGACCGCGATTTCTAAGGCGACTTTTCTCAGCAGATTCGTGGCATACTCGCTGCCGCGATAGGTCTCGGTTTGACCACGTTGCCGGGCAAACCCCATCGCGTCGCAAATCGTCAGCCGGGTCACACCAATTCGCCGCAACGCTTGCTGGACTGATTCTAATTTGATTGGTTGAATAACCGCGATGATAAGTTTCATGGGAAGCACTACTTGGGCTAAAATGCGTGACTGCTAGTTTACCTTGCCTGCGTAATTGGGCAAAGTGCCGCTGGGGATTTGGGAGTGGGTGTGGTGTAGGCATCCTGCTTGCAAAGTGGTGAATGCCTCCAGCCTGCGAAATTCAAGACAGCCAGGATGTCTGCTCCAGTAGCACACCGACCGCCACCAATTTGACCAGAAAGGGCGAATTCCTTGACGACACATTTCGACGTTGCTGATCTTGCCCTCCTTCTCAGTCGCTGGTTCGGGGCAATTTCCGGCAAGACACTCCTTGCTCATCAAGCTCCGGGAGGACTCAGCGGGGCTAAAATCTGGTGCATTTCGCATGAGGGCCACAAATTCTGCTTGCGTCGCTGGCCCGCGCAGCATCCTACTCCTGACCAATTGCGGACCATTCACCAAGGTATCGAGCACGTCTGGCAAGCGGGGCTGCCTATCGTCCCCGTGCCCCACAAAACACTCAGCGGAGATACATTCCTGGATAGTGCTGGCCATTTATGGGAACTTTCCCCCTGGCTCGCCGGGGAACCTCTCAATAACCGCACTTCAAACAAGCTGCAACGCACAGCATCCGTGGAAGCTCTCGTCAAGTTTCACATGGCCGCAAGGAATTTTGGCTCAGCAGCCCACAGACCGCCATTCGGTCCAGCCCCAGGACTGCTCCACCGTCAAGCAATCTTGTCCGAACTACTCGCGGGACACCACGCTGAACTCTCTCAGGCGGTGGGTCGCGAGCCGCCGACTCCCCTGCGAGAGATCATGCTCCAGCTCCTCGCGCAGATGGAACATGCATTGCCCCGAACTTTCGCTTTCGTGGAAAAATGCTCAAAGGTACCCCTCCCCTTGCAGTGGTGTCTCCGCGACGTGCATCCTGGCAACCTGCTCCTTAGCGATAACCAAGTCACCGGCATCGTCGACTTCGCAGCCGCCGCAATTGACTCGGTAGCCGGGGACATCGCACGCCTGGTAGGAGGCTTCGACTGCGGCCCCCAAGAACGCCAAGAGCACCTGAGCACCTACGCCAAAATCCGCCCACTTACCGTCGAGGAGCGACGCGCCATCGGTGCCTACCAAGCTGGTGGCCTCATCACGGCGGCAGCCAATTGGATTCGCTGGCTGGCAGTGGAAAACACAATTCCATTAGCCGATACTACCCAGGCAAGGTTAGAGCAACTTGCGGAGGAAATGAGGAGAATTAAGGAATTTCAGGAATAGGGGAATAGTCATTAGTTTGGGGTTCCCCGTCCCTTCGTGCCCACTGCGTGACTTGAACGATTTGGGAAAAATGCCGGCTATTCTTTGCACTCATCTCATCTTCAGTATTCGCTACATCTTGCCGATAAATAACTTCATTGCCATATCGCCCAAATTTACCAAACTACCTCACGGAAATTTTTATCCACCATTCGCTCTAACTTCAGTGGAGGCAAACGATCTCAATGCTGGAGCGCCACGAACGCATTCATAACTTTGAGGAAATTCGTTGTTACGTCGTTGAAACCCTTAGCAAAATGGAGCTACTGAAAAGTGATTGTTGCCATCTGACCGTGAGAATGCTCTCGCGGGCTGGCAAACCCTGCGGAGTTTACTTCTGCCTGCATGGACCCCGAGCCGTAAGACTCTCAGCCATCTGGGAAACCGACTCGAACTCGATTCTGTTTTACGGGTCGGGAGGAGAGCGAGTGCAGCGGACTCGCCTGAAGGAAGCCCCTGAACTTCCGCTCAGAGAAACGGTTTGCTAGCACGATGAGGCTGACAAACAAAAAAGCAGCCAACTGGAATTGCTCAACTACCTGACTACGATTACTATACATAAGTACACATTACCCAACACGGGTCTAACAAGGAGGCAAATGATGCTGGTATTATCAAGAAAAGAAGCCGAGAGAATTCGTCTTGGAGATTCAATTGTCATTACCGTTGTGCGGATTGGCGGAGACAAGGTCAGAATCGGAATTGAAGCCCCCAAGGACGTCCTGGTTCTCCGCGATGAACTGGAACCCTTTGAAAAAAGTATCCCCTCGGTAACTTCAGGACTCGCCGAGCTCCAAGCCGCCGGCTGAGCGGTTAAATAGCTTGGGTATTGACCCCCGCAATGCCCAAAAACCCTTCTCGCACCTCTTTTCACCCAAACCGCGGGCAAGCGTGCTGCAGCACGCGGCGTTTCGACCCACTTGCCCGCACCAACAGGCCTCCCCAAATAAAACGAGCCGCCCGGAAATCCCCGGACGGCTCGTTTTAATTCTGCCTAATAACTTTGCTTCACTCAGCCCCCCCATCACAGGGACTAGTCGCGGGGCCGGACGGCTCCCGTCAGGCCGCTGTAGTCAGCCCGGTCGTCTTGATGCCACAAGGGATGGCCCATGCGAATCCGCTCGGCCATCACTTCCAGCTTTTCACGCGAGCCGGCGGGGGCTTGGGTGCTCTTGAACTGGTCGTCGACACGAGGCGCGAAATCCTCGTCGTGACCATATTTCAAGATAGCTTCGAACACGTTTTTCAATTTTGGGTCTGGCATTTCTTTTCACTCCTACAACAACTATTTGTTGGCCCCGGCGGGGCCAGGCTCAACTTCGAAAGCTTGAGACTGGTGTGACCAACTCGACGCGGAAAGGGAAATTCACGACAAAACGCCAGACATCTGCGGGGATAGGAAGGGGTCACTTCCCAAAACAGAATTTGCCTAGCTCTTCTACCTTTGAATATGAGATTATTACCACATGAGTCACTAAGTCAAGTTTTTTCTTGATAGGTATTGACAAAAAGCAGGTGAAGCGGCTTTTTGCGGGTAAAATGTGCGGTGTGGGTAGCCTTGGCAGGCTTCGACCCCGGGAATTGGCCCTAGAATTGGAGCATTTTCTGGGGTTCCCCAGCCCCCCACGGAAGTAGTTCGCCCAAAATTTCTCCGCCTCAGCACTGGACATTTCGACACGTGAGGGGGCGGAAATGCTAGCAGCGAGTGGCTAAGCCCGGACGGGAAACCAGTCTAGCGATGCTCCCAGAAACGCCTTGAACGACGGCTCGCCGTCGCATCGGCCCAGCAAATGGCCGTCCGGCGTTATCGTCATTTCGACCAGTCGGGGCGTCGTCCAGTCCTCCCCAAGCATGCAGCCAAGGATTGCTTGGAAGTGCTCGCTGACCTGGACGGTCCGCAGCTTACGGGCGGCGTCTTGCCGAATCTGGTCAGGTTCTCTGATGGCGTCGTTCATCGCTCGTTGCAGCTCTAGACCTGCTCCGCTCCCGTGATGTGCTCGAAGTCTACGTCGAGTCTCGAAGTGAACCTTGTCGCGATGAATGTGTTGGCATACAAAGCCGCTGCAAAACGGCAGAGCCAGCGTGAACCGCTCAAACGTCTTACTACTTCAGCAATCCCGATTGATACCCTCTTTGAATGGCTTCTGCCTCTTCTTGCGGCACCAGCGACAGTAATTGGCCAACAACGTTTCGTAGGCCCTGGATATTACCACGTTCGATGAATTGACTGCCCTGGTTTATCAGTCGGTCAGCAGTCACTTGATCATTCAAGGCCTCACGAATCTCTTGGAGGTGATTAAAGAATCCCAGCCAGAATCCGTCCTGCTCGAATAGTATCTGCCTAGAGGCATCCATGGCCTGTTCGATTTTGCGTCGAAGCGGTTCGGCCCGCTTCTGCTCGATGATTTCTTCAACTTGGACCCGCAAGCTATCGGCCTTCAGCTTAGACTCGGGCGTTCCATGCTCGTCATTCAATTTGTCCAGCTCTTCGAGTTTCTGAATCGCCTCGGCAACTAGGGCTGGCCATCTGAGCGCATTTTCAGCGCGGTCAAGTCGGATCTTAATGTCGAGCAATTGCTTTTCCGCCATGTGTGCCGCGTCGGGGTCCGCCCCAGCGGTTCGGAGAAGACTCTCAATCGCTTCTATTGTGTTACCGCCATCAACCTCATCCAATGCTTCTGTGGCTTTCCCGTCTTCTGCCTGGTCTGCCGTTTCTCGCAATCCTTCAAGTCGCTCAATCTCCGCTTCATATTCTCGTTGCATATTGATTGGGTCAGGACTTGCTGTGTTAGGGTCGATTTTTGCTTCAAATTCTTCGTCGAGTATTGGAATGTAAGCCTTCGCCGTGAGAATGCGTGAAGCGTCCATGTGAAGCGTTACCTCTACCTCAGAACCAGCAGGTACATCGCGGCGCACTTGTGTGCCGCTAATGATCAGCTTTCCTACGAGCCGGTTGCGGTCAGCCAGTTCGACTTCCCCTTCAACGACAGGAACGTTCAAAATATGCTCGCCAGATCCCTTTTTGACTGCATGGCTTGAACGCATTATTCGCTTCGCCTTTGCCGGTAATGGCTCCCCCTTTTTGAAGAACACTTCCGTCTCGTTATTTGCCAACGCAACTGCAATCGAATGGATGATCGGTTGCTCTGAAATCGCCAGACCGATGGTATATGAGAGGTTGTCCGGCACAATGGCCTGACTTCTGCCTGTGCCATCAAGCAGCTTGATTGCGAAAGTATTCTTGCATCCTTTCTCAGCCAAGAGGTTGGTTTTGAAGCCACCGTTCTCTTTAAGTGAAATCTTTCCACTACGCCAATGGGTGTGTTCGTTTACGAACTCAATCGTAAAGCCTGCGACGCTATCTTCTGATGCGCTCGACACAGTTCCACGAATGGTAGGATCTTCATCTGCGCCGACCGGCTTGTACTTGAGGTCAATCTGGTATTGACCGGCAGTCGCATTAGGAACTGATGCTCCCTCCCGCCTCTGCGTTCCAGCGAAAACGGCAGCCCCGCGAGCAACTACGGTCATCGGGTCAACACTAAAATCGAGCGGTATTCCAAGCCGCGAGCTTAGAATGTCGCGAAAATAATTCGCAAGAGTCGGCCCTCCCACAAGGATGACTCTTTCGATTGCCGCCGGGCTTAGACTCTTCTCCTTCAGTACACGACTGCAAATATCAATCGATCTGACGATAATCGGCTCGGCAACTCGTATAAGGACGTCGCGAGTGAGTTTGAAGTCCAATTCAATTTCCTCGCCGTCGGCATCTTTGATTCGGCAGTCTTCGAGATAGACTGCTTCGCGGCGAGACAATTGAATCTTTGCGACTTCGACAGCCCACTTAATCCTTGCCAAGGCGGTCCGCCACTTCTTATTGTCTCGCGAAAGGTCAGGAAGGTTGTAGTTGCATTGCAACTCGGGGAGAACGATCTGCTCCATGATTGCCCAATCAATGTCCGAGCCACCCAGGTAGTTGTCGCCTCCGTGATTTACTACGGTGATGATGCCGTCTTCAGCTTTCATTACGGCGGCATCAAATGTACCACCGCCAAAATCGTAGATTAGCCAATACGCCTTGGTAAGTTCCGCCTGGAAGCCATACGCCAGTGCCGCCGCCACGGGTTCTTGAACTAGCGGGCATTGAAGCAACCCCGCTTGCTCGGCGGCTAACTTGGACGCCGCACATTGTTTCTGCTCAAAGGCGGCGGGAACCGTAATCACTGCCGATTGGAGGTCCTCGCCAAGACGTTGTTGTACATTCCCGCGTAACTCTTTGAGGATTTCCGCCGACAGGTCCTCCGGTTTCATCATGCGTCCGGCACACTTGAACCTATATTCATGCGCGGTTCCCATCCTCCGCTTGAACTCGACATATACATCGTCCTCGGCCTTTTCATCTAGCAGCCGGTTTTTCGCTCGTACTCCCGTCTGACTCTGGCCTCGCTTATCAAGGTAGACCGCAGAAGGCGTGATGTCTTGGTCTTCATTGTTCTTGACAATGTCCGTGACGGTGCCTCGCAGGACCGCAATGGCGCTGTTCGTTGTGCCAAGGTCAATCCCAAAATCGATGGTAGTTCTAGTCATGCGTTATTTCCTTGTATTGCTCACGTCACCTGGGGTATCCCAACAATGACTTCGCCCATCTGGATGAGTTTTCCTTCCCAAGTGATCGTGGGCTTGATCGTCTCCGACACTTCCTCTTGGGATAGTCCTGGTGTTGGTTCAAAGCTAATCACTTTGAGTGCCATTCCAGCATCGTAAGGGCGGCCCTGCATATCGCGAACCTCGACGCCGATCTGGCTCAACGCATCGAACACCGCATCAATGTGTCGAACGACACGTTTCATATCTTCCTTAGCGTCGCCGTTGTCAGAGTTCATAATCCTGTGTCGCGCTCGCCAAGTGTTGGTCGCAATCGTTGAAAGGGCCTGAACCAGCGAGGGTGGTATGACATCACTATTTGCGACGCTACTCTTGGCTTCCACCGCGTGGCCCGCTCTTGCTTGCGACTGTGCGCTGAGTTTCAGACGCAAAGCGCATAGGTCTCGTGGTGTCTTAACAGGCAAGTGCCGTTCGTCTTCGGGCAATGCGTAATTAAAGGCACGTAGCACGTCGTTGAGCGTCTCAACAGCATTCCGGCTCGTCAGGCGTGTTTTGTCTCGGCGGTGATATTTTTTTGACATAGTTTGCTTTGCTCTACCGCGCGCCGGAGTTGTAGCGAGTGACCTTGGCATTTATCTCATCGATAAGACGGCTGTATTGTCCATAAATAACATTGCGATTAGTGACTAGCGAATTATAAGGCGATACGAGACTGTTGTATTGGTCTGTCTTTCCGGCGGCGCGATACGATTTCATTCGACTCTCATAGTCTTCAAGTCGCCTGTCCATCTCCGCGATCTGCGTTTCCAACTCGTCGGCTCGCCGTTTCCCGCTTTCGATCTCATTGGCCAGTGTACTGCGAGATGACATGCTTCTTTCGGGGAACGTCGGCAGTGGGGAGGCGCTATCCACCGTCGACGGAGGCGTGTCCCGGAAGCCGCTGCCCAACTTGTCATCCGCCACAACGCCACTTGATATGGAGCCATTGGCGGAAGAGCCCGGCGGTGAAAGAGCGCTGTCAACTCTCGACGGAGAGGCAGGAGTTGATTGATGGGAACTTCCTGAGTGTCCCCCTGTGACGGCGAGAAAGACAAACGCCACAATGATTCCCAGCGAAATGGCAAGGTGCCATTTATCAAATGCGCGTAGGGGTGCAGCCCCCAAGAAACGATAACCGCGATCTGTCGGAATAACTCGATACCGACGAATTGGAAACACTGGGATCGCTAGTGCGACAAAGTAATACGTCGATAGATACGACCCGGTTTCCGCATCGCGGTCCGTGGCACCATAGAGAGTAAAGCCGAATCCGTTTGTCGTGCTGAGCGATGGTGCGGACGAAATTGGTGCGAGATTGTCGTAGAGATTTGCGTTTCGCCGTACTACCTGAAGATTGGTTGCAATCTGATCTTTCAATTCTGAGTCAACCGCGAGCTTCAGCGACGTTTCCAGTAGCTGGACACATGGGTCCCATGCCTCGGTCTCATTGCCAAATAAGACGGCGCATTGCATTAGCGTCCTTGCGACTCCGTCTTTTGCTTGATTCTTGAACTCGTCGGAAGCATTGGAACTTTGCAAGCCAGCGAGCAGAGGCTTCACAGACGCCAAAAGACGCTGCGCTTCTAACACCGCATTTTCGGGTTTGTCCGCAGCGACCGACAAGGCGCTCTCACAAAGCTGCGCAATGGGTCCCAGCAATGAAGCCTCTTCCGTAAGTACGGAATGTTCGGCGATCTGGTCTCGCAACTCTTGAGACTCTGCACATCGCTGCGCCTGGTTTAGAATGAGCAAACATCGCTTCCAGTCTTGTTGGTCCCGAGCGAGTGCTAAGTGACAATTCAATGCTGCTTCCGCTACAGCGTCACAGAGGTCGATTCGGTCATGGTCATCCTGTGGAAGAATGGTTCTGATGATTTTCAGCGGCTGGCTTACCGAATTGAACAGGTCACTCGCAGCCTGGAAGGCTCGTTCCGGCTGCCTCTCCGCATTACTTGTCGCCTTTTCTACCGCATCACGAATTCGCGATTGAAGTGGCTTAGTAATAAGGGAGAGAGTCTTTGGCACATCATCGAGCCCCTGATGGGTTTCTTTCATATACGCAATATGCTTGCGTGCCAGTACGAGTTTGCCTTTCTCGATATAATGCACGGCGAGTAATGCATTGATCTTGTCCATCGCTTCGGGAAGAGTCGCACGCATCCTGCGAACAATCCCGGTCGTAAGCCGTGGGTCGTCCAAATTGCGAATCCGGTCCGTAACGAGTCTCCAGAACTCATCCTCTTCGGCGAGTTCTTCCCAAAACTCAAAGCATCGTCGCCACCACTTATCAACTTTGGCCAATGACTCGTCGTTTAGGTTTTGGTCAAGGCACAGAAGTTCGCCGTCAAGAGCGACTAATTGATAAAGAACTGCAAAGTTGTGCTTGCTGACAATCCGCGCAATTGCATCGTCGCCAGACAACCCTTGTGTCCATGAGTTGCACGCTGATTGTCTGTCGCCATTTGCAAGTGCGAGAAGCGATGGGTCGTGCTTACTGTTGCCCCATTCAATTGGCCAGAACCAGAAAAATTCTTCGATAATTCTCCGCTCAGGGTCGTGGAGCTTCTGGGCGGCTTCGCGAATTTGTTCTAAGTCCGGCGGCGGAATGAGGGCGAAGGCATGAGTGTGTTCATTCTCCGCATCCCCCAATTCTTCGGCGTGCTTCAAATCGTCTATGCGGCGCTTGATGTCGCGGACGGACGCATCCGCAAAGAGTCCGGTAATGCGGAAGGCGTTGTGCCTGTAGACCGAAAGCGTGCAAGCGTCCATAAGTGGCTTGCATTCCGAGCACCCTTCCAACATGTAATCATCGCTGTTCATGTCACATGCTTATCCCGCACCGCCACAGTCTTACTTGGTATGCGTATTTGTCTCTAAGAGATGGCGACTTGTTGAACGCCTCTTCCATTATGTCCGCAGCCTCAATCAGTCTTCCCTCTTCCTTGGCCTTTTGAATTGCCGATTGGGCAAGTTGTGCTCCCTCGTCGTCATCCGTGGGCGAATGAGTTCCCAATATGTTCTTGGAAGGCTCGGACGCAACGGTCTTCTGTCGGACGGGGGCTCTGCTCTGAACGGGCTTCTTCCATGCTTCAAGGGCATGAAGCAATTCGTTGGCGTTTGGGTAGCGGTTTGCTGGGTCGACTCGTAAGCAAGTGGTCAAAATATCCTCAAGAGCCCTGTCCACGTCGAAGTTTAAACAAGACGCGGAAACTGGCTCCTTCTCGAAAGCCTTCGTATTGGACCAGCCGAGGTCAGGGTCCACTTCAAACGGCAACTGGTCAGTCAACATCAGGTAAAGCGTGACGCCCAGAGCCCACACATCTGCGGAGCAGGAATCAGCTTTATTTTTCTGAAAAGTCTCCGGCGGCTTGAAATGCAGCGTCCCGGCTGCGGTCGCCAGCAATGTTAGGGGATTCACCGATTTGGCAAGTCCGAAGTCGCTCACTCTTGCCCGCAACCCGTCAGCCTCATATCCCACCAAAATGTTTTGCGGCTTGATGTCTCGATGAATGATGGGAGGGTTCTCGGAGTGCGCTAGGGACATGCCCCGACAAACTTGCTTCATAATATCTACCGTCGTCTCGACTGGCACAAAGCTCACCCCAAATGAATGCCAAAAGCGGTCTAGGCTGCCACCCGGCACATTCTCCATGGTGAAGAACCCGCAAAGACCTTTTGGTGTTTCCAGGACATTTGCATCGAAAACCCGAACGATGTTGGGGTGACCAATGCGAGACAAAAGCACCGCTTCACCAAGAATCTCTTCAATTTCTTGCAGTGTCATCCCGTTGCGTTTGAAAACCTTCATTGCCTGACGGCCTAGAAACCTATGTCGAACGCGATACACCTCGGCGAAGGCTCCCTCGCCGAGGTAACGCTCGACCTCATATGTGTCCCGAATCGTTTGGCCGTCGGACAAGATCGCCATACTGTTTGATTCCAATATTAAACGTTGAGTCAGCGTGGTTTCGGTCTTCGCCGGGACGGCGAGTTTAGCTTCTTGCGAATTCGCTCCAGTTCACTCCGACTGAAGAGCCGATAGTTGTTGACCGGGTGCCGGTATTCGGCAATTTTGCCGTCGCGGCCCCAATTGCGGATTGTGTTCGGTGATACGCCGAGTAGGTCGGCGGCCTCGTTTACCAATAGGTAATCGTTTGTTGAAGGCACGGGGGCGTCTTCCGTGGTCGCAAGGGACGGACTGCAAGCGTGTAGAAACCTTACCAAAGCTCGACAACGATTAAAAGCACCTGGAGTCGCAGTTTGCGACCGGAGGCGTCTCTCGCGGGGGGGGAGGGAAGCAGGTAACCTATGCACTTTGGGCGGGCGAAGGCTGCTCACTTCGTCACAGGGATCTTCCCAGCCTACTCTCTGGAAGTTAGAATTAAGCAAACTGAAGTAGAGTGAGCCGAACTCGGTGGATTTGCCACGCGGGTGTAGTTCAATGGTAGAATGAAAGCTTCCCAAGCTTTAGGCGGGGGTTCGATTCCCCTCACCCGCTTTTACTCTTCGATTTTTCTCGACATTGCAGGGTCCCAGGTGAGGTTATTTTGCCTCATCTAGCCGGAATTGCTCTTTTTCTCCCAACCCCCTGTTGCCAGTGATTGGACGGAACCTAGAATTATAGGTAGTTCGTAGGCACCCTGCTCTGGCTTGATGCCTGCGTTAGTCCGATTGTACCAGAGGGGGAGAATCCAGTCATGTTACGCTTACATTCTGCACTAGCGGTGGCCCTGCTGGCCGCCGGCGCGCTGGTGGTTTCCAGCGAGAATGCCCAAGCGGGTAATCCGTGTTGTTGCCCACCCGCACCCATTCAGACCACATTATGCGTCAACCCACCTTGCAGTTGTTGCGCGACGACAGTCTGCGTTTGTGTGCCGGGTTGCTGCACCGAAGCTCCGACCGTCTGCTGGAAGCAGGGTCTCTTGGGCCGTTCGGTGGGCACCTACACCTGGCCCTGCTGTGGTCACGAGGTGAAGGTGGTTGTCACCCGTCGTGGTGAAGTAAAAGTCCGCGGCTAAGAACTTTAGTTTCGCTGCAAACAAGAAGAGTCCCGGGGAGTGTCCTCCCCGGGATTTTCTGTTGCGCTAAACATTCAAATCGCGCAGGCGCAGGATTTGAATTCCGGAGAAATTGCGAAAGTCGCGATCGTTGGTGAAAAATGTCGTGGCCTTGTGCGAGTGCTGTCGCAAGCTGGATGGCGTCCGCGGTCTTGAGATTCCACTCCGCGCGCAACTCCGCAGCGGCTTGAGCAATCGCAGAGTTGACCGGAACTGCCATGACATGCGGATGGCTCAGTAGAACGTCATGATATTCAGAAGCAAGTTTTTCGTTAGCATTCCGAAGCGGATGCACCAGCACCTCCGTCAAGGTGATCATTGATGTCACGACGCGAAGGCTTCCTTTATCAAACGATTGAAAGAAAGGTTCGAGGATGTCTGCATGTGGCGCGCGATCTTCAAAATAGTAGATGAGCGGCGCGGTATCGAGTCCGACAATTTGTCCCGCAAGATTTTCTACCCATCCCATGAGTCACGTTCCTGGGCTATGTACTCATCAGGATCGACACCTTTCCAAACTTCTTTTCCAAGACCACGCAATTCGAGGATGCTGCGGGGATTCTTTGGGCTCTTATGCACAGCTTGGATGGAGAGCTCTTCGCTCAATTTGAGCAGCTCTTCCCGGCTCAATTCGTCGGAAGCGCGTTTCAAGATTTCATCATAAGAACGATTGACCATGGCGATTCTCCTTCCTCCAATATTACCCATCGACCAATCACACGGCGAGAGCGAAGTTGCCGGTCGTAAGGCAGCTAGCATCAGGCCTCATTCCACCGCCTGCGGTTTGTCCGCTCCCGGGAAGTTTTCGGGAACGGGGATCGTCACCTCCCCCGTAGCCGCCCATTCCGTTCCGCGCAACAGGGTTGTGGCAAATCCGACGCAATTCATCGAGTAGTCGGCGTGGCCGAGCACGGTGTGAAACACCCGGCCATCGCCATAGGTGATCGTCATCAGCATAGGTTCATCACGGCCAGAGCCGCCATACTTCGGGTCGGCATGGGCCGTGGCTAGAACTTCCAGATTCTTGGCCGGTCCGCGGAGTTTTTCGTACAGTTCATCTTTGGTGTGCAACCATACGCTCGGAATCCCCTGCATGATGGGGTGGGCTGCTTGCAGAGTTTTTACCTGGAACTCGTGCTGCTGGCCATGGTTGCCGCCCGGACCTGCCGATTCGTCGCGCACAACCTGGCCATCGGTCAAATAAACGTAGGGCCCCGTTAGTTGGTTTCGCCCGCCCCAACCTCCGAGCCCAATGATTCTGTTGTATTCTGGCCAATCGGGAAACGCATTGTCGGCGGCATGTACCGGGACGAATCCCCCACCGCCATAAACATAAGCCTGAAACGCCTTCTCGGTCGCATCCGACCAAGGCTCCCCGTTGTAATTGCTCACCACCACGTCGTAATCAGCAAACCGTGGTTGAAAGGTACTCATATCGTGCCCTGCCGGGGGAGAAGTTGCCACGTCCACTGCGAAGCGGACGCTGTCGGTAAAAATCTTTTTAAGAAGGGGAGTTGTTACCTCCCATGAGTGATTGTTCTGTCCGTCGATAATCAAGAGACGGAGTTTTTCACTCCCGCTGGCGATAGTTAAGTTGATCGAAAGAAAAAGTAAGAGCATAGTGAATTCTTGCATCATTGATCCATTCTGTTTCGTGGAGTGTGTAGATCGGGTTGCACCTGTCGAGTGCTTTGGCATCTCGTTACTATGAAGACTTCGATGCGTTTTCTCAAGCCATCGCCGCTTTTATCAGCCGAGCCACCACCACACACAAAGCCGAACTAAAAACACTCGACCACTGGCAAACCCAGTGGTACCCAGCGCCGTGAGAGAGGCTACAACCGCACGACCCGGTTGCCGCTCACCTTTCTGACGAGTCCTCGCATTTCCAGCACACTCACTGTTGCCAACACCCTCTGCACGGGGAGTCCTGAGCAGACCGTGATCTCGTCGATGAGCGAACCCCCTTTTTCTATGGCCTGCAAAACTTGCGTCTCGATTTCATTGAGGGAAAGTTCCGCCGGAGAGCGGATGGACGTGCCATCTTCGCGACGCGTCTCTTGAGCCAAGGGGCCCAATTCTTCCAGTACGTCGTCGATCGAGGTGACCAAGCGAGCGCCGTCGCGGATCAGGCGGTTGGTGCCGGTGGCGAGTCGGTTGTCAATCTGGCCTGGGACAGCAAAAACCTGACGATTCTGTTCACCGGCATGGCGTGCCGTGATAAGGGCACCCGAGCGGTCGGCGGCTTCCACGACGATGGTTCCCAGGGTGAGTCCACTGATGATCCGGTTACGCTGTGGGAACATGGCGCTGTGCGGCGGCATCGTCGGTGCGGCTTCGCTCAAGAGACACCCTTGCTGGGCGATTTGCTCCGAGAGTTCTTTGTTCTCCGGTGGGTAGGGTGCGAGCACTCCGCTGGCCAGCACGGCAATCGTGCGGCCACCGGCCTTGAGCGCCCCGCGATGGGCGGCCGTGTCGATCCCGCGGGCCATGCCGCTGACCACCGTGAATCCCGCGCGGGCCAGGCTGCCGCCCAAAGTCTCGGCTTGTTTGAGTCCATAGCGGCTCGCATGGCGGGTGCCAACAATCGCCACGGCAAGGCCATCGATTTCTTTCAGCTCTCTAAGCACGAAAAGCACCCCCGGTGGATCAGGGATTTCTTTTAGAAGGGGAGGATATTCGGGACTTTCCGGCGTGAGAATTGCGATGTTGTTTTCGCTAGCAAGGCGGAGTTGTTCGTCCACGTCGATTTCAGCCCGGGCCGCGGCAATTCGTTTCGCCAAGGTCGGCCCGATGCCGGGGACGTAAGTTAGCTCACCTGCTGAGGCCGAGAGGACGCGCTGGGCGGAACTAAAATGCGCGAGAAGTCGCTGGATCATCAACGGACCCACGCCTGACACCATCGAGAGGCAGAGTTGATCACGGAGATGGGATTCAGTGGTTTCCACGGAAGCGACTTACAGGCAGATCAATGGAGAGAGTGGAGTTAATTCAATGATTGGGGACTAATGCCCACATCAACAATGCTGCATGCCACGATCGGTTCTAAACCCAGTTCACGCGCAGCGGCAACCAACTCGTCGCTTTCGCTCCCCGGGTTGAGCCATAATTCCTCGCATCCCTTGGCTGCAATTTCAGGCAGCAGTGAGAGGCCGATGGCAGGGGGGACATACAAACTCACTCGATCAAGTCGCTTGACAGGCACGTCAGCCAGTGATCGGTAAACGGGGAGCCCTTCGATCTGGCCCCCTTTGGGATTGATGGGGAACACTTCGTATCCTTGGGCTTGATGAGCCCGAACCGACTTATTGCCAAACTTACTCCGGTCGGCGCTGGCACCGATGATAGCGACGGTAGGGCGAGACATAGGATCAACCTTCGAGGACGTGGTTTCTGCAAAGAGCTAGAAACCACCATTCTAGTTCGAAGCTGAACCAAGGAGTAGGTAGTTTGATCGGGTCAGAGGTCCAAGTGAAGGGATCGAGACAAATATCTAGGGGCGAGAAGGCCTCCGGGGAAACAGGCATCTGCCTGAATGTGCCTTTTTCCGCCATTTTTACCAGGAAAATTTGCTGCCCGGTGAGGTAGGAATTATACTTAGAGTAGCCATTTCACTCTTACAATTTGCTGGCAATCGCGGTCCCTCGACGAATAGAGAATCTATGCCTGTCGCATTTTCGATACTAAGAATTTTCACCGGTTCGCGGTTCGCGGCCTTTGCTATGTTCCTCTTGGCAGCTCTCGCCTCGAACCATCTGCTGCTTTCTCAGGAGACGGACGAGAACGCTTCCGCGGGGCCTCGGTTTGCTCCGGGAGTCTTGACAACGATTGAGCCGGGACTGGAGCCGGCTGACACCGTTAATATCCATGACATGGTGGAACTGCGGGCCAACAAAGAACTCAAGCGCACTCCCAATCTACTTTCTGAGAGCCGCACACTCTATGAAATTGCCAAGGATGCAGAGTTTCGTCAAAGCATCTGGGGCCTGGAGTTCTCCTTCAAGCCGCTGCGCATGATGTGGGTTGATATTCCCCAGCCAAGCCTGAAAATGCAGCGCAAGCTCATTTGGTACATGGTCTATCGCGTACGCAATACGGGAGCAGGTCTCGTGCCACAACGTGAGCAGGATGGCACCTTTACTACGGTTGAACAATCGCTGGGGCCGCAGCGTTTTATCCCTCAGTTTTTTCTGACCAGTTTGGATCGCAATTCCGAGGGCGAGCCGGTGCGCAAGTCCTACCTGGACCGGATTATTCCTTCGGCCGTTGAGGCCATTGCCCGTCGCGAACTCCCCCAGGGGCAACTTCTGAACAATGTCGAGATTTCCGAGCATCTCTTGGAGCCTGAGCAGGGCCGGGCGATCGGCGGCCTATGGGGTGTGGCGACTTGGGAAGATGTGGACCCCGAGATCGATTTTTTCGCGATCTATGTGCGGGGCCTCACGAACGCCTATCGTTGGGAAGATGCGGCCGATTTCGCGGTTGGTGCTGCCCCCGGCACGGGGAGAATCTTCCAGCGCAAGGTCTTGCAACTGAATTTTTGGCGTCCTGGCGACTCTTACGCCGAAAATGAGACCGAAATCCGCTTCGGATCAGCTCCCGGTTATGCCACCTATTATGGTGCACCGGAAGGCGTTGCCTATCAGTGGGTTTATCGGTAGAATCGACGGGCTACAGGTCGCCGGTGAGGCTAGCGCACAGTGTCGCTGCCCCGCGACTTCCGCCCCATCAACCCTGAACCCCCCTGTATTGCCATGGCTCATAAAAAAGGACAAGGATCCAGCCGCAACGGTCGTGATTCCAACGGACAACGTCGCGGAGTGAAGCGATTCGGCGGCGAAAAAGTCATTGCCGGCAACATTCTCGTGCGTCAATTGGGCAACAAGTTCCACCCAGGCAAAGGCGTTGGCCAAGGGAAGGACTTTACCTTGTATGCTTTGGTCGATGGCGAGGTAATGTTTGACCGCGAAGGGCGCCGGATCAACATTTTGCCCGTCGCGTAGCAGGCGCCTTTCGCTAGAGGGAAAGTAGCGCTACTTCCCCTCGTTCCCAAGCTCCGCATCCCCCACTCGTTCCCAAGCTCCGCTTGGTAACGCAATGCATTCGAGGCTCCGCCTCATTCTGGCTCTTGTCTCTCGACCCTCTTCTCTTGACTTTATCAATACATCCGCCGCCGCTTCGCCTGCTGCATTCGCTCCTGCGCTTCGCGCTGCTCCTTCAACTCCTGCTGCTTTTCCTGTTTGGCCTTCTCTCCAGCCAGCCGCTCCCGCCAGTCTTCTCCTAACTGGGGGCGGGAGCATTTCCCGATTGTAGGAGGGAGCTGCTGCATGCTAGCAGCTCCCTCCTACAATCGGGAAATGCTCCCTTTACTGTACAAAGAGGAATAGTAGGCACCAGCAACTCACACGAAATGCTGGCGCGCTACTAGATTTTGTATCTGCTTATTAACCTTCTGAGGTTGGGCACTGATTGGTACCGGTGGTGGTTTTTGCAGCTTTAGTGATAGACCATTGTCCTGCAGGTTCAGTTTCACAGACTTCTGTGTCTTCATTCCAGACACATTCTTTAGTTGTAATGCAGGTTTCCTGTACTTGCTTTGTGGAACCAGATGACGAGTCCACAGCTCCATCCGGGAAAATGGCGATTATTGATACTGATGACTCACCGCAAATAGATTCGCCGCCACTTTGTGCTACACATGATTCGACTGTTCCTGATGGAACCTCGGTGCAGAAGACTGTATTTGGGTTTGGGACTTTGCATGCACTTGTCGCCCAGAGAACGGTCGGCAGTACTATGAGAGAGGCCAACATACTTCCAATCACTACTTTTCTAAATCGAATCATGATCTTACTCCTTCGTGGTCCTGAGGGACAAAACGATAAACCGGCACCCGAAGAGTTTTCCTCGTACTAGTGCTATCATTCAGTGCAAAAATGACTTCAAACTCCACATTACATTCAATATGGCCAAATTCACTGGAGAGAACTGTCAATTGGATACGATGTTCTTTTGACACCAAATTCCCATCAAATTCAATCCGCATTGATTTGCTCGCAGTGCATTGAGCGCTTAAAATCTGACTTGGCAAGCCTGTCTGAATAGAGACATTCTTTGATACCTCGCCCTGCTCATCCGATTCGACAATAACCACTTCGGGGTTAATTGAGGCAGGAGTCCGATGTTTTCCTCGCAACGATACGAGAGCCTTCGGTAACCGTTTGCTATTCGTCTCGACAACCAGCGAACTTTCTAATTTTTCTTCGTTAGTGAGCTTCGAGGCATCAATGGCCACTTCGATGGAATAGCCACTATCACCTTGGTTCGAAGGGATAATACGCGTAGCTATCAAATCATTTGTACTAATTGCACTGTGGACGACCAAGTTTTTGGCAGCCACTGGCGTTACTTGGACCGTACGCACTACTTCTCGTTGAACGAGACTATCGATTTCACCAAAATCAACAGTTCGCGGTTCGATCAGGTAATCTGGCTGAATAGTTGCTTGAACGCGTAAGTCGAGGTGTTCGCGGTCCTTTGAGTCCTCACTCTGATAAAACACCAGCAGCCGGGCGGCCGCCGTTCCTTGACTTCCGCCGATTGCAAATCTGACCGGCAACATCACTTTGCCGTGGGGCGGAATCTGCTCGGCTTTGAAACCATCTTCACCACCTGGGACCATGCAACTGCAACTCGAACGGAGTTCTACAATGTCGATTGTCTGATTAGAGTAGTTGAAAAGAGGGAATTCGTGATTCAGAATATCTCCCTGGCGGCATACCCCAAAATCATGGATAGCCGGACCGTCAACAGTCAAATCCTGCGGGACATCTTCAGCGGGGCCACACCCCAATAAAAAGAGTGAACTCATCAACAATGCCAAATATGTCCAACTCATGCTCATGTCGAATATGTAGCTAAAGTACAGCTTGCTGGCTGTGGGGGTAGTCCAGAGGCTGCTGGCGATTAACGAGCAGAAGGAGCCAGTGGCGGCGAGGGAAAAGATGGGCTGAAGCATTGCACAATACCCCTGCCACGCGTAGCGTGGTGGCTAGCGCTGTGCTGATCAGCCAAACGACCGATCAGCCAATGCGACTAATCAGCCCAAACGACCGATCAGCCCAAGTTTGTGCAACATATCCGATCCTGAAGGGGTTGCAAGTTGGTTTTTGAAAAAAGGGGAAAAAAGTTTTGAGTAGCGAGTTTCGAGGCGCGAGAAGGGAGAAAGGCGAGCCGGAAGGCGTGAACCTCCGGAGGTTAGGGGAAATGCATTGATTGGGGGTTGCGTACCAATGCGGAGCGTGGGAATGAGTGAGGGAGAACAGGCGGAGCCTGGGGTGCATGGCGTGCCGAGGCGGAGCCTCGGTACGAGGGGCTGGGTTCCCGACCCCCGCCTGCGCGAGGGCAGGCGCTCGGGAATGACGTGTACTGGGGCTTTCTGCCGGAACTGCGCAGAGCTTGTTCGCGGCCTACGTACCGGTGAAGAAACAGGCAGAGCCTGGCGTGCAGTGCGTCACGAGGCGGAGCCTCGGGACGAGGTTGAGTAGGTCCGCTCTGCCGGGGCGGAACTCTTCTACGCTACAATGAAAGTCACGCTCGGCAAGCAGGACCTACTGGCTAAATATTTTTGTAGAAATTGTGCCAGTCAATTTGTTATGATGCGAGTCGCTGGAAGATAGTCGTAAGCCATTATCCATCGATCGAGAGGAACGGAAATGCAGAACTTCATAACCTGGGTAGTCTCCACAAGAAGCAACCCCCAAAATGGGCCAAACCCATAAAAGTGCGCATCGCGCGGCCAACATGACCAAGTTGACCAACATGATTTGGACCTGGGGATGCTGCGCAGCTAGTTGTTATAATAAACTATGGGTTAACGCCCAGCGGCCGATGGAGATTGTTCCCCAATCAGCCGAATCGCGCTAGTGACCGGTTATTTCGGCAATGCGTAAGTATCCGGATGCTGGTGCACTACGGCTGATGGATAATCCGGGTTAGGATTGGCAAGGCGCTCGCCCGCCTGATTAGAGTTCTTCCGTATTCCATTCTGCTGCACCCTGAAGAAGAATTACCGATTTTTCAACGTACGCAGGACATCACCACTTCACCCAACTATGTTTGTCGATCGTGTTACCGTCGAAGTTGAGGCTGGCAAAGGAGGCGACGGTTGCGTCAGCTTTCGACGTGAGAAATATGTCCCCCGGGGAGGCCCCGATGGAGGCGACGGCGGTCGCGGCGGCAGCATCGTGGTGGTCGCGGAGGCTGGGGTCGATAGCCTGCAAATGCTCGTGCATCGCAAACACTGGCGGGCCCGCAGTGGTGGGCCTGGCGAGGGAAGTAAGCGACACGGTGCCAACGCCGAGGATTTGATCATTCGTGTTCCCCCGGGGACTGTAGTGATCGACGCCGATCACGATTTCGTGCTCAAAGACCTGGCGGAAGCGGGTGACCAGGTGATCGCCGCCCGCGGAGGGCATGGCGGCAAGGGAAATACGCGGTTCAAATCAGCCACGAACCAGGTTCCCCGGGAACGCACGCGCGGTGGCGCGGCAGAAGTGCGCCGGGTAACCTTCGAACTAAAAATGATCGCCGACGTGGGGCTGCTGGGAAAACCCAATGCCGGCAAAAGCACCCTGCTCAGTCGCGTGTCGCGGGCCAGGCCCGAGATCGCCGACTATCCCTTCACGACCAAGATTCCTAACCTGGGAATTGTGCAAGTCGATATCGACCACGCCTTCGTGATGGCGGACATCCCCGGTCTGATCGAGGGTGCCCACTCCGGGGCCGGCTTGGGGCACGAGTTTCTCCGTCACGTCGAACGCACGCGGGTGCTGGTCCATTTGATTGAACCCCTGCCCATGGATGGGAGCTCCGCAATCGAGAACTATCACTCTATCCGCTCGGAAGTGGAGAAGTACGACATCGACCTGGCCGAGAGACCAGAAATCGTCGCCATCAGCAAGGCAGAACTGCCTGGAGCGGAAGAAGTTCGCCATGAGCTTGAGCAGGCAATCGGTCGGCCCGTGATGCTTTTCTCCTCGGTAACCGGCCAGGGGCTCAACGAATTGGTCCACAAGGCGTCTGCTGCGCTGGGAGAACAACGGCAAAACACATGAGCGAATCGGCTGATCTGTTGGCGGTGGATGTCGGCACCAGCCGGGTGAAGTTCGGTTGGTTTCCCGGGGAAGTCGCATGTACGACAAGTACTCCCGCAAGTCCGTTGCCGATTGCAGCATCGCAACTTCCTCATCCGGCCGAGATGTTCGCTTGCCGACATCGAGGCGTTCCGTTGGAGGAATTGGCTGCGCTGATCAAGGAGTGGCTCTCACAGTTTGACCAGCGACGCGCCAAGATTGCGCTGGCCTCGGTAAGCCCCCCGGCGTCCTCGGTTGTGGTAGCTCTGCTTTCACAACTCGGATTTCCTGTTGCGCAAGTATTGACCCTCAGCGATCTATCACTTGATGTGCAGGTAAAAGAACCTCAGCGAGTTGGTATCGACCGACTGCTCAGCGCAGTTGCAGTGAACCGAATTCGAAATGTCGAACAACCGGCGATCGTGATGGATTTGGGAACCGCAGTGACGGTCGATCTGATCGGTAAGAATGGAAGTTTTCAGGGTGGGGCGATATTACCTGGCTGGTCGCTCTCGGCTGCCGCACTACATGGAGCTGCGAGTTCGCTTCCGCTTCTGACTCCAGAGAACTTGAATCTCCCCGAGAATGGCTTGGGAAAATGCACTACTGAAGCCATTGCCACGGGACTCACCTGGGGCCTGATCGGTGCTATTGAGAAGCTTATTACATTGTATTCCGAACTCTCTGCCGACAAGCCGCGATTGTTTCTCACGGGAGGCGATGCACCACTGGTATTGGAAGCACTCAACGAAAGTCTGGGACCCGTACGGCACGTTTCGCATCTGGTGCTCGCTGGGATCGCGATCTCATGTGAGGGAAAACGGTGACTAGCCCAGGTGGTGACAACCAGACCTATGTCTGCGCGTTGACCCCAACCGGACGGGGAGCCGTTGCCGTGGTCGCCGTGGCGGGGCATCGCGCGGTCCGTGCAGTTGATGGTTGTTTTCTGGCGAAGAATGGTCGCCCACTCGATCAGCAACCTCTCGCACGCATCGTGTACGGTCACTGGGGCAGTCAAGATGGCGAAGACCTGGTGGTCTGCCGACCGGCTGTCGATTTGGTCGAGGTGCATTGCCACGGAGGAGCTCAATCAGTCGACGCCGTAGTAAGTCAACTTGTCGCCGCCGGTTGTCGAGAAGTATCTTGGCAGCAATGGGTCACGCGGCAGCAAGATTGCCCGCTCGCCTGCGAAGCACAACTCGCCTTGGCCGAGGCCGCCTCGACTCGAACCGCCCTCATTCTACTTGACCAGTTTTACGGGGCATTACGGCGCGAGGTTGAATCAATCCTTGCCGCGATCCAGGCTGGCGAGATTGCCGCCGCTAATGTCCGCCTCGAAATACTCTTGGCACGAGTCTCCTGGGGACTGCATTTGACCAAGCCGTGGCAGGTCGTCATCGCGGGCAGGCCAAATGTCGGCAAGAGCAGTCTGATTAATGCGTTGGTCGGTTACCGACGGGCCATTGTTTTCGACCAGCCAGGAACCACTCGCGACGTGGTCGCTACCAACACAGTCATCGATGGTTGGCCTGTGCAATTGAGCGATACAGCGGGTCTCCACGCGACGACCGATACTCTGGAAGCTGCCGGCATCCAGCAAGCCCGCGCACAACTGGCCCGGTCCGACTTGATGGTTTGGGTCGAGGACGCCACGACAAGAGATTTTACCCTCAACACACCCGAGGTGCTCAATCAACGAGCGCCGGAACTGAATCTCGAATTACCCACGCAGCTACTTTTGGTAATCAACAAGATTGACCTCACGGGTCCAATGACGCCTGCCAATCCCCTCACCACCAGCGCGCTTACTGGCCAGGGGATTGAGCAACTCTTGACGGCCATCGTCAAGCAGTTGGTTCCCGCAGCTCCCGCGCCTGGTGCCGCGGTTCCATTCACCATTCGACAAATCAATCTCTTGAAAGTAGCCAGGGAAGCAATTAAACGGGGAGACATAAAGAGTGTTACAGACACACTCGACGAAGTGCTTGCAGATGAAGCCCAATCTGTCAGATCTCTGGACGCCTCAATATCTCACTGGCGATAATTGCTTGGCGCATCCCTGCTGGGCTGCGGAGAAATTGGCCGATGTCGTCGGCGCGTGTCTCCTTTGCTTTCTCAGCAGGACGCTCGCGATGTTCCAGCGCCCCCAATTTGTGTTGGAACTTCTCGTGCAAGTGCAGTTCCAAGCGTTCGTCAGCAAGGCCGACGTCTTCACCTAGTTTAGCAGATTGTGCGGCGATGTCGGCGGTACTGAGGTGCTTCGAGACATGCTCCTTCACGCTTTCGCGCCGCCAATCTGTTTCCTGTTCAGCAGGAGCTGCCTGCTCGACTTTGACGATGATCGGCTTCGGCCGTTCCGGAGCCTGTTTAGGTTTGGGGGGTTTGCCTTGCATTTCGCGCAAGAAATCGTCCACCTCACCGCGAAGCTTGTCGGCCAACTCTTCACCTTTCCGAGGAGCCCTATCACCTTGAGCACGCGGAGGCCGAGGACGTCCCGGCTTGTTCTTGGCTGAGAGAAGCTGCCCAAGAGCGGAAATCATGAAGAAAATGAGAACAATGATCAGTTCTCCCCAACCTGCCGCGAAGATAGGAGAGATATGATTCATATTTATGTCCATGCTCAACAGAATTGTGAACTCTGTTTTCTGGTAACCTGAAGCGTAAGCGAGGAAGAGACTTTTTCAGCTTTCTCCTCACTTACGCTTCGGGTTACGAATAATGATCCACTTATTCCCGACGAACTGATCCGACGCCCGCGATGGATTCCCGCATGTCGGTGTCGGCCTGCACGTTTTTCAGCTTATAGTAATCGAGAATTCCCAGTCGGCCATTGCGGAATGCCTCGGCCATCGCCTTGGGGACCTCGGCTTCGGCTTCAACCAGATGGGCTCGATTCTCTTCGATCATGGCGATGTTTTCCTGCTCTTGCGAAACGGCCATCGCCCTTCGGCCTTCTGCGGCGGCCCGTGCCACCCGTGTGTCGGCCTCAGCCTGATCCGCTTGCAATCGTGCGCCGATGTTGTCTCCCACATCGATGTCCGCGATGTCGATGGACACGATCTCAAACGCGGTTTGCGAATCCAACTTGCGGGCGAGCACGGCCTTGGAAATCCTGTCCGGGTTTTCGAGCACGTCGGCATGGGTGACTGCCGAACCGATCGCGCTGACGATACCCTCCCCGACACGGGCGACGATCGTTTCCTCGCCGGCCCCGCCGATCAACTGTTTGAGATTGGCCCGCACGGTCACGCGGGCCTTCACCTTGAGTTGAATACCGTTCTTGGCAACGGCATCGAGTGTGGGGCGCTTCGATTGCCGCGACGGGCAGTCGATCACGCGCGGATAGACACTCGTTTGCACCGCTTCGAGAATATTGCGGCCTGCCAGGTCGATCGCGGTAGCCCGCTTGAAATCGAGATCGATAATTTTTGCTTTGCGGGCCGCGATCATCGCACGAATCACGAGGGGCACGTTGCCACCTGATAAATAGTGGGATTCCAAGGCTTTGGTAGTGACGCCTTCTTCTTCGGTGATACCCGCCTGGGTAGCCATGATCTTACTGCGCAAGATGACGGTCGGATTCACCTTACGAAAAGTCATCCGCAACAGATCAAAAATTCCGACGCGTGCCCCTGTGCTGATCGACTGAATCCAAAGCCGCGCATAGCGGGCAAAGATGGCGAACAACACCAAGAACACCACCAGGCCGATAAAGCCAATGATCAGCCAGATCGTCGGCGACAGGGCAAACAACACTTGGGCAAAGCAACCAGGAAGAAAAGTAGGTAAGTGCCAAGTCATGGAAAAATCTCTGATAGGTACGATTTAAGGCAGGCAATTCTCAACTCGCTTTGTACCCTCTGAGGGGGGCGAACGCAAGTCAGTTCGCCTTACTCCAAACGTTCGTCAAACTCTTCGAACTCTTCCAGGCCCAATTCATCCAGCGGTCGCGATAAGACATCCTGCTGATCCGGCGTAGACTGCGAGGCTTCGTCGGGGTCGGCTCGACGTACGACCACGCGATTTCCGCGTACTTCGACGACGACGACCGATTCACCCGACTCGATCGCGTCCCCCTGCGAAACCGCGTCAAGCCGTTGACCATCCACGAGAACCACGCCTGAAGGGAGCATCAGCGACTTCGCCACTCCAGTTCGACCGACCAGTTCTTTTCGCAGGTCCCTCGGTTTGACCTCCTCCTCGCTGGGTAATTCACCCAAAAAGGCCTTCCCCATCGGTGTGTGAGGCCAGACTTTGAATGCCAGCGCCAACATCGCCGGCACCGCGAGCAGTGAGCAAAGAATAAACAGAAGTCCCGAAGTGGTATCGCTGCGAAACGCAAACACTATGCTAGCCAAAACGGCAAACCCGGAAAGCAGCCCCAGGATGCCCCCCGAGGGTATAAACACTTCAAGCACAACGAGCGCACATCCCAAGAGTAAGAGGACGACAGCCCAGGTAAGTGGATCCAATCCTGTCATGCAAGCGAGTCTCCAAAGTAACCGAGAAAAATACTCGCATCATTCTATCCGAAAAGGAGGGTGAGGGGCAAAACCTAAGTTTTTTCCCGAGAAGTAGCTCTTACCGCGGCTGGGGCTTCCGGCCCCAGTGAATTGATGCTGCGGCTGGAAGCCATAGCCGGGCAAATTAACCCTGCTCCGCGGCCCGGACTACCACGCGCGAGCCTCGGGCTTCCACCACGATCACGGGTGTGTCATGGTCCAATGGCTCGGACTCGGCGATGACGTCGATCAACTCATGGTTGATGCGGGCTTTACCAGCGGGCCGAAGATCGGTGGTGGCGATGCCTTGCATTCCGATCAGGGTAGAGTAATCGGCCAGCGATTCGCGGTGTCCCAGTTCATCCAGTTCCTCGTCGTGGGGTGGTTCGAGGACAATCTGGCGAAATAATGGCGCCTGGGGCAAGTAGCGCCGCGAAACGAGTACGATGGCCATCATTCCCAGCCCTGCTAAAGCGACCGTCCCTACTGCGCGCGACAGCTCTTCCACTTCCGTTTCACTGTGGGGTCGCACGAAAGTGAGACTGGCCAGCACCAGCGAGGCCAACATCATCGCTCCCCCACCGAGGCCAAAGATTCCAAAACCGGGGATCACAAAGAATTCCAGCAGGACAAAACTGAACCCCGCAGCGAACAGCAACACTTCGAGCCAGCCCGCGGTGCCATTTAGATACTTACTCCAGAAAAAGAGCAAAAGTGCCAACGCTCCAATAAACGCTCCAAATCCGACCCCAGGAGTCCGCAGTTCGATGTAGATCCCGGCAAATCCCACCATTAACAAAATGATCGCCAGTTCTGGCGTTGCCAACGCTTCGACAAACTCCAAGGCCAGATTCGGTTGAGGGTTGGGGATTTCGCCTTGCAGACCGAAAGGCTGCTTCAATTCGTCGAAAGTGTCCACCGTTCGCCAGGCGATACCACGCTCTAAGGCCTCCTGCCCAGCGAAACTCAATCTTCCCTTCTCCGGCGCGATCGTGTCGCGGAGTTGCCATGCGGCGGCATTGTCCAACTCTTGAAGCTCCGCGGGAGACAACAACCGCGTGTCCCCCGTGTCCTTATTTTGATACTCGGCAAGCTGAATCGTGGGATCGATCATGGCCGCCAACAGAGACCATGAATGGTCCGTGCGAGGCGCGAGCGATTGCCGAATCGCCTGCAACGCAGCCACATGTTCCCGAGCACTGGCCTTCCTGGGTTGGTTCGCCTTGACAGTGATCGACGAAAGCCGTGCCGTCGGAGCAATCGCTAACTGGTCACAAGAGAGTGCCACGAGGGCAGCGGCACCCGTGGCCTCGGCCGGCACGTAGGCCACGGTCCGTACGGAGTTGGCATCCAAGCGGGCCAGTGCCGAGGCAATCCGCAGGCCGGCCTCCACGTCGCCGCCGGAGCTGTCGATTCGCACACAGATCCAATTGGCATTTTGTTGCTCGATGGATACACCCAGGAGCGTTTCCACTCGGCTGGCCGTCTGTGCCGTTAACTCGCCCGACACGTCAATTACCACGGGACGCCATTCCTCGGCCAGGCTGTCGTCTTCGGCAAGCGAATCGAGCGACACGTCCAACGCCGTTGCCAACCCTTGCCGCGTCGAAGCCAGATATTTCACAAACCCAAATTGACGACCTTCGCGTCCATCGAACTCTGCCAAGGTGCCCGCGGGTACCAGTACTTTTTCGTTGATGATTTCATGATTTGCACCGAACTCTTCGAGTTCGGACTGGAGCAAAAAGTGAGTGCCATTTTCTGCTTCGACTTGGATGACTTCCACCTGCGGATCGATCATCCCCACGGCGAGCGCAACAGGAATCGTGCGCTGGGTCTCGGCGATCTCACGGTAAGCGGCAACCAGTGTCTGCTGAATCGTCCCCTCGGCAGCCTCATCGACTCCGGCCGCACCGATGGTAGCCTCGCCAGCCATCACAATTTCTTCGCTCGCCAAGGCCAACAGCACTCCGTGCCCTCTCAAGTTATGGGGAACATAAGCCACCGTTTTCACACCGGCCATTTCTCGGCTACACAGAAACCGCGCCAAGGAAAAGGCGCGTTCGAAACGACTTTCGCCAACGTCTTCGGCCACTTGTTGCGCGTCGAGCTGCAGTACTAGCAGCGGTCGCCGAGCATCCTTTTGCTGTCGGGCCTGCGTGAGTAGCCGGTCGCGAAGCCGGCGAATCGTGCTTTGCAATGCCTGATCAGCACTGCCGGTGAGTGGCAGATAGACACGCACCAGCCCGGCCAGATGGTCTGCCTGGGCTGGGGGCTGCGGGGCGGGATCAACGGCTCCCCATGTCGTTCCAGACGCAATAACCAAATTGGCAATGAACCACAACATCGCACGGTACTGCACCAAGGTATATTGCGTATCCAGATTTCGCACGGGCGAGTCGGACATTCGGTTGGGTGTCATGCTCTACTTGTGGTGGGGACTGGGGACCTAATTCTGTTTCGCTCCCAATTATACGTCCTGCGTTGGAACTGGCAAAGGAAAAGGTGGTAGGAAGCGGTTTCTTGCGAAATTTTGACAGACTCTTTAGCCGTTGAGAATGTCCCGATTAGTCGCCAGCGCGTGCCTAATTGGACAGCGCCACTTTGACCTCATTGTTAGTCGTAAGTGCCTTGACATCAAGGGGTTTTGAGTTGGCTATCCGGTGTCGGGTAGACATGACTTGATCTGCTCCACGTCGATCCCCATTTCAGTGAATTGGGCAAG
>JBGSPU010000055.1:0-14346 GCA_041738415.1 Bythopirellula sp.
TTCACGACGCTGGTTCAAACGTCGAAAAAGCTTGGCCTGAGTGCCTACGAATACCTTCGTGACCGCCTCAGCGGTACCTGCGTCCTACCCACCCTCTCTCAATCCATCTCTCGCGCTGCTGCTAGCGATTGAGAGGATACAAAGGACAGGCATAATTGTATTCGGGCTCGAGCCGCTTTCCTACTTGTTGTCGCCGTAAATGCTTGTGAGATAGTAGCTTCGGAGAATTCTCGGAGTTCCTTGATTGCTGACTATGCATGTCCTTTCGCCCACCGACAAAATGGGCCAGACAAAACTTCCGCCTCAGTGCGCAAGTTCGAGCACCAATGGATACCATTAACACAACCCGCGCTCGCCCTACTCGACTCGATAGAGATGTGTGAACGTGCGCAAGATGAGCGCATTGTCGATCACTGCTGGTGACGCATTGAATCCTGCCAAGGAATCGAAGTTCGGCGTAGGGAATGTGGTGTTGCCATAGGTACCAAGCGCGGAGGCGCGGAGTCCATCGACGACAATCACTAATGCCAGGCGTGTTTCCATGCGTAGCACTATAGCCGATTGTCGCTCTAGTTCGCAGCGCCTGCAGTCTTTCCCTTACGCAATTCTTTCCACACCAGTTGCGGAAAGATCAGGGCATCGCGGAGGTAACGCTTGGCAAGGCGTTGGGGTTCTGAGATTAGGCGGTGGAGCCACTCCAAGCCGTGATTTTGCATCCACTTTGGCGCTCGCGACTTCTCGCCGGCGAGGAAATCGATCGTGGCTCCCACGCAGAGGGCGACTTTGGCTTCGATTTGAGTGGCATGGCGTTCAACCCACAGTTCCTGCTTGGGGGCTCCGAAGCCGACGAGCAACAGGTCGGGCTGGGATTCGGCTATGCGCTGCAAAATTCGGCGACCTTCGAGTGTGTCCTGCTCAAATCCTAAGGGGGGGGAATAGGTCCCGACGACTTCGACCTGTTGCCAGTGATGGTGGGTATTGTGAGCAGCTCGCACGGCAACCCCTGGGCCAGCACCTAAGAAGAAGACCCTAAGCGGCCGGTTCATTGCTGACTGAAAAGTAGCTTGCCGATCAAAAATGGCCGGCACAAGGTCGCTGCCCGCCACGCGTTCGGGGAGTGGTCGCCCTAGCATCCTGGAGGCCAACACAATCGGCGACCCATCGGCCAGAACCAGCGAGGCATGCTCATACGCTTTGCGCAGCGACGCCGATGATTGGTACAAGACGGCATGGTCGACATTCGGCGTCACCACATAGCGGCAGGTCCCCGCAAGCGGCTCGCGGCACCAATCCAGCACCTTTTCCACAGCGGAAGTCTTGTTCAAGGCATGGATTTTCATGCCAAATAGCGAAATGGTGTTCATCAATGTCTATCCTTCAAGTGCATTCATGTTACTAGGCCAAGCGCGCTGGGTGTAGAAAAAGCCTGCTTGATTCAGTGGCATCTGCCAAGACGGGACGGCATGAGGTGCTGGTGAGTCCTACGGTGACGCCAGTCACGAGGCACAGGATCCATTGCTCGCTAGGCAAAAGTGTCAGATCGTGGAACATGGCGTTTATGCAGTAGGTGATGAGGACAGCAAGATGAAACATGCCCTGGGTACGCATCCAAGCCGGTCGAGAGGAATTGTGGGCAAGGTTCCACGCTGTTTTTATCCAGGCAATCAATACGGCCAGAAAGAGAAGGAAACCAATCAGGCCCGTCTCGGTGAGAATGCTCAGATACGTGTTGTGGTGGTCGAGTGGGCGAATGGATTCCAGTTCGATTTGCTGGCTGCGATCATTGAGATAGGGCATTTTCTTGTCGTAGAAACGTCCGAAACCGCAGCCAAATAGTGGTGCGTCTTCAAACATTCTAAACGAGACGATGGCAAAGGACTCTCGTTGAAAAACAGAGTGGCTCGCGGAACCGTTTGAATCTTGCCGACCCATGTTAATGAGATTGCCACCGACAAACAGTCCCGCCAGGCAGGTGGTTGTCATCAATCCTGTGAACAACAAGGGACGCCATTGTTTGGGAAAATGTAGGAGTGGGATGATAGCCAGCCCTGCTGCCAGACCCAGCCAGCAGGATCGCGTGTAGGTGTAATAAAGGGCCACACACATCAGAAGTATCACGCATGTAACCAGCAAGCGGACCGAACGGCCCATTTCTGCCCACAAGAACCAGGCGGCCCAAAAGCAAATCGTAAGGTAGACACCCAAACTGACCGACATGAGTGCTGGACCACGTGCCCGACCAAAGTGGTCACCCAAGGCAGGGTTGGCGATAAACCGAGGAAAGACGGCCCACCATTGTCCCTTCACTTCGGCAATGCCTGTGAGCGCCAGATACAAGCCGAAAATGGTCAGCCCCAGAAGTAGCCATTTCCACTGGCGGTGGTTGAGCACTGAATTGCGGGCGATGCCGTAGAGCACGGCAGGCATCAAAAAGCTGGCAATCAATCGCCAAGAAGGGGACACACTGCTGACCGATTCAGGGGGAGAGGCTGTGAATGCCCAACGTATCACAAGGTAGCCCACCAGCAGTCCCCCGAGATAATCGACCACGCCGAGCGAACGAATGGTCAATTGACCTCGGCGCCAGCGCCAAGCAAACAACACAACGAGCGCCGCAAGAAACAAACGATCTAAGGTAAGTGGAAGCGGACCAAGGTGGACTTGCCAGAAATCATGGGTGAATACATATCCCAAGATCACAAACAATGTGCAACCAACCAGCAGCGATCCATACCGGGCATAGACGAGTGCCCAGGTGATAGCCGCTACGGTGATTATTGCGAAAAGGATTTCCATAAAATCGACATTTCAGCAGATTGCTGGCAAGATCATTTAGAAATCCCTGCGGCAGTGGTTTGACCGGCAGGAACATCGAATTGGGCCGGTGTGACAAAGTTCCTCCCGGGCTCCCAAGCTGAGAAAGGATCAATATTATTTGAACTCCCAGGGGGTGTGCCGTATTTCGCCGCAAGTTTAGTTGCCGCGACTGCTGCCAGTACTTTTTCTGAGGGAGTACGTCGCTCGCCGGCCCTTTCTGCTGTTCTGGTAGAAAGTTCATTGTCTCCTGAAACTACGGGCACTGGCGGCGTTGCATTAACTGTCAGGAACAACCAGCCCATCCCCAACACAAAGCCTCCCATAGTGCCGATGCCAAGTACCGAGGCGCGGCCGATGCCCACCTGGTAGGGACCCGTGTCGGCCGTGTCGAAAGGCGTAACCAACAAGGCGCTCTGTGCTGCGACTTGCTTCGCGCCCACTTCGCTCAACTGTTTGCGGGCCTGGCTGAGCACAGCCCGGCTGTTTTCAACGGTGGCAACACGGCTGGAGTATTCGGCGCGTAACTCGGCCAAGTGACTCAAGCGGTGCTGAAGACCAGCAAGCTGTTTGTGCAGCATGTTCTGGCGATTGCGACTCAGGTCGATTTCGATCTCCAGCCCCTTGATAGCTACCTCCAATTCACTGTGCAGTTCTTCACGAATGCTAGCCACCGATTCGACGGCTGCTTTAACGTGGGGATGATCCGCAGTACGCATACCACCAAGCCTGGAAGAGCGCAACTGGGCGTCGACGAGGCCATCCTTGAGCCGTTGAAGCGTGGGTTGAAAATTAAGTAAGGTGCTCGGCATAGCGACCAATTGGGCTGGGTCGCGCTGGGCAACTCTGAGAACTACCAGGAGTTCTTCTGCTTGTCGCAAGCGTGACTCATTGAGACGGGTCTCATTTTCCATTTCGACTGCCTGCTGGCGGAGATCACTCTGTCCGCCCGAGGCAGAATGTAGGAGGCGGAGTTCACCCAGATCGGCACCCACTTCTGTTTCGAATGCGATGAGTTTGGCGTTTTCCTGCTCGTGATTCTGACTGGCTAGTTGCACCTGCTTCTCAACCTCGGAGATCAGCCCTCGAGAACGCTCCGCACGTAACTGGCCCAGACGACTACTCAATTGGGTGCAAAGCTCTTCGACGAGCCGAAGTGCGCGCTGGCGATCCGAGTCTTTCACGCTCAAATAGAAGACCTCGGTCTTGCCAAACTCGGCACCATTGGGAGGCAACATACTCATGCGTTTGCGAAGTTGTTCGATTGCCTCGGCCGATGGTTCTGCGGAGACTTCGTCCGACTCGGAGGCGGCAACGGCTTTCAATGTGGCGGCGAGCACTTGCCGACTCTTGGCGACTTCCAGAATCGTCTCCTGAAAGGTGCGCATTTCATAAAGATCGGCGAATTTGCCGGGTTGTTTTACTGACTGCGAGGATGCTTCGTCGCGAACCACGAGGCCCTGTACGGCTTCCCAATTGCGGGTCATGAACAAGGCATAGAGTAGAGCTACTACGAAACAAATACCTGTAGAAAACAACCAGATACGGCGATGTTCAATGAACAGGCTCCAACAATCTTGCGGAGTTAATGGTGCAATAGCTGTCGTAGAATTGTCGTTCATAGGTGGCTTCCGCGGGCATTAGGATTCGACAGTTCTTGATGTGTCGATTCTGACGGTTGAGCGTATTCGGTAACTGTTACTCACATTGAATATTGCAATTGCTGCGCCGCACTCTGCGGCCAGGCTTCCAGTTGAAACTGAAACGGGGCGATTTTTGGCGAATCCTAACGGAACATAGCTTTTTTGATGATGACGTTGCGAGAAAACATGTTCTCCGAACTTCGTGTTGGCATGTTGCAACTAAGCAACATGTTGATGACTTCAGATGTCGGATTTTGAATTCGTGCAGGGGGCGTATTTCCTTTTTTGTGGCGTAGGTTTGAGTACCTTTTTTTGCTGCAATGTCTCAGGATACAACTCCTTCCGAGGGCCAAATAACCGTGGCTTCCGCCAACGGCTTTTAAGGACAATCCACAATTAAGCCACTCTCAATGATGCATATTCGACGTGTGAAACAACTTGAAGACCTGTTCGTTTATCAACAGCGGTGGGATGAACTGGCCGGGGAGAATGTTTTCCGGTCTTGGACTTGGCTCAGCACTTGGTGGAAGCACTATGGAGCTGCTAAAGACTCGCGCCAACTGGCGGTGTTGCTGGTGTTCGATGACTCGGTGGATAACTGCTGTACGCGGAAGGCAAACACTTGCGGCATGGTCGAGCCCGACCGCCATCGAACCTCCCGTGATCTTGTTGGCATCCTGCCGTGTTACTTGGAAGAGACTCGTTGGCAGGGCAAGATTCTGCGAATGTTGGGAGACGGCGAAGTTTGCAGTGAACACCTCGATTTACTCTGCGCAGAAAATGATGCCGAGCGAATTACAGAGGCAATCGGCCAATACTTGAGCAAGCACGCTGAGAACTGGGATGCCTGGCATGTCAAAACCGTCAGGGAAGACGTCGCACATCTGGGTAAGATATTTGCTGCATTAAAGTATTTCGGTGCATGCACCTGCCGAAAGACGGGCCAGAATTGCTGGTCGATTCAGCTCCCGGCCACCTGGGACGAATTTCTGGCGATGCAGTCCAAATCGCACCGCAAACAACTCCGCCGCCTGGAAACCCGAGTCCTGGAAGGTGACCGAGCCAGTTGGCACCTTGTCGAATCGCCCTCAGAATTTGACGCAGCCTGGGAAACCTTGATCGATCTGCACCAACGTCGCCGGCAAAGCCTTGGCGAACCAGGCTGTTTTGCATCGATGAAGTGGGCAAATTTTCATCGTGACGTTGCTCAACAATTATTGGTGGCGGGCAAGTTGCGGTTATCGGTACTCCAACTCGACGGCCAGGCAATTGCCGCTGAGTATCACTTCGCGGGAAACGATGCCTTGTACGTCTATCAGGGAGGGCTCGATCCTGACAAGTGCGCGGAGGAGCCAGGCCGACTGTCGATGATTTGCTGTGTAAAGCAGGCTATCGCGGAAGGACAGCATGAATTCGATTTGTTGAGAGGTGACGAACCCTACAAGCCGCATTGGCGAGCCAAGCAGAGTTCGACGGTGGATGTGCAAGTAGTATCACCCCGAGTCCAAGCGCGGTGGCGGCACTTCTCCTCGAGTAGCCTAAGAAATGCGAGCCGACTTTTAAATCAATTTGCCAATTTGCTGAGCTGAACACATTGGGAGTGAATCATGCTAGACACCTGTAAGAGTCAGATGCTGGGGATCTATTACCTGGCTACCCTGCCGCAACGAAAACACTCGGCGAACAAGCGGCAATCAAGCGGTTGCGTACCAATTCTCTCGTTGATGTATCATCGAGTAGCTGATAAGCATGCTAACGCCTGGACTATTTCATGGGATCGCTTCAGAGCACAGTTAGAGTGGCTTCAAGAACGGTTTGAGATGGTAAGTCTTGCCGAGGCACAACGGCGAATTGCGGCAGAAGAAAACACAAAACCTACGGCTTGTATTACATTTGATGATGGCTATGCCGAGAATTGTGACAGGGCGATTCCTTGGTTGATCGAGCGACAGATTCCGGTGACTTATTTCGTGACAAGCCAGCATGTGATCACCGGTGAGCCGTTTCTGCACGACGTCGAACTCGGCTACCCGGTTGCCCCGAACACGGTCGATCAGTTGCGTGAGATGTCAGACCAGGGGATTGAGATTGGTGCCCACAGCCGGACCCATGCCGATTTTGGAAAAATGGATTCGGCGGAACAATTGTATGAAGAACTTGTGGGATCCAAGCAAGAATTGGAATCGCTCGTGGAGAAACCAATACGCTATTTCGCATTTCCGTTCGGCCTGCCTGAGAATATGACGCCCGAGGCGTTTGAGGTCGCATTTCAGGCGGGTTATTGGGGAGTCTGCTCTGCCTACGGCGGTTACAATCTTCCGGGAGATGATTCTTTCCACATCCAACGTATCAATGCCGATCCTCAATGGTCTCGATTCTTGAACTGGGCAACGGTCGATCCGCGGAAGCTACATCGTAATCGTCCGTTTTGGCCCGGTAACTATCGGGATCGGTTTTAGCGTTGACTCCTTCTACCGAGATGAGATATCCAGCACCGCGTTGCAGTGCGACAAGGATGTATTCAGTCGTAACTCTGTAAAAGCAAAAAACAAAGGAACCCTTCGATTAGCACCGCTACTGCATCAACGCCGAGATCAGAGCAACATGCCCGTTTGCGCTGTGACACGCTGACCGCCAGCGTGGTGATATTGTTGTTGGCAACCGTCGTGCAGCGTAGCATCGGCCTGGGCCGCGGGATACTTTTTTGCCGTTGGCTGACGCCTGAAACCTTGGGTGAGTGGGAGATGGCTTATAGCTTTCTCTTGCTGTTCGCTCCGCTGGCGGTCCTGGGAATACCCGGTTCGTATGGGCGGTATTTAGAGCATTATCGCCAGCGTGGGCAATTGGGAACTTTTCTACGTCGCACGACGCTGTGGACGTTCATTTGTAGTTCGTTGGCAATTGGTGTTCTCGTCGTTTTTGCTCGACAGTTTGCCAATCTTGTGCTGGGCACGCCAGAAAGCGTAAATACGATTTATGCGATTGCCGGTTGTTTGGCTGCGGTCATTCTGCATCACACACTGACGTCGCTGCTGACCGCGCTGCGGTTGTTTCGCGTCGTGACGGTGATGAATTTTGCACAAAGTTTTCTGTTTGCGGCCCTGACACTCAGTTTGTTGTTTTCGTATCCTAATGTGCTGAGTATTGTCGGTGGTTACGGACTGGCATGCCTGGCGGCTTCGCTGGGAGCATTGGTCTATATTTGGCCCGGCTGCCGCATGCAGGCAGAACGTGTCGCTACAGTGCCCCATGCAGAGTTTTGGGGTCGGCTACTGCGATTCGCTTTTTTTGTGTGGGTGACGAATCTACTCTCGCATTTGTTTGCCGTGGTCGACCGCACAATGATCTTGCATTGGAGTGGCATGTCACCCGAAGCGGCACTGGAGCAGGTGGGGCATTACCACAGCAGTCGCATTATCCCGCTGCTGTTGGTTTCGTTTGCCGATCTATTGAGTGGCCTGATTATGCCCCACTTAAGTCATGACTGGGAATTGGGGCTTCGCCAGACAGTTGCAAAAAAGATCAATCTGGCTGTCAAACTCACAGGAGTGGGTATGCAAGCAGTGGGGATTTGTGTGCTATTGTTTGGTCCCTTCATGTTCGGCACGATCCTCGAAGGTCGCTACAGCGATGGCCTGGCCGTTATGCCGTGGACTTTAGCTGGCTGCGTAATATCGGGAATTTATGTTATTGCCCAATGTTATCTGTGGTGCGCTGAGCATCCTCGACAGGCTGCGGTGCCGTTGGCTGTGGGATTGGGTGTAAATGTCTTACTTAACCTGGTATTTGTGCCCCTCTGGGGGCTCTATGGGGCTGTGCTTGCAACCACGCTCTCGACGATCCTCTGTCTGGCCACCTTGCACCTTCTCAACAGACGCTATGGCATGTCGGTCGATAGCGGGACCTGGCTCATCTCCGCGTTACCAATCTCATTGGGCTTTGGTGTCATAGCCTCGGCAGCATGTCTTTTCATTGTGCTTGTTTTAGCCCAAGTCACTAACCGAGTCTTTGACAGCGAAGAACGTCAGCACTTGCTGCAATTGTTCACATCAGGCAAAGTCAAACTCAAGTCCTTCGCTCCCATGTTAGTTCCCAGTTTTGAGCCATGAGTATTCAAAAGAAACCTGAATCACGTTTGCGAATCCTGTTCCTTGTGACCAGTATGCCTGTTGGAGGTGCGGAGACGCTGCTGATGAACCTGGTGCGTCGGATGGACCGGCAACAGTTTCTCCCCGAGATTGCCTGCCTGAAGGAGCGCGGCCCCCTTGGGGAACTATTAGCCGCAGAAATCCCTGTTCACAGTAATCTGCTGGCCAATAAGTTCGACTTACGCGTCTTGTATCGCCTCTGGAAACTAATGCGCACCAGGCAAATTGACGCCGTGGTGACGGTCGGTGCAGGGGACAAGATGTTCTGGGGCCGCCTGGCAGCGCGGCTTGCAGGGGTGCAGGTCGTGATTTCCGCACTGCACAGCACAGGTTGGCCCGACTCGGTCGGCCGTTTGAATCGACTGCTTACTCCACTGACAGATGCCTTTGTGGGAGTCGCCCAAGCCCATACCGAGCATCTCGTCCAGCGAGAAGGTTTTCCACGGAACAAAGTACATACGATCTTCAATGGCGTGGACACAAATCGCTTCTGCCCCGGCGACAAAAAAGCAATGCACCTTGAGCTTGGCTTGCCACTCGACTCGAAGGTGGTAGCGATTCTGGCCGCCCTGAGACCTGAAAAAAACCATGCGATGTTTATCGAGGGAGCCGCTGAGATTATTCGAGTTGAACCTCGCGCACGGTTTCTCATTATCGGCGATGGCCCTTTACGGGACCAATTGCATAGGCAGGCTAGAGAACTTGGAATCGAAGAAGTCACCCATTTTCTTGGCTCGCGCTCGGATGTCGAACATGTGTTACAAAGCGTCGACGTGTTAGCGCTCACTTCGCACAATGAGGCCAGCCCGGTTTCAATTCTCGAAGCGCTCAGTTGCGGGGTGCCTGTGGTCTCAGCCGACGTGGGATCGGTAGGGGAAACCGTGCTGGACGGGATCACCGGAAAGTTGTTTTCCACCGGTGAGAAACAGGGATTTGTCAATGGAACTTTGCAACTGCTTGCCGACGACAAACTGCGAGAGAATCTCGGCGCTACCGGACGCAGCAGAACGATAGAACAATGGTCGCTGGAAGCCATGGTCCAAGGCTACGAATCATTGATTCGCTCTTTGGCACTGGCAAAGATACATCTCCCAGCGACGAGAGACAAGCGACACGTGGTATCTGCTAAGATGGCTCGCAGGACGACATAGACTACCGTGACATCAGACGGCTAGTTAGAATAGAGTGTTTAGGCAGCAAGTATTGCCCATGATTACCGAAACGCTCTTAACCTGGACCGCTCGAATTATCAGCGGCGTGAGCGTGCGCTGGGTGGACTCACAGCCAGATACTTGTCAGCGGGTTTATTTTGCCAATCACACGAGCCATTTGGATGTCGTCTTGGTGTGGTCGGCCTTGCCGGCGAACGTTCGACACCTGACCCGTCCGATAGCAGCCAAAGACTACTGGGAAGGTGGCAGCATTCGTCGCCATCTGGCAAAAGTGTTTAACGCGATGCTGATTGACCGCAAGGAGATTAAAGTACATCAGAGTCCAGTCGACATGATGTTGCGTGAAATCGGCAAGACGCATTCCTTGATTCTGTTCCCGGAAGGTGGCCGGAGCCCGGGCGAAGAAGTGGGCGAGTTTAAGAGCGGTCTCTACTATCTCGGCAAAAAGCGGCCCGAACTAGAACTGATTCCCGTGTATATCAACAATATGAATCGTATCTTGCCACGTGGAGAATTCTTGCCCGTGCCACTGCTATCGTCTCTGACATTCGGCCCGCCGATTTGGCTCGAGGCTGGCGAACCGAAGACGGATTTCTTGGCCCGCGCACGTGAAGCCGTACTCAGTCTGAAGGAAAACTAAACATGAGAGACTGGGCATTATTGGGCACGGTGTTAGCCCTCTTGTCGCTGGCGACATTTGGAGGGCAATGGCTCAAGCGTCAAACGACGATGGGACTTGACTCCAAGGCTGTCGATGCGTTCAACAGTCGCATCCAAGCCTGGTGGTTTTTTTCAATTGTACTGGGGATCTCGTTTTTTCATCCCATTTTGACCGTGGTGCTCTTCGGAATGCTTGCTTTTTGGGCTTTACGTGAATACATCACACTGACTCCGACAACCATGGGGGACCACCGGGCGCTCTTCTGGGTGTTTTTTCTTTTTACTCCCGCGCAGTTCGTACTCGTGGGATTCAATATCTACTCGCTCTATAGTGTGCTGATCCCGGTGTATGCATTCCTGTTCATCGCCGCCCGAGCAGCCATCTCGGGGGACTACCGCCGCTTTTTGGAACGAATCGCCAAAATCCAATTCGGCCTCTTTGTATGCGTCTATTGCTTGAGTTTTGTGCCTGCCTTATTGTTTTTGGAGTGCCGGAGCACCGAGGGAGACGACTCTGCCAGCGCGCGTCTACTGTTTTTCTTTATCACGATGGTTTTGTTTTCCGAATTGGCCCAGTTTCTGTGCAGCCGGCTGTTCGGCAAGCATCTCATTGCTGAGGCAATCGACGAATCGCGCACCTGGGAGGGATTGTTGGGTGGGGCGGCCGCAACGGCCTTGTTGGGTTCCTTGTTGTTTTGGTCAACTCCCTTCAAGTACCTCTGGCAAGTAGCCACCATGTCCATCTTGATCGCATTCATGTCCTCGGCCGGTGCATTGACGATGGCGGCCATCCGCCGCGACCGGGGCGAAGTGCGTTCAGGGACGCTGATCGAAGGGCATGGCGGAGTGCTGAGCCGCATCGATGCCGTTTGTTTTGCGGCACCGGTGTTTTACCACGTAACGCTGGTTTTCTTCGGCAGGGCAGGGGGTTGAGAATTTCTGCGGTCAGGGTACGACGGCCAATTCCTCACCGGAAATGGCGGAGAGGGGTTCATGGACAACCTGATCCGTATTTTCCATGAGGAAATGAACCGAACCGTCCGCCATCGCCAAGTTGGCACCAATATTGCGTAGACTGACAGCTCTCGCAAAGCTGGCCAATTGTGTGTGATGCTGGGTTTGGGTTCGACTGCGTCCACTCGTGGACATTGATTCGGTTTGCCCCCACGGCAATCCCCATCATCACCCAGCCACGATAACCTCAGGCGGTTCCCGCACTATTGTAGACATCACGTCTCGGCGACGGCGATAGTATTGGAGATAGGCCATCCGGGGTGCAGCAGCGCTAATCTGGTACCGAGCCCCCTGGAACCGGTGGAACCTTGGGTTCTCGGAATGCACAGCAGACTATTCCCGATGCAGCCAGCACGGTCGACGTCAACGCAAAGGTGGTTGCGATGCCAAAGTGGGTGACACCGAATTCAGCGGAGCGGGGACCAATGGTGGCCACCATCCACGCTCCGCCCATCATCATACTGGCCGCAAAATTCGCCCTATGGGGCAGCAGATGCTGAGCCATTGCGACCGTGACGGGAATCATGGAAGCAAATCCTACACCGGCCAAGACTGCCAACACGTAACTTGCTTGAATCCCGAGATGGGGAAAAAGTGCTGAAACTGGCGCAAAACAAAGAGGGACCCAGATGAGCGGCCCTTTTTCGCGACCCGGCGTAACTAAGGAGCCACCTAATAAGCCGCCTGTCCCCATACCCAAAATCATACAGGCGTTGAGGTTACCCACGATGGGGGCGGCATGTTGGGCTACCGATTCCGCGCTCCACTGGGCGTGCTCGGCAGAGACTACTTGCTGTGCCCAACGCACAAACAGATACATCAGCGCAGTATTGATGCAGTAACGCATTGCTGAGGCGGCATACAGCACGAACACGTTCGCCCAATTACCCCGTAAAAAACTCAGATCGGTTGTGTCCCAGTTATGTTTTCGAACAGGAGAGAGCAGAGCCAGTTTGCGGTGGACTAAGAATGCGAACAACAGGATAGGAACGATGATATAAGGCAATGAATTGAACCCACCGTTGGTGGACAACCAGCGTGGCCACACGATGGCACCACCCACGCCTCCAATCATGCCTGCCACAAAGAAAAAGCCGGTGGCCGAATTGCGGCGGTGGTAATGGAGTTGGGCAGCCGTAGTCGCGGCGATCGGATGGAACATACCCGCTCCAATCATCGCCACGAGGTAAATTGTCGAGAGGGCGGCCGGGTTCGTCGTAAGACCAATCATGCCGAAGCCAATCCCCGCTATGGCAAGCCCCACGACGATCAGCAATCTCGTTCGCAAGCGGTCGCTAATTAGGGCACAGACGGGTTGAGCTAGCCCCGAGGCAAAGGAACCCAAACCCAGGAGCCAGGCGGCCTGTGCGTGACTAAGTCCGCTGCGGACTTCAATCAATCCCAGGCTCGACGGGAGCAAGGTCGCCAGGAAATCGACGACAAAATGGGCTGCCGCCAATGCGAGAAATGCGATCCCGATTCTTTCGAGCAGGCTCGGGCGGGAGTCGATTTCTACTACAGCTCCTTGACTCATGGTGTTGCCAAATTCTCTTCATTGGTACGTCGGTGTATTGCTCTAGTCCACCTGGAGATTCGAGCCGCTAGAAACTTCGAATGCAAGCCCAAACCTGTGGGGAGGCTATCCTGGCTGCCATCACTCGCCTGGAAGCCTGCATCACGACGGGAATAGACCGCTAATCACCATGAGTGGTTCGCTGGATGATCAAGTTCACCACCCTAGTCCTTTGGTGTTGGTCTGCACCCGACATAGGTACATATCAGCAGTCAAATAGAGGACCGTGCCATCGCTACCCCAGCAGCAATTCGCAGTCGCCTCGCCTGTGTCAATCCGTCCTAGAAGCTTTCCCTCAGGCGAAATCACAAGCACTCCCCCGGGGCCGGTGGCGAAGAGATTCCCCTCGGCGTCGATGGTCATACCGTCAGGTGAGCCTTTTCGCTTGCCATATTCGCTACTGGCATCATAGAAGACTCGGCTCTTACCCAAAGTGCCGTCTTCATTCACGTCGAAGGCGCGAATAATGGGAGCACTGGAGTCGCTTTGTGCTACATAGAGCGTCTTTTCGTCAGGAGAGAAAACAATGCCATTGGGCCGTGTCATTTCTTTCGTGACAAGTGTCACCTCGCCGGAATCGGCAATGCGGAAAACACCGCAGCCACCGTATCCTCGGTCTTCGTCTGGTTCTCGATGAGGCAAGCCGTATGGAGGATCCGTGAAATAAACATCGCCATTGGCGCGACACACGACATCGTTGGGACTGTTGAACCATTTACCCTGCCAATTGTCCGCCAGGGTCCGCTTACCGCTACCCCATTCCATGACTGACACGCGGCGATCTCCGTGCTCGCAGCAAATCAGGCGGCCCCTGGAATCGAGCGTAAGCCCATTGCTGCCGGGTTCGCTGCTGTAGGTGCCAACTCCTGTGTAACCCGCTGGCTTGATGAATGTGGAGATTCCTTTTCCCGCTTGCCATTTGAAGATAGTGTTCTGTGGAACATCGGAGAAGAGTAAATACCCCCCATCGCGTGGTATCCAGACGGGGCCCTCCGACCAGTCAAACCCCGAAGCCAACACTTCGATGCGGGCATCGCGGGCAATAAGAGAGTCTAAGAGGGGATCAACGCGGACAATCTCGCCAATCGTGGGGTAATTCTGCGATTCTTGAGCCACTAGGTAGCGATTCAGGATTGATATTAAGAGAATACAGGGGATAGCGAAGCGCATTGTTGATTGTTTCCTAGTTGGACAGCGCCACTTTGACCTCATTGTTAGTCGTAAGTGCCTTGACATCAAGGGGTTTTGAGTTGGCTATCCGGTGTCGGGTAGACATGACTTGATCTGCTCCACGTCGATCCCCATTTCAGTGAATTGGGCAA
>JBGSPU010000057.1:0-13581 GCA_041738415.1 Bythopirellula sp.
CGTTGCGGACCGCGCTGGCGACGAGTGTTAAGAATCCGGCCGCCCGGTCGCCGGCGGCCAGGCTGCCGATGAACAGCCAGTTCTTTCTCCCCAAGGCGACCTGCTTCATCAACTGTTCGACATCGTTGTTGTCGATCGGCATGGAGGGGTCGGTAAGATACAATTGCAGCGGCTGCCAATGGTTCCGTAAGTACGCCAGCGCCCCGCCCAGCTTGCTCTTGGGCAACACGGTGTGCGCCGCGTCGGTTTCCAGCCATGCGCCGAGCGCTTCCCACACCGGCAAGGCTTCACTCTGGCGCAGCTTGAGCCGCTCTTCCGGCGACCTGGTCTTCGCGCGATCTTCGACGTCGTAAAGCTGTTGGAATTTGGCCAGCAACCAACTCGCCTCCCGAGGATAATTGTCACGCGCATCAAACACTTTCCGCCGCGCATGGGTGGCGCAGGCCCCACGTGCGATCCGGCCGTCGGTATGCAACTCGATTTGCTGATAGCCGGAATAGCAATCGGCCATCAGTTTTCCGCCTCTTTGTCTTGCTCGAGTTGTTTGATTTTGGCCACTAACTCGTCGAGCGTCTGCGCGTGAGATTCGACGAGATAGATTTGTTCTTGGAGGCACGTTGCTTGCTCTTGGAGGCACGTTGCTTGTTCTTGGATGAGCTTTTGACAAGCTTGAAGATCCTCGGGAATGGCAACTGCGTCACGCATGCCGACGAACATACCAACGTGTTGATTTCGCGCAAGTCCAATTTCCCAAAGTTTTTCCAAAAAAGTTCACGACGCTTTTTTGTAGCGATTGCGGCGTTTGACCCCGACCAAAGACACCCCTCCCAACAGCATCGCTAGTTCTGTGGCGTCAAGCGTCAACCGTTTCTCTGGGGAGGTTCTCACTTCAAAGGTTCCTGCCTCGAGCACCTTGTAAAACAACCAAAAACCGGTGCCGTCGAAGTGTAATATCTTGAGACGATCCTGGCGGCGATTGACTAACAGGTACAGGCTGCCGTCGACCGGATCGCCGTCGAATTGGCCCCGGACGATCCCCGACAAGCCGTCGATTCCCTTGCGCAGATCGGCCGGCTCGGTGTGCAGATAGATCGGGACGCTGGCTGGGAAGTTTAGCATGGTTGCACCTCGCGCGCTGCGCGGACCAGTTCGCTGACGATGGTCCGCAGTGCTTGCTCGCTTGCGCCGGTGGCCTCCAGCTCGATCCCCCCCGGCAGCCTGGCCGACAACGTCGGCAGGCTGCTGACCAGCAACTGCTCGAACGCACCCCGTTGCGCTGGTTGGTTGGCGCGCGGCTTTGCCAAGTTCAACTTCCGTCGCCAGGCGTAGAAGCTCGCCACGCTCACCCCCTCGGTGGCACAAAACTCAGCCGTGTTCAAAGGGGAAAGCTCCCATCGAGAAAAACGCTCACGCCAAGCTGCGGCCTTCGCCGGATCGCACCTGCCAGTCATCGAGTACCTTCTGAAAATTGGATTGCGGATTCACCGCTTGTCAACTTATCAGAGGCGTCAAGAATGGGGGTGGTGGGCGCTTACACTATTGTTGCGATTTTACTGGTGGCGATTTAACGGGGCTGGATTTGCCATCGGTTGTATCATCGGGATGATAGCGGCGGTCGCTCAGCGGGTGGTCACGCCTTGGATTAGTGAGCCCTATCAGTTTCTGGCAACTGAGCCATGGTCGTTGGTCATGCTGGACTAATAGGACTGATCGCTTCGGTGTTGGGTTCGCTGCTCACAAAACCTACCCCAGAACCTGTGTCGCGCACATTCTATCTGACAACGCTTCCCTCCGGTTTCTGGTCGTAGTTCAAGAGCGAACTCCCAGACTCACTGCGCGAAAGGGTTTCAGCGGAACACCGGCGGAGGGCAAGTGTATCGAACCCTAAACCGGTGTGTTCCAAATAACCTAGTTTGTCGATCCTTGTCTTGATGCGGTGCTACGCTAAGCGTAAACTCTGGATTAAATTCGTGAGTAGAGGGATACTCGAGACGCCTTTCCGCAAGCTTTCGACAATGAGATGCAATGGACTGTCAATTAGTGGTAATGCCTTCGGGCCGGTTGGCAGTACGTGAGTCGCAAAGCAACTCATCCGACTTATCGACCGAAGAGGTTAAGCTTGCGAAGCTGACTCGCCACTTTGCTGTTTCGATTCCGGAAGGCCTGTTCACTTTGGCGGCTGGGCAATACGATTCGGCCCTCACGTCGCAACTCGCGTATTGGCGAAATCTCGCACGGAAATACTTGACCGAGTTGTGTCACATTCCAGAGACGGTTGGGAAAACGTTTGATCCGATTGATTTGCCCTCCTCCGAGGAACTTGAAGTATTTTTGCGGAGCGCTCCGCCGATGCCTGGGGGTGAGTATCTTTCGATCGATACTCTGGAAACCATTTGGCACGACTTGAACGGGTGGGTTCACGATCAAATTATCCGCTTCGCAGACGGCCTGGCCGGTTTTCTCAAGGAACGCGCGCCCTTGTGGCATCAGGTAGGGCGTGTTGCGTTTCACCTGGCAGAAAACCGACGGGACCCGCTTTATCCTTTTGCGTTTTTGGCGACATATATTCCAGGTCTGACCGGTGGATCCCGCGTGCAGTATCAGCCGCTCGACAAGGCGCTGCAGCAGTATGCGGGGACCAGCAGCAAACAGGCACTCGTACGCTTACTTTCTCCGGTTCATCAAGCATCCGAGAAAAGCACCTTCATCCGAGAGTTGGTTGAATCGGGTGACATCTTTCATCCGCTCTTATGGACTCCCAGTGAAGCGCATCGCTTCCTGCGTGAAGCTCCGTTGTATGAAGAAAGTGGTATCGTTGTTCGATTGCCCGACTGGTGGCGAAAGCGGCCACGTCCTCAGGTTGGCGTGACGATCGGGCAGAAACGCCAAAAGACACTCGGCACATCCACGCTGCTCGACTTTGACGTGTCACTAGCCCTCGGCGATCAAAAGATTTCCAAGCAGGAGTGGAAAGAGCTATTGGCCACAGACGACGGACTAGTGCTGCTCAAGGGGCATTGGGTTGAAGTGGATCGTGAAAAGCTGACCTCGGCATTGGAACATTGGAAAGGAGTGGAACAGGCGTCACGTGACGGATCTCTCACCTTCATTGAAGGAATGCTGCTCTTGGCCGGAGCACCAGCAGATTTGAACGAAGCAAACGCTAGTAGTGAGGAGCAACAGCAATGGTCGTTCATCCGCACCGGTGATTGGCTCGATCAGGTATTAAGAGAACTACGTGATCCGACGGATAAGGATGGGACTATTTCGCCCAAGGGGTTACTTGCAACGCTGCGTCCTTATCAAGAGACGGGCGTTTCCTGGTTGCATCTGTTGACCCAACTTGGATTGGGTGCTTGTCTCGCTGACGATATGGGCCTGGGCAAAACTGTCCAAGTCTTGGCACTCTTGTTGCTGTTGAAACAGAAGCCTGCGAGTGGAACCGCAAAGCCATCATTGCTCGTGTTGCCGGCTTCTTTGCTCGCTAACTGGAAGGCGGAAATTGGCCGTTTTGCTCCATCGCTCGTCACAGCATTCGTTCATTCTTCAGAGTCTGATAAAGAATTGCTGTCTCGCATGGCAAAAGAACCGAAGAGGTTCTTGCAAGGTGTCGACTTGGTCCTCACAACGTATGGCATGCTCGATCGCCAGCAGTGGCTCAGCGACTTGGATTGGCGCCTGGTCGTCTTGGATGAAGCACAAGCGATCAAGAACCCCGCCGCCAGGCAGACACGCACGGTAAAAAAGCTCAAAGCCGATGCGAGGGTCGCATTGACCGGAACACCCGTGGAAAATCGCCTCTCCGATCTGTGGTCGCTCTTCGATTTTCTCTGCCCTGGTCTACTTGGTTCCGTGACCACTTTCAAACGGTTTGTTAAGGCACTCGATCAACGCGAATACGATCGCTACACACCGTTACGCAATTTGGTGCAACCCTACATCCTGCGTCGCATGAAAACCGACAAGTCGATCATTTCCGACCTGCCAGATAAATCGGAAATCTGTGCCTATTGTGGTCTCAGCAAACGTCAGGCATTGCTTTATGAAAAATCAGTCAACGAAATGGCTGAAGCCCTGGACCACATGGAAGGCGCGGGCGGCATCCAGCGACGTGGACTTGTCCTCTCTTATCTCATGCGATTCAAACAAATATGCAATCATCCAAGTCAGTTGACAGGCGATGGCCGCTATCAGGCTTCGGACAGTGGGAAATTCAGCCGGCTTGCCGAAATCTGTGAAGAGATTGCTTCGCGACAAGAAAAGGCATTAGTGTTTACCCAATTCCGAGAAATGACCCAGCCACTTCAAGAATACCTTGCCGAGGTGTTTGGACAAACCGGTTTGATTCTGCACGGCGGTACGGCAGTCGGGAAACGGAAGAAACTTGTCGACCAGTTTCAACGAGAAGAGGGTCCCCCTTACCTCGTGCTGTCATTGAAAGCAGGAGGGACCGGGTTGAACCTGACAGCAGCTTCGCACGTTATTCATTTTGATCGCTGGTGGAATCCAGCGGTAGAAAACCAGGCTACCGACCGTGCTTTTCGTATTGGGCAGCAGAGAAATGTGCTGGTTCACAAATTTGTCTGTCGCGGTACGATAGAAGAGCGCATCGATGAATTAATTGAGGAGAAGAAGTCGCTGGCAGAGGATCTCTTAACAGGAGGAGCCGAGAAATTATTGACCGAGATGAGCAATCAACTATTGCTTGACCTCGTTTCACTCGACGTTAACAAGGCTCTGGCTTGAAAGATCGCAATCTCCATTTGCTTCCTTTTATTTCGTCATTAATCATGTCATCGAGATTCATTAAAGGAGTTAGTATGTCGTACTATGGAAGATGGGCCCCGTATGTGCCTGTGGCCCGGCGTCGTAGTCGTGCCTTAAGTAAAATAGCCCAACTGCGCAAGAAAGGGATGGATATCCAACCTATCACGATCGAGGGACGCAAGATCACCACGACTTTTTGGGGCCAGGCGTGGTGCGACCATCTCGAATCGCTTGGCGATTTTGAGAATCGGCTTCCCCGTGGACGCACCTACGTCCGCAACGGATCAGTCTGCCATTTGGCGATTGACAAGGGGCAGATTAAGGCCATGGTAAGTGGTTCGAGCCTCTACGATGTCCAGATAAAGATCGACGTCTTGCCTGAGGAAAAGTGGACCAAAGTCAAATCTCGATGTGCGGGACAAATTGGCTCACTGTTAGAATTATTGCAAGGTCGCCTGTCGGAAGAAGTGATGGGAGTCGTGACCGATTCCAAAAGTGGCCTCTTCCCGCTGTCGAAAGAGATTCGTCTGAGTTGCAGTTGCCCCGATTATGCCGTCATGTGTAAACACGTAGCTGCCGTGCTCTATGGTGTGGGTGCCCGACTGGATAGAGACCCCGCTTTGCTGTTCCTGCTACGCGGGGTAAAGCAGGACGAATTGATCCGTGCTAACGCTCAGGAAGCGGTCAACCGTGCAACGCGTCGCGGAGGAAGGCGGCCCACCCTCGCCAGCGGTGAACTGGGTGAAGTGTTTGGAATCGAGCTTGCCTCGGAACAAGACAGTCATTCGTCAAACCATACACTCTCCAAAAGATCCGAGAGTGCGGGCTTGGCTCCCCGCAAAAAGAAGGCAACTGGTACCTCACACCCCAAGAAATCAAGAGTTGCCAAAAAGACTGCCTCAAAATCTGTAACGAAGAAATCAACAAAGAAAAAAGCCACCAAGAAGAGAATAGCCAAGCAGACCTCGGCCGAGAAAAACACGATAAGAAAGACGAAACCGGCCAGAAAAACGGCCGTTGCTTCGGCCAAAAAGAAGGCGGCAGCAAAACAGCCAACAACGGTTTCAGGCAAAAAGTCAGCGGGAAAAACAACCAAGAGAAAGTCCGCGCCGACAGGGACCTCCAAATAGGCATTCCCTGCACTCTATTCGAAGTTAACAGTTGGCAGCGTTTATGATCGTTGCTCCTCAATTTCAAAGCGGAGGGCATGGGACTCGAACCCACAACCGGTTACCCGGCACCTGAATTCCAATCAGGCCGCTAGCCATTCGCTTACCCTCCGAACAGGCTGCTCTCTCGAAAACGCTATGATAGAAACAGTCGACAGCTTACGCAATCGCTTCGCATCGAGAAAAGGACCGGAGCTTAATCGATGGCGTTCGCGCCTTGAATCAGATTGACAAATTCATCATTCGACTTGAACTTGCTCAGTTTGGTGGTGAGTTGTTCCATGGCGTCGATATGATGCATCGAGGAGAGGGTTCGTCGCAACATGGTGGTGGCATGCAAAGTCTGGGGGGGGAGCAGCTTTTCTTCACGACGAGTGCCCGACTGCTCGATGTCGATAGCCGGCCAGACTCGGCGGTCTGCTAACTTGCGATCCAGCACCAATTCCATGTTGCCGGTTCCTTTGAACTCCTGAAAGATCAGATCATCCATGCGGCTGCCGGTGTCAATCAGCGCTGTACCGACGATCGTAAGCGAACCCCCCTCTTCGAAAGCTCGTGCCGTGGCAAAGAGCTTCTTGGGGATATCCATCGCTTTGATGTCCACACCACCACTCATCGTACGCCCTGTGTTGCCAACCCATTTGTTGAATGCACGAGCGAGGCGCGTAATCGAATCCATGAGCATAAAAACATCTTTGCCCATTTCCGATAATCGCTGACAGCGGGCTACGACAAGTTGCGATAGCCGCACATGACTCTCTACGTCGTTGTCCAGACTACTGGCAAACACATCGCCGTTGACGATGTTGCGACGCATGTCGGTAACTTCTTCGGGACGCTCGTCGATTAGCAGTACCATCAACGCCACGTTGGGGTAATTCGTCGAGATCGCATTACTGATATGCTGCAGAAGTACTGTCTTGCCAGTACGTGGAGGGGCGACGATCAACGCTCGTTGTCCTTTGCCGAGCGGTGTAAGCAAGTCCATCACACGAGTGCTAATCGGCTGTTCGCCCGTCTCCAATTGGAACCACTCTTCAGGATTGATGGGCGTTAATTGATCGAAATTCTTGATATCGAGGTAGTCTTCGGGAGCGATTCCGTCGACATCCAGCAATTCTCGTAAGCGTGGACCCTGTTGCTTGCGGTGGTGCTGCACCATCCCACTAAGCAGCAGCCCTTCGCGGAGGCCAAACTTCTCGATCATCGTGCCAGGAACGAAGGGATCGGTCCGCTCGCGAGTGAAGTTGGTAGACGGATTTCTCAGAAAGCCGTAGCCATTGGGATGCATTTCCAGAACTCCCGAGCCAGGGACCAAGGGCAATGGATCGCCACTCTCCGTGTAATCGGGTTCTTGAGAATCCTGATAGGACCCTCGCCGACGATTTCCGCCGCGATTGCCCCCCCCAGACCGATTCGACGGTCGGCCATTGTTGTTGTTATTGTTCCTACCACGGTATCGACCGCCGCCGGATCCACCAGATCCGCCAGATCTTTGACGCTTGTTCGCCATCACAATCTAAATCCCAAAAGTTTCTGTCAAAAGTTGCCATTACTCGATGCAATGGACAATACCCAAAATGCCAAATTGGCTACCATGAAAATTGATGCTCGACCACTTCGCCCAGGCCCAGTCAACCAGGCCCAGTCAAACCATGACCAGACTGCCCCAGACTAAGTGGCGAAAATTTCCGACCGGGCAGAGCCCGATTGGGAAGCAACGTTCAACCGATTGAACGCAAAATCCTTGAGTGCAAAATACTCCGTGCGGAGACTCTGTTCGCAAGCGAACTCGAGCCCGGCAAAACGAAGGTCTAATGTGACCATGTCCTGCTGATAATCAAGTCTGCAGCAAGTAAAGTTAGCGGTTTGATTGGCGACAAAACCATTCGTCACCATCACGTCAATATTATTTACCCGCCAAAATATCCCACCTGTTAGTTAGACCACAAATACCCTGAGGTTTTGCCGGGCAACTACGATACCGAAACTCTCGCGTTATCGGGAAAATAGTCGCCGGAAACATGATTTCACCAGCATCGTTTTTGGCGAGCAACTGGGAGGTTCCCTCTCCCGAATACCTTTCAGATGGTTTGCTCCCAATCGATGGATTCACCGCTGGTCTGCGATGATTTTGCTGGTGCAATCGATTCCTGATCTATCCTGACGATTCGTCACGCCTAGCTGGAAAACAGGCTTTGTCAGGAAAAAACATATCCTCATTTGTTTCAGAGTGCCGTTAGTCTAAGCAGCGGCAATACGAAATGCCAGCCCTATCCTAGCCAATTGGCGACTTTGTTATTCCAAAACGAACTGCAACTCCGCGCTACCCATGGCGAAGGTTCCAAAAACGCTATTTGACCCTTGCCGAAAGTCCAAAATGCCCAAAATCCAAAATAAAGTAACCAATCAAACGAGCAGTCGATCACGGTGATGAAAAATCGCAACCGAGAATATCTCTATTGGAATAAGAAGTCGCAATTGAACAAAAACCAACCCACAAGCAAGAGCGCCTGTTCTTCGCACGGTTTCCTGGAAACCCAGCGAAGAAGCCGAACATTGGCCTTTAGAACCTGCCAAAGGTGCAGGATTATGAACTCAACACATTATTAGCTAAGGATTGGTGCCTGTCAAGATTAATTCACTTTTTTGGGGGACGATATCGCGCCTTTTTTTGTGTTTCTGTAATGGATAGCCTCACTCCGGAATTTCCAGGTTCAGTCCTAAAGTCCACCTCCAGGGGAGGGGGAGCCAGGATGGTCATGGGAGTGGAATTAACATCTTTGCTAGTAAGGACTTATGACTATTTTCAGGACTTTTATACAGCTTCAAAGCCAGCAATACAACCCAATTGATCGGTAATCTTTGGCTAATCGGGCAATTTTAACAAAGTCTAGAACACCTAAGTCCGATCTAACCGACCAGAGGTCCATTTCTTGGCAGCCAAGAGGTGATGACATCACTAGTATCTGACCGGCTGAATTAAATTGAACCCTGTCGGCTAGACCGTATTAAACACTTTGAACTATTGCGAACGGAATCGCCATGACCAACAAGAAGCTTCTCTCCTTTATTTTCTTTTCATTGCTGACCGGGACCACCGTAGTTCCTTGGGCCTCTGGGAAAGAGGTCGTGCGCTGGCGTGATAATCTCGACGCAGCAAAGATCGAGGCTACCCAGTCGGGAAGATTAGTACTCCTGCATTTTTATACTTCAACTTGCGGGCCTTGTCGCATGCTCGACGAAAGTGTTTTTTCGCAACCACAGATCGCTGAGTCACTCGAAAAAAATTACATACCGGTCAAGATTAATGCGGACCTCTCACCGGCCCTAGCCAGTGCCTATCAGGTGGAAAGAGTCCCGTCGGAGGTTGTCATGACTTCCCAAGGGAATGTGATTGCTAAATTAACCTGCCCTCAAAATGGTTCGGATTACATCGGTCAACTTAGCAACCTGGCCGATCACTACCGCCTCTACCAAGCGAAACAGGGTTCTCCTTCGCAGCAACCTGTACAATCTGCCTACGCGGGACTCCAGGTGGGCCAGTACCAGCAACAGAATCACTATGCCCAATCTTCAAACACCCCTACTGCCAACCCCCAGTCGCTTAGTCCTGGTGCAACTCAATCTGGCCCGTCGACGGTGACCAACAACCCCTATGCCACTCGTCCCAACAGTGAGTTAGCAGCCGCGACGCAATCCGCCACCTCTGCCTATGCTCCCCCGGGAAGTAATCAGAACACACAGAATCCGGCCGTAGCACTCCCGGCAAATGCGATGCCCAACAGTTATCAAGCTCAATCGGTACCTGCCACGACACCGCAAAGTCCGCAGCAGAATCGCAATGGGGCTACTGTTGCTCAAGCCACTCCGGCCGTTTCAAATCCTGCAGCTCCTGTTCAGATGATGAATCCCGCTGCTTCGCAGGTGGCAGCCGCTTCTCATCTCGCACTCACACCCCAAGTGCCCGAGGGAAGTCCTCCCTTGGCATTTGATGGTTACTGTCCAGTGACACTCCGTTCAGCCCACAAGTGGGTCGCAGGCAATCCCAAATTCGGAGCCATCCATCGCGGTCGCACCTTCTTGTTTACCTCAGACGAACAGCGCCAGCAGTTTTTTGCCAATCCAGACGCATATTGTCCAGTTTTCTCGGGCATGGATCCGGTGCTGCTGTTGGAGCAGAATCAAATCGTGGAAGGCTCACGGCGATTCGGCTTTGAATATCGAGGCGCTTTTTATCTGTTTGCTTCCCAGGACTCGATGGAACGTTTCAAATCCCAACCCGACCAATTTGCGGCAGGGGTAAGACAGGCCATGAATCGCATGACAACCACAGCCGGTGGCACGGTCTTGAGATAATCGAGAGGATTCGGAATTGAATTCCTGAATTTCAGATTCGAAGCGATTTGTCATTCCCGAGGCACCGCTATTTGTCATCCCGATGTACTCCGAGGGATCCGGCCAGAATTTTCGGACCATTTCGAAATAGCCCATTCCTAAAATAGCAGTCTCGAAATGACAGAAACGAGAATTCTTGGACATTCTCATTCGAATACTTGCCCCATTCAGTGATCCGGCTATAATAAAAATAGAGCCTCTGTAAGCGTTAAATGCCGACGGCGAGCTGATCCGAAGAATCAGTCAATCGCGGTGAATCTCGAGGCACTGCGTAATACCAAGTTCGGCAAGTTTAGAGAGGCTCCTTTTTCTGCGCCGGTCTGATGTGGCAGTGGCTTTTACCCGCTTTATTTCTAATCGGTGGCTATATTCCACCGCCGCGGCAGCCAGGTTCGCTTATTCTTTTCTTCATCACTTCCTTCTTCAGTCGTTTCAAGCGACTCACGTAGTCTCTATTCTCGGGTCGTGTCGATGCCCCCTTCATCCCCTTCTGCTTCGAGCGCCTCCTTCACCAAGGCTGACAGATCGATATGCCCAGAGTTGATCGAATCGAAAATCGACTCGTGCAACGTGCGGGCATCGTATTCGGCCACCTTGGCTAGAATCTTCTTGATCTCCGCGGGCGAATGTCCTTGCTCTTCGAGCCAAGCCACTAATTGATCGTGCTGCGTGTCAGACATATTGCTTGACCCTAGGGATGTTGTTCTCGGCAGAAGCAGAATTGCCGATTACGGTACATTGTAGCAGATTCCTGTGCCTTTGCCTCCAGAGTTCTGGCGGGGAGAGGCCCCATGAATTAGAATCGAAGGCAACCAGGTTTTTTTACTTTTTCCGTTTAACGGCAAGCCGCATGGGACAGCGCTGCCGCGACATCCCAGATGCCTGCAACGTGGAAAAATCTCAAACCCAAAGACTCACCGGTCCCAATTCCGAGTGCCTGGAATGGGTTTGAGTATCGTTGGTGCTGGAAGTGCTATGGATTTGGCAAAGAGTGTGCGGTATGCGAAGGAACCGGATTCGATCCTTCGCTCTAAACGACCAGGCCGGCGAGTCGTGTGTGTCTGTGTTGTGGACAAGCGAATCTAAGAGAGGAAGCGCATTCGGCTGCTTCTATTCAAGAATTGTTTGCCCACCGAAGACTACTTTCTTCGGCATCAGCGATCTGTCATCTCTCAGTCGAGCTGGCCAAAAATGATTGTAGAAAAGCGGCACGAATCTCGCGACAATGGCGTTGAAGGCTCATTCTGTAAGGTCGCCGACCATTTCGAACTAATTAGCAGTGTGAAGTATCGAGTCCTATTCGACGAGGTGTACAGAAGCTTGCTACGCCCACAACAGTGCCAACTTGCCCAGCAAAAATACGCGGCTAAGATGGCCAAGTTGACCAACATCGCCAGGATCAAAGCCAATTCCGTGTCGAGGTAGGTAATCGACGCAGCATCCGCTAAGATGACCCTCCACGCAGCACATTCGTAAATAACGCAGGTAGCCCCCTCCCATGCCGAAAACTCACGATCGTAAATTAGCTGTCAAAGTCCGTCGTTGGAAGAAATCCGACATCCCTGCCATTGTGGATTGTCAGAACGCGGCTTATCCACATATTGCCCGGGAGAGTCTTTGCGATGCACGCAAATTGGAGATGCAACTCGATGCTTTTCCCGAAGGGCAATTCCTGGCTGAGCTTGATGGCGAGGTGATTGGCTACTGCACGTCGTTGATCGTGCTCTTGGACGAGGACTCTCCCTGGTATTCCTACAACGAGATCACAGGGGTCGGCACGTTCAGCACGCACGACCCCAGCGGCGACACGCTCTATGGCTCTGATATTGCCGTTCATCCCAAGTATCGAGGGCAGGGCGTCGCAGCTCGGTTGTATGTCCGCCGCAAGGCGCTTTTGAAGCGGCTCAATCTGCGCCGCATGGTCGGCGGCGGCAGAATTCCTGGCTACTCTCAGTACTCCAAGAAGATGACGCCCGAGAAGTACATCGAAAAGGTGAAGCGGGGCGAGTTGAAGGACATGGCTCTATCTGCGCATCTGAAGGCCGGCTACGAAGTGCTAGGTGTTCACTACGCCTATCTTACCGATAGCGAGAGCTTGAACTATGCCACGTTCCTGCAATTGGAGAATCCGTCGTTCAATCCCGCCAAACGAATGATCGCAGGGGCTCCGATCCACCGACCCAACCGCAAGGTGCGGGTCTGTGCTGCCCAATATCAGTTGCGACCTGTCACAGCCTGGAACGATTTAGAACGCCAAGTCGAATTCTTCGCGCAAACAGCCAACGAATATCACTGCCACTTCTTGCTGTTCCCCGAATTGTTCACAGCCCAGCTATTCAGCATGTTGCCACCCGACTTGGAATCGCAGGAGGCGGTGCGCGAAGTTGCCAGGTATCACGAACAGTATCAGGAACTCTTCAAGAAGACTGCTGCTGACTATGGATTGTACATCATCGGCGGATCCCATCCCGTGGAAGTCGACGGCGAACTCCGCAATCGGGCTCACCTGATTACACCAAGTGGGAATGTCTACACTCAGGACAAACTTCACATTACTTCGGTCGAACGGCATTACTACGATGTCCAGCCCGGCGACAAGCTCAAGGTCTTTGATACTCCACTCTGCAGGATTGGAATTCTCGTTTGCTACGACGTGGAATTTCCCGAATTGGCCAGGCTCCTTACCGTCAAAGGAATCGACGTGTTATTCGTTCCGTTTGCTACGGACGAACGCAAAAGCTATCACCGGGTCCGCCACTGTGCCCAGGCACGCGCCGTTGAGAACATCATCTATGTGGTACTCGCCGGCTGCGTGGGCAATTTGCCTCAGGTCCGCAGCTTTCTGGTTAACTACGGTCAGGCGGCAGTCTGCACTCCTTGCGATGTCGCGTTTCCAATGGATGGCATCATGGCCGAAGCTGAACCCAATTTCGAAACCGTTGTGATCGCGGAGCTCGACCTGAACGATCTCGCCGTGCAGCGCGACCTGGGAAGCGTCAAGCCGCTGCAAGACCGCCGCAGCGATCTCTATGAAGTCAACGCCCTGGTGCCGGTGGAAGTGGTGTATGTGGAGTAGCGGCGAAAATCGAAATGAATAATGACTAGGGATTAGTTGGACAGCGCCACTTTGACCTCATTGTTAGTCGTAAGTGCCTTGACATCAAGGGGTTTTGAGTTGGCTATCCGGTGTCGGGTAGACATGACTTGATCTGCTCCACGTCGATCCCCATTTCAGTGAATTGGGCAA
>JBGSPU010000058.1:0-13743 GCA_041738415.1 Bythopirellula sp.
CTACTCGATGATTGAGCATTGTCCAGCGCTACCGTTCACCACGTCCGGAGGGAACCTTCTTTTTGCCCTGCCGATGCCTGAAAAAACGCATTCCCGCCTGCCAAAACCCGATCAATCACCCACAGATTCTGGTGAGGAGCCGAAAAATATTGGCAAAGTCTACTCGAATGGCATCCGAGTGCGAATTCGCCCCCGCAAGATACGCCTACCCGACGTTTTGTTTCTGCACAAGGATCATTTCGCTGTCCGCCACAACCGAGTCTGGGATGGTGCCGACCTGGTCATGGAAGTTGTCAGCGATGCCCCCAAAGATCGCCAACGCGACTACGAACTGAAATTACTCGACTACGCAGAAGCAAAGATTGCTGAGTATTGGATCGTGGATCTCGAGCGGGAAGTTGTGATAGTTCATCGACTCGAGGGAGACCACTATAGGGTCCAAGGGGAGTTCACTCGTGGACAAGAGGCGATCTCTCACTTGTTAAGCGGTTTCGGCGTAGATGTCTCGGCCCTGTTTGCTGTGGCAGAGGACATTCCTGAGTAGAGGCGGTCCTGATATCAAGCCCTGGATCGCTATGATTTGGCAACGAACGCTTCGCCTCAGCAGGCTGAACCCTATTAGGTACGTCCGGCATCGCCTTGAGACCAAAGTCTAAAACGCTGCTGTCATCGAACTTTTAAACCTTTGCATTGCTGGAGCAAGTGTTAAGCCAGTTGACGAACATACCCGCCGCGACTCAGCATATACTGGTAGCCTGTTTATTGGCCCCACGGTCTCCGAAGTGGCTGAGAAGCTGAATACCTTCAAAGAGAAGAACGTCGGCACGATGCTCGTTTTCACGCGTCGTCTCTTTCATTATCGCCAAAATTGGATAAGGCAATTGAGAGCGTTATTATCAGTGGCTCGCTATCTGGTGGGTCTCTAAAGGGGGGAGATTATTCGGGTTTCCCCCGGCTTTCGAGCTGGTTGACTGCGCGAACCTCGAAGGTTAATCTAGTATCTTGATTTTAGATTCTATTGGACCTTGGTATTTAAGGGTCTAATAATGCTTTTCCGTAGCGGGGGCTTCCGGTCGCCGTTTTGTGCCTTCGGCGGTTGTAAGCCACCGCTGCCCCGAAGTCTTGAACGCGATAAAGCACTGCAGTCAAATTCACTCCTTGGTGAGATTGGCATGCGCGAATTAGAGAGTGGAATCGGACAGACTGGCAGACTCTCCCAGTTGACGACAGACCTTGGTAAACACCATGCACATTAAATCCCTAAAAATTTACTGTGATATCGTTGAGCGTCGCAGCTTCTCACGCGCTGCCGACGACAATGGCATCTCCCAATCGAATGCTAGCCAAGTGGTTCATCAACTCGAGGAACGTCTAGGGACCAAGTTGCTGGACCGCTCCAAGCGACCATTTGTGCTGACTCCAGAGGGAGAACGTTACTTCGAAGGGTGTCGCCAGATCGTGCGCTCCTACGATGAACTGGAAAGCGAAGTATGCACACTGCGAGATGCCTCGGCAGGCCGGCTGCTGGTAGCTTCGATCTATTCGGTAGGTCTGGCGCACATGAGTCTGTTCATGCGGCGATTTTCGGCCAATTATCCCAACGCCCAAGTACGTTTGGAATATCTTCATCCTGATCGGGTGCTGGAAGTGGTCGAGCAAGGGGACGTGGACCTGGGATTGGTGAGCTATCCCGAGGAGACTCGCACTTTAGCAGCGATCCCCTGGCGAAATGAATCGCTCGTGCTGGTGTGCCACCCGAATCATCGCTTGGCCAAAGAAGGCTCCGTTAGTTTTTCCGACCTATCCGGTGAATCCTTAGTGGCCTTTGAAGCGGGCCTCAGAATTCGCGCAGAAATCGACCGCCTGCTGATGATCCACCATGTCGAGCCGAACATTGCATTTGAATTTGACAATATCGAGACCATGAAACGGGCGATTGAAATCAATGAAGGAATCAGCTTGCTGCCTGAACCCACGGTCGCCAGAGAAATAGCTTCCGGCACGCTCGTGAAAGTGCAGCTCGAAGGGGAGCAACAGGCCCGTCCCTTAGGAATCATGCATCGGCGCGATCGACCGTTGCGGGATTTAGCCCAAAACTTCATCCAACTCTTACGGTCCGACCCTGAGTTTGCCGATCCGCCTGTTTGTTCAGATTCTCTTCAGCCAGTGTCAGCAAACAATGGGGCAAGTCACTGGCAATAGCCGGTGAAAAACCAGACATGTCATTTGGGAACGTTCACTATGGAACATGCACAACATTTTTCTCCTTTTCCGCCTAAGCAAGGATTGTACGATCCGGCGAACGAGCACGATTCGTGTGGTGTGGGATTCGTCGCTCACATCAAGGGGGAGCGGAGTCATCAGATCATGGTGGACGCAGAGGAAGTGCTGCGCAACATGGATCACCGTGGCGCCTGTGGTTGCGAGGCCAATACGGGCGACGGCGCAGGAATCTTGACCGCCTTGCCGTTTGAGTTCCTCAAGAAAGTGGTCAAGGCCGATCTGGGAGCAGACTTGCCCGAGCCTGGGAGATTTGCCGCCGGAAACGTTTTTCTCCCCAAAAAAGCCAACGAGCGGGCCGCCTGCAAAGCAGTTGTTGAAGAGCTTATCAAAGCGCATGGCCAACAATTGGTCGGGTGGCGCGAAGTTCCCACCGACCTCAAGAGGGCCGATCTCGGACCGACCGCGCTCGCTGCAGAGCCAGCGATCGAGCAATTGATTATTGCCGCTAGAAAGAAGTTTTCGGGAGATGCTTTCGAGAGGCAGCTCTACCTAATTCGCAAGCAAGCAAGTAGACGACTTCGGAGCGACTCATCGCTGACCGAAGCGAAGATGTTTTACGTCTGTTCGCTATCGAGCAAGGTGATCATCTATAAAGGAATGCTCACGACCGAGCAACTTTTTCAGTACTTCCCCGATCTGAACGACGAGGCTTTCACCAGCCATCTGGCGATGGTGCATTCACGATTTTCGACCAATACGTTTCCCTCCTGGGATCGTGCTCAGCCCTGCCGCTTTATGAGCCACAACGGAGAAATCAATACCCTTCGGGGCAACAAGAACTGGATGCGCGCCCGCGAGGGCGTGATCGAGAGCAAATTGTTCGGCAAGGATTTAGAAAAACTGTTTCCCGTGGTTGAGCCCGATTGCAGCGACTCGGGCACATTTGACAATGTCCTTGAGTTCCTGCTGATGAATGGCCGCACCTTGCAGGAATCGATCATGATGATGATTCCCGAGGCCTGGCAAAATCATCAAACCATGTCGGAAGAAAAGCGGGCGTTTTACGAATACAACTCCGCGCTGATGGAACCGTGGGACGGTCCCGCTTCGATTGTATTCACCGACGGCAAGGTGATTGGAGCGGTGCTGGACCGCAATGGCCTGAGACCTTCGCGTTACTACCTTACCCACGACGACCGAGTCATCATGGCAAGCGAGGTCGGAGTGCTACGCTCCGTCGAACCGAAGAACGTCAAGGCCAAGGGTCGCCTGCAACCGGGACGCATGTTCCTGATCAATTTCGAAGCAGGCCGCCTGATCCCCGATGAGGAATTGAAGAGCGATTTTGCCTCCCGACTTCCTTACAAGACCTGGCTGAACAATCAGCGGATCGATCTGAACGAGTTGGAGCCGAATAAGGAGCCTCATGGTTTCGACAGTTCCACGCTCCTAGAGAGGATGCAGGCATTTGGATTTACGATCGAATCGATGAGCTTCCTGTTGCTGCCCTTAATCGTGGCTGAGAAGGATCCCATCGGCTCGATGGGGAACGATTCCTGTCTGGCTTGTCTCTCGGACAAGCCACGACTGATCTACGATTATTTTAAGCAGCTTTTTGCCCAGGTCACCAATCCGGCGATCGATTCGATCCGCGAAGAAGTAATCATGTCGCTCGAGTGCTATATCGGCCCCGAAGTGAATCTGCTCGAAACCACCAAGGAACATGCCCATCGCTTGCGTGTGCCGCACCCGATTCTCTCTAACGAACAGATGGCGTCGCTCAAGCACATCGATCACCGTGGTTGGAAGACCAAGGTGATCGACATTACCTGGCCCAAGAGCGAAGGAAAAACAGGCATGGTTGCCGCGCTCGACCGCATTTGCGCCGAAGCTGAGGCCGCTGTTGACGAAGGGTACTCACTGATAGTTCTCTCTGATCGAGAAATAAGTGCCACCCAGGTGCCGCTCAGTTCACTACTGGCCACCGGGGCCGTGCATCACCACCTTGTGAAACGAACCAAGCGAACGCAAATCGGGCTGGTGGTCGAGACGGGTGAGGCCCGCGAGGTGCATCACCATTGCTTGCTGATTGGCTATGGGGCCGATGCGATCAATCCCTATCTGGCTTTCGAGGCATTGTGGCAAGCTCGCCGCGACGGTCTTTTGGACTCAGGCGAACCGACCGTCAGCGACGAGGAAGCTGGCGAAGGGCATGCTCATCCAGCCATCACTGCCGGTGCCAATGGCGAACTCTACGACCCGGTCACCAAGGCCGACCACGACCTGGTGAAAAAATATCGCACCGGGGTCGCCAAGGGGATGCTCAAGGTGATGGCCAAGATCGGCATCTCGACGTTGCAGAGTTACAAGGGCGCTCAAATCTTCGAAGCCGTTGGACTCAGGAGTGACGTCGTAGACCGCTGCTTTGAGGGGACGGCCAGTCGGATCCAAGGTGTCGATTTCGACATACTGGCTGAAGAGGCCCTACGTCGGCACACGTTGGGCTATCCCGAGATGAAGTCCTCACGGATACCAGTGCTTCCCAATCCGGGCGAATTCCATTGGCGGGCTGAAGGGGAACGGCACATGTGGGACCCTCAATCGATCGCAGATATTCAAGTCGCAGCTCGCGCTGGAGACCAGGATGCCTATCGACGATTTGCCCAGCACATCAACCACGACGCAGCGACCCGCTGTCAACTACGTGGGTTGTTGAAGTTCAAGTCGAACGCAAAGCCGATTCCCCTTGAGGAGGTGATGTCTGCCAAGGATATTGTCAAACGCTTCTGCACAGGGGCGATGTCCTTCGGCTCAATTTCTGCGGAAGCGCATGAGAGCCTGGCTATCGCGATGAATCGATTGGGTGGCAAGAGCAACACGGGTGAGGGGGGGGAAGATCCGGTTCGATTCGAGTCGCTTCCGAACGGGGACTCCAAACGGTCGGCAATCAAGCAAGTGGCTTCCGGTCGATTTGGTGTGACAATCAATTATCTTACCAATGCAGACGAACTCCAAATCAAGATTTCTCAGGGGGCGAAGCCAGGCGAAGGGGGTGAACTTCCCGGCCGCAAGGTCGATGCTACGATTGCGCGGATTCGCTACTCGACTCCGGGTGTGGGCCTGATCAGTCCCCCGCCGCATCACGACATTTATTCAATCGAAGATCTCAAACAGTTGATCCACGATCTGAAAAATGCCAATCGAGCTGCGCGGGTGAGCGTAAAGCTGGTCTCCGAAGTAGGGGTCGGCACGATTGCCGCTGGCGTGGCAAAAGGATTCGCAGACCACATTCTGATCTCGGGGGATGGCGGCGGCACCGGTGCCTCGCCGCTCACGAGCATCAAATATGCCGGGCTTCCGTGGGAACTTGGCATTGCTGAGACTCACCAAACACTAGTGCTCAATGATCTGCGTAGCCGCGTCGTCTTGCAGACCGACGGGGGGCTAAAGACGGGGCGCGATGTAGTGATTGCCGCTCTTTTGGGAGCCGAAGAATTTGGTTTCGCCACTGCACCATTGATCACCTTGGGGTGCATCATGATGCGGAAGTGTCATTTGAATACCTGCCCGGTCGGCATTGCCACGCAGGATCCTGAACTGCGTGCAAAATTCTCCGGCAAACCAGAACATGTGGTGAACTATCTGTTCATGGTAGCAGAAGATGCCCGCCAGATTATGGCCGAGTTGGGCTTCCGCACGATCGACGAGCTGGTTGGTCGCGTGGACTGCTTGGAAACCGATGCTGCGATCAAGCACTGGAAGGCAGACGGATTGGACCTCACTTCGCTCCTATCCCCGATCAAGAAGCCGCGCCCCGATGTCGGAACCTACTGCACACAAGCCCAAGACCATGGCTTGGAGCACTCGCTCGATATGACTAAGCTTCTCGACTTGGCTAAGCCGGCACTGGAGCGTGGTAACAAAGTCCGGGAAGAACTTGCGATCGTCAATACCAATCGCACAGTTGGTACGATTCTCTCCAACGAAATCTGTAAAAAGTGGGGCGATGAGTCCCTCCCCGACGACACGGTACATTTCAAATTCAAGGGTTCGGCAGGACAAAGCTTTGGTGCGTTTCTGGCCAAGGGAGTCACGCTCGAACTGGAGGGGGACGCGAACGACTATGTCGGCAAGGGTCTTTCCGGTGGCCGCATCGTTCTTTATCCTTCCAAAGAAGCAACTTTCGCGGCGGAGGAGAACATCCTGGTGGGTAACGTTTGTTTGTACGGTGCCACGAGTGGGTTGGCGTTTTTCAGAGGTCGCGCGGCCGAGCGTTTTGCGGTGCGCAACAGTGGTGCATACACAGTGATTGAAGGGGTGGGAGATCATGGTTGCGAGTACATGACTGGCGGACGGGTAGTGATTCTCGGTCCCACAGGACGTAATTTCGCCGCAGGAATGAGTGGCGGAGTTTCCTATGTTTGGGATCCGCATGGCAACCTACTAGTCAACTGCAATCTCGGCATGGTGGCCCTGGAGAAAGTTGACGACGAGGAAGACGTCGACGAGCTTAAGCAGCTTATTGAGATGCACCAAAGCTACACAGGTTCGGCCGTAGCAAGTGAAGTCCTGGGCCACTGGGACGAAACCCTGCCACAGTTTGTGAAGGTCATGCCGATCGATTACAAACGTGTCCTGGAGGAGCAACAAGAAACCAAACAACCAGCGGTGGTGTAGCGGTTTGAAGATAAGTATCTCGCAGAGACACAGAGACACAGAGTCATTCCATAAAAGAGTAAGTTGAATAAATAGTAAACATGTGGCTGCTTGATACGGGATCATGGAATCGGCAATGAAATTGAACGAACTCAGTGGCATCATTATTGATTCTGCCATAGCTGTTCATCGCGAGTTCGGTCCTGGGCTACTAGAATCGGTCTATGAGGAAGTTTTGGCCCATGAACTGCGATGTCGAAGCTTGCAAGTGATGCAGCAGCTTGAATTTCCAATTGTTTACCGAGGACGTCGTATTGAAAAGGCATATCAACTGGACCTTTTAGTCGAGGATCTTATCATCGTTGAAGTTAAGTCCGTTAAAGAGTTGGCAGATGTTCACAAGAAGCAACTTCTAACTTATCTGCGGCTTCAAAATAAATGCTTGGGATTGTTATTCAATTTTAATGTCAGTCTTTTGAAACAAGGAATTGTGCGGATCGCCAACGGCTTGTTGGAATAGACCCGATTTCCTCTGTGTCACTGCGTCTCTGCGAGAGATTTCTTGTAGACTAAAAGATTCAACTGAAGAGATGGCTAATTATGGGAAAACCTACCGGATTTAAAGAATTTCAGCGCGAAGCGGTCCCTTATCGCGACCCCGTCGAGCGGGCTCGGGACTTCCTCGAAATTTATACCGAGCCGATCGTGGAACAGTTGCGCACTCAGGGTGCGCGGTGCATGGATTGTGGGGTGCCGTTCTGCCAGTCGAATCATGGGTGTCCGATTGACAATCTTATCCCAGAGTGGAATGACCTGGTTTATCAAAATCGTTGGCGCGACGCTCTCAACAGGCTGCACAAAACGAACAACTTTCCGGAGTTCACGGGCCGCGTTTGCCCCGCTCCCTGCGAGGGGGCCTGCGTGCTGGGGATCACTGATCCGCCCGTCACAATCAAGAACATCGAAAACGCCATCATCGACCGCGGCTTTCAGGAAGATTGGGTCGTGGCTCAGCCCCCTAGCGAACGCACGGGGCTGCGAGTGGCCATCGTCGGCAGTGGCCCAGCAGGCTTAGCAGCCGCTGCGCAGCTTAACAAGGCCGGTCACGCCGTGACGGTCTACGAACGGGCCGACCGCATCGGCGGATTGTTGATGTATGGCATCCCGAACATGAAACTCGACAAAAGAGTCGTCGAGCGACGTGTAAATTTGCTGCGCGAAGAAGGCGTGGAGTTCGTCACCTGTGCCCACGTTGGCCGGCAAGAGATTTTCCCCGCCGGGCACATGACCCAGATCATGCAAGAGCGTGGCTGCGAGATGCAGTTTATCGATCCGCAAGAACTTCTCGAAGATTATGATGCCGTGCTACTGGCCACGGGTGCAGCCAAGTCGTTCGACCCCACGGGCCGCTGCCCCGGTCGCGATCTGAAGGGAATCCACTTGGCGATGGATTTTCTCACTCGCAACACCAAGAGCTTGTTGGACTCCCAGTTGGCCGATGGCAAGTACCTCTCGGCCAAGGGCAAGCATGTGATTGTCATCGGCGGTGGCGACACAGGAGCCGACTGCATTGGCACGTCACTCCGCCACGGTGCAAAAAGTATCGTCAATTTCGAGTTATTGGATGCGCCTCCCGCTGAACGTGCGCCGAACAACCCCTGGCCCCAGTGGCCCCGTGTTTACCGTGTAGATTACTCTCACGCCGAGACGAAGGCTCGTCTGGGTGACGACCCACGTCAGTTTAATGTACTCACCAAAGAGTTCGTGGACAGTGGCACCGGTCGAATCAGCGGAGTGAAAACGGTGACCGTCGATTGGTCCAAGCCTGGCGAAAAAGCCCCGTTCAGCGAAGTTCTTGGAAGTGAAAAAGTCTGGCCCGCCGATCTGGTGTTTCTCGCGACTGGCTTTGTCGGCCCCGAACTTGAAGTCGGCGAGATGTTGGGCATCGAGACCCAAAACCCGCGGGGTAACTGGCAAACTTTCGCCGCCGAACATGGTTCATTTGCCACCAATGTGGAAAAAGTGTTCGCCGCCGGAGACTGCCGTCGCGGCCAAAGCCTCGTCGTCTGGGCAATTAACGAAGGTCGCGGTGCCGCGCGTGCGATCGACGAGTTCCTCAGAGGAAGCACCGTGCTATCGGCCCCGGGGCTTAATCTACCCCAACAGGTGGTGTAATAGACATTGAAAAACGAGCCAAAACCTTGATAGGCCAGCACCTCGCAGCTGGAATCGGTTGTATCAACCCAAAAATTTTCTGAACTACCGAACAATCTTTCCTAAACCTGCGTAGTAGGCTACCATAACAAGCGTAGGAGGCGGTCCATGGTTCAGTATCCGCGATTATTCGCTTTGGCGGTCGCAGTGCCCCTTTTGGGGGGCTATGTCTTATTGCATTCTGCCAATAGTCAGACTGAGTCGTGCAGTATTGCACCTGTTGAGATGTCTGCGCCGTCTGTAGTTCGTGGCGGCTATCGTGCAGAAGCTCCCGCTGATCACGGATTGCCTCTGGCTGCGGGGAATACCCAGCCTGCTGACGAAGCGTTGGATCCCATTGAATTAGAGCCAGCGCAAATTCAAAATCAATCCGAAGCCAATAACCTCGCGATCCAGAATGGTGACCGCAGTTTACATCCTATTGGCGATCATTTCGATCCCTCTTTGGTCAGTCAGCATGTACGTCTGCAGATTTAAGATTCCCACTTAGTCTGTCAATTCGTGTTTGTTTTCTCAACTGACGGGTATCGCATTTTCCATCTTGGCGATGGATTCTAGGCGTGCCCTTTTTAGAAAGATTCTTTCCATGTCAACTAAATATTCAATCGTATCAGCGTTAGTGTTTGCCCTTGTTTTGTCTGGCTTCTCAGGAATTGCCTCGGCAGCCACCAAAGACACAAAGAAGAAGGAAGGGAAAAAGCCTGCCGTCACTTTGGTGTCTTATTCGGCCGTTCAAAAGACCGAAGAGCAGAAAAAGGACGACAACAAGAAGAAGAAGGAGCAGAAACTGGCAGCAACCACTGCGAGCAATGCCTTCCTTGTAGCCGAAACTAAGAAAAAAGACGACAAGAAGAAATCTCCAGAAGGTTCGATAGACCAGGTAGTTTCTCTTAGCAGTTCGTCTCTTAGTTCATTGGCCTATCAGCCAACTCAATGGAAGCCAACTTCCTATATGGGAATGGGACGACATTGTTCGAACCACTCCGGTAACACTCGGGGATATACCCCGATGATTGGCTGAAACGTGTTCGTCGTCTAAGAACCCCTCCCCACCCTATTACTGAATAGATGGCCGGGGGGGTCCTTCTAAGTTCTTAGAATTCCCTAAGGTGACAGCGACCACCCTGGCAACTTAATTGTTTGCCAGGGTACGTCGTTTCAGTTGTTCCTGGTTGCTCCAGCCAAGCGTGAGCATGGAAGCTACCTTTTTCCTCCACGGAGTGCAAAGCATGAATCCGCCTCGCAGAATAGACTCGCGATCCATTGGTTCTCCTGACGAAGAGGATGTCGAAGTAATCGAGCAACTCGAACACCTCGACGATATCGTATTCCCGGCGATTGACGGCGACCAGGCTGCCCTCGAACAGGCAGCACCTGCTTGGAACAAGGTACTCACCACCCTTGGTCCAGAGACAGTTCAAGAAACCCGTAACCAGTATCTGCGCTACGCACAGAGCACCTGGAAGTTCCTCTGTCGTCAGACAATTCACCAACCAGAGCGAATTCTTGCCGTGCTTAAAATCATCTTGCTCCTCACTTCAGATGACGGAAGTTAGCGTAACTTGAGTGGAACGGCACTGGCCGCCGGTGCATTGGAATTACCAGTGGCTAGCGCCAATCCATTCACTTATTATGGGTTTACATAGTGAGCTACGCACGTTCCAATGTGGCATCAAGTCACAGTTGCCTCATTTTAAGAACACTACGCCGTGCCACGAACCGCAGTAATCTTTGACGTCGATGGCGTACTCATCGACTCCTACCAGGCCCATTTTCAGAGTTGGCAAGCAATGTTTGCCGAGAAAGGCGTTTCCTTTACGGAGCAGGAGTTTCGCGCAACCTTTGGTCGCACCAGCCACGACATCATCGCGGCACTGTATGGCAAAGATCTCTCAGATGGAGAGATCCGCTCCTGGGACGACCGCAAGGAGGCCCTTTATCGCGACATCATCCGCAAGTCCTTTCCCGCCATCGACGGGGCGGTTGAGCTACTCGACACACTTGCGGCAGACGGGTTCAAGCTGGCAGTCGGTTCGTCGGGGCCGCCCGAGAATATCTGGATGACTCTCGACTGCCTGGGTCGGACAGAGTTGTTTGCGGCTCAGGTAACCCGCGTCGATGTCTCGCGGGGCAAGCCCGATCCACAGGTGTTTCAGATTGCGGCGGAACGGTTGGGTGCTGAGCCTGGCGAGTGTGTTGTGGTGGAAGATGCGCCTGCCGGCATCGAGGCCGCCAACCGGGCGGGCATGGCCAGCGTGGCGCTCACCGGCACGGCCACACGCGAAGAACTCTCCCATGCGCTCCTGGTGGTCGACAGCCTGCGAGAACTTTCACCAGAGATTCTACGCATCCTTTGAGAAGGGACAACCGTCATCTTCCGCCAACGGCTATGATAGAGCATTGCTACCGCAGCCAAGAGCAGGATCATTCCGCTCGGCTCAGGAACGACTGTAAAGCCTAAGTCGCGGAGCGATTGGATGGTCGTGTTGCTGAGAAACGGCTCGCCAAAGTCGGGATCCAGCGCCCCGGTCATCAATTCCAAAGCGAAATCCCGCCCCTGGGCGTCCGTGATTCCTGTTAAGGGCGACAAGCTCCACGGATCAGCAGGATTGCCTTCTTGCACGCTGCTCCGCATGAGTTGATTCCAATGGTTGTCGGGAGTGCCGGGGCCCCCCGCCTGCTCGACAGGTACGAAGCTGGCCAAGGGATCGAACTCCAACTGATAGGCTCGCACTCCATGCACACCGGTATATTGGCCCGTACCACCAGTTGAGACACCGTTGCTCGACCAAAGCGTTCCGATACCCAGTGCGTGGCCGACTTCGTGGGCGAGGATGTCATCAAGATAGTTGAGTCCCAAGAAGTCGGGATTCGGATTCTGGGGGCCGGCCCCATCCCAACTGAAAAAACCATCAATCACCGCGGGATTGACGAACAGACTCCCCGCAGTGGCAACGCGAAAACCTCCTTGAAGGACGGAAGAGTTGACCGTAGCTGCTGCAAAGGCCGAACCAGCCGAGACATTGATGGCCACTCCCATGACGCTGATGCCTGGCTGATAGCCAGTAATCGCACTTTCCCAACGAGCCTTGGCCAGGTCGAGCGAGGTTTGCAGGTTGGTGAGTTGCGTCGGAGTGAAGCCGCTGGAGTTGACGTTAAACGACAAGTCAAACGTAGCCCGGGCAGGTGCTCTGCCGACAAGGCAAATGAGGAGGCACACCGTGAGTTGTACTTTTCGAAACATGGAAACTCCAAGAGACAATGAATCGCCAAAATACGGCGAACAAGAATCACAACGACGAAAAACGATGTGAGGCGCGCTAGAGTGACCCACGAGCAATGCTCAAAGGATCAATGACGCGATGAAAGCACAAGCAACAACCTGCGAATGAATGGGGCGATAGCGAAAAAACTTGCGATTGTCGAATACTTTGTTAGCAGACTTTATTGTAATCCCGTGGGGGGAAATGGCAATGATTGAGCGGTTTTGAGTAAAAAATCTCCAAAATCGAGGCTTTTTGGACATAAAAGCCGCCGGAGGAAGCCCGCGGTTTATTTGAACGGACAAACATTCATCGGGGCGCGACCAGCCGCGGAGCTGGACACGGCACATGTTTCCCTCGCACGGCGAGCGGTCGCGCCCCGGCATGACTGAGCTTATTCGATTAACAACTATTTTTTCTGGGCGCTCTCTTCCAGTGCTGGATCTTCAGCATTTATTTCCTCTTGGGCATCTTCCGGTTTGCCCGCTGGCTGGAGCATGATTTGCAAGTCTTCGGGCAGTTTCTCGGTTTTGATCGCTTCGAGCATCTGTTGTGCTTCAAGATTGTTGGAATCCTGAGCGAGGCGTTCGACCCAAGGCTTGGCTTTCTTGAAATTCCCTTGGAGTAAGTACAGTCTGGCCAACCCGTACCAGGCGGCAGGGGCGTTGGGAGCTGCTTTCTTGAGATATGTTTCAGCCTGATCGAGTTCGCCCCACATCAGATAAATCTGCCCCAGCCCGTTGAGCCCCGCCGCATGTTTGGGCGATAGTTTGACACACTGTTTGAATGCCTTGATGGCCTTACCACTCCTACCCCCATTGAATTGCGTCCACCCTAGTCCATTCCATGCATCGGCATCCTTGGGATTCAACTCAACCGACTTAGCAAACTTCTCTTCGGCGTCGGCGAATTGCTGCTTCTGCCAAAGCTGCCACCCTTCCTTACTCAATTGCTGCGCCGCGCCCGCATCCGCTTTCGACACGGTGACCGTACTCAGCCCCGTCATGATTAACCAAAGTAATGTCGTCATGGCAACTCCTCCAACTAGAAAGACTGACAACCATATAAGCCGCCTGCGGCGGCGGCGTTGTTGGTCGTCGTGAAGTGACCGGACCAACAGTTGGTCCGATTCCAGGAGTGCCGAGTCCAGGATCTTTTGTTCGTCAAGTGGCAGCGTGGTTTTCCCGCTGTTTTCTGGGGTTGGTAGACTGTGTGCCATAGTTCGTACCATAAGTTAAATAGCCTTGATTAGTTGGACAGCGCCACTTTGACCTCATTGTTAGTCGTAAGTGCCTTGACATCAAGGGGTTTTGAGTTGGCTATCCGGTGTCGGGTAGACATGACTTGATCTGCTCCACGTCGATCCCCATTTCAGTGAATTGGGCAA
>JBGSPU010000111.1:0-61463 GCA_041738415.1 Bythopirellula sp.
ACAAGATCAACGGCCAGATCGTGCTGGAATACAGCAAACCCCAACTCGACAAAACCGATCCTGATGCAAAGCGACTCCTCGCCGCCGGGGCTGAGAAAATGCTGACGAAGGGAACAATCTCCCTGCAATCGGAAGGCCACCCGGTGGAGTTTCGGAATGTGGAACTGCGAGAGCTAGAGGAAGAGAGTAACAGCAAATAGCTTCGCACAAATCAGCCAGCTCTCACGAATGGCAAGAAAGGGCGTGCGTAATGCGACAACCTGCCGAGACCAAAGCAAGCTAGAAACTAGAGAGACACGCAACTTTCAATCCAAGCGAACCGAATAGTCGCCTTTCGCTCCGCGAAAGTAGCGTCGCAACAGCATTCGCATCCGCGATGCACCGCCGTGCGATATTGCCATCGGCAGTGGTGCAGGCTTCTAGCCTGTAGTAGATTCCATTGACAGCCAGGATCGCCGCCCCACAAAAAGACTTGATACAATCGAATGGAGAATTCTAAGGGGCCTCAGAGCCTCAAAGGACACGCACAATGTCGGTCACCCGCTCCGTGACTGATTGTCACAAGCCTTCTTGAGAGAATAGGTTCCAGAATCTGTTCCAAGTCTAGTAGCATCCCGCCTTCCCCCTTTATTTCCGTCTCTCGACCGAATGGAACTGTCGAAACCATAAGTCGTTACAGGGTAACAGTTAAACGATGCTGTCGCAGCGTAGCTATCACATGGTCTAGGACAACGTGTTTTCAAGCACAAAAGTCAGTTGCCCTGTTTCACTAGAACCCGCCGATAAGCTAAGGAATTGCGCTCATTGCAAGCACTGGTGAGACAGCATCACTAAGTTCTTATGTGTAAACAGTTTACAAGTTCGACAGTGCCATTCGTTCCTGACACCTTTTGCGACATTATAGCCGAAAAAGCGCTCCACTCGTTCCGGCCTACCGTTTCTGGCTCTCGACACTCAGCTCTTGACTCTCGACTTTCCCTGTGGCCCAAAAATAGTGGTAGCATTTATCGTTCGGATTTCGATAATGGGTCTCGCCGCCGTGGCCCAAACTTCTTGGTAGCAATTGTGCCAACTTGGCCGCGAAAAACGCGCGGCCCACATGACCAAGTTGACCAACATGGAATCCGTGAGAGTCCGAACACTTTCGCATCCGGATTGCAAGCTGCTTTTTTCGTTACGACCAACTCACTTGCAATTGATTTTCGATCCCTTGCACGCCGTCCAGCCGGCGGACCACTTCTTGAGCCATCTGTTTTTGGTAGAAGGAACCGACGGTCCCTTCCAGCCGGACCATGCCGTCGGAGGTTTGGACGCGGAATTGCTTGGCTGCGAAATAGGGGTTGCCCGTCAGAGCGCCCTGTACTTGCTCAAAGAGAGGACATGCGGTTGCCATGGCTTGTCTGCTTGTAAAGATCTGGTTGGAAAGTGAATACGGCGCGTGCGGGCTGCGAACTCCGGCAAGATCATGGCCCGAAAGAATATGGGTCATAAACTAGCATGGGGAAGTGGTGCAGGGAGAATCCGCAGGGCAATTCGCGGAAAAAGCGACCGGTCGTGCGGAGTCTACCGTTTAGAGGCCGCCCGCGAGAAGCCAAAATCATGCAGCATGAGTACCCATTCCCGAAAGATTGCGGTACGGCAGTGCCCGGGGGCGTCCCAAGTTGTCAGCCCTGCAACCAAGAAGGCAATTCCCCCGCCGGGGGGAGGTGGATCACTTTGGCGCTGCCGATCGCGGGCAACTGGCGAACGCCATCCAGGGCCTCGGGCGAGGGGGGGGCATCGAGATTAAGAATCCCAATCGCATCGCCGCCTGCCTGATCCCCAGCACGACCGACTGCCATTTGGCCGATATTCACGCCGTGCTGGCCGAACACAGTCCCCACGCCGCCAATAATGCCGGGAACATCTTGATGAGTAAAAACAAGCAAACAGCCGTCGAGATAGGCTTCCAGCCGATAGCCGTCCAACGCAACCAACCGCGGCATCGACTGACCGAAGACGGTTCCCGCAACTTTGTGGCGACCGGCATCGGTTTGCAACTCGGCCGACATCGAAGAACGGAAGGAACCCATTTCGCTATGCGACTCCGTGGTGAGTTCGATTCCCCGTTCGCGGAGCATCAACTCGGCATTGACCAAGTTGACTTCCTGGTCGAGTGCATGCTTCAAGAGCCCGGCGGCAAAGGTGGCATTGAGCACCTTGATATCCCGATCCGCTATTTCGCCACGATACACAAGTCGGCACTGCCGCGCAGCCCCCTCCTGCAAACCAGCCAGCAACATACCCAGGCGGTAGGCGACATCCAGATAACCTCGCAGCGATTCGAGCGTCTTGGCGTCGAGTGGTGCGACATTCACAGCATGGCGGATCGTGCCGTTGGCGAGGTAGTCAGTTAATAGCCCCACGGCCTCCACCGCGACTTGAGTTTGAGCCTCTTCGGTGCTAGCTCCCAGATGCGGCGTGCAGAGAACCCCCGGCATGCCAAAGAGGGGGCTATCCGTGCATGGCTCTTCGACAAACACGTCGAGCGCAACCCCGGCAATCTTGCCCGATTCCAAACCCTGCACGAGCGCCGTCTCATTGTAGATGCCGCCGCGAGCGCAATTCACCAACCGCACGCCCTGCTTCATCATTTCCAGTTGCGGCACATCGATCAGATTGCGGGTCTCCTCGGTGAGCGGCGTATGCACGGTAAGATAGTCCACACTCGGCAGCAACGCCCCGACGGTATCCATCAATTCGATACCTAACTCCTGAGCCCGCTCTTTAGAGAGAAACGGGTCGTAGCCGAGCACTTTCATCTCCAGGGCAATAGCCCGGGCGGCGACGGCCAGGCCAATTCGTCCCAAACCAACGATGCCAAGGGTTTTGCCAGCGACCTGCGAACCCATGTAGTGTTTGCGATCCCAACGTCCTTCGCACAAGCTTTGATACGCCGGAGCCACGTTTCGCGACATCGCCAGCAGCAAGGTCAGTGTATGCTCGGCTGTGCTGAGAGTGTTCCCCGCGGGGGTGTTCATCACCACGACACCCGCGCGCGTGGCTGCGGCCTTGTCGATGTTGTCGGTCCCCACCCCGGCCCGCACGACGGCTTTCAATCGCCGGGAGCCTTCCAGCACCTCGGGGGTAAGTTTCACGCCACTGCGGCAGATCGCTCCGTCGAACTGTCGCAGGGCCTCACGGAGATCGGCCCCCTTGAGTCCCGTGCGAACTTCGTATTCGAAGCCCGGCGCAGCTTTTAGCAGGTCAAGACCTTCAGGAGACAAATCGTCGAGAACAATTACTTTGTGCATGGCGGGAAAGTTGTTGGTGGCTAGAGGTGAGTTGCAAGTTGTGAAGCTAACCGCGATGCAACGCATCGCAGGGGACTTCCAGAAAATATTACTTCGCGTGTTTGTCTCGAAAATCGATCATGAAATCTCGCAAGGCCTCAACACCAGCCACTGGCATCGCATTGTAGATAGAGGCACGAACGCCACCGACCGAGCGATGGCCAGCCAGAGCAGTAAGGTCCGCCGCTTCCGCCTGTTTGAGAAATTCGGCGGTGAGGTCCTCGCTAGGCAGACGAAATGCGACGTTCATCAGCGAGCGCGAATTGGCACGGGCATGCCCTTCGTAAAACCCACTGCTCGAATCGATCACTTCGTAGAGCATCTTGGCCTTACGCTGGTTGATGGCATGCATCTTTTCCAGACCACCGATGTCATTCAGCAGCCAGTCAGTCACCAACCGCACGACGTAGATGGCAAACGTGGGAGCCGTGTTCATCAGCGACCCTTCGTCGGCATGCCCTTTGAAATTGAGATAACTGCCCAACTGATCGCTAGACCGCTCCAGCAAATTCTTGCGGATGACAACGATCGACACGCCCGCCGGACCCATATTTTTCTGAGCACAGGCGTAGATCATCCCGTAGCGATCGATGGTGAGTGGCTTGTGCATGAAGTCGCTCGAAGCATCGCAGACCAAGGGGACTTGGCCGGTTTGTGGCTCCGTCGCAAATTGCACCCCCTCAATGGTCTCGTTACATGTGTAATGCACGTAGGAAGCATTGGGGGCGAGTTTCAAGTCCACATCGGCTGGTGTGCAGGTATACTTTTCGTCGGCACCATCCCAGGCCACATTCATCGAACCAAGCTTCTTGGCTTCCTTGAGTGCGGCTTTACCCCACGAACCTGTGAGTACGTAATCAGCATTCGGCTGCTCTTCCGAGAGCAGATTCATCGGAATCATTGAGAACAACAGCCGACCACCCCCTTGCAGGAACAACACGGCATAGTCATCCGAGATACGCAGAAGCTTGCGGATATTTTTCTCGGCGGATTCGATGATTTCCTTAAACGTCGGCGAACGATGGCTAATCTCCAGGATCGAAGCCTTCGGTCCCGGCAACGCCAGCATCTCGCGCTGCACCTGTTCCAACACCGTTTCTGGCAGCGTCGCCGGTCCGGCGGCAAAGTTGTAAGCCCGTTGGGTCATTTTGTTTGAATAATCCTTTGTAATAGTTCGGAGAGAGGGGTCTCGCCATTTGGAGATCAATCCGCTCTCCGATCTGCACCTCAAAAGGAGCCATTTTAGTGATTCAACGAGAGGTTGGCGATGGGGCAACTTCGTTCGATTAGGACCAATTCAGAGGAGAATTGTTCGGCAAATGCTAAAATCAGGCCGTTTACCTTCGATGTTATTCCTACGCAGGCGGGAACCTAGAGCGAAATCTGTATGTCATGTTCTGGATTCCCGCCTACGCAGAAATAAAGAAAGGGCTGCTGCACCCTGTTGGGAGCCGTAACTTGTGACAACTCCTTGCGGAAAGTAAACTGAACCGAGCCAGCGAGACCAAACTTGCAATTGAGGGTGGGTGTGTTTCAGCAAATTCGGCAGTATTTTAACTCCATTTTCGATACCGAGTCCTCTGGACGACTTGTCTTTCTCAGCCCGCTGGTGGGGACTGTTGCCGGTCTAGGTGCTGTCCTGTTTTTCTTCCTCTTGATGAGTTTTCAAGGGGCCGTCCTGGGAGGCGTCGTAGGCTATTATCCCCCGGCTGCTGGCAGTGAGACGATCGAACACTTGCCGCAAAATCCTACCAACTGGTGGCTGGTCTTGCTTGTTCCTACACTCGGCGGCTTGGTCTGTGGAATGTTGGTTTACGGCCTTGCACCTGAGGCGGAAGGTCATGGCACCGATGCCCTCGTGAGAGCCTTTCATCGGCTCAGTGGACGCATCCGCGCACGAGTCCCCTTTGTGAAGACCATCGCCTCGATTATCACTATTGGCTCGGGAGGTTCTGCAGGCCGCGAAGGACCGATCGCGCAGATTGGGGCCGGCTTCGGTTCTTTTCTGGCCACCAAGCTGAGTTTGAGCGAACGCGACCGCCGTCTGCTGATGCTTGCCGGTGCCGCCGGCGGCATCGGCGCGATTTTTCGCGCCCCGCTGGGAGGAGCATTGTTCGTCAGCGAAGTCCTTTATAGTTCGACTGCCTTGGAAACGGCGGCGGTAATTCCTTGTTTCATCGCATCGATTACCGCCTACACCGTATTCGCCCAGATCTATGGTCCAGGCTTGGCATTCAAGACGACCCCCGGCCTGCAATTTGGCGGGGCGGCAGAAATCCCCCTCTACCTGGTTTTCGCTGTTCTCTGTGCCATCGTGGGATATATCTACGTGCTGGTCTTTTACGGCATGCGCAATCGAATTTTCAGGCGTCTGCCGATTCCTAATTTCATCAAACCTGCCATCGGTGGCCTGATGCTGGGGACGCTGGCAATCTGGCTGCCGCAGCTTATGTCTGGCGGCTACGGCTGGATTCAAATGGCCATCGATGGCCAATTAACCCTGGGGATAATGGCTGTGCTCTGTTTCGGCAAAATTTTTGCCACCTCGTTTACCATTTCGTCCGGCGGCAGCGGTGGCGTGTTCGCACCTTCACTTTTCATTGGGGCCATGCTCGGTGGGGCTTTTGGGATGGCCTGCCAGCAGTTGTTCCCCAACCTGATCACTCATCCCGAGGCGTTCGTGTTGGTGGGTATGGGAGGCTTTTTTTCCGGGGTCGCCCGGGTCCCGCTCACGGCCATGCTGATGGTCTGCGAGATGAGTGGCACTTACAATCTGCTCGTCCCTCTGATGCTGGTTTGCATCATCAATGTGGCGGTACTCTCGTCCCGCTGGAGCCTCTATGAAGAGCAGGTGCCGGGCTTGGTCGACAGCCCGGCTCATCAAGGGGATTTTGTGGTCGACGTATTGGAACAAATGTTCGTCCGCGACGTGATGCACCTTGATCGCAAGGTCGATCTGATCCCGGAAGACATGCCCCTCACCGAAATCCTCCGAGTGGCTTCCAACTCCAACAACAGTTATTACCCCGTGGTCGATCACGATCAGCAATTGGCCGGAATCTTTTCCCTTCGCGATCTAAGGGCGGTTCTCACGGGTAATGGATCCGGATCGCTCATCGTGGCGGCAGATATCGCCACACAACCTGTGCTCACAGTGAAAGCAGAAGACGACCTCCACTCCGCACTGCGCCGCTTCACACAGAAAAACATCGACTATCTGCCGATCGTGGAAGAGGATGCTCCACGCCACGTCATCGGCATGCTCAGTCGCCACGATCTGATCGGCGCCTACCATGATCGGGTCTCTCAAATGCAGCAGCACGAGTAACAGCAAATAGCAGCGTGTCCAGAAGTGATTCCTAGTTGCTCTTTAGAATTCAGCAGGGACCGGGATATCGAGTTTTCGGCAGATTCCGCGAACGGTTCCGTTCTTGACTTCTCGATGCCTCGGTGCGGATGTCTTACACATGTTTGCTGGATTGAGCACACGTCGTGATTTCCGCCGTGGTGATGTAACATGCATCCGTGGTTCTGGAGATGACGTTCCAGCTTAGCCCGATTCACGTACTGCCTCTAGGAAGAGGGCCTTGCTTCTGCCAACTGCATTGCAAGCTTTGTGCGAGATTCATTCAACGCGGCCACCGCATCTCGCGCGTTCGCAAAAGCTTCGGATAACGTTTCTGCCTCAGTGATCAATTCGGGGTCGAGAGGAGAAGTCACCACAAAGCCCCCCTCATCTGCTGCTTCTAAAGTCAATAGGAGATGACCATCGCTGACAGTATAACTTGGATTGGGGGACATCGCTCTAGTTTCGGCACTCTCGATGTGATAAGGCAGTCTCGTCTCACCCCAATTTTTACTCTTCTTATTGCCGAAAACAATAGTCGTGTCCGGACTTAGAGAACTTTTTCCTCTGAAACAACGAGACTCGTCATTCGGATAGGGTGTTCATCACCGTCCAGATGCCGTAACACGCCAGGGCAACGATTGAGACGGTGCTGATCCAGAACACCACGTCGTAGAAGATGCCAGGCGTGAGTTCTGGTAACGACCGGCGATAGCGAAAGTCAATGGCAGCGACTACGACGATCAACAGAATCGCCGCTGTGGCCAAGCCGCCTAGCATGACCATCGTCACGGGTTGCTCGATCCACAGAAAGACGGTCGCCCACAGCGCGGGGAATACCCAGGCGAGTACTTTGATGGTCCGCACTCGGGAGGCTTGATCGGAAAACTGGATCCAACCAAACTGGCTGAACGTGTCGCTGTAAATGCGCGTCCAGGCGGCCAATGCGGAAAACGATGTCGAGAAGAGCACGAAAAACGCTCCCGCCAAGAAGACCCCACGCGCCCAGGTACCGAGCGACTCGGTGTACATGTTGGCCAGAGTGGCTACCATCTCATTGCCGGCGGGAATATCGCCTCGGGCGTGCAACACGGCAGCTCCCAAGACATAAAATGCCGCGGTAACAGTCGTGTATGCCACCATCGACAAGAGCGCATCAAACACCATCACACGGGTCCAACCCCGGGCACGTCGCAGCCAGTCGGCATCGCCCTGCTTGTATGGCCCCACCCGCGCGGCATATCCTTTTTCCAAAAGCCAATACGTGTATTGCATGATCTCATCACCACCGACGCCCGTCAGCCCGAACGCGGCGAACACGAACAGCAAAGCCCCTGGCGGAAGTTGTCCCCGCAATCCGTCCAAAATATCTCGTCCATCAAAGGCGTACTCGGTCCACTGAAGGGCCGCGACCGACACTAAAGTCAGTATCGTAAAGACGAATGTCATGCTCAGCGACATCAGCTCGATCGTTTTGTAGCGTTCGCTGAATACCAGCACTGCGACAGCGACCGCCACGATCCAACACCACAAGGTTGTCGAGACCGCAGGTATCATAAGATTCATGAGGATTCCCAGCCCACCAACGATTCCGCCGACCTGCAGAATCTTGACCGGCAAGAGTGCCAGCCAGAACCAAATGGTCCAATGTGTGTTGCGGATTCGCCAACCGGGGAGCTTGTTAATTGCTACCAGGGCTGTTTCGCCATGGTGGATCGTGTGTCGGCCAAACTCTAATTGCAGCACGACCTTCACCAGGCAACTCACCAGAATAACCCACAAGGTAGCGAAACCCGCTTTGGCACCCAGGGTAGTCGTCGCGATCAATTCTCCCGATCCCACAATCGATGCCGAAAGCACAAACCCCGGTCCGCAATATTTCAATTGATCGACAAAGCGTGTGGGCGGCTCTTGGATCGAAGCCGGATCAAGCACGTAGGGATCGCGAGGTGGCTTCATATAATCAGTATGATTTAGCAATTTCACCCATGAATTCGAATGCGGTGGACTTCTACCAAGAATAGCTTGCCCACGTAATGATCAGAATCTGGGTGCGCCTTAAGGTATCTAATCAGCCGAGTAGTAATCTCCGCAGTTACCTTAGGGTGATTTTTCACTTGTAAGCCAATAATCCCTTGGTAATCCGCTGGTGGATAAGTAACGACATCTGCGAAATCACCGTCAAGTGTGAGCAACATCGCATTCAGGTCCTAGGCTTTGGCTATGACTTCCATGTCAGGCGCGTCAGTCGGAAGATGATCGCCCAATCGATCAACGTCAAACCCTGCGCTCCTCAGAGAATCGATGACAAATCGCGATACGCAATGGTCGGCGAAAAACCGGCGTGCCATCAGACCGCGACCTCAAAGTCAGCGAGGTCCCGAGCGTAATCAAGACAAGCGGCAATCTGTTCGACCGTTAGATCTGGATATTCTTCAATTACCTCAACTGAACTCGAACCAGCAGCGAGGTACCCAAGCACTAAGCTTACGGGAATTCGGGTTCCATCAATGCGAGGCTTACCTCTTAGCACGTCGGGTGAACTGACAATATGATCTTTCCAGTTAACGGCTGTCATACATTTAACTCCGGAGACAGAGGAATTTCCCTTTCCATTATATCACAATCATGCCACGTAGAAGCAACGGCAGCCTACCTTGGCGCAATTGAAAAGCCCGCAGACAAGCGTACTCTTTTTCGTTAGAATCGTTAGCTTGGACTTGGCACTTCAAGCCCAGCCCTTAAGATATATCGATTCGTTCTCGTTTCCAGAAGGACCGCTACGATGGCCGCTCCCACCTTACTAATCGATCCGTTTCGAGCCCGCGACAATTTTGAGACTGGCGATGGCCCGGCGGGTATTTATCGCCTTGCTAAACTTGAAGAACTCGGTCTCACCAAGGTGGCGGCGCTCCCCTACTCAATCCGCGTGTTGCTGGAATCGTGTCTGCGAAATTGCGATGGCTACATCGTCACCGAGGACGACGTCAAAAAACTTGCCAACTGGACAGCAAGCCGGGGCGTCCTCGCCCCCGATGAGGGCGGCGTCGAGGTCCCCTTCAAACCCGCCCGTGTGGTGCTTCAAGATTTCACCGGCGTACCCTGCGTGGTCGATCTCGCCGCGATGCGTTCCGCGATGGAGCGACTCGGAGGTGATCCGGGGAAGATCAATCCGCTGGTGCCTGTCGATCTGGTGATCGACCACTCGGTGCAAGTCGATTACTTCGCCTCAGACGAAGCGCTCGACCTGAACATCGAACTGGAGTTCTCTCGCAACCGCGAACGCTACGAATTCCTCCGCTGGGGTCAGGAGGCCTTTGACAATTTCCGCGTTGTGCCGCCAGGGACTGGGATCGTGCATCAAGTCAACCTCGAGTACCTCGCCAAGTGTGTGTTCATCTTGGAAGATCACGCTGGCAAAGTGGCCGTGCCCGATTCGCTCGTAGGGACTGACAGCCACACCACCATGATCGATGGTCTGGGGGTCGTCGGCTGGGGCGTGGGTGGCATCGAGGCCGAAGGAGTTATGCTCGGTCAACCGATTTACATGCTCATGCCCGAAGTGGTCGGCATGCAACTCACCGGCAGGCTCCCCGCGGGAGCCACGGCAACCGATCTGGTGCTCACCGTCACAGAACTATTACGAAAGGAAAAGGTCGTTGGCAAGTTCGTCGAATTCTTTGGCGAAGGGGTGTCGACGATGTCACTGGCCGATCGGGCCACGATTGCAAATATGTCTCCTGAATACGGGGCCACGATGGGTTTCTTCCCCATCGACGAAGAGACGCTCCGTTATCTCCGCCGCACAGGTCGCACCGAGTTTGAAGTAGAATTGGTCGAACGCTATACCAAAGAGCAAGGGCTGTTCCGCACAGACGAGGCACCCATTCCCACCTTCACCGAGACAGTCAAGCTCGATCTCTCAACTGTTGTCCCAAGTCTCGCTGGTCCCAAACGCCCGCAGGACCGGATAGCTTTGACTGCGATGAAGTCCACTTGGCAACGCGATCTGGACGAAGTCTACGGCAAACGGCCTGGGAACGGCACGCCACAGGGTCGCTGGGAAGGGGAGGGGGGACAGCCCGCCGAACCTGCCGGCACGGCTACCGTAGAAGAAGCCGTTGTCGTTGCCGACCCCGGTTTTGATGGAGTCGAAATTAGAAACAATGGTCAGACTTTTTCTATTCAACACGGCAGCGTCGTCATTGCCGCGATCACGAGTTGCACCAATACTTCGAACCCCTCGGTCATGGTCGCAGCCGGTCTGGTGGCCAAAAAGGCAGTCGAAAAAGGACTGACGGTTCCACCCCATGTGAAGACCAGTCTCGCCCCAGGTTCACGGGTGGTGACCGACTACTTTGAAAAGTCGGGCCTCGACAAATACCTCGATCAAATCGGATTCAACACCGTCGGCTACGGCTGTACCACCTGCATCGGCAACAGCGGACCGCTACCAGAATCGATTGCCAATGCAGTCGGCGAATACGACTTGGTGGTGTCAGGAGTGCTTTCAGGCAATCGCAATTTCGAAGGCCGCATCAATCCGCATGTGAAGGCCAACTACCTGGCGAGCCCGCCGCTAGTTGTCGCTTATGCCCTGGCAGGCACGACCGACATCGATCTCACCAAGGATCCCGTTGGTATAGACAAAGATGGTCAGCCCGTGATGCTCGCCGACATCTGGCCGACCCATGTCGAAGTGCAAGCCGTGGTCGAGGGCAGTGTGCTACCGGAAATGTTCCAGGCTCAATACGACAACGTCTGGACTAAGAACCCCAAGTGGAATGCGATCGAGGTGACCGGCGGCGAACTGTATGAATGGGACCCGGCGAGCACCTATATCCAGGAGCCGCCGTTCTTGGTGGACCTCAAGTCAGAGATCGAGCCAATCTACCCGATCATGGGGGCCCGTTGCCTGGCACTGCTTGGCGACTCAGTGACGACTGATCACATCTCGCCAGCAGGTGCCATCGCCAAGACCAGTCCCGCTGGTCTTTTCCTGCAAAAAGCCGGTGTTGAGCCACGCGACTTCAACAGCTACGGCGCCCGCCGCGGCAACGATCGCGTGATGACTCGTGGCACTTTTGCCAACATCCGCATCCGCAACCAACTCGCCCCTGGCACCGAAGGGGGTGTGACACGGCATCTCCCCAACGGCGAGCAACTGAGCATCTACGATGCAGCAATGAAATACCGCGAAGAAAAAGTGCCGCTGGTCGTACTTGCTGGCAGCGAATATGGCACCGGTTCCAGCCGCGATTGGGCCGCCAAGGGAGCATTTCTGCTCGGTGTCAAAGCCGTGCTGGCCGTGAGCTACGAACGCATCCACCGCAGCAACCTGGTGATGATGGGCGTCTTGCCCCTCGAGTTCCCCGCTGGCCAAACGTGGGAATCACTTGGCCTCACCGGCGAAGAAATCTTCGACTTCCCCACCCTCGGCGACGACCTGAAACCGCGCCAGCAACTCAAAGTAATCGCAAAGCGAGCCGACGCCGACCCCGTAGAATTCACCGCCATGGTTCGCATCGACACTCCTGTCGAACTCGACTACTACCGCAACGGCGGTATCTTGCAGACGGTGCTGCGAAAATTGATGAAAGGGTAGGGGATCTTGTGTATAATGTAGGAGTTATACTTACAATCAGTTCAACTTTCCTTTAGGCATTGCCATGCATCAGCAACTTTCCGAAATAGTTTCCCGCGACCCACAGGTACTCGGTGGTACACCTGTGTTCGCTGGTACCCGTGTTCCAATTGATACACTTTTAGCACACCTGAAAGCTGGGGACACCATCGATACCTTTTTGCAGGATTTCCCGACAGTCTCTCGCTCTCAAGCTGAAGCTGCGATTGAACTGGCTACCGAGTTGATTCTTGCAGAGATGTGAAATGCGTGTTCTTCTTGACGAGAACCTCCCAAAACGACTGAAGCAGGAGATGCCATTGGAATGGGCGGTCGCTTCGGTCGCTGAATGCGGCTGGGCCGGTAAGAAGAACGGAGAATTGATGCGTTTGGCAGAGCATCAATACGATTGTTTTATCACTATGGACCGGGGAATCGAGTTTCAACAAAACCTGTCTGCTTATCAAATAGCCATCGTATTGATTCGGGCACAGAGCAATCGCTTTCCTGATCTGGTGCCATTGATCCCGGATCTCGTAACTACAGTGCAAGGCGCTGCCCAAGTAGTATCAGTGTGGTAGGCCTAACCTAGGTGGGAGACCACAAGTAGCGATTATTGTAAACAACTGGAGGCCAACTGATGGGATCAGACTCTACCCTTGTTTTCTATGGGCTTCGTTTCGAGACTACTGATACGGAATCCGGTCCTCTTTCGGATCAAAGCGATCCTCGAATCGTCCTTGCTAGCCAACATGATTTGGCGCATTGGTGGGGCAGTTTTTCGATATGGCTCATCGCAAAAGTATTGCATCAACATCGTTTCGAAAGTTCGGGAAAACAAGGTTTTTTGGCGTTTGGCTGCGTTGCAGCACTTTTCGGACGAGCCATAGATCACATCAATGAGCAAGAATATTTGTTTATCGGCAGTCTTGTCGGTCACATCGGGAATGAAGGAGTATAGGAGATCCGACTTCAAGATAGAGATATCAGTGAGTTAATTCAATTGACGAGAAACAAGTTGACGAAAGCCGGATTCGCAGGTGAACCACATTTGCATATTGGCTCCTCGCCAGAATTTGTGGGTGATTGATCGGGTTTTGACAGGCGGGAATGCGTTTTTTCAGGCATCGGCAGGGCAAAAAGAAGGTTCCCTCCGGACGTGGTGAACGGCAATGCTGGACCATGGTCAATCATCGAGTCGGCTGGTTTTTGCCTGGTGAAACGGAGTCGGGCTCTGCTGGCGAGCTACCTGACGAGGGATAGCCAGGTCAGGGCGGGAAGAAAGCCCCGCTTGGCCCGGACGGCTTGTTCCGTCAGGGTCGCTTTTTGGGGGCCAGATTCCTCAACCATTCTTTTTGCCCTGAAATGCCTCGAAAACGCCTGTCATATACGCCCAAAAGCCACTTGGCGACCCACAGATTCTGGCGAGGAACCTGCATTTTCAATTCGAGCCGGATTATTGATGAATAGGCAATTAGGACAGTTTAATTTCTGATATCCACTTGAACTGCCCGCTAAGTATATGGGGATACTGAAATAGCGGACCCGAATGCCTCGACAAACAAAACACACTACAATACCGATCCAAGTCAACAGAATACCACCTGGCTCCGGGACCAATGCAACGCCGCTGAGTTCAACGACCATATCTTGAAAATCGCCATCGTACGTCAGAGTGCCGTAATTTGGAGGCGTATCTTCAAACCCCAGTACGAAATCACCTATCGAGTTCTCTGGATGCCCAACGTTGCCAATAATCTCGAAAGTGACCAATTGATCCGAACCGGTCAAATTGAGCCGTGGTAGCGACCACGCCGGAATATCGCGCATACCGACTACAAACACCTCGCCGCTCTCAGCCGGGTCTATCATGCCGCTCGATCCTGACGATGAAAAAACTTCGGGATGGTATCCAGAACCTCTTCGGTCTCTGGCCTGAAGAACCGTCATTAAATTGCCATCGTCTCGCAGAAAACCAAATCGTTCAGAGACTCCACTGAACTTGGCAACTATCTCTGCCACGGCCATATTACCCGTATGGCGGAAGCGATGATCTTGCGAATCATCCACGCGCCGGAGGTTTTGCTCGCCATAAAGCGTTTCCAGTACTAACGGATTGAGATTGCCGGGAAACGGATTAGTTCCCAATAAGTTTGGCTCATTGTGCTGGTCGGGTGAATCCAGAATCGGAGTGAAGCCAGCACGGACTATTGATGTCCAAGGCATTAAGACAAACAAGATCGCTAGTACGATTACTTTCTAGCAAGACGGAATCATCATGAGCGATCAAAAAAATGCTGAACTTGAGGTCTAGTTTATGCTCTGTCAAGCCATTAGTCGCACTTCATCATAGCTACGATTCTACCCTCAGGTCAAACAGAAAGTGTGTTTTAACCCCGGTTTTTTCTCCTTGCATTTGGACCAGTATGTGTGACCATTGATACTGCGTTGCCAACCATGATAGATTGGCGGACGGATGCAGAAAAAAATAGCTTTATCTGCCGGGTTCGCAACTTGGAAAATTCCGCTAATATGGCCAGGAAATCTTTCGTTTCGATCCAGAAGGAAAATGACTATGAAAACCTTCCTCTCCTCATTCCTGCTCTGTTTGTCAGCGGTTTCAACTACTCAAGCCGCTCCGCGACCTAACATCCTCTTTGTTTTTACTGACGATCATGCCTACCAAGCGATTAGCGCCTATGGCTCTCGGATCAACGAGACACCAAATATTGACCGCCTCGCCCATGAGGGAATGCGGTTTGACAATTGTTATGTCACCAATTCCATCTGTGGGCCATGCCGGGCCGTTATTCTCACCGGCAAGTACAGCCACCTCAATGGTTTCTTGGTCAACGGCAACCAGTTCGAGGGGTCACAGCAAACTTTCCCGAAGCTGATGCAGGCCGCCGGTTACGCGACGGCCATGATTGGCAAATGGCATTTGGAGAGCAACCCAACTGGTTTCGATCATTGGGACATCCTCGTGGGGCAAGGAACTTATTACAATCCCCGCATGATCCGCAATGGTGAGCCGACAAAAAACGAAGGCTACACCACCGAAATCATTACCGAGAAAGCCCTCGCCTGGCTCAAAGACGGCCGCGATTCCAACAAGCCATTCCTGTTGATGTATCAGCAGAAGGCCCCGCACCGCCCATGGGATCCCGGGCCGCGACAACTCGATCTCTACGAAGATGATACCATTCCTGAACCACCGACACTGTTCGAAGATTACTCACTACGCGGCCCGGCGGTACAGCAACAGGACATGACCATTGCCGAGACAATGGACAAGCGGGACTTGAAGCTCGTGCCTCCGGAGAATCTCACTGAGGAACAACTTACGAAATGGAACGCCGTCTACGAACCGCGAAACAAGGCATTCCGCGAAGCGAACCTGTCAGGCGAAGCGCTCGTGCGCTGGAAGTATCAACGCTATGTCAAGGACTATCTGCGGTGTGTCGCCTCGGTCGATGAGCAACTGGGACGCGTACTGGACTGGCTCGATAAAGCCGGCCTTGCCGACAACACACTGGTAGTCTACTGCTCCGATCAAGGTTTTTATCTCGGTGAGCATGGCTGGTTTGACAAGCGGTGGATGTATGAAGAGTCGTTGCGGACACCTCTTTTGGTCAGGTGGCCAGGAGTGGTAAAGCCAGGATCACATAGCGCTGCAATAGTATCTCCTTTGGACTTCGCCGAGACTTTTTTGGAGTTAGCCGGTATTGAGATTCCTGCAGAGATGCAAGGGCGATCGCTGCTGCCCCTCTTTCGAGGCGAAACACCTTCTGATTGGCGCAAAACTTTTTACTACCATTATTATGAATATCCGGGCTATCACTGGGTCCGCCGTCACTATGGCGTGGCAGATGGGCGGTTCAAGCTGATCCATTTTTATGAAGCAGACGTCGAAAGCTGGGAACTCTACGATCTACTCCTCGATAAAAACGAGTTGAGTAACGTCTACGACAACCGGGCGTATGCAGGAGAGCGAAAACGGCTGGAGGGGGAACTGAAACGCCTGCGAAGCGAATTGAAGGTCCCCGAGAAAGACCCGCCTGCTTCATTCAAGGAACAGAACCCCCCCCGAACGCGGGCGCCGACTTCGTAGGTTTTCTGGAAGCGAACTGAGTCATCCGGTAGGAAGACGTACGACCTGAGGGATCGAGGATCTGCTTTCAACGGGTGAAGCAAGGTGATTGGAGAGTTTACCCAGGTTCCTCCCGTCGTAGAACTCCTATGGGATTGACCTGATGAATCTGAGTTGGGCCCGCAAGAAATCGAAAGTTCCCGGATTTTGGCCAAAACCTGCCTTTTTTTCGGGAATCTTTTTGCGCCTGGTTGCGTCCAACAACACATAAGCTCTCTTCTGCTAAAATCTGGGGGTTAGTCCCACTGACATCTCTTCAAGGAGAACAACGATGAATCGCCCGACATTTTCTGTCACTCTGTTTTCCCTCCTGTTTACCTGGTCACTCTCCGCCTCTTCCGCAGAGCCTGTCGTAACCGAGGGGCGAGTTTCAAACGTCACCGTCTATCAAGGTCAGGCCCTCGTAACTCGCGAAGTGGATATCGCAGAAACCGAGGGACTGCTCGAACTGGTTGTGGCAAATCTTCCCGAGTCTGTGCTGCCAGGCAGCTTGTTCGCCGAGCCGGGAGACGGGCTCCAAATTCGTTCAGTGAGGTATCGAGCCCGTCCCATAGAAGCCGATGTGCGACAGGAAGTTCGGGAACTCGACGAGCAAATCCAAGCAGTTGACGACAAGTTGGCCGCCGTTGCCCAAGAACGCGGACTACTAGCTGAGCGGAAGCAGTATCTCAACCAGCTCGCCCAATTTGCCGCAGTCTCATCCCAGCAAGAACTCAAAAGCGGTGTCCTCAACGCGGATACTCTCAAGGATATAACACAATTTCAGTTTTCCGAGCGCGAGAATATTGCTAAGCGTGAGCTGGAATTGGCCCAGGAGGAACGAACCCAAACCAAGGCGAAAAGCCTGTTGGTCCGCAAACGTGAGACGATCGCGGCAGGTTCTGCGCGCACTGTGCGTGAAGCGGTCGTGTTCATCAATGTGCCGCAGCGAGTCGCCAGTCAGATGAAACTCAGCTATCTGGTGAGTAATGCGAATTGGTCCCCCTCCTACAATCTCCGCGCTACCGAAAAGCGTGACCAAATCACGGTTGAATACAACGCTTCAATCGAGCAGATGAGTGGCGAGGATTGGAACGACGTGGAGATGATCCTCTCGACGGCGACTCCTTCCCTGGTGGCCAAGGCACCACAACTCGAAACACTCGCGATCAAACTCGGGATGCCCGAGCAATCACAACAACAACCAATGTCGGCCGCTGCAAACTACAAACTCGCTCAGCAGAACCTTGCCCAACTCGGCAAAATGCGAGGTTCGATCCGTCTCGACACCTCCGGTCCCGCCAATGACCGCGCGGGCCAGATGGCAGCCAAGGACGAGGGTTATAGAGGCGGGATTGGTAGCTGGGGCCTGGAAATGAAGAATACGACAAATGCTGACGCCGTGCTGAATCAAGCTGCCGACCAGTTGCAACTCTTGGACTTCAACAACTCTCTGAGCGAACTCAAACGGGACGGTGAATCGAGTCTTAAGCCTGCCGAAGGTGTGAGCGTGAGTTACCAGCTTGCCAACCGCACGAGTCTTCCCAGCCGTTCAGACCGACAACTCATCCAGATTGCCTCGGTGCCGCTTGAAGGAGATTTTTACCGTCTAGCTACACCAGTGCTTACCAGCTTTGTTTACGAGGAAGCTCACTTGACGAACACCAGCGATCTCGTCTTCTTAGCAGGTCCAGTGGCCACATTTTTGGGAGGACAGTTTGTCGGAAGAAGTGAGATGCCCACCGTCTCGGTCGGTGAAAGTTTTACCGCGGGCTTGGGAATTGATCCCTCCTTACGTGCCCAACGAGAATTGGTCAACAAGGAGGAGCGAATCCAGGGGGGAAACCGAGTGGTCGATTTCACGTATGAACTTACGCTAGAAAACTTTGGCAATGCCGTAGCTTCCGTCCGCTTGCTTGATCGGTTGCCTACCGCAGGCGAGAACGATATCAAAGTGACGCTCGTTAAGACAAATGAACCGATAAGCACTGACGAAGCCTACCTGAAGACCGATCGCAAAGAGGGCATCCTACGTTGGGACTTAAAAATACCTGCCCAAGCGGTTGGACCGAAGGAGAAAATGTTGCGCTACACGATGCAAATCGAGTACGACAAACAACTCTCGATCATCGGTATGCCAGCGAAGAAATAGTTGTTGGACTGTGAAAAACGCTTCGTCCCTAATAGCCACCCCTGGAAGGCAGTGGTTGATCTCCAAGGAACTTTACTTGAGCGACAATTTCACACTACGCCCACTGGTGGTGAACTCTAGCTTTTCCTCTCGCGCCAGCCAACCTACTCCGGCCAGCACCAGATCACTCGGAGCGTCGATTTCCTTCTTCAATGCAGCCAGAGTCGACTTGCCGTTCTGGGAAAGCAGCGCCCAGATTGCGCCGGCAGTAATACCGATCTGCTCGTTTCCCAGCACTCCTTGTGCCGAGGTAGCGAGACCGTTGGACGACGGCTTGCCGACCGATGGTTTCGCTGGAGCTGAAGGCTTTGCTGAAGCTGACGATGATGCTTTTTTCTTGGCCATGGTGTTCTCCTTGCACACGTTCATCAGGGAAAGGAGGATTGTTATGCCGCATCCAATCCAACTCTCCACCAAGATACCCGAAACCTGGGCCGACGCCAAGAATAGCTTGCGGCCCGTGGGGTAGCCATCCTGGCTGCCATTTGAAAAAATAAGCCAATCTACGCCTGGATGCCAGTGCACGGCAATTTCTGGAACATCTCTTAGCGAAACAGACCCGTCTTATTGAATGCCTTGCGGGCAGTCGCCTCGTCGGCGGCAATGTCAAATACCTTGTTAAGCTTTGTGATTTTGAAGACTTCCATAATCTCCGGACAAATGCCACTGAGCTTCAGCTTGCAATTGTACTCTGCCGACTTCTTGTTGAGCTGCACAAGTTTACTGAGAGCCGAAGAAGCCATGAACTGGACGGGAGTGAAGTCTACAATAACCCGGTCCTCTGTTGTCTTATTCATGGCAGTATTCAGATCTTCGAAGAGCCGCTCAAGGACCACTGGTTCCACAAGTCGATCGTCTAAGATCTGGATGGTAAGTATCCCGTCCTTGGAGGTAGTTTGAATCGGCATGATGGGGTATCCTTATTCAGGTGGCATTCAGGCGAATCAGCGTCTGTTAATGTAGCAGTTTTGGCGGGAATATCCAGGTGCTCTCTGTAGCGGCAGCCAGCCGCTGAAAGGCAGTAATTGCCCGGCAGATGGAAGCCTGGGCGACGATAGGATGAGATGTTTTTCGGCTGGTTCAAACAACGGCGACGTCGCAGGATGCTTTCCGAGCCTTGGCCGGGTGAGTGGGGTTCGTGCCTCCACGAGAATGTGTGGCAATACGCCCTCTTGGATGAAACTGGGCAACAGAAGGTGCGGGATTTCGTCCGTATCTTGTTCCATGAGAAGGACTGGGTGGGGGGCAATCGCCTCGGAGTTACGGACGAAATGCGGGTGACCATTGCCGGTCAGGCAGCACTCTTGACACTCGGATTTGAGAAGCCTTACTATTTCGACCGCTTGCAGACGATCATCGTCTATTCGGGAGTTTATCAGTCGCGACCTGCAGAAACCTCCGATCTGCTGCTGGGGCATGTCGATTCGCCGCAATCACTGCCTGATGTGCGGACAGGTGAATCCTGGCAAGGAGGGCCAATCGTGTTGGCTTGGCAAGCCGTCCAGAGCGAAGGTCGCCGCCCACGGTGTGGTCGCTCGGTGGTGATCCATGAATTCGCCCACCACATGGATAGCCTGGACGGAGCAACCGACGGTGCTCCTCCGATGACGGATTTCCAATTCGAGAAACAGTGGTATCGGGTCACCTCTGCCGAGTTCAAACGGTTGGTGCATGCTACCCAGCACGGAGGACGCACACTGCTTGATAAATACGGTGCCACCAATCATGCGGAATTCTTTGCCGTAGCGGCGGAGTGTTTCTTCACACGGCCCCATCCGCTGGCTAGTGAACATGCTGAGCTCTATGCCGTGCTCGAGCGGCTCTTCGGACAGGACCCACGCAAGTGGTTGCCTCCACCACCAGACGCGTCGTTACGAACCCCCTGATACTGTTTCCGACTGCTATATAAGATCAAAGCGCACGCGCTACTCTTTCCAATTGGGCATACTTATGCCCGCGAAGAAATTTTGCTACAATGGTTGCTCGACTTGAGAATATCAGTAACTCCTAGAGGAGGATAAGATGATGTCCCCATCGTCGCAGCGTATCTTGATGATTTCAACTCATGGCTATGTTGCAGCAGAACCAGAGTTTGGTAAGCCAGATACCGGTGGTCAGGTAGTTTTTGTCATCGAATTGTCTCGCTGTCTGGCGAGTCTCGGTTATGAAGTCGACATTCTCACCCGCCAGTTTGAGGACCAGCCTGCTGTAGAAGAGGTTGACGACCGCGTGCGGCTCTTGCGTTTTCCCTGTGGCGGTAAGCACTTTATTCCCAAGGAAACGTTGTGCGAAGTGATACCCGAATGGGTCCAGCGCGTCGCCAAATTCATCCGCGAAGAAAAGCTGGAATACGATTTTATCAACAGCCACTACTGGGACGCAGGCCTGGCCGGACAGGCCTTGGCAAATCGCTTTTCCATCCCCCATGTGCATACGCCTCATTCCATCGGTGCATGGAAGCGGGACAACATGGACGGCAATCCGGATGAATTGGAGCAAAAATACAATTTTCGTCGCCGTATCCGCGAAGAGAAAGTAGTCTACGATGAGTGCGACCTGTTGATCGCCACGACTCCCGTTCAGCGTGACTTTCTGCTTTCCTCCGAAGGAGAATACGATTGTACCAACCGCAAAATTCGAGTCATTCCACCTGGCTACGACGACCGCCGCTTCTTTCCCGTCTCTCGTGCCTCGCGCCGCAGCCTCAAGCAACAGTTTGGACTCGAGGGCCGCATCGTTCTCGCCCTGGGAAGAATTGCTAAAAACAAAGGTTACGATCTCCTGATCCAGTCGATGAAGGAAGTTTTCGACCGGGTGCCTGATTCCAAGCTGGTGTTGGCGATTGGGTCCACATCGCCGAATCCTCAGGAAGCGGAGATGGTCAGTGGGTTCAAGTCTTTGGCGTCCGAGCTCGGTATTCAGGACCGCGTTCTATTCCATGACTATATCCCCGACGAAGAACTGCCTGATTATTATCGGGCTGCCGACGTGTTTGCCCTCAGCAGCCGCTACGAGCCCTTCGGCATGACCGCCGTCGAGGCCATGGCATGTGGCACGCCAACCGTGGTCACCACAGAAGGTGGTTTGTGGGAGCAAGTGATGTGGGGCCGCGACGCCATTTATGCCAATCCGTTTGACCCACCTGCGTTTGGTCATGCGATTGCCTCGGTGCTGCAGTACAGCGAGATTTACGACCAGTTAGCGAAATACGGCTGCCAAAAGGCGCGTGCCCATTTCACATGGACAGGAATCGCCCAGCAACTGCTGGCCGCGGCAGATGACCTACCACGCACACCGACCGAGCAGGAACTCGAGTTTGACTCGCCACCGGGACACAGCATTGTCGGAGAAAAGTCGTGGACAACCGGTTCTTGATCGTCAGCGATGTCGACGGAACCGTACTCGGCGATGATGACGCTTTAGCACAGTTCGCGGAGTGGCTCTCACTACGCCGTGCACAGTTTTATTTGGCCTATAATTCAGGTCGCCTGACCGATTCAATCCGAAAATCGGTCGAGACCACGTTGCTCCCCGAACCAGATGCCTTGATCGGTGGCGTAGGAACGCAAATCGAATTTTTCGCTGATCGCCAGATGCTCGCTGACTGGCCCCGTTTGCAGGGAGATTGGGATCCTCACATGATCCGCGACTCCCTCGCCTCCTGCGATGCAATGGAACTACAGCCGGATGTTTTTCTCGCGGAGCACAAGATCAGCTACTTCGCCCACGGGGCAACCGAAAAAGACTTGGCCCACTGGAAATCTCTCTTGGAAAAAGCGGGGCAGGCGGTTCAACTTGTGTATAGTTCCCAGCGCGATCTCGATTTCCTCCCCGCCGGCATCAATAAAGGGACTGCCACGGCCCGACTGCGCGAATATTGGAACATTCCTGAAGAGCACGTGATCGTTTGCGGGGACTCCGGCAACGACCGCTCCATGTTCGAGCAAGGATTCCGCGGAATCGTTGTGGGAAATGCCCTGCCGGAACTCAAGGAATTGTGTTCTCCGATGATCTATCATGCCAAAGGTCAGTTCGCCGCCGGCGTGGAAGAAGGCATTCGCCATTGGACCAATGCAACCCCTCGTTAGCCACGACCCGGCAGGGGAGTCTTGCTCACCGAAGCGGAGCGAGACCTCCCACCAAAAAACGTAACCGTTCACGGTCTTAGGAGTGAAGTAGACGAAGCGCTTCTTGGTCTTTCCTTTCTTGGACAACACTACGCCGTGCTCTCGTTGGAGGATTTCACGGCGACAATCGGGACACCGGTCCGACGGTCACTACTCCCTGCACTTGCGGGGCATCCCCCTTGATTGCATCGCATTATCTTCAAATCTCTGTATGTCAGACGCTAAGCGGGCGGTATCCTGTTGACTGAACGGTTTGCCATGATATGACAAGTAGTGGATGAGCCATCCGCGAAGCTCCCCTAACCTACTATTCAGCAACGATGACCGCTTCGAGCATCATCTTTCCCATACACAGTTTGTAGCAGTGCTCGAACTCGGGGCATTGCATGCAATCATCCCATTCCTCGATGTTCGCAGAGAACTTGCGGGCCGAGCGAACAGCACCCATCCCTCCTGTACTATCCAGTTCAAATGTAAACACCTTACCGACGTTAGGCTCGTTGTTGTGGAAATGCAGTGCGTCGGGAAACATCGTCCCGTAGCAATTTTTGTGGTTCATGGCTTCGCCCCCTAAGTTAAAGAAATTGGTACATATTACCGAAAGGTCGGAGTGTTCAGAGTCACTGGCTGCGCTCGTTGCATCGCTCTCATTGATTTGGGTACATGCTGCGGTGTGATATGTTCTCCCTGTCTGCATAGGGTGCTATTTCAGGAAGTAATGCGTTACTAATTACCTCACGATTAAGGGGCCAGGTCGCCAGCCCGTCCCGCGCCAGAACGATCTGCCATAATTGCAGGTCACCCCAACAGAATGCGGCCTCGGACCCCTTAAGATAAAGCCACCACATCCTGGTGAAATCTTTATTGTACATTCTCACGACTTGATTACGTTGAGCCCAAAAATTCGCTGACCAGTGCGCGAGTGTCCTGGCGTAGTGCTGATAGAGATTTTCGACGTCAAGGATGCGCAGCTCAGCGTCGCCAGCGGTGGCAGAGATTTGGGCGAGGGTCGGCAGATAGCCTCCTGGAAAAATATACTTGTCAATCCAAGGGTCGACACTTCGTGGTGCCATGCGGCCAATGGTGTGGAGAATCGAGAGTCCATTGTCGGCGAGAAGTTCCCGCCACTGACCGAAAAACTGCGCATATTGTTTCGCCCCGACGTGTTCGAACATGCCGACGCTTATGAGTCGGTCGAAGCGGCCGCGCACCTCGCGCCAGTCTCCATGTATCACTTGGACGCGATCGCGCAGGCCTTGCCGCGCCGCTTCTGATTCAATGTACTTCGCCTGATGGGCGGCTGGCGTGATGCCAGTGGCACGAACTCCATAGTGTTTGGCGGCATGAAAGAGCAACGAGCCCCATCCACAACCAATATCCAACAGAGACTGATCGGATTGCAGCCTCGCTTTGCGACAGAGCAGTTCAAGCTTCTGTTTTTGAGCCGTGGCCAAGTTGTCTTCCTCTTGCAAGTAATAGCCGCAGGAATAGGTTAGGGACGGATCAAGCCAGAGACGAAAGAAGTCGTTGCCAAGGTCGTAGTGATGACGGGCGTGGGCAATGGCTTGGCTAGCCGAGATCCGCCTAGGTAGGCTGCGAAACTTCGCGACAAAGCGGTGGTGCCAGTGCGTCGTTATTTGCGGCCAAGTGAGGTAGAAGCCTTTGAGGAGTTCCAAAAGCGAGCCTCGGATATCGATGTCACCCCGCATGTAGGCCTCGCCAAAGGCGATCGAAGGTGAGAGCCACATCCGACGAAGGCAACCAGGCCGACGGACGATGATCTCCGTGTGAGGCTCACCGTCACCTAAAATCAGATTCTGGCCGTTTTCAAGAACGCGTAAGGCCGGACCACGCCACTGTTGAAGCAGATAATTGAGTGATAGATTCGCTAACATCAGTCAGTCCACGGTTAGGGACCCTCTATGCGAGGCGTCTGTCAGAACATAGTGTTGCCGCGATTTTGGCTTGCCGCCTACTTTGTCTCTCCTGAAACGTTTCGATTTTCGACCACGCCGCCTGTTACTTCCTCATGGTTGTGATGTTTCACAAGACGAACGCATGTACCCCTACGACAATATCGCACTTCGTCGAGCAAAGACTGCATGAGCAGGATTCCGCGTCCATGCGAAAGCTCAATATGCTGCGCATCCGTCGGATCGGGCACAAGGGCAGGATCGAATCCGTCCCCCTCGTCAATGACGTGAATGTGCGCTTCGTCACTGTTAATGCGGTATTTCACGGCGATCCGCTTGTCAGGCTCCTGGCGGTTACCATGGACATAGGCATTCGTAAGTGCTTCCTCGAGACCCATCGTCAATGCAAATACCTCAGACTCTGAAAACTTCCGACGTATTCCTTCGGCTACAATCTCCGACCGCACCTGGGCAATCTCTGAGGTTGTGTTATGAATTATCAACCTTATGAAATCCCGCGAGGGAACATCACACGCATGGCCGACCGTCTGCGGACTTTCGTCTGAGGCCGAGGACTCAATTTGGTTATCACATGAGCCACAGCTTGGGCAAGTCACGCGGTGACCCTTGGAGAGTTTTTCCGCCTTTGCCATCGAGGCGCGGGACTCAAAAGTTTGGTAGCACTCATCGCATTGATAGCAGTACGTAGCCATGGTCATTCCTCCTGGCATTTCTCGGCACTTGATCTTCGATGATGTTGACGTCTTACCCGCTGCAATCTTAACCAGGGCAGTTTCAGATATTGATTGACATAGGACTTGCCTCGCACTGTCCCGTCCACGCTTGGTGATGCAACGGAGAGAGAAAGTTGGAATTCCGTCTCTTGCAATACTCGCTCGCCGAGACGCCAGATACGCGATTTTGCAGTTCCGGGAAGGATACGCTTGGCGAAGGAGTGGGGGTCGTGATTGGGAAGACAAGCATGGCGCAGGATAATGACCCCGTCCGAAGTGATCACACGTGCGATCTCGTGAAGAGCGGCGACACGCAACGGCGACCGCTCGACAATGATTATGTCTGCACTTTTGTCGGGCAATGGGATCGCTTCAGCCCGACCCGCAATCCGACGAGGGATCGGTTGACCTTGATCTCGGCCGAGCGTCTTGACCGCGCTGGGATTGACGTTCCAGGCCTCGGGGTAACGACCTTCGCCACCGACGTCCAGAATGAGCGGTCGTCGTCCGTTACGAGCCCACATCGCGCCATCCAGCCCTTCAAGTGAACTGCAGGCAGAGTTAAGTACTTGCGAGTTTCGGTGCATTGCCATGGTCACTCCTCCGTACCCAACCAAAGTTCATCCGGAACGCTCTCGCAAAATTCGATTGGATTTTCTGAGGCGCCAAGTGAAATCGGGCATTTCGCAGCGATCCCATCGGCATGTTGGACCGCGAGCGTTCTTAAAACGAAAGCGGTTACGAAATCGCCATCGTGCCGTACCAGCTTTCCCGGCGTGTCAGCCAGAATTCGTCCGACCGCGTTCACGCGACACCGATTCTCCTCATGTCGCTCACCTCCTTGTGCTATGACATTCCGCACTGCGGCCAAACCTCGTGCGTTCAAGTCGGCGATCACAATTGTTCCAGCTATTTGGCAGACTCGCAGCATCTCGGAAATTGCTCGATTGCAATCTGGCAGATGGTGCATGGAGTCAAACGAAAACACCGCATCGAACGCATCGTCTGGAAACGGCAGGTCCAGCGCATCGGCTTGTATGAAGAGGACACGCTCTGCCACTTCCCCCCCGATTTGTCTCGCACGTGCCTCCGCTCGCATCAGTGTGCCGGCGTCAATATCTACTGATGTAACAGCATGACCTGCCTGGGCAAGCACGAACGCCATCCACCCTGAACCCGTTCCGACGTCCAAAACGTGAGCAGTCGCAGGCAATCCCGCAAGTTGCAACGCAGTGAGACGGTTTGCGATAGAATCAAACTGGAACTGCTCTTCGAGCAGCATCATGTTCGGAGTCATACCGGGTTTCATCGGAGCCCTCGTTTTCTGAGAGACGTGATTATGCCATCGTTAGCAAGTTGCCAAAGCTACATCAGCCGCAGCAACTTGAGCCAGGCGTACAGCCTCGCAACTCTTTGGCAGATTTCGACTTGCGACTTCCGCCAATGAATGGAGCGCTGATTAGCCGTCGAACACGCACCGAGCCACACTTGGGACATTTGACATCGATACGTCCATAGTTAGCAAAGCTCTCTTGCACTTCAAACGTGGTCAAACACTTTTCACACATGATGTCATAAGCTGGCATGGTTTATGTCTCCTGATTTGTTTCGCTGGGGTTTGTGCGGGATGGCCTGGAGCGTTCACAGGCGGGGAGCTTGTAAAGGTCTAGATAAAACTCCATCACATTGCGCCCATCGTGTCGACCATGTCGAGCGATGTCATATCCGCACTCGCCGAACACAGCCCATGCCTCATCCTGGGGCAAGTGGGTGCTCAAGACAATTTTTAGGACGCCGGCATTCCAGCAGAAATTCAACACGTGGCCGAGCAGGTCACCTGGCAGTCGGCTGTCGCGGTAGCGCGGATCGACACAGAGAGCCGAAACATGCGCTATTTGGGAACGAGATATCACGATCTTGAGCAATCCGACGATACTATTGTCCGCTCGAGCAATCCATGAGTGACATTCCACGTCTTTACTTGTATCGTTCGGTATGTCTGTGCATGATCCGCCAGCGGCGCCGTAATCGTCTGCAATCACAACTCCCTGGGAGCCGAACCGCTCGATCGCTGGGCGATCCTCCTCCGACACCCGAGCAATCGACCAGTTGCCTGAGTAAGAAGTCGCCGAATTACAATCTTCAGCGATATGGCATCGTCCTTCATTGCGGCTTTTCATGATCACAACCTATGCTTTCGTTCACTCAGCTCCTCAAGCAGTTGAATCAAACGCTGTTTGATCTGCTCCTTGTTTGGGAAGGTAATGGCATCCTGTGGGCAAAAGCCCGCGCATTTGTCGCACAGGACGACACAATTCTGCGGATTGGCTACCTCCATAACGTTGTCGTCCTCATTCAACACAAATACGTTGTTGGGGCACGTTTCGAGACATTCGCCGCAGCCGATACAAACGTCCGCGTCGATCTGCGGCGCCCAGGAAATCCGTTCCCTGGGGATTCCCATGTAAGTTCGTTCGGCCATGATAGATTTCTCCCTAGGTTGATAGCTTGGCTGGGGGTTGGTCTGCTAAAGCTGCTTTGATCTTGTCATAGACTGTCTCGGTATCCTCCTGGGCCATGCTGATCGGGCACCAGTGCTGGCGATCCATCGGTACGTTTGCTTTCTCGAAGCCATCGCGCAGCAATTTTTCCTGGCGCTTCTCAGCGCAGGCGGGAGTGATAAACTGGATCTGGTCGTTGAGGATCTGGGCCATGAGCCGCTCACCGTCCTCTTCACACAGCCGTGGGTGCAGGGCCATGAATTCGATCTTCTCGCCGAGTTCCAACCGCACGCGCTCAGCTAAGGCCCAAAAGTCGATCTTGGCCATGCTCGGGCAGGCTCCAGAACAAGTGCAGAAAAGCACTGCTTTCTTATTGAGTTTGGTCTCGTTGGACATGGTATTCTCCTTTCTCTTACCTCACCAGAGGCACACGTAACGTGGGCACAATCGTCTGGCGGGTGACATGGTGGGCAACACTGCCGACGAACATTTCTCCGAAGTAACCGCGCCCCTGGCTGCCCAGCACGATCAACGTGTAGTCGCCCCGTTCGACCATCTCCCGCGCCGGGAAGACGTCGGGAGTCTCCGGCGTCACGTCCAATTCCGTATTTGCCACATTTGGCCAGTGTGCTCTCGGGGCATTGCGCAAACGACATCTGAATATGAAAGTGCGCAGAGCGGACAGGGCAGTAATATCTATACATCGACATGGATTAAGTCTCCTATCGTAGAGCAGGCACGAGTAGGACGGGCACAGGCGCGCCGCGAACGACCTGGTGGCTGACGTTGCCCAGGAATACCTCGCTGATGAACCCCCGTCCCTGGCTGCCCATGACAATCAAATTCTCATTCCCCTGATTTGTGTACCGAAGGATCTCCTGAATCGGGCGGCCGTATGGGAGCTCGATCCGCACGTCCACGTTGCCCCTCTGCTTCAGGCTGGCCTCAAGGCGCTCCAGACGCTCACGGTCGATTTGGTTAAATTCGTCGAGATGGTCCTTCAGGTGCTTCTCGATGCGGGTTTGGTCCTGCACGTGCAGCAACGTCACTCGCTCGGTCCCACTTTCTACAAGCTTCTCCACATAGCTGAAAGCGCGTTCGGCGGTATCGGAGAAGTCGGTGCAGAACAGTATATGCTGACGAAAATCCGAACACGCAATTTCACAACGGCTGTGTCCGCCCTGATCCCAGATCTTCAGCCGAATGACCAGCACCGGTAGCTCCGCATGGTGGAGAATGCCCGTCGCGGTTCCACCTAGCAGCACTTCTTTGGCCAGTGTCGAGCCGTGCGAACCGACGACAATTAGCGAGGCGTTCTGTTCCTTAGCCACCCGATTGACCTCGAATACCGGCAGGCCGGGAGCGACAACCGTGGTGGTATCAAAGCCCTGCGCCTCGACGGCGTCACGTTGTGCCGCCAAGTACGGCTCCACCTGGGGCGTCAGCAGGTGCTTCAGTTCTTCTAAGTGCCTGATGCCCAGAGCATGCAGGAGGATGACCCGGTGAGTCCCCAGCGATCGGAGGCCGGACAGACATTCCAACACATTGCCGGATGCTGGGGAAAGATCAGTTGCTATCAAGGCTGTTGTAAACATGAAGGACTCCTTGCCGATGAATGGGTTATTAGGATTGTTCATTGGTCGATGCGATCACTTGTTGCGTGGTGTTACAGGCCTCCTGTCCTGTGGCAGCAACGATCTCCACAGCTCCGTCACTCGCCGCGTGAACCCTCCCTCCATACAATCGGCGAAGGAAATACAAGCTCACGTGAACCAAGCCAATGAGCACTGGCACTTCGACCAAGGGTCCGACCACGGTGGCAAATGCGACTGGCGAGGCGATGCCGAATACCGCGATCGCTACTGCGATCGCTAGCTCAAAGTTGTTCCCCGACGCGGTAAAAGCCAAGGTGGCAGCGCGCGAGTAATCGGCCCCGACCTTCCACGCCATGAAGAAGCTCGCAAGGAACATGATCGCAAAATACGCGCTGAGCGGAATCGCGATCCAAAGTACGTCCAGCGGCTGCTCAATAATGCGTTCACCCTGTGTGGAGAACATTACAACAATCGTAAATAGCAGTGCGACAAGTGTGACCGGTGAGATCCGCGGAATAAATGTCTGGTCGTACCACTTGCTCCCCTTCAGCGGAACCAGAATCACCCGGCTAAGGATTCCGGCCGCGAAGGGAATTCCCAGGTAGATCATCACGCTGGTAAAAATCTCTGCAATGCTCACCTCAACCAGCGTCCCCTGCATTCCGAAAAACGGTGGCAGCACCGTCACGAATACCCAGGCGTAGAGGCCGAATGTGAGAATCTGGAACACGCTATTGAGCGCCACCAGACCGGCGGCGTACTCGCTGTTGCCACGGGCGAGTTGATTCCAGACCAGCACCATGGCTATGCAGCGGGCGATACCCACCATGATTAAGCCGACCATGTACAGCCCCCAGCGCTCATCCGGTCCGAAGAGCGTAGGGGCAATGTATCCGAAAAACACGATTGCCAGCGTAAACATTAGCACCGGACCAACAATCCAGTTCTGGACGAGCGACAGGCCGACAATCTTGAAATCGGCAAAGACCTTCGGCATCAACTCGTACTTCACCTTTGCCAATGGCGGATACATCATGAGAATCAACCCCGCGGCGATGAGTAGGTTGGTGTGCTCACCGACGGTCAGCGCCTGATTGAAGCGTTGGACTCCGTCCTGAAACAGAAATCCGACTGCGACGCCTAAGGCCATGGCAGCGAAAATCCATACTGTCAGGTAGCGATCGAGTAGCGACAACTTTCTTGAAATACTCTCTTCCATGACGGATACAACCTTTCTTCAGTTTAAGTTCAATTCAGCCGATTCAGTGATGGGATGCGTAAGCTCTCTCAAAGCCTCGGGGCCGATCGGCTCTCTGGCCAGCCAGGGCGTTAGGGCGATGCGCTGAGCCAGCTCATGTTTGACTTTCTCAATCTGGACTACCTCGGATTGCGCCCTGGCTGTCAGCAGTGGATCGCTCGGTCCGGCCGCCGCCAACGAGGCGTTGATCACCCAGGCCCAGGGTTCAATGCCCGCGCGGCGCAGGTCCTCCTGCAACGCCGCTGCCTCTAGCACCGGGGTAGTCTCCGGCAGCGTCACGATCAGCATCTTGGTTTGTGTCGGGTCCTGCAACCGCATCATCGGCGTGACGGCCTTGGTCCCTCCCTTCAGGTGCCGCACGATGTCGCGGTGATAGGCCCCCGTCGCGTCCAACAGCAACAGCGTGTGACCAGTCGGCGCGGTGTCCATGACAACGAACTTGTGCTGCGCTTCACGGATGACTTTGGAGAAGGCCTGGAAAACGGCGATTTCCTCCGTGCAGGGGGAACGCAGGTCTTCTTCCAAGAGCGCCCGCCCCTCGGCATCCAGGTCCTTGCCCTTGGTTTCGAGCACTTGCTGTCGATAACGATTCGTTTCAGTCTGAGGATCGATGCGACTGATCTGCAGGTGCTCAACTTCAGACTCGATGGCTGCAGCCACATGGGCAGCAGGATCGGTCGTCGTTAGGTGAACGTCGTGACCACGCGACGCCAGTTCCACGGCCACGGACGCAGCAATCGTGGTCTTGCCTACGCCCCCCTTACCAAGCACCATCACCAGCCCGTGGCCAGCAGCTTCGATAGCATCCATAAGTTCGCCCAACATCGGCGCGTCGACCGTCGGCGACACAACAGTTTCGCTGAACGGTTCCGAATCCGCACCAGCCTGATCCAACAATGCACGTAGCGAATCCATACCGACGAGATTCATCGGCCTTAGTTCGACCTCGTCGGAGGGCAGCGACTGTAGCACTGCAGGCATATGCTCCAGCGCCTGTGCGTCACGATTGCGCATCGCCAGCGCCAAGGGATCGTTGCTGCCGGTCGTTGGCATCAGGCCGTTGACGATCAGCCGCTGATGGTTTACGCCCAGCGCCTTCAGTTCACCACTGGTGCGGGCCGCCTCGGCCAGGGCGGCCTGCTGGGGACGACTGACGAGAACGACCGTCGTCCGTGCTGAGTTCGCCAAGGTTTGCACCGCCTCCTGGTATTGCTGGCGCTGCTTATCCAGACCGGCCAAGGGACCAAGGCACGAAGTGCCACTCTCGTTCGTATCCAAGAAGTCAGACCAGGCGCTTGGCAATTTCAGCATGCGTAAGGTGTGCCCGGTTGGCGCGGTGTCGAAGATGATATGGTCGTAGCGGGCGGTCGTCTGCGGGCTTGTCAACAGCGCGGTAAACTCGTCGAATGCGGCAATCTCCGTCGTACAAGCTCCAGAAAGTTCCTCCTCCATGCGGCGAACCACTTTCTCCGGTAAGGTGCCGCGGACCGGATCGATGATGCGGTCCCGATAGGCCTGAGCTGCTGCTTCGGGGTCGATATTCAGGGCATCGAGGCCCGGCGCCTGCTTGATCGGCGTGGGCTCTTGCTCATCGATATCCGTCTCGAACACATGCGCGAGATTCGATGCCGGATCGGTGCTCACCAGCAGCACGCGCTTTCCCTCATCCGCCAGTTTCACCGCGGTCGCGCAGGCCAGTGAGGTCTTTCCAACGCCTCCTTTGCCGGTGAAGAATAAAAACTTTGTCGTTTGCTCGTACCAAGACATCTTTACCAATCCTTTCGTATATTAATTGCTCCGTGTTTTGTCGCGCCGGCTCAGCAGCATTTGCTGGCACCTTCTCCTCCACAACATGCGCCGGCCTCGGCAACTTCGGGAACAAGCAGTTGCTGTGCCACATTCCGAGTGGATCGGGCCGGCTGGTCCTTAACCCGCATCGCCACGTTCACGGCTTGGATCATGTCGTCACGTGCGATACCCAGTTGCACCGCCTTGCGGTGGTGATATTCGAAGCACGACCCGCAGTTGGCAGCGATGGCCGCCCCCAACGCCACCAACTCGGCGACACGCTCATCGAACATCGGCGGCCGTGCGATCGGCACTACTTCTTGATTGAACCCACTGAGTGTCGGCTTCCCGTTAACTCTCACCAATTCCAGAAGTTGCTCGCGGGATGGATAATCCCCCTGGCTGACCACTTGTCCGTTGACAACGACGACCGGAAGGCCTTCACCGTCGGTTGACTTCAGGATTTCCTTGACCTGTGCGTTGGCGACGAATGCAGTCGGCTCTTGTGCGAGGTTGAACCGACGTACCTCCACCCCCTGGCCTTGCAGCCACTTAAGGTCCGCGGAGAAGCTGGAGAGTTGTGCATCCGGTTCAGGGCCGCAGACACCGCTCGTGCAGCACATCGGCGGGTCATATACTTCGATCTTGGACATTATTTGATTCCTTATGAGACAGTGTGGTCGCCAATCGCGGTCGGGAGGGTTTCAACAAACGCTTTGATTTCATCACGGACGCGACGGTAGTGGCCGAGGGCCTCCTCTGCCGTCGCGGCCTCCTTGGCCAGGCGGGGCGGATCGTCGAACGAATGGTGAACGACCCTTGCGTTGCCTGGGAAAATCGGGCAAGCCTCGGCCGCACTATCGCAGACCGTAATGACATAATCGAAGTCAACATCTTTCAGTTCGTCGACGTGCTTCGATTTATGCTCCGAGATGTCAACGCCCGCCTCCGCCATGACCTGAACCGCGTTGAGGTTGAGACCATGAGTCGCGACGCCTGCGGAGTAGGCTTCAATCACATCACCCTTGAGGTGTCGCGCCCAGCCTTCGGCCATCTGACTGCGGCAGGAGTTCCCGGTACAAAGAAACAACACTTTTAACATTTGCATTCCCCCTGTCGGCGGCAGAGTTCCTCTGGTTCGAGTTTGAGTACGGTTTTAAGTTCTTTTTGGTCGAGCTTTCCTCGCTTTTCACGATTCAGACCGGAGAGGACCATGGCGATGGCATCACGAACTAATTCAGACGCCTGCTCATCGGCCAGGCGGAAGTAAGCCCAACGGCCCTGTTTCCTCATTTCCACCAGCCGCGATTGATGCAGGATCGACATGTGGCGAGACACGGTCGACGGGGCGAGGGCAAGTACCTCGACGATCTGGCAGAGGCAGAGTTCGCTGTGCTGCAAGAGGCCGAGCGCCCGCAGACGATTCTCATCCGCCAAGGCTTTGGTAATAGCTACAAGTTCACGCAAGGGACTCCCTCCTATTTCGTTGATTCGACATATATCGAAATATACATCGGCGGTCTGCGGTTGTCAACCTTAGCGAAAAACCGAGATCGAGAGTCCTAGAGCGAACTGGGAGAGTTGGGGCAGATTTGTATCTTCTCAACCGCTAGCAGCCGCATGAAGGATGGATTGGGCGAGGGATGGTAGCTCGAACGTGCCGCTGAGGCGATCGCGGAGGTAGGCAAATCCTCTCAGGCCGAGTTTTTTTGACGTCTGCGCGATCGTGGTGAAGACATCCATCGCCCGGCCACCGCGTACGCTGTGGCTGTGCAAACTGACGTCGCGGCGGCGCGCACGTGGCGACCCACTACCGGAGACAGTTTCTCGTAGTGTCGACCCTCGTGAATCCAACACAACGGTAACAGTTTAGTTCCACAGCCGCGATGCAGGGCCTTGAGTCATCACTGCGACCCCGCGGCCGGCCCAAGAAACTGGAAAAGTAGCATGTCCGCCTTTCCTTGCTGATTGTCAGAAAGCTGACAAATCCGCTGATTTCGGCGCCATCATTTCACAGTGGCTTTCAGGTCAGCCAAACGCCTCCTGCGATTTTGATCCACCTAGTAATGATCGCGCCCACCTTTCGACTCTTGGCAGCATGTTCAATACTTTGCCGGCCGACTAACCCGCTGGCGAGCAGCAACGCCCTGCACGACGCAGCTCGTCCGCACGTCGGTCGTCGGCTTGCAGTTCGGGTACCTCCGAAAAGCAATGCTTCAGGCACTCCAGCAGTTTCTTGTGGAACGGCGATTGCGCCTTTGCCAGCGAATAGTAATTCCACAGTCCCGATTTGCGACCCACAACCAAACCCGCGCTGCGCAGATAGGCCAGATGTTGAGACACTCTCGGTTGCGTCATTTCGAGGATCGTAACCAGGTCGCCGACGCACATTTCACCATCCAGCAGCAAATGCAAAATCCGCAGCCGGATGCGTTCTGAGAATGCTCGGAACATCACGTCAACGTTGTTGTCGCGATCATCTGTCAACTGCTTTCGCTTCGACTTGACATCGCAACAACAGGTATCCTTCGTCGATCTTCTTGGCATTTGGCTGTCTCCACATTCGAGTTGAACGGCAGGGGCGAGAAGTCGCCCCCGCCTTGGCAGCTTACCAGATTCTAAGCGACATTCAGCTTCTTTGGCGATACCGTTTCACCGACGAGTCGGCCTTCCACGAGCCGCACCATCCGTTTAGCACGTTCGGCCGCTCGAGGATCGTGTGTCACCATCACAATGGTCCGACCTTCGGCATTAAACTCTTCAAAGAACTGAATTACCTGATTGGCCGTCTCCGGGTCGAGATTACCAGTAGGCTCATCGGCAAGGATCACCGCCGGATCGTTGGCCAGCATGCGGGCCAGGGCCACGCGTTGCTGTTGGCCGACGCTTAGTTCCGACGGTTTGTGATCCATCCGGTCGCCAAGACCGACCCGCTGGAGCAATGCTTCGGCACGCTCCCGCTGCGAAGCGGTAGCAACACCTGCCAAAAACAGCGGGACTTGCACATTTTCCAGCGCGGTGAGGTACGGCACCAGATTGAAGGTCTGAAACACGAAGCCGATGTACTGCTGCCGCAACTTGGCACGCCCATTGGTCGAGCGTTCATAGAGGGAATGCCCGTCTAGGGTCACTTGACCCGAAGTCGGCGATAGCATGCCTCGCAGCATCAATAGCAGTGTACTCTTACCGCTGCCGCTGGGACCCACCAGAGAGACGAAATCTCCTTTGGGGATGTCGATCGATGCGTCTGCCAGCCCAGCGACAGGCTGTTTACGCAACATATAGTTTTTAGAAACGTTTTTCATGCGTAACATGATTAAATCTCCCGGAAAGTGGCGACCGGATCGAGCATCGCTGCCCGCCGGGCCGGAATATAACTGGCTAACAAGGCGATGCCGACCGAGATCGCAATCGCCCACACAGAAAGCATCGGCATCGGCAGGACAGTAACACCTGCGAGCTTGGGGCCCAGCGTTACCGCCAGCAGCGTCCCGATGACGAAGCCGCCGATGCCACCTACAAGTCCCAATAGCAGCGCTTTGGCGAGGAAGATTCGCTGGATGAGCGAAGACTCCGCGCCCAGCGCCATCAGAGTTCCGATCTCACGACGCCGCTCAGACACATTCGCAAACATGTAATTGGCGATTCCCGCGCCACCGACCACGATGATGATGGCAACAAAGATTTGAGACAGCCGCTCCATCATCCGGTTGACACTGATTTGAGTGTCAACCACCTGCTTCACGGTGACGACCTTGGCGTCGGGCAGCAACTTGTTGACGCCCGCGACCAGGCCGGTAGCGATCTCTTTGCAACAGCCTACGACTTCGATACAGTTGACGACTTCGCCTTTCCCAGTGAGTCGCTGCACGGTGTGCAGGTGAGCGAAGATCCGCGAGTCGTCAACGGTTCCGGTCTCCGGCAACACTGCCACAACGGAGAACGATTCTCCTAATAAGCTGACCTGCGAACCTTCTTGCAGTCGCTGAACGGCCGCGATGTCGGCACCAATGAGAATCTCATTCGCCGCGAGGTCTTTGATCACGCGCTTGCGGACCAAGGTCTTCTTGTCCTCCTCAACTGGCTCGTCGCCCAGTTCCAGCGCGCCGCATCCGATCGGACGCGAGAAGATGCCCGCGCCGGCCCAGGCGGCTTTGGCCTGAAACTCGCTCTTAGGCAGGATGCCTGTCAGCGAATAATTACGGCCCTCCAACTCCACAGGAACGCAAAGTTTAGGAGAAAGGTTGTCGACGCCTTGCAGGTCGGACATGGTCAGCCGCATGACATACTCTTCGGGAATGACCTCCTCGTGCATGTCAGCCGCGTAGTAGTCCTGCAATGATACACTTTTGGGGAGGATCAGTACGTTGGCTCCCAGGCTATCGAGCTCGCGGGCAACAGCTTTCTCGGAATAGTGGGTGATATTCCTGATAGCAATCACGGTCGTGATACCTAGGAGGATTCCTACAGTGATGGTGAGCATCTGGCTTTTACGCTCAAACAGCTCACGCCAGACTAAGGTACGAAGATTCATGTTTGGGGTTCCTTATTTAGTAGGTCCACATTTTCCGCCGGGGCAGCAACCACCAGGGCCACACTGACCGCCGGGACAACAACCAGCCTGCGCCGACGTAACCTTATCGACGAGCTGATTGGTAGTAATAGCACCTGCGAACTGGGCGATTGGTTGACCGGCTGGCGATAGAAGGATGGTCACCGCATTGGCGGTCTTGGGGTTCACCTTTAAGCTTGCCAAGAAATTCTGTTCACTGGAGTCGGTCGGATCAATTTCCACGACGGTGGTGGCGTCGGCGAAGCGCTCATCCGCCCTGAAACCGGCGACGGCCGTTGAGGCAGCCGGATTGTACGCCGTCCCGGCGTTTCGTACGCACAGCAACGTCAGCTTCTTTTCTTGCATAGCCTTGAGGCACTCGGCTGTGCCGCGACTGACAATACCCTCGGATAACTGCTGGGCAGTAAACTTCAGAGGCCAAGCCTTGGTAACGGCGCCGTTCGGGGCAACTGCGGCCACCAGCGGCAATGGCGCCCGATCGACGCCAAAGACTTTCACCGTCGCAGCCTCCTGGGGATCGATGACGCTGACGCTCACAGCATCAGCGGAGGATGCCAAGTCCTTCATGGCAGACTGGAACACGCCACGCATCTGCTGTGTGGGTTCGTCATTTTCTTTCCAGAAAAACACGAAGGCATATCGGCCTTCTTCCGCAGCGGAGGCCAGCGCCGTGAGGCCAGGACTGGCGTCGCGCTGCCAGGGAGTTGTTGGCTCTTGAGCAACGACGGCGGCCACATAAGCCAGGGTCGTTGCACTAAGTGCGATGGCATAGAATCGCTTACAATTACAGTACATGGAAACTTGTCCTTTCTTCGAGTGATGAGTCGTTTTATCTGTTGCGACTCGGTGTAACAATAGTTGAATTTCGAGGCTTTAAGCTATTGCGGCTGGCAACCACCGGGACCGCAGCTTCCCCCTGGGCAGCAGCTACTGGAGGCCTTGGAAAAAGCTTCCAAGAAGGCTGCTTTGCTCGTCGCACCTTCGAACTTGGCGATCATCGATCCCGGCGGCGCCAAGAGAACGGTCACCGCCGTAGAAGTCGCCGGAGAAATGTCCAGTTCAGTAAGGAAGCTGCTTTCCGCCTCATTGGCGGGGTCAAGCACAACCAGTTGAGCGGTATTGCGATACTTCGAGTCGCTGGCGAAATCCTCGGCGCCCGCGCGGGCGGCCTCGTTGTTGGTTGTCTTGTCGTTCTGTACGCATAGCAAAACCAACTGGCCATCCTGGAGAAACTTCATACAGTCGGCTGTTATCGGACCCACCATTCCGCTCGCCAAATCATCCGCCGTGAAGTTGGTCGGGAAGCCGCCTGTTACAGTACCATTGGGTGCGAAGGCTAGGACCAGCGGCATAGGCGCGCGGCTCAATCCGTACTGGTCGATGAAGCTCTTTTCGGACGCTGCGGTGACGGAGACCTCGACAGCGTCAACGCGGTCCTTATTGCCCTCGACGTACTCTCGAAACACTTCCCTTATCGACGCCGTGGGCTGGTCTTCTGACTTTGATAGGAAGACATAAAGATAACGGTCAGATTGCTGGGCTAGTTCTAATGCTGCGTGAACCTTGCCCTTTTTGCCAACCGGTCCGTGAAGCTTACGATTGGCCGGGGCGAACGATACTGGCGAGGGGTGGGCCGCCATCAAACCGTCATCAGTCCGCTGGTCTTGGCAGCCAACGGCGAACACAAAGCTCAAAACTGCACCGATAGCAGTAAGGGTTAGTATGGTGGTAGTTCTCATGATGCTTTCCAATCCGAGTGGGAGCGGGTTAGAGGCGATTCGAGGCGGGCAGGCCATTACATTCACATTGCCTTATGTAGATCAAATTCGGCTACGTGCATATAGCAGCTTGAGCCAAACGAGAGTTGTTGTTTAATTCTCAAAACGTTGAAGCTGGCAAGTGCCCACTTTATCGTCGACCGCGGAAGAACTCGCGATTCATCTAAAATCAGTACACCCCGCACGATGGACGGTTAAGGAAGAAACAAAATACCATCGAATGCGTAGGTGGATCACATTGAACCGCTTGATGTGTCAAAACCGCGCGCTTCTCTTGCTTGCGTTGAAGCGAAACCTATCCATTATCGCTCAGCCAAACATGCAAGCAGTAGTCGATGTGGGCCCCCCGGCAAGAATGTAAAGGGGACGCAGTCAATGGCAAGGTCCATCACAGCGACCCGACAAAATCAACTCGTAGAAAGCCTACTCACGGCATGAGGCCGTGAACGGTTACCCCAAAAGTCGCTGCCAAGCTTCATGATCTAACCAATTCCACCCGTGGCACCACCCGTTCCGCCTCGTTAGAAAGCTCAAAGTAATCCTCACGAGAGAAACCAAAGCCATTGGCTACGAGTCTCGAAGGAAATTGCTCGCAGAGTTGGTTCAATTCTCGAACATTTCCATTGTAAAAGCGTCGCGCAGCAGCAATGCGGTCTTCCGTGTTGGCCAGTTCGGTTTGTAGGGCGAGGAAATGCCTATCGGCCTTGAGTTGGGGATACGCCTCAACAATTGCAAAAAGTCGTTTCATCCCGATCTGCAGCGCAGTCTCATCCACAGCCTGCTCGGCTGCCGATCCGTGATTCTCTAACGCACGAAAACGTAACTCACTCACTTCGCGAAAGACCGCTTGTTCGTGCTGGGCATACCCACGTACTGTCTCAACTAGGTTTGGAATCAACTCATAGCGCCGCTTCATTTCGACGTCGATGTCCGACCAGCTTTCTCGAATGAATAGCCGCAATCTGGTTAACCGGTTGTAGGTAGTCGCCAACCAGACTACGGGGAGCACGGCCATGCCAGCAAGCACGAGGAGAGGGATTAGCGCTTCCAAATTGTTGAACTCATAAAAAGTGCGAAGTTTACTTAACTTTCTTGTTGAGAGATCATTTCCAGCGATTCAGTCACATATTGCGGCCAACGACGAAAAAACTCATTCGCCCAACGAATTGTCGTGCGAAACTTAGTCGGCGACCAGCAGCGATTTCCGGTGTAAAGGCAGCAGGCCCGCCGCGCAATATCGATCCCGGGTGGGTCGCTGTCAAGCAGAAACTCCATCATGCGGGGGTGTAGCACGTCGTAGGCAAATTTCTTGTCGGAGCTTTTCACATGAAACCGATCGCTGAACTCAGCCGACTCAAAATCGATATCATCGAAACCAATCATACCCGCCAGCTTATCGAAGACCCCTTCCTGCCTCACCATCAGATCGCATGAACGCAAGAAGGGCAACTCTAATAGGAGGTAGCTGAATTGATAGGTGTGGGTGGAGCGATTCTTACCCGTTCCGCTGGTTTCACGAAAGTGATAGTCACCCATGACCACTGGCCAGACCCGCCCATCGATCACCGTTTGGCCTCGAAGTGTATGATAAGCATACCGCGAGTGCCCACGCGTAAAGATCGCAAATTGCGGGTAGCGATCTTCGTGCGATGGATTCTGTGAGGAGTCGAATTGCCAACCCAACTCAGCCGCCAGCTCAGAGAGTTCTTGCCGGCGTTTCTGCTGTTGCAGATGGCCGAAGTAGGCAATCGTCAACCCGATAGCCAGAAAAATAATAAAGATGATGATTGGACTCATCGGCACACAACGTGTTTATAGGACTTTTGCCAGAGTACGAAAGAATCATAAGAGTCTTCGCACCTCCAGGCTTGATATTGTCTTAAAAATCGACACAAAGGAACAGGTTGAAATCTGCAATAAGTTGGCGAAAAGAGGCCGAGTGGCAATGAGGTCAGAAAGTTTCAAATAAATACTTCTGACAATTGAGAATTCTGCGCGACGCAGGATCGGGTGCAAAAACAGAAACCGCCAGGACATTTGCCCCCCTAGAATTGCCCATCTGGATCGGGCTCAAGATTCAGATCGTGACAAGCTTTCACAAAGCTGGCAGCACTCCATGCCTGATAGGCCTTGCCCATCGGGCGACCGGTTATGGCGTGGTGCCATTCATTGAATTCCCATTCGTTGGTCACACCCAGCGAACAGAGTCTCGCCAATTTTACCAATTCACGGCGGGCGACATCGGGCATCCCCAAGCGGTGGATGTAGCGGACCCACAAGCCGCCAATAAAGGGCCAGATGCCACCGTTGTGATAATGGTTCGGTAGGTTGAGGAGATTAACTACGAAGTAATCGCGCCACTCCGGCTCACCGGCGTGAATGGGGGGATACATGTTGCGCACGGGGCCAGGCTCGTTAACGCCCACGCCCCACAAAAAGCGAAAGGTCATCATCGCGCGATCTTTATCGATGAGATTGGTCAAGTAAGCCAACAGATTGCCGTATACATCGCACCGCCAACTGTAGTTGAAAGGAGAAACTTGCGATACCAGATAACGCGCGTCCCCCAGTTCGTACTGCACATCGGCAAAGCTGGGGCCAGACTGGCTCTCCTCTATCTCCGTCGATGGCCAAAACCGACGGAGAATCATTTTCTTGACATGCTGAGACCAATTGCGATAATCCTCGGCGCGATCGACCTCGCCAAAGTGGTCGAGCATATCGGCATGGCATTGCAGACACCGGTGCCACAACACTTCGTCGTAGAGCACATGATAACTGCGGGCGAACAGATCCGTCCAATCACCTGCTTCAGGAATCTCCAAGAGTCCGCAATTATTGGCGTCAAGCGCACCGAGCCAATCCACCACTTTTTGCAGTGTCTCGCGAAACTCATCGGCCAACGTCCAATCATCGAGATGCCGACACAAATTGTGGACTGCGATGATGATCCACAAGGCACTGTCGATCGAAGTGATCCCCCCCACGCCGCCGTATTCTGGCTCGTCCGTATCAATCAACACATGAGCCGGGAGCTGTCCGGCCGGTGCTTGATGAGACAGGATGGTACGCAGGGTTTGGAATTGGCAGGCGCGGATCGGCTCATCATCCAGATCAAGCGTCCAAATGATCGTCTTGGCTCCGTCGCGAGCCCACACCGAGCGATAGTTGGCGTCCGTCCCGTAGACCTGATTGTCGTTGAGCGAACAGGCTGAAAAGCCTTTGTGCGTGATATTTTTCTCCAGCGCATCCACGGCGCGTCCATAGCCCAATTGCAAAAGCGTTTGGTCCTCTGTGGTGAGATTGCTGTAGTGGCTGGGATCAAAGAGGATTGGCTTCGGCAAAACACGGACTCCTTCTAGATTGGGAGAAGTAGAATTCTCCCACGGAATATCATTTATCCAAACCTAGCATGGTATCAGATTCGCATTATCGTGGCGGTAGCGATTAGGTAGAAAATAGGGAAGATTTTCCTCATCTGACCCGCTTCCTAGTGTGCTGGGCCGCTAACCTCGCGGCTCCAGCGACTCATGAAAGCGTTCGAGCGACTGGGCAGGTTCGAGATTGAAGACAGCTCGGCCGTCGGTGGTCCACGCGTGATCGCGATAAACAAATATCGCCGTGGCACATCGCAGGTTGCCTACCGCTTCGACATCTTCCATGTCGCCCCCCGCAATCGCCTCGAAGCTGATGGTCGCAGTCAACAGGGCATACAATTCGCCAGTCACGCGATCGATCGCGAAAAGTGGTTCGCCCGAGAATTCACAGCCTTTCCAAATCAGCCCCCGCGGTTTACCAGTGGCACCCGCCGCTGCCAGGAATTGCTCGCTAAGACCCGACCGCTGTTCTGCAAAAAGCTGAATCGCCTCTTTGCGAATTGCCTCGACCTCTGCACTACGCCACTTCCTCCACAGTATCCCAGCAATAGCCGCGAGTACTACACCGACGAAGAATACGAAAATAACGTGCATCAAGCTTCTTCAGAGGGGGGATTCTGGCGTAGACAGAACACCAGTGTAGATAAAAAAGGCGTCGCCTGACAGGCAATGCCATCGCTTTCTGCAATGAGATGAGCCAGAACCGGAGGAGCAGCTTCAGTTTTGCGGCAAAGTCAGTGGTGCAACTTGGGGCGTAGGCAGAACTTGCTGGTCGTGCTCCCCAGGAGCCGAGAAAAGATGCTCCGCTTTCTCAGGTGCCACAACGTCGCTCTCAGGAGAGATCAGAGCGTCCAGCTCGGCATGGCAGTTGAAACTTTCACAATCGCCACAGAAAGTGCCGTAATTGGCCAGGCCACCCGAAAGACATCCCCGGGTATGCACGCAACGAGACACTCTTGGCGGATGGCAACCATGGGTGCGAATCATCGGCACATGGTGCCCCGGGCCAACACCAAGGCCACAATACTGCGGCTGGGTGCTAGGCAAGTGCCAGAAGCCGATGGACTGAGCAGAAGAATTGCTGGCCATTAAGAATACAAGGAAAGCAGCGCAGCAAATTCGGCTAGCTAGAGTCATTTGCTTTCTTCCGTGAAAGATACTGATCGAGTGAGTACAACTTGAATCGAACCGCGGAAAGGTTATTCATGAATCTTAGTTTCGAAGAGTTGCTATCGATTAGAAACTTCCACTGCTGACGGGTGATAGGACCGACATAAACGGACAACTCTTCCCGTGTGACAGTGTTCGACATTCCTGATTTCCCTCTCTGCAGATTAGCCAGAGACACACCTGCCTCAGGTTGTCGAGACCAAGGTATTGGTCTGATTGAGGTCACGGCTGGTTCAACTTCACACCGTCTTCACATTTTTTTAACAATTTCAGTAGCTGCAGATATCGACTTTGTTGAATGAGATGAATATGTCAGATTATTCAACGAATGCACACGGATTCTTCACAAATCCTTCACCCGCCTGCGCTAGACTCGAACCATGGGACTGGGCGAGAAGAGTCCAGTCTATGGTTTTCTGTTTCTTTGACTTTCAACAGATGGAGTAGATTTAATGAGGATTTTATTAGGTGCGGCAGCTTTGGCCGCGATGTTGTCTAGCCATGCTCTGGCTGCATTTGATTTGCGAATCACCGAGATTTGGCCCGGCAATGCCGTTGGCGACAATCTTACCGACGACTGGTTTGAAGTTACCAATTTTGGTGATATGCCCTGGGCGGAAGCTACCGACGGAAACCTCTATTTTGACGACGATTCTTTCGATGCTTCTACTGCCGACCTCTTGTTTGGCGTGAGTATGATCGCTCCAGGTGAGTCGGTTGTCTTTGTGGACGGAAATGCGGGAACAGGTGGAATTAATACCTTTCTGTGGGCAGATACCTGGGATGATGTTGTAAGCCCGCTTCCCCAAGTGGGTTCCTATGAGGGGGCTGGACTTGGACAAGGGGGAGATGCGATTGGATTGTGGATTACCTCGGGTACTCCAACTGGCTCACCTGATATCACGGGTTCTTATCCCGATGGGAATGGATCGCTCGGAGGTTCTTATGACCTGGTTCTCGGAGCTTTCAGCACGGTTGGCAATGCCGCTGGGGCTGTCGCTACCGCTCCTAATGGAGACGGAGAGGCTGCCATTGGTTCGCCTGGCTCGGTTGGAGTCCCCGAACCTGCAAGCTTGGCATTAGTTGGCATGAGTTTGGTCCTATTGGGACTTCGACGCTGATAAATCCTATTCAACCTTAAATTGGCCAATTTATTGCCCCGTTCTGAGTTCTCAGAACGGGGCTTCTCGTATGAAGAATCAAATGAGAATTACCATGAAAAAACCTCAACCACTCTTCGGCGTATTAGCATTTTTGGGCCTCACCTTTCAGTCGAGTGCTTTCGCTATTAGCTTCCTGTTTGGCAGCGACAGCGGAGGCGAAAACAATGTTTATTTGGGACAACCTGTGGTCAGCATCGTCTCAGAGAGCACGACGGCAACCTTTGCGGCTGGACCAGCAGGAAGTTTGCTCGATGATAGTGACGATCAAGGCTTAGGAATCGATACGCAGAATATACCGGGCACGAAGGATGCTATGGGAGGGGGAGAACGAACAAAGTTCAATATTCTTGAGGGAAATAACAACTCGACGAATCTGGGAGAGTCTCTCACATTTTCCTTTGACCGAGCGGGTATTCTCAACGACATTCACTTTGATGGCGTTAAAGACGAGACGCTAGAGTACTTCATGCTGACGTTTCCCAATGGGGATCAGATCACCATTTTCGACTCGCAAGCCGAATTTCGACTGGCTCTACAGGGATATCATCTGTCCGACTTAAACGTGCCAAACCCAATAGAGTTTCAATTGGAGGACGATGATCTGACAGGGATTAACTATCGCTATCTCGCGGGAGAGGTGTTCACACTTACCTACGGTGAAGGGAACTACGCCAACGTGCCGGAGTACAAGACTAATCCACGCTTTCCTCAGTTTCCCAATGCTGTAGGGGACGGATCGCGACTTCAAGGCATCGTGGTGACCTCGATCCCAGAGCCGACGAGCTTCCTGATGCTGCTGCTAAGCTGTGGGTGTATAGCGCTACTTCGCCGCTTACAAAGTGCTGCAAGTTAGTCTGCAATCAATTCTTCACCATTACGTGTACACAAGGCAAAATAGACGTCACGCTCCGTGTCGTCCTGCATGAACTGGACCGAACCATCGCAGCGTAGCGTTTGTACGCCACCTGGATGATCTGAAAAGAATTCTTCGTAGACGAATTGGAACTTGGCTGGTGGATTGATCGCCGAGAGTTTCTCACCACACACGGGACTCTCCGGATCCAGCTTCACCCGACTGATGTTCTTGAAGCTCGCCCAGGCACCCGAAAACTCGTCCGTAGGAGTACTATTGTCTCCAGTGCATTGAAGTCCCTCCTCGGCACCACGACCACTCGATTCACCAATCAGAATGGTATTGGTCGCCCCATCAGTAATTTCTTTAAATCTCACCACTGCCGAGGAACAGGCTTCGTTCTTGTTTAAACAGAGACCGCCGGATTGAAGATACATGAGTATCCCTCGGTCAAGCTTGAGACTCGAAAAATTTTCACCTCCCTCGGTGCCGTAAGCAACTCCCGAGACCTTATTAATGACATCCCAATCGGGACCTCGAATTCCCATGTAATCAATACACGCGAGACCGTTCCCTGTATGCCCAGCAGAACCAGAGGCTTCTGGCAGACCAGTAAGGCGACCGTCAGTGCCCCGGAACTTCTGTATTCGAGAGGTACTTGGGCAGAGATAAACGTCGATCACAGTGTTAGACGGTCCTAGCAAGTCAGGTCGATTGTTGGGGGTCTCGGTGACACTGAATTTCATGTCGAACTTTTCAAAGACATTCTGTTGTTCAATGTATGGAAGGTGCCATACCGACCAGGAAAGTGCGCGTTTCTCTGTTAAGCCTGCTGGCTTGAACTGGCCAGGTGGAAAATGCTTTCTGGAACTTTCGTAATTGAGCATACCTAGGCCGATCTGCTTGAGATTGCTCATGCACTGGGTCCTTCTGGCCGCCTCTCGCGCAGCTTGAATCGCTGGTAACAAGAGTGCAATCAGTACACCAATAATGGCGATCACCACCAATAACTCGACGAGGGTAAACCCTTTTTGTCTACAACGTGGACTGCATGCTGCAAAACGCACGATAGATGCCTCCAAGCGGGAATGAAATGCTGATTCTAGTTGCAAGGGAAAAAACATTAGCTGCGACGTGTCAGGAGCAACGACCAACTCCCCAGTGCCAGGAAGATCAAAGAAGTTGGCTCAGGGACAGTTACGACCGAGCTAACAGGAGGACCTGACACCGTTCCATAGTTTGCAGACCAGATGGCCAAGTCTGCACTGTCGACCGTGCGATCACCGTTGGCGTCGCCGTGTCGTCTTGTGGCGAACTGTCCTCCGCCAAATCCGTAGTTTCGCTGCCAAGTAAGAAAGTCGCGACCATCGACATCGCCATCGAAGACGAATTGTTCGCCGTCATAGACAGCATCAAAATCACCGTCTTCGATAAACACGTTTTCCGAACCTAAGGAACCGGTGATGATTGTTCCGTAAAGGACTCCCTGGCTCGACTCAACGAACTGATTGACAGCATTGATCCCATGGGGATCACCGGACTGGCGAAAATCTCCCATCGTGTCGAACCCCGATGCATTGTCGTTCGTGAGGTTCGCAATGTGCCAGTCTGCGGCGGTTGAGCCAGTACTATTTCCCCAGCGACCGAAGTATTCGATTTCGAATCCGACATCTACAAAAGTGGCCCCTGCGGGGACGTTTCCGCCACTGGGGGGAGTGCCCAAGCTGAAGTTAATAGGTGCGTACATGAATCCATTTGGCTCGCCTGGATCACCATTAATTCCAATAGAATCAAGAATCGTCCAGCTATCAAGGATCGTACCCGTATCCAGCTCATTGTCATTGTCTGCATCCAGATCGATTAGATCAGGGGTAGTAATGATCGGTGCCGTGCCAGCCCCGCCATTATTCTTAAGGAGCATGAAGGTACCACCACTATTTTCCAGCACACCGTTGTTTCCTTCGTCCGTGAACCCAACGGAGCTCGATGTGGGACCAGACCCCCATGTAAAGCTTGCCAGCGTGTTCTCCAGGTTTGTGGATTGTGAATCGAACATGGAGTAATTCCCCCCAGCTTGTCGCAGGGTGAGGAATCCGTTGGCTCCTAGAAATGGCGAACTTAGACTGCCAAGATCGAACACTGCTTCAATCTGTCCGGGGTTGGCTGTCGCTGTACTGGATTCATTTTCCAACACAATCAAGTAATGATCCGCCAGAGAGGCACCCGCAGCACCACGGAGTTCGATATACTCGAAAACCAAGTCGCCCGAACTTCCGGGAGGGTCTAAGTAAACCTCATTAATAAACATCTGACCTTTTGACACCTGAACACTTACCATGCCCAGTACCAAGCAAGCAAGCATTGTTTGCTGCACCTTTGTAGAAACACGCATCTTCATTTGTTCCATGGTTTTACATGCATACGTAGACAGCCTTCGCAAGAAGATCACCAAGATCGGTGATCTGCGCTCATCGTATCGACACTTGCATGCACAACAACGGCTAAACTACCGCTCCTCATAATTCTCATTGAATCTTCACAATTCAATAACTGATCCTAAATATAGCCTTAACAATTCGTTAATAAACTGAGCACTTGAGAGGAACTTGGGGGATTAATTACCAGATTGTTCAAGAGCAGAAAAAGTACCTTGCATGACCTCTTGGATACGAAGTGGAATGTAAGGTTTTGCACCGCAGGAAGTTACACAAAAGGTTCACTCACGTGATACTGTTAAGCAGATATTGCCTGATGTTTATTTGTCTTTCACACATTCTCACTTTGAAATGTCAGGCGGGTGAAGTCACTGCCAAACCCCTCTGGCGTTACAACTCACCTAGCGGAGCCGCCGAGATTGCCACCTATTCCGCAGCCACGCAACGGCTCTTTGTGACCGCAGGTGTTGGCGTCGAGGTCGTCAAGCTTGCCACGGGGCAACAAATCGAAAGCATGGAGCATCCCGTCGGATTTCACGCTACCAGCATTGCCTGTTCCGGCGGATACGTTGCTGTCGCCTGGGCTGCTGATGACAAACGAAATCGCGGCAAAATCTCGTTTTACGACGTCCTGCAACTTGATGAACTGGCAAGTTTCCCGGCTGGCTATTTGCCTGACATGCTCACATTCACGCCCGATGGCAAGCGTCTGCTGGCCGCCAACGAAGGGGAGCCGAATGGCGACTATTCCTTCGATCCCGAGGGCTCAGTCACGATCATCTCTGCCGGAGCAGGTTGGCAGGATGGCACTCTACAGGAAGCCTTGTTCAATAAGTTTGATTCACACAAAGTACAACTAATCGCCGATGGCGTGCGGGTCTTCGGCCCCAATCAAGAAAGCGCTGACCATCTTGCCTCCGTGGCACAGGACCTTGAGCCAGAATACCTAGCCGTGAGTGCCGATTCGAAACTGGCATGGATTACGCTACAAGAAAACAACGCAATTGCAGAGATCGAAATCGATCGAGCTGAGATTGTCAGAATCTTTCCACTTGGCTTGAAAGACTTTCGGCCACGAGGTAATCGCCAGATGAATCAGTTGGTTTCTACAGCAACCGGGACGGGACTCGATGTCAGTGACCAAGATGGAGGGATACGCATACGTCATTGGCCGATTACCGGAATGTTTCAGCCAGACGGGATCGCCACTTTTCAGCAAGCAGGGGAACACTATCTAGTCACAGCGAATGAGGGTGATCCGCGTGACTACGCGAATTACACAGAAGCGGTCCAAATTGGCGATCTGGCGGAGCAAGGCATCCGCGTAGACCACAGCAACCCCGCGCGTGCGTTGGTCAGCAATTCTGATCTTGCCCGGCTGGAAGTCTCTCGAGCGGCTGGAGATCGGGATGCCGACGGCGACCTCGACCAATTCGTATGTTTTGGAACGAGATCTTTCTCCATTTGGCGTCGGGGACCGAACGAGTTGGAACAAGTCTTCGACAGTGGTAATGACTTCGAGCAAATCATCGCTCGCCAGGCACCTCACCTGTTCAACGTAGATAGTAAACCATTGAGCAAGCCAGATGCCCGCAGCACGACTCGAGGTCCTGAGCCGGAAACTGTCGTGTTGTTCTCTCTGAATCGGATGCGTATTGCTGCCATTGGCCTGGAACGGACAGGGGGTGTGATGTTCTACGACATTTCCAATCCCCAGTTCCCCAAGTTCCTCAGCTTTCTGCAACCCGATGCAGATCCCACAAAACGCGACCGAGCACCGGAGGGGCTGCTCTATATTGCTGCCGATCAGAATCCTTACTACAGGCCACTATTAATCGTCTGCAATGAAGCCAGTGGCACCATGACGGCTTATAGCCTCTCGGTCAAGTCGATAGATTGAATCTCACGCCTACTCGACAAGCCGGCCTCCATCAAGCTGCAAGCGGCGTTGCATTTGATCGGCCAATTGTTGGCTGTGTGTCACTACGACGAGCATCGACTTTTGCTCCTTCTGAAGCTCCAACAAAAGTCGCGAGATTGCTGCCGCAGTCGTGCCATCCAGATTCCCCGTCGGTTCGTCCGCCAAGACCAAAACAGGCTTACGGACTAGCGCCCGGGCGATGGCCACTCGTTGTTTCTCTCCGCCAGAAAGTTGAGCCGGTCGGTGCAACAGTCGCTTCGCTAATCCCACTCGATCGATGAGCTGCGAGGCCTCGTCAACTTCTTTGGGACCAGCCGAGCCGCTGGCAAGAAATGGCACCAATACATTTTCCAACACCGTACACTGCGGCAGCAGGTGGTGATCCTGAAACACGAAACCAATCTGCCGGCTGCGAAATTCTGCTAACTGGGGCTCGGCCAATCGAAAGGGATCCACATCCCCAATTTTCAAGGTTCCCGTAGTGGGGTAATCCAATGTGCCGAGAATGGCGAGCAAGGTGCTCTTCCCAGAACCGCTGGGACCTAAGATCGCTACATTCTCGCCCGGCGTGAGGCTCAAAGAAGCATCGACAATCACGTCAAGCGTCGAATCCGCAGAGGAAAATGATTTCGAGATCGATTCTGCGTGGAGAGCACCCATGACTTTATTCTGACAGGCTCGATGCGTAAGGCCAACTGCAAAGTCTGGATTTGGAGAGGCCTCTCCCAAAGTCACAGAGACAGCAGAGTCTTAAAGTAAACCACGATTCGTCAGCTCAGCGGCACTTCGTCTCCGTGAGTGACTTAGTATTTCTCTTGTCAACTACGCCACGAATGCCTGCAACTTATCTCGAATCTCAGCGGGAATCGGAATAGAGACAATCGCCTCGCCTGGCTCCACTCGGCAGCAGACGCAGGTGATTTTCCCGGTAGAAATCTCCCGGCCCTCAGATGTCATCTCGAATGAGTAAGATATACTCTTCGACCCGAGTCGTTCGACGAAGATCGCAATCTCTAGCACTTCCTCACAGCGAATCGGAGAATTGTAATCGCATGAGGCGGCAACGCGCGGAAAACTGATCGTCTGTCCGTCAATCTGTGAATGGATGCTGAGACCCAACGACCGGATAAACTCGTGCTCCGCCGATTCCATGTACTGGAAAAAAGCGGCAAAGTGCATGATGCCGGCCATATCCGTGTCGTGGAATTCCACAAGTCTTTGGGTACGGAACGGCTTAGCCATGTAGAATGGATCCCATCACTCGACGAGAAATAGTGGTGTGCAACGTGGTGGCACTCACTACGTCGCAAGTCTTAGCTGCCAATGTATGGCATCAAGGCCATGAAGCGGGCTCGCTTGACTGCTTTGGACACGGCGTGTTGGCTGGTTGCTTGGCAACCGGTCTTGCGGCGGCTGACGATGCGGCCATGACGATTGGTCAGCTTGCTGAGCATATCCAAATCTTTGTAATCGACGAACATGGGCCGAGGTCGCTCACCATCAATGCAGATGGGATCCCTCTTGGCAACCTTCTTGGTGACTTTTCGCTTCATGACTCGGGGAGATCGTGCGGGTTTCACAGGGAGACATTCCTCACAGGGCTATAGGGTTCAGTTGACAGCAATCCCTTATTCTAGCAATTCAGCGTACTTCTGCAATTGGCAAATCTGCCAAAAATGCCGTCGTTACAAGCCCCCAAAGCTCATGCCCCAGCCTCTTTTGCCCCCTGAGATTGCAGGGTAATAACCTACAATTGTCGAGAGAGCATGTGTGACCTAAGCACATGGTTTTCCGTCTGAACGAAGGATTCTATGCCGAAGTTTTCCTTCCCCCTGGGAGATCGACTATAATGAAAGCTGTCAGACAAAGATGAATAGGCGAGTAGCTAACCAAATAGGGGGCACTTACTCGCTCTTAATCCACTCGCCCTTTTTCGTGAACAGAGATACTAGAGCACCGTGGAACTATTCAAAGTTACATGTGTCACCTGCCAGGCGAAGCTATCGGTACGCAACGCTGCCCTGATCGGAGAGATCGTAGCTTGCCCCCGTTGCGAGAGCATGGTTCTTGTGGCCGAGCCTCCTAGAGAATCTCATTCCCTCGAACCAGCAGGACGAGTTGAACAGTCAGCTCCGATTCCTCCTGCTAATTCGGATTTCAATAAGTCTTTGGCTGATTCTGTGGAGGCTGATATTTCAGGGGCTGAGGTTCCGCTCTCTGCCGAGGTGTCCAACGTGCCAGTGAATGTGGCAGTAGCCAGCAACAAGGCGATTGTTTGGTGGATCGCCAGCTTTGCCATCGGAGCGAGTGTCACCGGGGCATTTCTTGCATTGCGACATCAAGGTGAACTTGGGCCAGACGCGGTGGCGAAGACACAGAATCTTGGCGGTGTGGAGAGCAATCCCAGCACATTACCACAAGATTCTTCCATCTCATTAGAAACCTCAGAGGAAAAGACCCCCGAGGATATTCCGGATCGCCGCAATCCAGCAGCGGCTCCTCACGCAGTTCCAACTGATAAAAAAGTAGATTCTCCGCCGGCTAAAGCCCCTCCACCAAGAACCGCACCACCTCAAGAAAATGGCGGCGACGAATCACTTATACCTTCGAATGCCACAGCGACGACATCTCCCTCGCCGAAGCTAGTTGTAGAACCCCCTGATGATTCACCGACTGCGCGTAAGTTCGATCCACTGCGGTTTGATCTGGAACAAATGGATCTGGCAAACCTTGACACAACGGACGAATCAGAGGAAGTCACAGCAGCCTCGACAACGGTTCCCGAGGAAGATGATCCCTTGCGAGCGCAACAGCCTCCGGAAAGACCGGCAGTTGTCCGCCTAAGTGATAACAGCACGGAACAATTTTCTAGCCGCTCGGCGGAAGAGCAACTTGAAACCAAGATTCCTTCGCTCACTGTGAAGGATGTGACGCTCGCCGACTTCCTGGCGTTGATGAGTAGCCTTTCGGGTGTGCCAATCAGCGTGGCCCCAATCGAGTTGCAGATGGCTGGCGTTTCCCCCGGCAAGCGTGTCTCGCTCGAAGCCCAGGAGATTCGCCTCGACGAAGCACTTGCCAAAGTGCTTGAGCCCTTGCATCTAGAAGCCACCACTGCCGGGCCTCAGGCTGTCATTGTACGAGAAGATGCAGCGAGGGTCCGTAAAATCGATTATCCCATTGACGACTTGATAGGCGACCAGACAACTGCCGCGGATTATGCCAAGTGGATTGTAAATCTGATTGCCCCCCAAAGTTGGACCAGGGCAGGGGGGACCGGAACCATTGCGACGACCCCCACCGGACTTCACATCGAGCAGGCTCAAAATATCCACTACCAAGTGCTGTTTTTCTTGGAGCGGATTCGCTTGGCGAAGCAAATGCCGCTGCGGAGTCGCTATCCCGCACGCTTGCTCGGTGCCAAACCTTTTTACTCACTTGTCGAGGAACGGGTAACGGCTCCCACGACATTTACTTTTTCCCACGAGACTCCGCTTGCCGAGGTTTTTCGCTACTGGCAAAGCGAGTTGGGGCTTCCTGTATTCGTGGATTGGCCGGAGCTGGCAATGCTAGACCTGTGGCCCAATTCGCGAATTACATGTCGTATCACCAACGAACCTTGGCATGCGGCGCTCGATGCCGTGCTCACACCGCTAGAACTGGGTTGGCGAGCTGGCCCTGGTGGAACCATTCAGATCACCTCACAAGCCGTTGTGAATGCTGAATCTGTCCTCGATGTCTATCCTGCAAATTCATGGCAAGACAAAGCAAGCGACGAGGCCATCATAGTTCACGATCCCGCGAACGAACTCGTGTACGTCCGAGCAAGCGCAGCCGTGCATCGCGCGATTCTCAGCCGCTGATCCTCAAGCGGCGGCCTCCTCTTTTATCTTGGTCATGTTGGTCAACTTGGTCATGTTGGCCGCGTGTTATGTCTTTCATGGGTTTGGCTCAATTTTGGGGTTGATCTAGAAAGCTGAGAGCTAAGAGTCAATCATTCTGGCTCTTGACTCTTAGCTCTTGTCTCTTGACTCGCCTCATAACAAATCGGGTGGCACAATTTCCACAAGACTCTTTGTGCCACCAAGTCCCGCTTGCCGAGCAGGAATTTTTCCGAGAATCCTCTTCGGTAGAGTGGACCTACTGAGAAGCAAGCTACACCGCATAATTCTCGACATGGAAGTCATTTGCCATTGTTCGTTAGCTGCGGACAATTCATCAGTCCCATTTTTCTTACCTTTCCTCTTTTCCGCTCGACTGGGACGCAAGTCTATAGCCAGGGGCGCGAACCGCCGGTAAATGTCAACCTTGTATTCACCGTATTGAAAGGCGGCACAGGCAGCCAACATCGGGCATTTTCTCGCGCATGCTTCACCCCGTTTGGGGGATCGGGTACGATGGGCGGCGATTTAATCTTTTTCTCCCAACGATGAGCATGGAACGCTATGCCACTATCCTGGAACGAAATCCGCAGTAACGCTTTGGCATTCAGTAAGGAATGGGCAGGCGAATCACGGGAGCACGCCGAAGCGAAATCGTTCTGGGACGACTTCTTCAAAGTCTTCGGCCACAAGCGACGGCAAATCGCCAGCTTCGAAGAGCCGGTCAAAAATCTCGAGGGTCATTACAGCTTCATCGACTTGTTTTGGAAGGGAATGTTGCTGGCCGAGCACAAGAGTCTTGGCAAGGACTTGGACAAAGCCCACACGCAGGCGATGGAATACGTGCAAGACCTGCAACGCGAAGGTCGCGGCGAAGAAGTCCCCCCGGTATTTGGTAATTTCCGATTTCGCGAAAATCGCCCTCCACGATTTAGAGGAAGGGAGCAGCACCGAGTTCCCGCTCGCCGAATTTCACAAGAACGTTAAGGACTTTGCGTTCATCCCAGGCTACAAGCAGCATTCGTTCGAGCCTCAAGACCCCATCAATATCGACGCCGTGCGGATCATGGGCGATCTACACGACGCCCTCGAAGCGGGTGGGTATGCGGGGCACGAACTGGAAAGAATGCTCGTCCGCATTCTGTTCTGTCTCTTTGCGGAAGATACGGGCATTTTCGATCGCGATGCATTCCGGCTGTATCTGGAGAATCACACCGAACCGGACGGTTCGGATCTAGGGCCTCAACTGGCGCTATTATTTCAAGTGCTCAATACGCCCCAAGAGAAGCGGCAAAAGAATCTGCTGGAAGAACTTGCCGATCTGCCTTATGTGAACGGCGAGTTGTACGCCGAGTCGCTCAACTTCGCGGCATTTGATCGCGCGATGCGGAACCAGCTTCTAGCCTGTACCAAGTTCGAATGGAGCCGTATCTCTCCCGCCGTGTTCGGGGCGCTGTTTCAAGCAGTAATGCAGCCGAGAGAACGCCGCCAGATCGGCGCGCATTACACGAGCGAGCGAGATATTCTCAAGGTAATCGGCCCCTTGTTTCTCGATGACCTCAAGGCCGAGCTTGATAGGGCTGGCGGCGACAAGAAGAAACTGCAGGCACTCCACGAGCGGCTAGGCAAAATGAAGCTGCTCGACCCCGCGTGCGGTTGCGGCAACTTTTTGGTGATTAGCTATCGCGAACTACGCCTGTTGGAACTGGAAATCCTGCGCCGAACGCACAAGAAGGCTGAAACACAAAAGCTGACCGATATTAGCACGGTGCTACGGCTCGATGTCGATCAGATGTTCGGGATCGAGATCGAAGAATGGCCGGTGCGGATTGCGGAAGTCGCGATGTGGCTGATAGATCACCAGATGAATCAGCGATTGAACGAAGAGTTTGGCAACTATTTCGTGCGGTTGCCGCTCAAGAAAAGTCCGCACATCCACCACGGCAATGCATTGCGAATCGATTGGAATGAGGTGCTCCCTGCTAGTGAATGCACCCATGTTTTGGGGAATCCGCCATTTGTAGGAGGCAAATTTCAGTCGCCTGAACAACGAGTGGAACTGGCGGCAATCGCCAGAAATATCAAGAACGCGGGATTGCTTGACTATGTGACGGGCTGGTACTTCAAAGCCGCGGAATATATTCAGGGTACGGCCATCACCGTGGCCTTTGTCTCGACCAACTCGATTTCACAAGGCGAGCAAGTTGGCGTGCTCTGGCAGGAACTGTACGAGCAATATGGTATTTCGATTTATTTTGCGCACCGGACATTTGCCTGGGAGAGCGAAGCACGCGGCAAGGCGCATGTGCATGTGGTGATTGTCGGATTTGGTGTAGCCAATCATCGGCAAAGAAAATTGTTTGATTACGAGTCACTCCGTGGTGAACCTACCATGTCGCTGGTGGCAAGCATCAATCCCTATCTGGTGGACGGGCCAATTGTGACGGTCAGCAATCGTTCGACACCATTATGTAATGTGCCGAAAATCGGCATCGGAAATAAACCCATTGATGGCGGCAATTATCTGTTTTCCGATGACGAAAAGGCTGCCTTCGTATTGGTCGAGCCTGACAGCAAACCCTATTTTCGCCGCTGGTATGGCAGTGATGAGTTTATCAACCAACGTCCACGATGGTGTCTGTGGGTTGGAGATTGTCCCGCAGCAGAACTGCGAAAAATGCCTTACGTGATGGAACGCGTTAAAGCGGTGAAAGAATTTCGACTACGAAGCTAAAGTGCTCCCACTCAAAAACTTGCAGACAGACCAACTCGTTTTCACGTCGAAAACATGCCAACAAGACGTTATTTGGTGGTTCCCAAAGTATCTTCGGAAAGACGAAGCGTTATTCCAATGGGTTTTGAGTCCCCCAGGAATTTATGTAGTGATCTTGTGTTCCTATTGCCCAATGCAACGCTATTTCATTTTGGTGTCCTTAGCTCATCTATGCACATGGCTTGGGTGCGGTATGTTGCAGGGCGACTCAAATCGGATTACCGATACTCTGCCAAACTGGTCTACAACAATTTCCCTTGGCCGCAAGAGGTGAGCAACGCTAAGAATAATGCGATTGAGGCGGCGGCCCAGGCGGTTCTCGATGCGCGCAAGGCCGAAGCAGAAGCCTCACTCGCCGATTTGTATGATCCGCTCTCGATGCCTGCCAAGCTGGCCAAAGCACACGAAAAACTCGACCGCACGGTCGATCGCTGTTATCGTCGGGCAGCGTTTGCCAACGAGCGGGCTCGCGTCGAGTATTTGTTCACGCTGTATCAGAAGCTGACCGAACCGCTGTTGGCAGAAAAGAAACCGCGACGAAAGAAAAAATAGCATGGCACGTACCACGCCTCTTGTTTGTCAGTTTCTGGAAAACATCTCTCGCACGGTGTTGGAGGAATATCAGGACATCATCCGAGAGTATATCCGGGGGCGGCATGGAATCTATGCGCTCTATCGTAAGAACAAGTTGTACTACGTGGGACTGGCCAGCAATCTGCGTCCCCGATTGAAGCAGCATCTAAAAGATGGCCATCGCGACAAGTGGGATACCTTTAGTCTCTATATCACCATTGATCTCAATGCGATCAAAGAGCTGGAATCGTTGTTATTGCGGGTATTTCACCCAGAAGGAAATAGGACGGGTGGGAGGTTCGTAAAAGCTGAGAATCTGATGCGAAGCTTGGTAAAAGACATTCGGCAGCAGCATCGTGAAAAAGAGTACGCGCTCATGCCAGGACGCAAGCGGAGAGTTGTGAAGAAAATCGAACGGGTGAATGATGCGTCGATTCCACTCGCCAAATTCGTCGATGAGCGAATTCGACTACGCGTCAAATACAAAGGGAAAACGTATCGGGCCATCGTTCGCAAGGATGGACAGATTCGTTACGACGGTGTGATCTACAAGACCCCTTCTGCCGCGGGCGCGGCCGTGCGAAATGGTCGTGCGACAAATGGTTGGCAGTTCTGGAACTACGAACGGGCGCCGGGGGACTGGGTGCCACTCTTTCGGTAGCCGTAGACACGATCCGGCTCGCAGGTCACAGCGAAGGGATCGTGCTTGATTCTAGCTACACTTCGAAAGCCTTGACGGGCATGTTGAGTGAACTCTCTCAACACAACTCAAGTCGCCTCCCATTGTTCCTACATACGGGCGGCTCGTTCGGGCTCTTTGCTCGTCGCGATTTGCTGAGAACCGGGGACGACTGATATCTCAACACAAACATCAAAAAACCACGCGGCAGAATCTGCCGCGTGGTCGTGTGTTGCTTTGATCTAGATACCTTAACGATCAAGGACTCGCTGGGGGATCGTCGTCATCTTGAAGTGCCAGGGGAATGGCAATGGCTGCCGCGATACCGGCGCCTGTCAGAATCGGATGCTCGGCGATCCATTGGCCCATGGAAGTCAAAGGACCACCTCCGACTTGGCCGCGAAATACCTGTTGGCCAGAAACGAGATTCAAACCAGTCTGCGAACCTGGAGGGGCCGTCCGTGGGGACCAGAAGCGATAGACGCCTTCATTCCCGTTGGTGGCTACCCGATACACGCCACCTTGCAGGCTGGCGACCCGAAAGTTGCCTTGCTCGTCGGTGTGAACGCGCGCGATTTCCTTATCCGCATGATGCAGAGTAACCGGCAAGTCGGACTGAGGTTGGCCGGCGGTATCGACGACTTGCCCGGTCACGACTCCACCCTCGGCCAGGGCCACATCGTGAGGTGCCACAGCCAGTTGACGTGTATTGGCAGTAGTTCCCGTGGACGGCGTCTCGGCGGCAGTGAGGAGTTGCGGTTGAGCAACCAGTGCAACACTGGCTACCCAGGTAACCTTCTTCTGGAAAGATTTGGAACAAAAACTCATCGATCTATCTCCCTTTCTACCCCTCTAACCAGTTGTAGCCCTTCAGCAATCTGAAGAGCGTCCTCCAATTATGATTCTTCATTTATCGCTTTACGCGACTGAGTCGGCGAATCGTAACGACTTCGGCGACCTACGAGAAGGCCAACCCAGCCGTGTCCCTTCGTTGGTTGTACTTACGGGGATGCCGGGGAATCATCGTCATCAAGTGCTAGCGGGATGGCAATGGCCGCCCCGATCACGCCTGCTGTCATTAGCGGATGATCGAGCATGATGCCCAGCAACCCACCACCGTGACCTACACCACGTACTCCGCTCCCGCAACCCACACACGATCCACAGTTCTGTCCACAAGTAATCTGGTCCTGCGATACTACCAACAATCCTTGCTGGGCTGCCGGTGGTGCGGTGCCAGGGCTCCACAAACGGCAGTTCCCCTGCGTGCCTGCCGCAGCGACGGTTACCACGCCACCCCTGAGACCTGCGATCTGAAACTTACCTACTTCGTCAGTCGTGCTGCGACCGATCTCGTTACCACCGGCAAGGACCGCCACGGGAACTCCCGCGTGACCGTTGCCCACGGCATCCGCCACCTGCCCCGACAGGACGCCACCGGTTTGCAGCGAAATATCAAGTATGCGAATCGCCGTTGCATCGCCATACGCACAAGGCGACAGCACAGCGCATAGAATCCACAATGCTACCGTCAGTACTCTCATTGATTTGGTTCTCATGTTCACCCTCTTGTCAAGAAAAGCGCGCCAAGAAAGACACCACACCACGACGGTTATCGAAGACGTCTCTGGAAAGGCACCTCATGAACGCGGATCACCCGACCAAATTCAACCGGTGAATCGGCGGCCTGGTGACTCGGTTTTTAGGGCTATCGGCTCCGTTGGATGACTCTCTGGATAAACAATTCACAAAAACAGCACAAATGATAGAAGTGCTACTATTGCTGCCAGAACGATCGCTGGGGATGCTAGGCTTTCTTTAACCGTTAAACTCTCAAGGGGAGAGGACGACCCGGCCCCGTTTGCACTATTTCGACCACGCTTTGAAATGGCCAATGAACTGATTCTCAAGGTCCGGAATCTTTGCCTCGAGTCGCACTGAAAGCTGGCCGGGTGGATTTCCGCGGCGAATATCGGCAAGAAAATGGACCAACTCGCGATGTGCTACCAGGGGGCCGTGTAGCATAAAGTGAACCCACGCCCATGCAAAGCGATACTCCACTCCCCCCATCGAATCGAGATCGCCGCAAGCTTCTAGCGATTCGATGCTGCGAACCATACCGAGTCGGAAATTCCAACGCAGCTTCGCCAGATGAGGATTTCCGAACGCCCGCTGCTCAGCGGGCACCTCGAAGTACTCGGCCAACCCCTCATCCAACCACAGCGGCACCATCGGTAAACTTGCGTGGAGCAGTGCATGGGTACATTCATGTCGCAAATCGACTGGCAACGCGGGATTACTGTAAGCGTAAACGCTCGACTGTCCACCCCGTTGTACGTACAAGGCCCGGCGATATGGCACCCGCGGGTAGAGTTGCGCCAAGATTTCTTTGTGAGCTTTCTGGTCGCCAAGCAGATACACATCGATTCGGCTCTGAGCAGGCTGAACCGCCAGCGTCCGCTGCAATTCCATTTCTAAGGAAGATAAATCTTGAAACAGCGGCGTGAGCTCCCCCAGCGGAAAAGTCGCCTGTAGTTGAAAAGGCCCATGGCTGCGAGCGTCTTGCCAGAGCGGGGCGGCAGGGCAGGGGACCACCTGTGTGACCCAGCGCAAAAAAAGCGCAGAGCCACAACCGGCCAGCAGAATCCGCCGCGAAAACTCAGGCATCAACCAACCTTTTTTGCGGAGAAGAATCCTGTCCAACCACGCCGCATCCTCGCCATCACTCCCCCTTCAACAGGTTTGCCGCAGGCAACCAACTCAGGGTTGATCGTGCAAACATCACCCGCGACTGCTTCACCCACTAGCTCCGCAATGCGGTCGTAGGCACGGCTCAACAGCGGTCGACGTGCTTTGTTGCCATGGGCGTCGGTCGCCACAAAATGCGCCAGCCCATGCTCCAGCATCCACTCGGCAAGTTCCTGGCTCCGCGAGCCAAAGGTTCCCATCAAACTCCCAGCCGTGATCTGCATCAGGCAACCCCGTTCGACGAGCGGCTCCAGCAGACCCGGATCGCGCAGAATCCCTTGATTGCGTTCCGGGTGGGACAGAATTCCCGTCATACCTTCTCGCTCGAGCGAATTGAGGATCGAATCCAGGGGAAAATACAACTCGTGGGGTAATTCGAGCAGCACGTGTCGATGATGATCCCCCAAGGAAAGCACCTCTCCACTGACAATTTTCTCGATCATCCCGTCTTCAATTCGCACATCTCCACCGGGCAAGATCTCGAGCGGAATACGTCGTTCTGCAAGCACCCTTTGCAGGAGTACCGTCTGCTGTCGAATATCGTCCCCTTGGTTATGGGAAAAATTACCTAGCTGATGGGGCGTGACGACGATCGTATGAATACCATCAGCGACGGCCATCTGAGCCATCGCAATCGAGGTCTCCAGGTCAGCCGCACCATCATCAATTCCAGGAAGCAGGTGGCAATGAATATCCGCAAAAGAGCCGTGCATAGGTGCTCCGCAGCTAGCAGAAAGTACCGAGGAATGGTTAGTAGAACGCGGCGAGGAGCATAGAAACCACCCATTCCCCGGTCAAGACGACTCCCTCGCGTGGGGAGCCAGGGTGCAGGAGCTGCCATTGACTCAAGCTTCCATTACAAGCCAGGAGAACTGCAAAGTTGATTTCCTCGAACCCAGGCCTGATTCTGTCCGTAGAGTCATGTGCAGGGGGGCTCTTTTCTCATTGGAAGGGGCCGACAGATGCATGCTCTTACTCTTCTTGAAGCGTTTTCTCAATTGGACG
>JBGSPU010000005.1:0-44080 GCA_041738415.1 Bythopirellula sp.
GATGTCGATGATCAAGAGAAGGCAGGGATCCCATGTACGTGGGCACAATTATTGGAGCCAATGCCGAGACCTGAGATTAATCGCACTCGCCCACAACATCATGATTCTTGTGCTTGTTGAGGTTTTCTACAGAGCCACTCACGATCATTTTTCAGTCGACCAAAAAAGCAGTTGTTCAGTTCCGCTTCTCGAAAATTGTCATAGGGGGGCACTTCAATAATTGCTACCTGATAGTGCTTGTCTCGAAATGCAAGCTTTTCATATTTTGGAACTGCTTCCTGACATTTTGGGCAGTCGTGGTGGTGCAATAAAAGCACCCACTCTCCTTGAGACACATCAATGTTGAGGTACCCCAGTAGAGGAAAGTTTTGGCCTACCCATGTTTCTGGCTCAAGAATGGTGAGATCCCCAACTGTCTGAAAGTCATCTGGGGAAGAGGCTTGCCGGGGAGCTACCTGCAAAGCGAGACCGCCTGTGAATAAGGAGGATATTACAACGATGCCACCTATCAAGGTCGGCGTTCGTGATCTTCCTGAATAGACAATTGTCTCATTGTCCTGCCTCATAGTATAGTATTCCAGAATAAGTCCCAACAGGACAATGCAGTCGATTAAAAAGGTCCACCAAGGGTGGATTTCTAGTGGGCCAAAGCAACCACAGGAAATTGCTCCATGCAGTGCCAACCACAAGGAGTAGCTCGCAAAACTGGCAAACAACCAGATGGCCAGGAGTCGGAGCCGATTCCAGAAAAGATTAGCGATTGCCGCCAGCCCCAGACCCAGTTCACTACCAATAAGAATGGGAAGTAAAATCCGGCTATACCTGTCCACCAATAACAAAGCAGGGTGCAGAGTCAGATCAAGACCTTTCAAGAGGGCAGCGGCAACCAGTAGTAGTCCAACAATCCACCGCATGGAATCAATTTTCATCGAGGAGGCGGGCTTTAGAAATCAGCACTTTCAGAAATCAAGGTTTGTATGCTAACCCAGTTTACCGTCCCCATAAAAGAATATCAACTTGCGGAGTTAGGGAATTGGCGGACGGTTAGGGCAATAGTGGACACAAGCGGGGCGTTGCAGCCTACTTAGCATTGCGGGTATTGATAAACAGATAAATCCTGAGGGAAATGGCACTCACGAGGGAACTTGTAAAGAGAAAAACCTGAATCCACCACTGGTCGTCGGTGACCGCCGGACCGTTCACTAGCCGTAAAAAAGGGGCTAGCAGAACGACCGTCCAGCAGGCAAACTCGATTGCCGGGGCCAGATCGACAAATTTGATCTCTTCGTCTGCCTTTTGTTCAGGTTCCATGGAAAGCCGCTCTCTTGAAATGTCCGACCAACAACTCGCCGCGAACTACCGCTTGGCAAGTGCTCAAGCAGGACTCGTGGCTGGAGTACGCCCTCATTCTGTCCATTTTCACTCTCCTCTTGCAAGTGTTTGGACCATCGTTCGTGGATTGGTGGCATTTGCCACGTCCTGGCAGTGTTGGGGTGGACCGGCTTCCGGAAGAGTTTTACGAGGCGAATTCTACTCGTGCTATTTCGCCCCGGTACGTCTGCTCGCTTCCACCAAATTACACCAAAGCTGACACTTGGCCCTTGGTGGTCTATTTACACGGCGCGGGGGAAAGGGGCAATGATCCACAGACCTTGGTCCCCAGGGGCCAGTTCCTGACGTCATCCATTCCCCAGGAGTTTCCCGCGATTGTGCTGGTACCCCAATGTGCGAGCGAGCGTTCTTGGCAACCGGCCGATGTGGCGGATCTTGTGGAAACTGCCTGCCGTGATTACCAGATTGATCTGGACCGCGTTTATCTCGTGGGGTCTAGTATGGGTGGGTATGGGACGTGGGCCACCGCTGCAGAACACCCCGAACTGTTTGCGGCGATCATGCCCATCTGTGGAGGACACGACGCCAAGCATGTCACTGCATTGGTTGAGATGCCGATCTGGGCATTTCATGGGGCAAAAGATGAAGTGGTTCCTGTCGAACAAACCACTGGAGTGGTGGAAGCAATTCGAGCCGAAGGGGGAAATCCTAAACTAACGATTTACGCAGAAGCCGGGCACGACATACTACGGCAGGTCTATGAAACGCAAGAGTTGTGGCATTGGCTGTTTGAGCAGGGGCTTTCAGCTCGATCCGTTTGCCAGCATGAGGAAACTGTTTCACCATCGGAGCACCAGGACTGATGCAGCAAGGAAACCCAGCGAACGAGGTACCAGAGATATCCATCGTGGTACCAGTCTTCAATGAATCTGAGACAATTCTTGCAACGATAAAGAGTGTTCAAGTAGCACTTACTGATTACGTTATAGAAATACTTGTGGTGGATGATGGCTCCTCTGATGGAACTATGAAACTTGTTCGAGAATTGGGATCACAGGGCGACATTAGAGTTTTCTTCCACGAGACTAATCAGGGGAAGGGTGCGTCTTTGCGGACCGCATTCGACCATGTTCAAGGTAAGATCGTGGTGATTCAAGATGCCGACTTGGAATACGATCCGCGAGACATTCCGCGTTTGATTCGGCCGATCCTGGATGGCGATGCTGATGTGGTCTACGGATCACGCTTTCATGGCGAATCACAGAGAGTCCACCTGTTTAGGCATCGAGTGGCGAATGCATTACTGACGTTCTTGTCAAATATGCTTACCAACCTTAACCTATCTGACATGGAAACAGGTTACAAGGCGTTTCGCCGGGAGGTCTTGAGCGATATTTTGCTTCGTGAAAATCGTTTTGGTGTGGAACCAGAACTAACCGCGAAAATTGCCAAGAGAAAATGCCGGGTCTACGAAGTCCCCATCTCCTATCACGGGCGAGATTACGCTGCTGGAAAGAAGATTGGCTGCTGGGATGCTATTAGGGCCGCGTGGTGTATTCTCCGCTACCGGATCGCTGATTGACCTTTTCTTTTTCCGCCTGAACCGATGTCTATTGAGAGTCTGTCATGCAGCCTAGAGAGAAAAACTACTTGCAGCGGCTATCGGGCAGTTTTGGGGCTTTGAATTGCAGCTTGGAGCGTCCTCCTATTGCTGGGGGGACTGTTTCGTACCGCTTGCGATTCACACAGGGTTGTTGACCTACAGTGCTTATGTGTAAAGTCCCAGCAATCCCTTACCTTCCTTCGCGTCTGGAACTAGAATGGGCGAGGAGATCATAATGCGCGTAGGTCATTGAAAATGAATCTGATTACGTCGAGGTATTGTGTCGACCGTATTTCTTTATTGTCAACTACCGCGCTGTGTTGCCTCATGCTTCCCGTCTGTGGCGTGGGATGTTCCCAAAAATCGGTTGATGACGCGGACTCTCGATCTATGGAATACACGGATGATCTCAAGGTCGTCTTTGCTGTTCACGATCGCAATTCTTCTGATCGTTTGCGCATAATGTTCGTTCTGCAAAACCAAGGCGCCCATGACTGTTATGTGACCAAAGTGCGTCTTGTCCGTGAAGGTAAAAACGGAGATTTTGGCGAACAAACGTCCGACCTCCTCAAACTCACTCGCAGATGCATCCTTTATGGCTCTTGGGAATACGGCGTATTGAGCGTGCCTGATGTGAGCGATATTTCCGACACAGCCCTAAGGATCGAGTATTTGTCGAACGGAGTGTCTCGCTACACATTTTGTAATATGTCCGAAAAAAATAGGGCTTGGTCAAGATGCCTGTTGCCGAGTGAGGATATGGGCACACTGTTCATGTGCTTCCATGCATCAGGAAGTGTACCACTAGACGGCGTAATCAATTGTACTGTAAACGGACTCGCCGCGAAGATAAGCGATCAGACATCGCTGATGACGGAAGACAATAGAACACTTATAGCAATTGAGATTTCTACTGAACAGCGGTTTAAAGTCGGCGATCGCGTATTCGTCGAGGCTTTGATGCCGGACGGCACATCAATTGGCGGTGCAACAAAACTATTCTATCCCTTTGTCCTCGGTAGGACCCAGTATGAAAGAGTACTCCGTGTCGTCGAAGTATCTCACGAAAACGATTGGATAAGGCTATCTTTATACAACGAGGCCGATTTTCGCAAGTCGCCGGTCGTCATCGAGAAAGTCAGGTTGGACGGGCGTGATGTAACAACTACGTCTCAACTTCCGAAGGGGGCTTTACCTCCCGACATGCACTACTATGACCGTGACAAAAGGAATATGGTCGTTCACTGTGCTGGCGATAATGCGGCTCAGCATCATATCGAAATTGATTACAGACGTTTGCCTCCCCTTTTTGGGCAAGCACCAAAGGGTTATTTTGATAAGCAGACACTTTCTTTCTGCACTCTCCGAGGCGTCAAATCTGAGGTGGACTGCGGCAATGGATGGGGACTTTCGGGAGGCGTTTGTGTCGAATATGGGGGACTTCGTCCGTATCCTGGTCTAGCAGAGATCAGAAAGCGGTGTGCAGCGATTCAAGAGACCGATCCCAAGCTGCCAGTTTACGCCCTAGCCGCTTACGGAAGAGAGCCAACGGCAGTCAGTATGCTTGCAGACTGTTGTGATTTTGCAGGAGTTGGACAGCCATTAGCCGCCTCGACACCATCTTTCGATCGTATTTCCGTTTTCTCCAACTATTTTCGGCAGATGGATGGCGTTAGTATTCCCTGGGCGGCTTCTCTGACCCCAGATGCGGGAACTCTTTCCTCGCCAGAAGACATGGAATGGTTAGCGTTGTCAGCCCTTAGTATGGGTAGCCACGGCTTTTTGCTCTCCCCACCCGATCACGGTTCAGAGGAAGTCCTTCACATGTGTCAAGACGCGGTAAGTGGCATTCTCCAAGACGTGGAGCGATTGCGGCCGTTGCTCGGTCTTGCTCAGCGAGTCGAACTTCGTTCGACATGTAATCAAGATGGTATTCGAACGGGCTTCGTCTTATGTGGGCCTAGTCAACTTCTAGTATTTGCCATCAACGAGTGGTGCTCACGGTCTTCGTTTCAGGGGAAGGAACCGTTTATGGTTGTACCTCGGCATGATGTAGAAATCGCGGTAAACCTTGGTGTAAGGTGGAAGCCAAAATCTGCGGTTGTTCCCTTTAGTGGTCAGCCCGTGTCGATGGCTTTGGAAAACGACGGACAGCTTCGGCTCCAGTTGCCACCCTTCCAGATCGGACAAGTCGTGCTATTGAGCCGCTCAGTGGTAGATCCTTCTGAATTTAAAGTGTTCCAGCAACCTGCCATCTCCCTTTGCAAGTACGGCAGAACACGCCCACGTATCACTCATGTGTCTTCACCAGTGCTGGACCTACGATTGATTCGGCCTGGATCAGAGCACGAACTCAAGATTTCTCTCAAATCGATCGCCTCCAGGCCAATTACGATTACCGGCACGAGCGAAGGTGAGCGGGATTCAAAACCAGGGACCGTAGCGGTGACAACAACTACGATCGCTCCCAGAGCAATAGGAGAGGTCTTTCTCACATTCAAAGCGCCAATTGTGGAAGGGCCAAGCACGACCAACGTGCAACTTCGAAGCCCAGACGACCCTGATTTCACAACGAACGCCTACATATGTGCGGAAGTGGAAGCTCTCGCTAGACTCGAACCATCACTTCTCGATTTTGGTAGTTTCGCTGCGCAGCGTGGTAGCAAGTCACAAGAAGTGAGAGTGGTTTCCGCAGAACCAACTGTCCGCATCGGTCGAGTTAAGGTTATCGGTTCAGTTCCTATGCATGTTACCAAGTCCGACGACTTGAGATCACTCTATTTGAATTTCAAGTCCTCACCCGAAATGGCCTCGTTCGCATCTTCTCTGGATGTGGAACTGATATCCGGTGACAGTAATGAGCGTCTTCACGAAACTGTCTACTTCATTGGCAAAGCAGTCCCGACGGTTTCGGCGGCACCCTCAAAACTTTTCGTTGTAGCAACGGAACAATCTCGGAAGTATCGAGTACTTATCCAACATGTGGAAGATCAGCGAGTGATGTTGACGAATGTTGCAGTTGAAGGATTCGTTCAAGCATCTGCAGATTTAGGAAAGTTTTCGAGGAGTCCGAGGGTTGAGCTAATCATTCAACCCGGAAGTAAAGTGGGTAGCAAGACGACTGTACGAGTTGAAGGAGTCAGTGAAGATGGGAGCATATTTATTGTATCAATACCAGTCGTTGTGCTTGCCAGGAACGGGGAAAGCCCTAGCAACCCGAAGAATCTAACTTCCAGCGAGCATGTTGGTCGCAGCTATCACGAAGGGGAGCGGAATTGATGAAATATCACATTTGTGCGTTTGTGCTACTGTGGAGTGCTGGGTGTGAATCTAAAGACGGCCAGCTCCAATCGTTTTGTGTAAAGAGCAACGAGAAGTCGCGGCAAACATCAACACAAAGCGATACGCTACGTTCAGCGGCAAAAAGTTCCGACCCAGAATTACTTAAGAGGACGCTGAAAAACGTAAATGAAACACTGGATATGGTTTACGCCCAGCACCTTCCCGACGACATGCCGAATTGGATAGCTTTGCACGCGGCCCTGATGTACGGAGCGAAGTCCTATGGACACCGAGGTGCTGACGCAAACGTGAGGTTGGTATTCTTGCCGATATTGAATTCCAACACCGAGCAGAACGGCCCGTTCGTAATGCGGGCCGAAAGACCGTGGCCTCGGCATAGAGGCGGTCGGTTCTGGCAGGAGCATCATCGAGACCAGTTCCTCCACATCCTAGGAATGGCAGGAGTTCCCTTGGACGCGCAGCTCATTGTGGACGGACGCAAATTTCAGGTGCGCGATCTTCTGGATCAATCTCTCCTGGAGGCTCGCCCTGATGGAGAATTGGCTTTTACCGTTTCCGCGTATGCCCATTACCTCGATGTTGGCCAGCGGTGGACCAATAAGTTCGGTGAGTCGATGTCGCTGGCCATCTTTGTGGGAAAATTGATGAAGTATTTTGAGCCAACGTGTGGTGGGGAGCATCGACTTGGCGGTCTAGCACGAGTTCTTTCTAGGCCCGAACTGCGAAACGACCCCGATCTGGCGGCACTTTGGCCGGAGGTTGAGCGGCAGATCAATAGTCATATCGTCCTTCTGCAAGAGCGCCAGTGGCCCGACGGTAGTCTGGTCTTTCCTGATGAGATGGCCAGATTGCTCCCAGCAGATAAGATGCCGAATCCTGATTACTTCGACGTATTCTGCACGGGGCACACGCTTGAGTGGCTCACTTTTGTTTTGTCACCTAATCAACTACGCGACGAGTGGGTCGTACGAGCTACTGATAGACTAGCCAGTGCGGTCAGGAGTTCCCTGAAAAGGACAATCCGTGCTATTCCGGTGGGCAGCGATGAAGATCACTATAGGTTTGGCCAGTTTACGCACGCCATCTCGGGGTTAAGACGCTGGAAGGACGTTGCAGGGCGCAATTGAAAAATCCAAAATGGGCGGGTCGCATCTCCTGTCAAGTGGGCAATTAGTCGTTAATTGTCAACGCATTATCTGTGATGAGCGGGGCACTACCGTCCTCTCAAATTTTACTCTTGAACCGTGCTAGGGGACAAGGCAGGGCTTTTCATTTTTTCACAATACCGAGCATAGTGAGTATTCGCTGAGTTTTCCAGGTAGAAGCACGCAGTGCAGCAGCGATGATGGCTTGGCCCTGCAGGCGATACGTGGAAACAATGGCATTGCGTAAGGCTACCAGATTTTGCGGGGCATTGCCCTTGCGAAATCGGCAGGCGTCTTCGTCGAATGTTACGTCCCGAACGTAGTGGGTGCGGTTTCCGATGCCCCAGTGGCCACGCCACCAAGGTCTTCAGGAGCTCCAGCGCCCCTTTGTGCTCGTTCGTCTTGGCGTCGACGCGGCTTTGGCTCAACACACAGCCGGTGCGCTGATCCAACAGCGCTAGCAGATGTACGGCTCGCTCGTGCGGTTGGAGAGTGCCGCATAAAGTTTTTCCGTCCAAAGCGACCGCTTCGAGTGATACGTCAGTGGACACTCCCAGGCAATACTTCGCCCAGTCAGCTAGCACACGCTCGAGGTGTATCAGCGACAACGCCATCGGCAACTCGCGAAACGCTCCCAACTGGGGAGGCCGACGTGTGAAACCCAACACATGCCACAAATCGACATCTTGATTGTGAATCCACTGGGTGAATGCAGAGTAGCCGCGAGCACCTTGCAGCATGGCGCAAACGACCGAGGCCAGCATAGCCTCTAACGGATGGCGACGTCAGTGGCACCCGCGTGGATCGGGAACCTGCGACAAAAACGCCAGCAGACTCCCCGCTGGGGGCGGGTTTCAAGAGAAGACTTCAGTGAAAGTGACGAAAAACAGTCCGTTAAACTCACGAAATTGTTCTCACTCGGCCTAACTTGGAAAAGCGAAAGGCCCTGGGGGGACAAGCAGGGGAGGTTGACAGAATCTCATTTCAAGATAGAATATACCTAACAATGGGTGTGCTATAGACAAATACGGGAAAAGATGACTACTTTCTTCATCGGGAAGTAGGGGCATTTTCAAGTATATTTTGGAAAGGTGGTGGTTAGCATTTTCGTTTTGCCGTGACGGGTAGTGAGTTCTTTTTCAAATTTTTAGGAGGTGTCTTATGTTAATGCGGAATGAATTTCTGATCGTGAGCGCAGTTGTGGCCCTCGCGTGTGGTGTTGCACTGTCGGTGGAGGCAACGATGCAACCACAGCTTGCAGAGCTGACCGGTTGTTCCCTTGACGTGGCAGTTGGTGCATGTGGGAGTGATTGGCAAACATTGGATCAATGCTACACTCAACCGACCCTCTGTTCTCAAATCTATGAACAATTACTCGGGGTTCCTGTTCCCAACTGCTGTGATCAGTATTTCTATGATTTTGGGTGTTCCCCCGTTACCGGTGGCCAACTTTTTGGCGAGGGCAACGCTGTGCCAAATAATAATTACAAGTGTGGGAACCACACCTACGGCAACTGTACTTGTAATTTTCTTAATATTTGCTCATATCTCACAACGAACTCCACTACTTGCGGTTTATATACGGCTCCAAACCCCTGTTGAGATATTCGCGCTCTGGGTAATGTTTGAACCATTCTAGTAACAGGCAGCCCAACTCGACGTAGGGCCTCAGTATTTTAAGCCTATCTGTACTCCCTCCTCTCGGTCTGCCGCGGAGGAGGGAGTAAGGCTTTCTAAGATGAGTTATTGCTGTTTCCAGCCGATCAAGGATATGGCGGGGTGTTTGGTGAGTGACTCTACTTTTAGTTGCAGGAGCATTCGGAAGTTAAATGCTCAATCTAGACTAGACGTGCATGTAAGAAGAGTCAAACTTCGAACCAATTCGCAGGTGGCATTATGGAGCATTTTTGTCTTGTAGAATGGCGAATACTGGAGCCAAAAGGGCCACCATTTCGATGTCGTCTGGTCCTTCGCATGTTTTGCGAAGTTGCTAGAGTTTTTGTTTTGTGTTTTATAATGTATGGCATCATCGTAACTGGGGTTACCGCAGCGTCGGCTTCTGCAGATGAAGCAAGTCTAGCAAAGGTTCAGATCGCGATTCGCAGCTTCAAGGAACAGCATGGCTATCCGATGAACGATCAAGACTTCCTTACTGCTGCTACCGCGACCGGCGTCAAGCTGCAAAAGCAGGAAATGGGTGTGGCGTGGGGCGAAGTCGTGGGGATGCAGAGCCCCAGTATATCGTCACAGGATTTGGCAGATTTGCTGAAGTTTAAACGCGAGTCCATTCAAGATATACAGCTTGATTACGTACTGCGAGAAGAAACGCTTGGTCAAGGTCGTCATAAGGAATGGCTGGAGCAGCGCCGCAAGGTAATGTTCGCTGGCAGCAAAGCCCTTGTCCAAGTGAATACCGATTCGAAGGAGGGCCCTTCCCCGGAGCAACCACTTTCTATTCTTAAATCCTATGATGGAGAGGTCGTTCGCACTATTACAACTGATACTTCGAATAAACAGCCAGTCGCTGCGATTAACAATCTTCAATCACGACAGGATTTCTTTCAGACTCACAATATCTTAGTCGCATCAATGCTTATTGATGCTAGGCGCGAATGGAATGCGCCACACGGGTTTTATGACTTGGTGTACCTACTTACCGACCTGAAAGCTGCGGTCCTCGAACGCACAGAGAGAATCGCAGACACGGATTGTCTCGTGGTAACTGATGGGTTGTGCCGCGTGTTCCTGGACTCCGCGCGTGACTTCTCGGTTATCCGTGTAGAGGAATTTGAGATCAAATATGATGCATCCGACATATTGCTTGGACGGGTGCCGACGGCGATCCGCGAATTGATGCAACTAGAAGATTATGGCAATGGCATTTGGCTTCCGAGTACCGTGGATCGCGTTCTCCTCAAAGATGGCAAACCGGCTCTCCGCGAGGTCAGTTCCCTTGTTGACCTTAAAATCAACCAAGGTATCGACGACAGCGTTTTTCGAGACGTCATTCCTGAAGGTATGCTAGTCTTTGACGGAGTAAGAAAAGCATCCTACCGTTTTGGAAATGCGCCATCAATCGAAGGGATGCTCGGGGAAACGGCCGTGAGAAAAGCTAAGGTGAAGGCTTGGCTCGTCTGGTTGAACGTCGTCGCAATCTTCATACTAGTTACTGTCATCGCGTTTCGGAGACGACGTCGAAATACGGGGATGCCCTAATGATTCAAGTGAGAGCGTGCGTCGCCACATTCTACGTGCTCCTGTTGACTGCTGTGGCGGTGAATCATGCCTTTGGTGACGAAACGCGAGGGCCTGGGTTGCCGACTCTCGAGGATGAGCTATACAAGACTGCATGCGGCCCGATTGCGTCCTACGTTGCGCTGCATTCGCTCGGAAAATCAGTGTCGCTTGACGATGTGGTGCGCAGGTGTGAGTGGGTACCAGAGAGGTTCACTAAATTAGGCGAAATGCAGGCCGCGCTGTCATCAGTAGCCGGCATAGAATGTATGGCGGTGGAAATATCTCCCCAGCAACTTTGCAGTCTTCTCAAAGACGATAACACTGTTGCGATTCTCCCTGTTCGGAAAACGTCGGAGAAGACTGATCATGCGTTTTGCGTTGTCGAAGTGCGCGATGATGGTCAAATGGTAAAGCTCATCGATTACCCAGAACTGGTTTCTTGGAAAATGATAGGAGAATTAGCGCAACAGTGGGACGGGCCAGCGCTAGTTGTTCGAACGAGCTTAGCAAGACGAACACAGCGCCGGTTGCTATATTTCTTGATGCCAATAGTGACAACCGTGATTGTCCTGCTTTGGTCCCGAGATTCCATCCAGCAGTTTCTCAAACGCAAGTTTCCTTCCGGAAGTTCAGCTCAGGCAGAAACGAAAACACCATGATCGTGGTCACAAATGGGTTTTCTGTTCAGCGAATGTCTAAGCAACGATTCATGTTTTTTGCCTTTGTTTTGGTAGTCGTAGTTTCTTGCGGACGTGAACCGTTGGATTCTCTTGACCCTCAATTGAAGAAAGAAGGAAAGAAGGATAAAACGATTGAGAATCGCACTCCACGCGAAACATTGGAGAAATTAGTTTTTCTTAGGCATGACTTTGGCTTTCTGGCGCCGGACAGCGTCTCGACGTGCGAACTCTCGCTACTCAATGATAAACTTCAACCAATGTCGCTTGAATCGTATAAGCCTTCTTGCCGTTGCATCTCAATGGAAAAAATGCCGGACATGATTCCGCCTGGAGAGCGAGGTACCTTCGTCATCAAACTCGATACATCTGGTAAACGCGGCGTAACAATGGAGAGGATCGTCTTCTTCGGCAAAGACACAATGGTGGTAGCGGAAGTTAATGCGATAGTTAAAGCCTTGTGGGCTGACCCAGACGTTATCGATTTAGGAGATCTCGTTGTTGGAACTGTAAAAGAGGCTGACGCATTTGTACTCGCAGGTGGTTATCCCGAAGCGAGAATAAGCTCCGTAACAGTGGACGATAATTGGCTTGAGGTGACACAGCATGTAGCGAATACAGATGAGAAGACCTTGAGCAGAAAGATCAAGGCCATTGCCAAGTTGAGCGCCGAATGGACTGGAGCAGATCTTCCCCCAGGCAGGATTTCTTCAAGGATCAATATTGCGACGGATGCTGTTCCAGATAAGAGCATTCATGTTCGAGTTCTTGGCCATGTCCTTGGCAAAGTAACAGTGGTGCCATCGCGTCTACAGTTTGGAAAAATATCACCAGACAAAACCGTCACTCGAACTTGCACACTTTCGTTTGGTGCAGTTACTTTTGATCCCCGCGATATCGAATGTTCTACAGAGCACGAATTTGTGGAGGCAGCCATAGAGTTTGCAACGTCTGCCGAAAAAGAGCAGTTCATTCTGAGTGTGACGATGGAGACAGCCCAAGATGGTGGTGATGCGAGGCTTGTTCGAGGAGCTGTTCGTGGAAAGCGTAAGGACACTGGAACTCCCATCTTTAGCGTACCATATGTAGGATACATGGGCACTAGGTGATTTGCGCATTTGCTCAGTCGACTATCAAGTGAGCCCGACAATACAGTACGAAAGGTTGGTCTTGTGAAAAAAAATTTCGACAAATGGCTTGTCGTTCTTTTGGCTGTAGCCGTGTTTACAGGATTGGCTTTGTTTGAATTCTTCCCGCCTCGCAACACTAAGACAAGTGAGAAAGTTGGGTTCCCCGAGCACCTTGAGAGGCTAGTGGCGGAACAAAGCGTCAGTGCATTGGCAAAATTGCTCGCAGCCAACGGAGAACCACTTCCCGAGGGAACTTTGAGTATTAGCAGGCCCGAACGGGCCCAGTCGTCGCTGGTGCAGCAGGTTGAAGGGGTACAGCGTATCACGTCGGGAGGACTCGAATACGTTGTAGCAATGGTGCGTCAGGAAGTAGAGACCTCGGCGAGTCCCATGCCAAGCAAATCCCAGCTTGGGTATCTGTTTGACACAAATGGTCGGTTTCTCAGACGATTCGGCACACTAGCGAATTCTAAATCTCCTGGCGGCACCATCATGGCGATCAGGACTCTTGGAAGTAATCATTACTGGTTCGTGTTCGAGAGCTGCCCTGTCAAGTCGCCCGATGGCTTACAGATGGAGCTAAATTTATTCCTCCTAGATGATATGTTTCCAAAGGCTATGCAAGTCCAGTATCATACTAATAGCTTGGTCTACACGGGTACGCCAGAACGGGCAAAGAAGGGCATATTCATGTGGTTTCTGTTACCTGAAAACAAAATCGAGATAAGTGATGCTGGGACAGGTGCAAATGGCAAGCCGTATCCTCCAGTTGTTCGCTGGAACGAGAAAGACAGGGTTTTCTACGGTCCGTCACAAGTCACAATTGATGGCAGGCTCGTCTACAAAGTGAACATAGGCGAGTCAAAGAGGTTCCGGCCTACTGATCTGGAGTAGATTCTTGCGAACGAGCTTACATCAGTTGTACACTAGCTTCCGGAGAACCCAAGCATATTGTTCCCAACGACCGGTTCTGTTCTTAACGTTGCTGATTAGCATACATGTGAGCCTTCTCGCTTATGCTGCAACATGTCACAGCCCAACGGCGCTTGAGCCCGCGTTACTCACTTCTGGTATTAGTCACTGGGAGTTTGGCCGCTTTGAACTCTATCGCGTTAACCCGCCTTTGGTGCGAATGACGGCAGCGATTCCTCTGATGGCCGTCGAATACAGGACCGATTGGAGCCGGTTTTACGACACGCCCGGATCACGACTAGAGTATCCGATGGGCGCAGATTTCATCACAGTAAATGGTGAACGCTCCTTCTGGCTGATCACGATTGCACGCTGGGCTTGTATCCCATTTAGCGTGGCGGGGGCGCTGTTTTGTTTCCTGTGGGCCAAAAAACTTTACAAATCGACTGCTTCGGGCCTGCTGGCCGTTACACTGTGGTGCTTCAATCCGAATATCCTCGCCCATGGCGAGTTGATAACCAATGATTGCGCGGCTGCCGCCTTTGGCATCGGGGCTGGATATGCTTTCTGGCGATGGTTGAAATCAGCGACATGGACGAATGCGGTTTTTGCTGGCGTACTTCTTTGCCTCGCGGTGCTGGCGAAAATGACGTGGCTCATACTATTCGCTCTTTGGCCACTGCTTGCGATGATCTGGTGCTTTGCCGCATGGAAAAGCCGTGCGAGGCTGGCTTTTTGGGGTCAACTTGCTGTCATGCTGGCGATCTCGGTGTATCTAATAAATTTGGCTTACTTTTTTGACGGTAGCTTCACTAAATGCGGCGAATTCTCGTTTGTGAGCGAGGCATTTCGTGGGCATCAGGACGACTACGTCGGAAATCGCATGAAAGAATCGTGGCTTGGATCTATCCTTGTACCATTGCCCAAGCAGTTTGTTCTGGGGCTTGACACCCAGATGAGTGATTTCGAACATTTTGGACGTGATTCATATCTTGCTGGAGAATGGCAAAATCGCGGCTGGTGGTATTACTACCTCTACGGATTGCTTGTCAAAATGCCCCACGGCACACAATTGCTACTCTTGCTGGTGCTGGCCGCAAAATTTCGGCGACCTTTCATGGGCGATTTCTGGAACGAGTTCATTCTTGTCGCTCCTGCTTTGGTGGTGTTCGTAATCGTTAGTACCCACACAGCATTCAGCCACCATTTCCGCTATGTCATACCTTGCTTTGGATTCGGCTTTGTTTTCCTGGGCCAATCCGTTAACCTGATGGGTCGCTATGGCAAAGTCTGTCGCGGGTTGTCGTACGTGCTTGTAATATGCTCAGTGTCGAGTTCACTGTGGACGTACCCACATTTGTTGGCATATTTCAACGAGGCGGCTGGCGGTCCTCGCAATGGACACAAACACATGCTGCACAGCAGCCTTGACTGGGGCCAGGACTTGCTGTATTTGAAGTGTTGGTTGGAGCAGCACCCAGCCGTCCGGGCACCACAACTGGCGTATGAAAGCGATTTTGATGCCAGTGTGGTAGGATTGAAGTTTGCCCGTCCGCCCTTTGGCCCTGTCTCTCAAGCGAACAGGACCGAGGATCAAGACCGCGTGGGGCCATTGCCAGGATGGTATGCTCTCAGCGTAAATCATATTTGGGATTGTTCACCAGAATACCACTACTTTCAGCGATTCCAGCCCGTTATCTCTGTCGGCTATTCTATATACATCTATCATATTACGTTGGATGAGGCCAATCAGATCCGTGAGGAGTTGGAACTGCTCAAACTTCCGAAAGGCTGGCATTCACTAGTGGAAGGTCTATCAGAACAATAAAGGCCCTGCCCCCCGCCGCTTGACTTTCTACTATATAAGGCGGCAAGCCCGTCGAGTACGTGACTAGTTGGACCTATCCTAGAAGTCGGCCCGCTTTTGAGTGCCTTGCTTAGTTACGATAAAATCTGTTCTCGGTGGCAAAGCGCACACAAGTATTTGGGAAGGCTTATGAGTTCTCAAATGACGATCCTTTCAATCTCGTCAAGCGTGATTTCATCGCTAGTTCTGTCATACAATTTTGTTGTTCGGGGACTTTCATGGGCGGCAATAGTTTGAGCATTCTCAATTGTGCCTCCATTTTCTAGGTACGCCGTGATACCTGTGGCTCGAAAGGAATGACAGGAGGTCTTGCTTGAAAGTCCGGCAGCGGCTGCACGGCGCTTCACCATCCGCAAGGCATCGTTGCGAGAAAGTCTTCGATCGGAAATGTGCCCACTCCGGTCGATGGTGCGGAAGAGGGGAGACTTCTGCTCTTCGGTAATGCCAGCCCCCTTCAAATAAGCGTCGAGGTATTGGTCGGCATTATGATGGGCGGGAACTTCATGTCGCTTGCCACCTTTTTCGTGAAGCCTCAGCCACCATCGTTTTCCTTCAGCGTAGAAATCTTCGACCTTCATCGTGATTGCGGCACTCACGCGTGCAAATGAATAAACCATCACGCCAATCAATGCACGGTCTCGAAGTCCGATGAGCGTTGAACTATCAATAGAGTCGAGAAGGTGGCGAGCCTCATCGGCAGTAAGTACCATGGTCTTGCCGCGTTTCACAACGTGCTTTGGTCCGCGAACCGAAGTTGCCGGGTTGTTTGCAACGATCTGTCCGGTCACAAGCCAATCGAAGAGCATGCGGATGGCAGCCAAATGTTGCTTTACTGTCGGCGGTGATCCGGGGTGCTGCTCGATGTAACCAGCGATAACAACTGGCTGGATACGGTCAAGCGTTTGAACATTGCGAGCTTCGCACCAGTCAAAGAATTGTCTGATGGCCTGAGCATAAGCCAGCCGCGTATTCTTATTGCGGATCGTGACGGCGAAAAATTCCAGGAAGCGGCGAATGCCAGCTTCACTTGAGGATTGAATAGCAGCGGGCAGGGAGTCGAGTCCGATCCGCATCATTTCTTTTTGAGAGCGTGAGACGAGTTCTTTGGTCATTTTCTCCTTCACTAGTTTGGTTTTTTAAATACACAAACGGCGGTTGAAAGTGAATCCCCTTCCGTTTCATTGGTGAATCATAACGTCCTTTATGATGCACCAACTTTGGGGTAGGGCGCAAGGCTATTTCTGGTCAGAATTGGTGCTAACTTGTGTTATGCGGGTTCTTTTCGTGAGAATTGCCTTGGCTCCTAACATCTCCAACTAGGACACTCCCCGTCGACTCTAGCAGCGGATGCGACTGGCGATAGACGGTCGAGAAATGACAGCCAAGCGAACGCAACACGTAGTTGATGATTGAACGTGCGTGACCGATGTCGGGGTTGCTGGTTTGTAACCTTGCCGAAGACGATGTCATCGCGAACTGAATGGGGTCTGACTGTGGTCAGCAGAAGAGTTCTCAGAAAAATTAGATCGGCATTGGAAACTCGTCACGCGTCCGAGTACAAGGAAAGTCTCTGCGTAGAAATATCGATGGAAAATCCAACAATCGGATTTCTTTCAAATGCCTCAAAGGGATACTCTCGAAACCGCCCCCAGTCTCACCAATCACCCACACTGATAGCGTGAAGAGGTCTTAAGATTTCCCGCAGTTAAATCAAGCTGCAATTTGAGGTGGCCCAGCGTAAAGATGCCAATGCTCTTCAAGGGCATTTTAATGTGGGGAGGTAATCTCAGCGGCTCATCATCGGGTAATTTCAAGTTTCAATATGTCATCGCCACACGAGTCCAGCCTTGTGACGAAGTTTATGGGATTAGGCAACAAGGTAAACCCTCGAAGTCTCGCTAAGTGAGGGTGTGGCTCTCACGGATCCAGCATTTTCAGTTCGACCAACGCATCTCCCAGCCTTCGCAACAATTCTTGCGTCTCAGCTAATTGCTTCGTCTGGTCAGGAGTCAATTGCTGCAAATGACGAGACATATTCCACTTGGGTCGGAGGTCGTCAGGGTACGCGGTCGCAATGAACAAGAGTGCCTCCATGCCCTTGCTGGTGGGTTCCAAGGCACCTTGAGCGCGCAGTTTGGCATAGGAAAAAGGGTGTGGCTCAATGGTCTTTTGGTAGTAGCGCATACTATCAGGCTGGTAGTATCCGGGCGTGATGAAATAGTGGAGCATGTTTTTTACTTGCTTCGTCTGGGCTTCCTTGAGATTTCGTTCATGTTCGACCTGGGATACCAAGGCATCCGCCTGATTTTCTATGGCTAAACGTTCCTGCTCTGCTTCCGCTTCCATCAGTTTTTTGCGCGCCGCTGCAAGCTCCAACGCCGCCGCCTGGCGGGTTTCCTTTTCCGTTTCGGAGATCAATTCCGCCTCGCCCTGCATGTCGGTGAGTGCAAGATCGGCCAGTGCTGCCTCTAATGTCTTGGTAGTCGCATCGATCCCCTTGGATAGCGAGAGGAGGTTGCGTATCGATTCTCGCCGCTGGCGCAGCTCCGCCGCTGCCACTTCGATTTCCGCTTGCTTGGCCTGTAAACGCTCCGTGATTTGCTGACTCGCACTGTCCGCCGGAGTTGGCGCCGTCAGGGCTGCCGTAATGGGAGTGAGCAAGGCCTCGATTTCGACACGCAAGGCGGTCGCTTCGGCACTGGAAACGCGCCGCTTTTCATAGAGGGACTTGAAGACACGTAAGCTTTGTTCGCTTGTAGCGATCTTGCGGCCTTCCTGGTTAGAGAGCAAGGGCGAAATCTGCTCTTCCCAGAGTTGCAACTCCGTGCTCAGCGCTGCCACTTTTGCCAGCGCTCCTTCCCCTGTTCGCTTCGCTGCCAATAACTGTTCTCGAATGAGAGCCTGTGCTTGTCGATTACCTTCCTCAAGTGCGGACTGTTCTTGTAATTTGGCGTCGAGCGTAGCCAATTGTTCTCGCTGCTTGAGTTCTTGTTCCTTCTGTTGAATTTGCTCTTCCGCAGTCAAAGCCAGGTCACGCGAACCAGATCGGCTAGCGAAAAAACCACCCAGCAGACCAACGGCCAGGAGGATACAACCGAAAACAAGAGTTCGCATAGGACGACCTTGCCTCTTCAAAAGGATATCTGGTGCCGAGTGGGTTGTTTGCCGAGTCCCAGGCATAGCAGGAGCCAAGTCTCGGGAAGTTTTGTTCGTGGACGGCCTAGGGGCTTGCTGCGCGGACTTGTCCCGTCTGGTATGCCAAGCACGATTGGCAAAACGGAAGCGGTGAAATTTGCCGTTGTGCCAGACGCGAAACTCACCGCCGGATCCCGCATCTTTTTCGATGGTGGCGGATCCAAGCGACTTTCTCGGGATGGCTTCCACCGCCTGGATATGCTGGCCAGCGACATTGAGACTGCCGTCGGAATTGAACCGGACCCCTCCATTGTCCGTATTCATGGTAATCGGCTCCCAATCGGGACCGAGGCCAGCTCCTAATTTCGCGTCGTATTCCCGGCGCTTGCCAGGATCGGAGAGCGTTTCATACGCTGCTTGAATGGATTGGAATCGCTGGCGGGCCATTTGTGGATTGGCGGGATTGGCATCGGGGTGGAACTTCTGTGCCAGAAAGCGATACACCCGTTCGATATCGGCAAGCGAGGCGCTGGGATCGAGCCCCAATGTCTCATAGTAGGTTGCCATGCCTGCGACCCCACGTCGTGAAGAATTTGAACTAGCCAAACGCCAGAATTGTCTAACAATATACTGTGCTAGAAGCCTTCGACAAGTCAGGTCTCCGATAAAGCGTGCCAATCATCGGCTGCGACACTGAATTGAAAGTGGTTTCTCCTCCGTGAATTGAAAGTGGTTTCTCCTCCGTGATATCTATGAAAGAGTCTTGAAAAGAAGAAGTGGTTCCCCTATCGAATTGGGATGCTGTTTATCACTTCCCTCTAACTCAGGAGAACCACGAAGATGTTATACCTTGGAATCGACCAACATGCACGGCAACTGACGATTTCACTCCGCAACGAAGAAGGGGATGTCCTGCAGGCCCGGCAGGTCTCCACGGAGCCGGAGAAAGTCAACGCATTCTTTGAGCATCTTACCCGCGAGCGACTGAGCACCAACGAATCGTTCGTCGCAGTGCTCGAAGTGTGTGGCTTCAACGATTGGCTGATCCGCCTGCTCCGTGACTACCGTTGTCACAAGGTGATCCTCATCCAGCCCGAAGAACGGAAAAAACAGAAGACCGATCGGCGGGACGCCGCTGCTCTGAGCGAACTGCTCTGGGTCAACCGGCAGCGACTGCTCGCAGGCAAGCCCGTCCGTGGCCTGCGGCAGGTCGATATTTCGTCCACAACCGATCAAGAAAACCGACGACTCACCACCCTCCGGAAAGATGCCGGCCGAGCACGAACTCGCCTGATCAACATGATCAAACACCTCCTCAGGCGTCACAATCTGCAGTGGGAGTTGCCGACCAAGACGTTTCCCACCCAAGCTGCCATCGCCTGGCTGAAGCAATTAGTCTTACCCGAGATTGATCGGCTGGAGATGAACCACTTGCTCATCGATCTCGAGCACTCCCAACAACGACTTGCGGAGCTAGAGCAGAAGCTCGCCCAGCGGTGCGGCACGAGCGAAGCAGCGACGCTGCTCGCGACGATGCCGGGCATCGGTCACTACAGTGGTACAGCCTTAGCGTGCCGAGTTGGTCGCGTAGAACGTTTCCCTCGTGCCCGGAGTCTGGCCAACTATTGGGGGCTCACTCCCGGATGTCGCAATAGTGGTGAAAAGAGCCAACGTTTGGGCAGTATCACCAAAGCGGGGAGCGGCATGGCCCGGTGGTTGTTAGCCCAAGTGGCTCACCAGGCGCTCAAGAAGGACAAGAAGTTGCGCCAGTGGTACCAACGAATCAAACGCCGACGGGGCAGCAGCATTGCCCGCGTGGCGGTGATGCGGAAGCTAGCCACGCTCATCTGGCATATGCTGACCAAGAAGAAAACGTATGCCGAGTGTCGAGCATTCGCGACCGACTGAACGAGGGGATTTTCCAAGGCATGGCAGGACAAAAGAAGGATTACTGTTGTTGGAAGAGCACTTGGGGCTGGACAGCCCCAAGCGCTGCGAGAACCTTCTCCCGCCTGACCTGGCTATCCCTTGTCAGGTTGCTTCCCAGCAGAGCCAGACTCCGTTTCACCAGGCACCCGTAAGTATATCTTAAGGAGACAGCCAACAAAGATTCGGCAAAGGTTGTTCGATCCGATCCGCCGCGGCGGATTGAGATCCCTCCCGCTAGGGCCAACTCGAATAAATCCTTAGATGCGGTGGTGTGAGTACACACCAGCCTGCACGTTTCCGTGAATGGAGTGGCCCTTACGGCGAGGAATTCGCACTAGATAACTATGCATCTACTACAACCAGGTAGAGTCGCTCACGGTGAACGTGAGCGGTAACTTGCGAAGGAATGTGTTGGGAGCAATCGCCATTGAAAAGAACGATCGCAACTTCCCGCAGCGGCAACGATGACCAAGCCAGATCAAATCAAGTTATTAATCCACCAACCATCAACGATCCAACAAAACAGGCGACTACGCAAACCACTACCCGTACGCAGCAACCTGGAAGGAAACCACTTTTTTCTTTTCTAACTTGACAGACTCTTACAGGAATGTGTTTTATCGATGATTGCCAATGCGATCATCGTTTTTCAAGGAGGTGTTTATGAACAATGCAAGGAAGCTAAAAGTCGCCTTTGGTCGCGATGGGTTTCAATTGGAACTTGTCGATGATCAACAGGAAGGCGCAAAGGTATCCGTGTTGACTTTCGTACAGAAGGCAATTCGGTCCTTGAGTTGGCTGGTGACTGGAGCTGCGATTGCCAATGCGATCCATGTTTTCAAGTTATTTTGAACCAACTCATCGGGTCTTGCCTCACGGCAAGACCCTTTTTTGTTTTATCCAACAGGTTACCTTAAAAATGGCTGGGCACTGAGCAGTCGTGGCCCCCTCCTCTGGATCAATAAATGATCCCGGCTCGATAGAGTAAATTCCACAGTAGAATGCCCAAGAGCAACCAGCGAATCGCCGTCAGAACCGGCTCGGTTTCGTGTTGTTGGCTCTCCCAGGCCCAGTAGCGATTCCATAGTCGTTTTTCTTTCATACACTCAGAGTAGCACGATACGAGTTTGCCACGCAAATGCCATGCAGATTCTTTTTTGCTTGCCTGCGTGGTTGCACAAGCTACAATGAAATCCAGACAAAGAATGAAAACTTGTTTCTTTAGTCCTTGGCCACTGTGGACTTCACAAACAGCGGCATTATTGGATGGAACCGTACCTCGGCCAATGTTGAGGGAATTTTTACAAGGAGGGATAAGCAGGCACATTTTGATCGTGCAGACAAAAGACCCGCATGGGTCTTTTGTCTTTTCTGGACCACGCGTATCCCTCACCAGATCAGTAGCACGGTTGAATGAGTTCGACAACTACTTGGTGTCGACCCGTTCGTCGCGTTCTAGTTTTTTCCAGACAGCATCCATGCGGGCATGGAGCCGGGTCGTCTGCTCACCAGAGGAACTCGGCGACCGAGTCGGCGGCGCGGTCTCTGATTTTGCTGATGGCTGATCTGGGGAAGATTGCTTCGTTTCCGGTGGCTCAAGAACCGGGCGTCGCGGCAATGGAGTGTCTTGATAAAGATCGTAGAGCACTTTGGGAAAAGGATAGAGGGTCTGCAATTTCCGGACTCGCTTGCCTTGCTGGAAAGTGCCATCCTGCACGAGGAGTAAGGCCGCTAGCCGGGTATCGTTGATAAACTGCAAGTCATCGTCGCTCAAGCGGCTGGTCCAACCTTCTCGGGCAGAAACACTGACGAGCCTCGCCGGGTTCTTGATGGGGTTGAGCGAATAGCTGTTGAGATATTCTTTGGTTTGCCCCGCTTCCCAGGCGAATTGTTCTGCCTCTTCCATTGTCAGAGAAAAAGCCAGTTTGGCGACCGTGTTGGCATCCACGATCGAGGGCAGCGCCCGATCGTGGTTTTCCAACTGACTGCGGGTCTGATTCGCCATGACAAAATGCAGCCCTAGATGCCGCACCGTCGAAAGCAGTTCGCCAAAAGACTTGCCCGCGATATGGTAAAACTCATCAATGACGACGTAAGTACTGCGTCCAGGCAGTCCAAGCCAGCGCCGTTCTTTGGTGGCCTGAACGAGCGTGTAGAGCGCAAAAGCGGCAATCTGCCTGAGTGAGGGTGCCTCCCCTTCAAGTTCCAGATAGAAGTAAACCACTTCGGAGTCTTCCAAGACGCGTAGCATATCGATCGTTTGGGTAGGCGGAGTAGGCTGCAATTCGATGTTCACCTGTTCGCATTCGGCGAGAAATTTTAAGCAGAGCTGAATGTGACGTGCATCTTTCTTGGAAGAACTTTGGCTGATGCGGTCTAAGATGCGCGAGATAGCGCCTATGGTGGGAACTGCGGAGCTGCGTGCAATTACTTCCTTGACCGCATCCAGCAGCACCCCCAAATTCTGATGCGTAAAATAAAGTCCCCCGTAGGTGAGGCCGTAGTCCAGGCTGAAAGCTCGAACAAACTCGGAAGCCAATTGCAGTGGCGTCATGACACCGAGATTGAAGATTTGCAAGGGATCGAAAAAGTGGTAGTCATCTCCGGGATGAGTGGAGAAATAACGAAAAGTCCGCCCTTGTTCGGTCGCCGCTTGTCGCATGGCATTGAAGAAGGCACGGTCCCCCTTGAGATCAATAATCACCAGTGGACTTTTTCCGCGGGGGTCCTCGGGATGAAGGCCGTTACGCAGAATTTGCAAAGCCATCGACATAATCGCGGAGGCGGTCTTTCCTGAGCCTGTGCGACCACTGATGTGGACGTGACCATCCTCCAGAATCGCTTGGGGAATCATTACCGGAGCGTTGGTCTCCAGATCGATGCCCGCTAGAATTGCAGATCGCTCCTCGGAAATAGTCGACTGTTCCTTGCGCTGGAGGAGTTGCTGCCACAGGAGCGGTGCGCGGTTTAGATCAAGCGGAGTCATGGCAGTCTTGCTCGTTACTTATCCCAATTGAGGTCGCTTTAATTCTTGCGCGAGGATTTCAAGTTCTGCCAGCCGCTCGATGTAGATCAAAAACAGCACCACTGTGGGCAACACGAAAAAGAATACAATAGCAAACAGGTAGCAGACCAAGTATCCCGACATGGGCTGCGCCTGCGAGACCAATTGCAGCGGAGCACGAAGCCAGCGATAGTCGCTCTGAGCATAGTCAGAAAGCAGCAGAAAATTGGATTTGAAATCCGGCACGAACATAGCCGCAAACGGCTCCCAAGGGCAATAGTAGGCTAGTCCCGTAAGCATGACAAAATCAAACGAACCGAGCAGCGCCATCAGCGTCAATCTTCGCCTGGCCAGCGGTTCGGGCGAGCGCCAATGATAAACATCTTGCGGCGCATAATCGAGATATTCAAAAAGGACCTTGGTCGCACGTATCCAGAGCGCTGCCAAGATCGTTTGCCAAGGACCAAAGCGTAGCAGCGGGACAAAAGATCTTCGCACTTCCAGTCCGCAGAGCACAATCGCTGCCAAGATTCCCCAGCTATTCGACAGATAGGCGGGAACTAGCAGAACTATCAGCAGAACGATGGCCATTTTGGCAAGATCCGGATAGCCGGGAAAGCGGATCCTTGTCCGAGTTACTTGGGGAGGCACGGAAACGCCCGCTAACAAAAGTTCTTGCGTAAAGAGGATCGGTCGATCGCCGCGCCAATAGTACAGCGCGAGGCAGGCTACCGCTGCCAAGAGCACTCCAAAGAAGCGTGCCTCAAAGGCAAAAAAAATGCACCGCACCAACAACAGCGCCAGCGGTAAAAAAATAGGGAATATGACGAGCCAGTAAGCCGAGGGGGGATCGGGTATGGGGTGCGGGTGCAATGCACCTTGTTGTTGGGCCCGATGGCGGCTCGACAGAGTCCACAAGTAAATGACGAGGGCAAGCAAAAAACCGATGAGGCAGGATCCGACCAACATGCCAAACAGGCTACTTGTCTTGGAATAATGGGCACCGATGGCCACCACGACAGGGAATCCAACGGCGATACCAAGCCGCAGTAGTAGAAGTCTGCCAAAGAGAGGCCAAAACGGTTCCGGGGTGATGGCAGGAATCCCGATGCCGAAGTCAAAAGTAGGCTTGGTCTGATTCGATTCCAAGGTCGCCCAGCGTGGCAATTCACCTTTGTCAAATATCCAGGGGGAGTCAGAGGTGTCCATCTTCAGCTTCTTCTCCACGGACCGGGAGAACAGGACACCAACATACTCACGCCGTCATCGGCAAACGACTTAGCCAATTGTGTGCGTAGCGCGTCTCGCTGCTGAGGAGTTTCGGCCAAGACCGAGAAGCCATACTGACGCGCTTCGATGGATTGAGCGATGACTGGCAAACGCCGGGCTTCCCGCAAGCGTTTTCGTAGTTCGGTGGCTGTGTCGCCGACGCTAGTTTTGGGGGCATAGAGATGGAGCACGCGGTAGGAATGTTCCGTCTTGTCGAGACAATGAAATCCTGGCAGCAGCAAGTCGCGTTTCTGTGAGGAATTCGGAGGGAGAATCTCGTCGCCAAAAATCTCGGTCAGTTGAGCCACGCCAATGCGATGTCGACGAGGTCGCTTGATGCAACAATACCACAAGAAGGCAAGATAGCGAGTCACCGCCTGTCCCCCCAGGGCCTTACCGCGATATTCTGACGCGCCGATACACTTGGCCCCCGCTTTGGTCAACTGATAGTAGCTGTAGAGGGTATGATGATCGGCGGAATCGGTAACAGCATTCTCGACAGTGAGGATTAGCTTCTGCTTGCGAAGTTGAGACAAATCTGCTTCACAACCGTGGGGCTGATCGGCATAAAAAAGCGAATCCAAAACGGGCCGCAGACTCAATGCATAGCGGGCCAAGTGCCGCAAGAGGGCTTCTTGGCGTGGGGTGACTACCATAGTTCGTAGGACCTCCCCCGCTCCGCACAGTCCTGATGGAATTCCAGTAATTTCGCCTTGGCGTACTCGCCACCGAACTCGATAACGGTCTCCCGACCTCGGCGGGTACGGATTAGGGCGTCAGGAACTTTTCTCGAAGCGCCTTGCATGCCGCGAACCAATCGTGCTTCTGAGATCCAGCACTTGGCCTTGGCGGGAGTCGCTTGGTGGAATAAGAGATAAACACTCGCGAGTCCCAAGTCGTGCGTTGCCTCCGACGGCCGAGACAAGCGTCCCACTTGCCCGCCGTAACGGGAGGCAGCGGCACGCGTGGCAAAGACTACCGGTGTACTGACGACAGGCATGGAAAAACGATGCTGGAGGAAATAGGCAACCGGCGAAAAATCGGGGGGTGCTGCACCGGGGGACCAAGTCAGCACTGGCGACATAATGGCAGGCAAGGGACGCGCCAGAACAGCACCGCTATCTAACAATCCCGCCTCCTCCAGTTTGCGTAGTCGCGCTCGGGCATTTCGCGTGGATTCTGCTTGTGCTGGCCACCATTGGGTCGTCACCTGCCGCAGGCTAAGACATCGTACTCTCGACGCGAGTACCTCCAGCAGTTCACTATCGCGTTCGGTAAGTGCCAGTCGAGAATTCATTGTCACTGAAAAGGCTGTGCTACCCGCCGGTGAGAGTAGTCTGGGCGAGTTGCCCGCCGCCTTGGAGGAGCGGGTAACTGCTATTAGTCCATGCGATTAAGTGTTTTCTGATAAGGACTTATACCATTGCCTGGGGCTTGAGGTAAAGGTTGTGGTGGGGGAAACCTGAGTTGTACTGGTAGGGTCTATTGGCAGGCTGTAATATCGCTTTCCGTCGAAGTAGGGACTGCCGCAGAAGCTAAAATGCCAGCCGCTGGTGCAGCTGGCATGGTACTTCAGTACTCCTCGGGAAGGAGGAAAGTCGTCGACAAGCGGTCACTTTCAGTGATGATCCAGACTCGTCTGCCTTCCCGCGTCTTGTAGGCAGATAGCAAACGCATTCCATGGATCAAGGCTTGCTCATTGGCTTCCCAGTCCTCCTCCCCGAGTAGTCCCCAATCACCACTGGCGTGGCGGCTGATCAGTGACATGATTTCTTCCAGCGATGTTGTTTCCTTTGCTCCGCGTGTCACGTAGACGCTCCCCAGTGGAAACAGATACTCATTCCTTTTTACAGTAGTTGTCATAGACAAATAATCCTCAAAAAACGGTCAGCCGTTTAGCCTGGCTGACCGTGTGGTTTAAGCCAAGGCGGCTAAGCGGCCGAATCTTCCATCGGCGGATTTCGTAGAGCTTGCTGTTGGAGCTGCGTAAGTTCTCCCGCCAGTAACTCCGACACTGACTGCCACAAGACGCGAATCTGCTGCGAGGAGGTCGCCAGCCAGACGGTATCGAGCAGTTCTTCCTCTTCGCCGCGGAGTTTGAGGACTTGCCGACCGAGCTCGTCGGTGGCCAGTAGCTTTTTCTCCAAGCTCTGCTGTCGCTGCTTGATTGCCCGTTCGACCTCCTCCGTCCAGCCGTAAAAGCCGTAGACCTCACTCACATCAACTCCGCGAGCTGCGGCCAGCAGTCTGCGAGTGACGTCTTGTTGTTTCTTGTCCAATTTCTTCACCTCCTCTTTGAGTTGTTTTTCCTCACTGAGCAGTTCGGCAATCCCCAAAGCATGGATTGCCTCGATACGTGCAGCTGCCGCAACCTCTTTCAAGTAATCGGGATTGCTCTTGGCGAGTAATTCCTCGATGGCCTGTGAAATCTTGCGCGCAATTCGCGTTTTCCAGTGCTCTTTCTCAGTTATTGTTAGTGCCATACTCATTTCTCTCCATAAAAAAGCCAACTACGCTCTCCCAGCTTGCTGGCCAGTGTTAGCACGCCTGCCGACACCCGAAGGGCACTTCGGTTCGGCTTGGGGAGGCCGCGTGCTGTATTCGCACCTTCAGTGACAGCACGCGGCCTCCCCAAGCCGAACCGACAAACAATACCGCTCCGGCCCTCAAGCCGGAGACCACCTTGTGGCGGAAGGGAACGAGGCAAAGCCAGACTGGCGAACTGCAAGGGGCATGACAGCCGTCGTCTAGTGAGAAAGTTTCGTAGTACCGTAGCAGCAGGCTGGCAGGACCGTTGCCGCCAGTCTGTTGCGACGCCGAGTGAGCTTTCGCGGCCAGACAGGCCGGGCTACTGCCCGGCACCAATTTCTCTTGGTAGTGGCTTCTATTCCTTGTCACTCAACTGTCCAGTTGGGCAGTTGTCACAAATGCGATAGACGAACTTGATGTTAGCGCGTGGATAGTCAAAAACACTGCGGTAGAGGAGACGTCACTCGCAAAAAATACTCCATAACTTTGCAATGTGATTTCTTTATACTAGGGTGAAACGCACTACTACAATATTCGCAACTAAGGAAACTAATTGAGAGATAATAATCGGAGGTTAAGTGCGATGCAAAAGAACGGTCTTCAGAATGGACAAGTCGGAGAATCTGTCGTACGGCAACAATATCTGCTGGAAATTGGAGGGGAAGCTCTTCGCGAAGTGGCAGGGAAAAAGTCCTCCTCAACGAGCAAGCCTCGTGGTCCAAAGCGGCCAATCGCTCGCGATACCGGAGGAGTCGAAACTATCGCTGTGGCTCAACTCCTGCGTGACGAATTGACGCAGATCAAGGCGCGTCTTGTAGGAGTGGAGTCGCTCCTCAGTGCGATTCTCGAGAAGGTGATCCAGGGAAACGTAGTCAAGGAGTACTATACGACTCAGGACGTGGCCCGCATTTTGTCCAAGCGGCCTTACACAGTCCGGGAGTGGTGCAGACTAGGTCGCGTCAGGGGCGAGAAAAGCCACAGTGGTCGCGGCGTTGACGAAGAGTGGCGTATTAGTCATGAAGAGTTGATGAGGATTCAAAATGAAGGCTTACTCCCTGTTGCTAAGTGTTCGGGAGTCGAGCGGCCGCGTCGGCTGAAATAACATCTCGGTCTGGCTTTGGCAAATGGTGCCAAGGCAGGACTTGCTGTTCATGGGAAATTGAGCTGCGACCGCAGCGTGGGCAACCACAATGAGTTTGCTTAGCAAACCATTTCGCGTTGCACATCACACAGACGAAGTAAAAACTTCTGGCGGGAACTAGTTGGGCACGGGTATCTATCATGGCGGTCTCCCTTCCAGTGATGGTGACTCTGAACCTCACTATTCATGCTAAGCCGTAGCAGAGAAAAAGCGAGCAGCGCAAACGCTATCCATAATGGATGCCTGACGAATACTCCCCGAAGACCGCTTGAATTGCTGCTTGCTCTTGATTGGGGATCAAGTGTCGATAACGTTTCACCATCTCCTCGGTTTGATGCCCCGTCCAGGCATTGATGATTCGCTGGTCGAGACCTGTGGCGGCGCAATTGGAGCAGAACGAGTGTCGAAAAACGTGCCAACCGCGAAGTTTGGACCACTTGGAGTTGGCCAGTGTTCGTTTGAAATGATCATGGGCTTCATCGACCGTCACAGGTCCAGAGCACGCGCGCTCCTTGCGGCTCCTCAGCACCTTAAGACTCAAGCAAAAAGTCTGTGAGCCCCCCGGGTGACACTGGAGCCAGTCTTTAAGAATCGTAACGAGTGTTGGCGAGAGCGGAACTCGCCGCGTACTGAGCTTTCCACGAACGCGTTTTTTCTCGTGCAGGATCACCGTCTCGGATTTAAAGTCGATGTCCATAATCTCGGAGCGAATCATTTCACTCCGCCTCGCGCCAGTGTGAGCCGCGAAGGCGAACATCGGATAGATGAACGGTTGCCGGGCGTGTTCATAGACGTACTCCAGTAGTTCTCCAATCTCCGGCAGCGTGAGAAACGCCGCCTCCCACAGATCCGCTACCTGTGCCTTAGACAGACCCCCTCGTGCGATTCGCTGGACAATCTCTTCCATTGTTTGAAACGGCGGTTTTTCCGTGAGCTTGGGATAACGCAATCCCCGGTTCGGGAATGGGCGTTTCAACAACCCCATATTGACCGACCAATTCCAAACACTCCGCAGCGTGACGATCTCCTTCTTGATTGTCGCGGCACTGATCGGTCGACCATACAGCCCCTTAGCGTGTGAGCGCCGCTCGATGTAACGCTGGAGGTCGACGGATTCCAGTATGTGGATGTCGGCACTGCGACCGAGAATCCGTTCCAGGTGTTTGACGTGGATCTTCATTCCGTTCTCGGTGCTTGCTTCAATCGCACCGGTTGGAATCGAGTGGAAGTAGTTCTCGAACAACGCGTGCATGGTGCGAATGGCCGGAATCTCTAACCGTTTCTCGATGCGACCATCGGAGAGTAGAAAGCTCGCTAGGTCCGCCCCTGCGGGTGGAGTGAGCAGTCCCATCTCGACGCGGCGAAGATTGTCGTCGAGTCGAGCGATGGAGGCGATTGCTTCGCGCTCGATCCTTGTCTTGAGCGAGCGTGAGAATCGCTGCCCGCCAACGTAGAAGATGACGCGGTACTTCCCCGAGCGATTTTCGAGTGTGGACATACTTGCAGTCTTGCCTTTGAATACGGCAAGCGCAAGCAATACAAACTCCACTCAAGCGCCACGACCTTCCCAAAATCTTCCCAGTCAAGGTAATTTGGCCAAAGGGACTGTCAGCAGCCCTCGACGTAACCTCTTGGGAAATAGAGAGTACCGGAGGGGGGACTTGAACCCCCACGACCTTGCGGTCACTGGATTTTGAATCCAGCGCGTCTGCCAATTCCGCCACTCCGGCATGGTACTTGAGCTAACTAGCTTACGAAAAATTCTGGAAGCGTCAATCCGCAGGCGCAAATGAATAGTATAGACATCTCGCTCCGCGCGATGGCTAATTGACGCTCGTGGAGTGAGCGGGGTGCATTACGAACCCGGGGTGACTCGGGGTACGCCGGTTATCGGGCGCACGTTGCGGAGGTGGCCGGTGGGTTGGGGGCGATGGAGGGCGAGTGGTTCGGGGGTTTGGAATGTCGCGACGTTGCCGGCTGTGTCGCGGACTTCCAGCCGCACATAAAATCGGTCGGGGACGTGGCGTTCGAGCCGCCAAGTGTAGCTGCCGGTGTTTTCCAATCCGGCGGCAATTGCCGACCAGGGGCCGCTGGGTTGGGAACTGAAGAACAATCCGATAGGTCGCGGCTCAAGGTTGTCGTCTTCGGCAGACCAGCGGATATGGAGATGGTCGTTGAGATTTCCTTCGCCCAAATCTGCGGATAAGAGTTCCGCCCGGGGTGGTTGTAAATCGACAGTGATGACGAGTTCAGGCTTGTCACCGGAGCGCGGGGGTGGTGAGCCTGCTCCATTGGCCCCATCGACCAAGATACGGAAACCATAGACGCCGGCAGTGGGGACTCTGGCCCTCACGGGGCTGCGATTGTCGGGATCGACGCCATAGCTTTGCCAAGTAGCTCCGCCATCCTGGGTGCCCCACAGTTCCACCTTAGCAACTCCCCAAGGTCCTACTGACTGCAAGTCGTATTCGACGTCGAAAATGCGGGAGTTCACCAGCAATGGTTCTCCTGGTTGCCGACCTGTGGAAGACCATTCTGGATTTGCTTGCTCAGCGTCGAGTGGCAAACCGCCCGAGGGAAGTTGTCCTTTGCCATCGAGATTGGGGGTAAGGCCGCTGGCCAGAGTGCGGTCGACAGGTTGTTCTGCTTCCGCGGATCCATCGACGGCAAACATGGCCGGTGTGCGACGTTGAATGTGCTGCTCGGAGGAGTTGGAGTAGGTGTTTAGCTGTGGTGGAGCAAGAAGATTCGGAGCGGGGTTGTTCGCAGTTTGCGCGTTGGAATTAGTTGGGAACTGGTTCGTGGTCGGCCAATCTTGTGACGCTTGCGGTTGGGCCGATGCAAGCGGCTGATCGGGAGTACGGTCCGGCAACGAAAGGGATGGACCCGAGAGCGAGAGCATCGTGGCTGCCTGCCCTCGATGGCCTGCGCGATCGGCAATCGCGCCGCGGACTTCCACATCGTTGCTGTTTGGCGCCGTCCAGCGCACGCGGCCCACCAGGCGGTCGGGCTGATTAAGGTCTGGAGTCGCGAGCGGTACATTGGTCCACAACCCGTCGGCTGTGCGAGCTTCAATGACGAGCGAGGTTGGTTGCAAGTTGGAATCGGCAGCTTCATAGCGAATCACGACGTCGCCGTTGGCACCCCGCGAGGCCGCGAGTTCCAATTTGGGCTGCGTGGTGTCGATGATAATCTGGAGCTGTGCGATGCCCGTTTGCGCATCAAGGGATTTTCCTTGGGCGTCCAAGTGGCGGAGCGCAAACCAGTAGGTGCCTTCCTCGGGTGCGTGGTAGCTGAATCCCAATACGTTGGACTGGGCAGATTGCAGTGCCTGCCAATCGTTGGTGCCTGTGCGTGAGACGAGCAACTGGACCTGGGCAATTTTGTCTGCGCCGGGGACTTGCTTATTGAGTTGATAGGGAATGAATAGCAGTGGCTGCTGCCAGAAGATGGGCTGAACTGCCGAGCGAGTGGGGGGTGTCTGGGCGAGCAAGATGGCCTGACCTACTTGTGCCCAACCAACCAGCAAACACAAGATCGCCCAGCGGGGATTCGGGGCCAGTCGGCTTCTCCAAGTTTTCAGAAGGCAATTCATAGTTGAATTCGGGATCAGGAGGGATCAAATGCTTTCGTGGGTTGGTTCAAATCAATTCCAGCTTAAAACAAGACGAAAATTCCACGTCAGTCCCGCGCAGGCGGGAATCCAGTATTGACCGTCGCCGTATGGGTTCCCGCCTGCGCGGGAACGACAAACCTGGCGGACATTCAGCGCGCGGCATTTCCCAGCCGGAAAATAGTGGTGTCCCTCAAGAGAAGTATCGGAGAAGCTGCCAGTGTCGCTTGAAACGCTTGCAAAAGCTGTTCACCTTGCTGAAATATGGTAAACTTTGCCAGTTTGGTCGAGTTTTTCGGCTAGAGGGACCTGTGGGGCAGCATATCATTCTGGACGGATGCTAGCAGCTAGGACATAATAACCGAAGGAACGCGGCTAGAAATGGCACAGGGGGATTGGCAAGCGGCTCGGTTGGCAGAGTAAGCGTGTAATGGACGAGAGATGGCAGTCGCTGACAGAAGCCGCCCTATTACTCGCGGCAATCTTCGCGGTCGTTGCAATTGGCATTGCCATTGTGCGAAGATTTCGCGGTGGTGAGGTTGACGACGTGCAAGAGAGCAGTGAAATGATGTCAAAGTTCCGAGACTTGCACGACGAAGGTGGGCTCAGCGACGAAGAATTCCGAACTATTAAAACTAAGCTAGCAACCAAACTGAAAGCAGAGCTTAATGAGACTTCTCGGTCGAGCGGCCCGCAGAGTGCGGGAACCCCTTCGACGGAGCGTTGAGAAACTCGGCAGACGCTCCCCTGAATTTTAAGGGCTGTTTGTCGAGAAAGGAGAGTTTGTCGAAATTACGGGTTGACCCCGGTAGCACCGGTCGCCCCAAATGCCGAGAAACACTCCGACTGTCGCGGTTGTTCGGCACTGGCGGGTGCTAGTAAACCCCCTGCTAGCGATCAACCGATGAACGACTCTCGTTGGAGCTACGTATGGTACCACAGAATTGGTGCTCGGACTGAGCGGACATGGAAGCCCCGCGAGGCATGATAAGTTTGGCTCGCTGATTGGATTTCGGATCATCGGAATTTGGTTGGTGAGTTGACTCCCACGAGCGACACCCTTGACGAACTAAGCGACCTCTCAGAACGGTGATGGCCTGAGCGGTCTTGCATCCCTCGGAAGGAGATTTTCATGCCTACGGGTAAAGACATCGGTGGACGACGCGGAAGCACTTCGAAAAAGAATGCTTTCTGTTCGTTCTGCCGAAAGAGCTACCGCGACGTAGGTCCCCTGGTCGAAGGACCGGGCGACGTATACATCTGTGGTGAATGTATCGAATTGTGCCAATCGATCCTTGATCAGGAACGCAAACGGCGCGGATCGAGCAAGCAACCTTTTGCCAAGGTACCCAGCCCTCGCGAAATCGCTGCCGAGTTGGACGAATACGTCATCGGTCAGGAAGCGGCCAAACGAGTTCTCGCTGTGGCGGTACACAGCCATTACAAGCGGCTCATGGTTGCCGAAGAAGAGTCGGACATCGAAATCGACAAGTCGAATATCTTGCTCGTGGGTCCGACGGGCTGTGGCAAGACGCTGTTGGCCCGCACTTTGGCCCGCAAGCTGAATGTGCCGTTTGCGATTGGGGATGCGACCACGCTCACCGAAGCCGGCTACGTCGGCGAGGACGTGGAGAACTTGCTCCTGAAACTTCTGCACGCTGCCGATTTCGACATCGAAGCGGCGCAGCGTGGCGTGCTTTATATCGATGAAATCGACAAGATTGGCAAGACGAGCCAAAATGTCTCGATCACCCGCGACGTGTCTGGAGAGGGAGTCCAGCAGGCGCTGCTGAAGATGCTGGAAGGGACCACGGCCAACGTGCCCCCCCAGGGAGGTCGCAAGCATCCTGAGCAGCAATACATCCAGATTGACACCACGAATATCCTGTTTGTCGTCGGCGGCACCTTTGACGGGATTGAAGAAGTGATCCGCAAACGGATGGGTCGCCGCACGATGGGCTTCGGCCAGCAGGGTGACGTAGCCTCGGAAATGGGCCTTGGCGAAACGCTCTCCAATATCACGCCTGACGATTTGATTGAATACGGCTTGATTCCGGAACTCGTCGGACGCCTGCCAGTGGTAACCGCGCTCCAACCTTTGGACGAAACATCACTGGTCCGCGTACTGACCGAACCGAAGAACGCCCTCACCAAGCAGTATCAACACTTGTTCGCGATGGAAGAGGCCGACTTGCAGTTCACCGACAAGGCGCTCCAAGCGATTGCCCGCCGTGCTGCCGAACGAAAAACCGGTGCCCGCGGCCTGCGATCCATTATCGAGAGCGTCATGCTCGACATCATGTACGACCTGCCTGACCAGCCGCGCGGCAACCGTTACCTGTTGACGGACGACGTGGTCGATGGTCGCGAAAAATTGTTTAGCGAACCCCAGACAAAGAGTGCGTAACGTTCAAGCCCGAGGTTGGATTTCGGTCCGCCGCGGGGGTTAAGTTGCGTACCAACCTTCAACGGGCTCGGGTGAAACCCCGGGCCCGTTTTTTTTGGGGAGCATAGTTGGACAGCGCCACTTTGCTACTCCATCGTAACCCGAAGCGTAAGCGAGGAAACGAGTTAGCGATGATCTACCTCGCTTACGCTTCGGGTTACTATTGCTGGGCAACAGTCGAAAGTGGCGCTGTCCAAATAGATTTCCTGGTTTCATTGGTAAGTATTCATGCAGCACTACCATCCAAGGAGAAAGGAAGCGACAGTCGTTGCTTCTGAATCTCACTCGAACCAAGGATTAACACAATGCCACGCATTCAACCGATCAGCACAGACTCGGCTGACGCCGTACAAAAACAGATTCTGGATTCCGTGAAAAAGAAAATGGGGATGGTCCCCAACATCGTTGCTACGATGGCCAATTCTCCTGCCGTGGCGAATGCCTATCTGGGCTTTAGCCAACAACTGGCTGGCGGGACGCTTTCGCCTCGACTGCGGGAACAGCTCGCACTGGTTGTCGGGGAAGAGAATAGCTGCGACTATTGTCTGGCGGCACACACAGCTTTGGGCAAAGGGGCAGGACTTTCGGAACCGGAAACCTGCGATGCCCGGCGGGCCGAAGCGAAGGATGACGCGGAGCGCGTTGCCCTGGAATTTGCCCAGAAGATCGTCCGCGATCGGGGCGAAGTCTCCGACGATGACATTCACCACGTCCGGGAGGCAGGCTACACTGATGGACAGATCGCCGAGATTGTCGCGAATGTGGCGCTCAACATTTTTACCAATTATTTCAACCACGTCGCGGGGACGGAGGTCGATTTCCCAGCCGCACCGGTGTTGACAAACTGTTGATCTCAGACCGGAACGAGTAACACGCCTTTTCGGCAAGTCTTGCGCGAAAACATTGGCTTGCCGGAACTCGCTCCACTCGTTCCGGCCTACGACTTGCGGTTCCAACAGATCGTTGAGAATCCCTCATGAACCGAGAAAACGACACTTGGGTCGCCCAACTAATTCACGCGGGGGGAAAGCGCGAGTCGGCGCTCTCTGATCTGCGCGAAGTCCTGCTGCGCAATCTCCGTAAGGCACTGGCCGGTCGTCCGCACGTTGACGATTCGTTCCTGGAGGACGCGGTGCAGGATGCGCTGCTGCGGATTTTGGATCGACTCGATCAGTTTCAGGGCCGCAGTCGATTCGTGACCTGGGCGACCGCGATTGCAATTCGGGTGGCACTTGGCGAATTGCGCCGCAGTCGATGGCAGGACGTATCGCTCGACACTGTGCTGAAGGAAGCTGACTTCGTGCCCACCCGAGCGGTCGATACCGCACCGGGACCAGCATTGCAGGTCGAGCGGCAAGCGATTATCGCCAAGATGCACGAGTTGATCGCGACCGACTTAACTGAGAAACAACGCAACGTACTACTCGCCGAGCTGCGGGGCATGCCCCAAGACGAGATTGCCCGTCACTTGGGCAGCAATCGCAATGCTGTGTACAAGTTGACACACGATGCTCGTAAGAAACTAAAATCCGCCCTGCAAAAAGCTGGATACGACTCAGAGGAGTTGGCGACCACGCTCCAATACTGAGAGAAAAACAATGGCATTCTCCAAGCAAGAAATAGAAAACCTGCTGCGGTTGGTGAGCCTCACCAAAGACGCCGAGCTCAACTGCGTGGAGTGTCTGGCCCTGGTGGCGGAGTTTGCCGAGCAACACCTGGCGGGCAAGTCAGTCAGCTCAGGTTTGCAGGCGGTCGAACAGCATCTCTCGATCTGTGACGAGTGTCGTGAAGAATATGAGGCGCTGAAGCTGACGCTGGGTGAGATCGATGGCAACCATTAGACGCAAATCACCCGAGATCGTGATCAAGCGTGTCTATGAGGAGATGACAGTAGAGGATGGATATCGCGTTCTCGTGGACCGGCTCTGGCCACGCGGCATCAAGAAGGAGGCTGCCCACGTCGATCTGTGGGCCAAGGAATTGGCACCCTCCACGGAACTGCGCAAGTGGTTCAATCACGAAGAAGCAAAGTTTGCCGAATTTCGCCAGAAGTATCTCGCCGAGCTTGCGGGCAAACACGATACCATTCTAGAAATGTTCTCCTCGGCCAGCGGCAAGCAAATCACGCTGCTCTATGCCGCAAGCAATGTTGCGTGCAATCACGCTCTTGTGCTGAGAGACTTCTTGTCAGGGCTAGTCAAGTCCCTTTAGAATACCGAAAGCACTCATACATTCAGCCGGGCCGTACCCAGAAAGGAGAAGTCATGTGTCGATTCTTGATGTCGATGATCACTTTGTTGGCACTTGTTACCCGTGCCTTCGCAGATACGAAAGTCGAATTCCAAAAATCCACGGCTCATGCCGACGCGGTACCTGCCGGCACAAATCTTTACCAAGGCTTCACTGGCTACAACCGCAAGATTACGACGAACTCTGCCGAGGCACAGCGATGGTTCGATCAGGGGATCCAACTACTCTACGGCTTCAACCACGACGAGGCGATTCGCTCATTCGAGAAAGCGGCTGAACTGGATCCCTCGTGTGCGATGGCTTGGTGGGGAGCGGCCTATGCCCGGGGGCTACACATCAACAACCCGGAGATGAAAGAAGCGCAAAGTCGGCTGGCCTACGAAGCAGCTCGAAAAGCTGTTCGAGCGCTGGATAATGAAATGCCTGTTGAGAAAGCCTTGGTGCGAGCTGTAGAAAAACGCTATGCCTGGCCGGTTCCAGAAGACCGACTGCTGCTGGACCAACAGTATGCGTCTGCGATGGAGGCCGTGTGGCATCAGTTTCCTGATGACCCGGACGTCGGCGCATTGTTCGCCGAATCGTTGATGAATCTGCAACCCTGGGATTTGTGGACTGGCGACGAAGTTCCCAAAGGTAGGACTCTAGAAATCCTGGCCGTGTTAGAAAGCACGTTAGCAGGGACACCCAATCATCCCGGGGCGAATCATTTTTATATTCATGCGATCGAGGCCTCTCCCTGGCCGGAGAAGGGGCTTGCATCGGCAGAGCGATTGAAAGCATTGGTGCCTGGATCGGGTCACCTGGTCCACATGCCTTCGCATATCTTTATTCGCACGGGTCGCTACGCAGATGCGACGGCAGCCAACGAGCGGGCCATCCAGGCCGACGAGAAATACTTTTCATTGGCCCCGCCACCTGATTTCTACAGTCTCTATTTTTTGCACAACATCCACTTCCTGGCCTACGCTGCGATGATGGAGGGGCGCTACCAGTTGGCCATGGATACCGCGCGAAAGATTGAACAAGCTGTGCCGGCAGACTTTCTGCGGGAGTACGTCACACTGGCCGACGGCTTCATGACGACTCCACTGCATGTGATGATTCGCTTTGGCAAGTGGGACGACGTTCTGGCCGAGCCAGAACCGCCAGACTGGCGACTATTCAGCCGGGCTGAACGACACTTTGCGCGGAGCGTCGCCTACGCGGCCCTAGGGAAAACTGCAGAGGCACAGCAGGAGATTGACTTGCTCGACGAAGTTGCCGCAGGTCTTACCGATGAATGGAAGATGGGTAACAACTCAGCCCAGGAAGTAATCGCCATTGCACGGAAAATGGCCGCCGGTGAGTTGGCCTACCGCTCCGGCGATCATGAGCAGGCGTTTGCACGGCTACGGGAAGCGGTCGAGATGGAAGAGAACCTCAGCTACGATGAACCACCGGGTTGGATGCAGCCCGTCCGACATGCCTTGGGTGCTTTGCTGCTGGCCGACGATCGTCACGCCGAGGCGGAAGAGGTGTATCGAGCCGATCTGGAGCGTCATCCCAATAATTCCTGGTCGCTTCTGGGGCTACAACAAGCTCTCGAAGGGCAGGGTGAAACCGAGAAAGCAGAGTCGCTCGTGTCTTTGGTTCGAGAGGCATGGCAGCACGCTGACGTGGCACCGGTGGCCAGTTGTTACTGCCATCCGGATGCACTCAAGCTAACAGGAGTACCATGTTGCACTGAGTCGGTAGAGAAGTGAGCTTGCTGGCCTTCTTTGCTAGCCGTCGGCGGGAGCCAATGGTGAAATCAGGGCACTGCCCTCGGCTTCCGCCAACGGCTAGCAAGTGCCATTCATTTCTGGGTGCAGCAGCGCTGATCGACAGTGCGCTTCCTGGAATCGGACGCTCGCGCGTTCCGGCTGATCGGATCAGCCGCAGATCGCTAGCCCCGGTTGCTGACAATGCGGTACCAGATTATTGTTCCTGCACCCTCATTTCTGGATACATCAAAGTGCTATTCGACCATCTTGCAGGTGTAGGTTAGAATAGAGACTTAGCCGCCACTTTCGGGGCCAGGAACAGTTCTCTTTTTGCACCATGATGCTCGCAGATATCCAGCTTGTAGGTTCGCGCTCTTGCCGCGCTCGCGGGATGGTATCTGGTTGTTGCGTGATGTTTGCCCTCGGATGGTTATTAGCCGCGCCGCTGCAGGGTCTTACCATCGATGTGCGGCTAATGTGCAATCAGACCGGGAGTTGTAATGCAGGCGACTTCTTCTTTGATAATCCCGCAGCCCTGGATACCCTACGCTTTGCCGTGAGGGCGTTCGAGGCATTTTCCGACGATCTGCTCGCGATTCCCTCCAGCCCAGGATGGACGGCGAGTTTTACTAATCCAGACAGTGGGGGCTCAAGTTTTCCCATTTCAAATCTGTCGGTGTCTGCTGACACGCTCATTCTGTATGTAGGCGGGTACGACATGCTTGGCAATCAGGTAGGGGAAGCAGGCCCCGGTCAGGCAAACATCTCGCTGAGCCGAGGCCAGGGAGTTATCACAGGATCGATGGCAACCGACTTCGCCTCCTGGGGTGGCTCGATTGCGTTCGACACGTTTGACAATGGCAATCCGCGAAATTGGCATTTTGATGTTTCCACACTACCCGCCCCAGGGCAGATTGACTTTTTAACGGTTGCGCTTCATGAGTTGGTGCATGTATTCGGCTTCGGCACGGCACCTTCTTTCGACAATCTGAACTCCGGCGGTCAGTTCCAGGGTGCCGCCACCGTCAATTTGACAGGCTCAACGGTGGCATTGACGGCTGACGGCGATCACTGGGCGATCGGAACCACGAGCCCCCCTTATGCCGATCCTCCCTTGTCGGCATTGACAGCTTCACTGGTGCTGGGGCGACGAAGGGTTCTGACACCTCTCGACTATGCTGCACTGGCAGATATAGGTTGGGAGGTTCCAGACAAACTACTTGGTCTACACGGCGACATGGACGCCGATGGTGATATTGATGGCCAGGACTTCTTGCGTTGGCAGCGGTCGGTTGGCAATGTTGGTGTTGGCTTGCTGGCGGATGCCGATGGCAGTCTGGAAGTGGACGATTTCGACCTCTGGCTTTGGCGGACCAACTACGGTCGACATGTGGCTTCCAATGAGCCTTTCACAGCCGTTCCCGAGCCAGGGACACTTCTCGTGAGTTACTGCGCAATTCTGCTATTGCTAGGTTCTTGGGCAATGAGAAAACCTCTTTTCTGCTTTTCACTTTCTACCAATGGTTCGTCAGCCGAAGTGCGGTAGCCAACAATTGAAACGATTGTCCGGAAGATCCGAGCGCTAGCCCGATGAGGCTGATAAAGTACCGATTGCTCAGCAGTTACCATCCAGGCAATCGCTATCATCCCAACCCAAATCGGGTCGAGGTGGGTCTGCTTCGAATGGATGTGGGATACTGCCTGGATATTCGCCTGAATCGTGTTTGACAACGTGATGTGCGGACCTATTTTTGGGCATGAAATGAATTAGTCAAACAGCCGAAGATTAGCCAATCAGCCGGAGAAGGGTAACTTGCCGATTTAACTGTGGCTAATCTTGTAATATCACGTTTTTCGCGTCTGACAATACTATTTATTAAGTTCGAGGGGTCTTTATTCCATGCTGCTGCCACTAGGTGTTTCACTGAATTATGTATTGTTGGATGCTTCGCTTGCGCTCACAGCTTTTATTATGGGGTTTGTCGGAGCCTACTTTTATGTGGGTCTTGGCAAATCGAATAAAGCGGACCAGCAACCTACTGGACCTGGGGGCAACCCCTTCGATGCCGAACGCAACGCGATGGCGGTGCAGCAATTGAAGGACTTGACATCGAAAGTAGCATCCGACGTTGGTGCCCACAATCAATTGGTCAGCGGCATTTCCGCCCAGTTGGGGTCTTTGGATAAGACTGCCCCGGACAATAGTGATCTGATCGCAGAAGCACTCCGCCAGATCATGGCTGCCAATGAAAAGCTGCAGACCCGTCTGGAAGATGCAGAGAATAAGATCCAGTCACAAGCAGAAGAGTTAAAGACAACACAGTCTCAAGCCAAGACCGATTCTTTGACTAAGCTGGCGAACCGGGGTGCCTTCGACGAAGCCTTAGCGAAAGGAATCGACCAGTATCGCCAGCAGGGCCGACCGATGAGTTTACTGCTCTTCGATGTCGATCACTTCAAGAAGTTCAACGACACGCATGGACATCAGGCAGGAGATGATGTGTTGCGAAACGTTGCCGCCACCTTGAAGAAAAACGCCAAGGCGACGGATCTCGCCTGCCGCTATGGTGGTGAAGAATTTGCTTTAGTCATGCCCAATACGACGATCAAGAATGCCACGATTGCCGCGGAGCGAATTCGTGAGGCCATCGGTTCTATGAAGATTACTTTCGAAGGCAAAACGCTCAGCGTCACAGTCAGCATCGGGGTTGCTGAGGCAGAGCAGCACGACGATTCAGCCAGATTAATTCGCCGTTCAGACGAAGCGATCTACGCTGCCAAGGGTGCGGGTCGCAATTGCAGTTACTGGCATGACGGGGCAGGGTGCTTGCCGATCAATCAACTAGAAGCATCCCCAGTGACGCCAGCGAGACGAAATGTCGCCATTGATCATAAACATGCCGAGTTGCCGGACCGCGTTGGTTTCTCGGCGGAACTTCAAAGAAGGATCTCTGAGAGTCACCGTACTGGGGCGGACCTCTCGGTGTTATTTTTGAAGGTGATTGGCTACCATGCTTTGGAACGCGACTACGGCGACGCCGTCACGGAACTGGTGCTCGACAGCGTGGGCCAGTTTATCGGGTCACGACTCCGGGAGATGGACTTGCTGGGCCGACTGGATCGAGGCGAATTCGTCGTCATGCTGCCTGGCAGCCCAAAACGCGAGGCGACGTTTGCCGGCAATCGAGTGCGTAGTGCCTTGGCTAGCTGCCCTATCCCTTTGGGAACAACGCAACTAACGCTGCAACTGACTCAGGCCGCTACCAGTGTCGCCCCCGACGATACCTCAGACATCATGCTTGATCGTCTGACCGCGGACAACCGTGTGGCACAGTAAGCCGTCGCCATGAGTTAAGATGCCGCCTTTCGCTTCGCAATGGAGTGGTGCTGTCGTGCGTTGATGCTAGGATGGGAGTAGATGCGACGGTGTTCGCGTCTTTTTTCAGCGAAGACTGGGTCCATCGAGCATTCCGGGAGCACCAAACGAGTGGGTGAACAATCAAGTCCGTCTCGCCGGTTTCATTACAGCCTGCGGACATTGCTCGCCACGATGACATCGCTGGCCGTGCTCTGCGGCTTTGCGGCTCTGCTGCCAGTGTCACTGACCCAGTTGGTGATCGGTGCCATCTGGATCGTGGCGGCCAGCGTAATCATCACGGGCTTGTTTTTCGGCGAGGGTGATGAGCGGGCTTTCTGTATCGGTGCCACCGTTGCCCTCTCTTCTATGTGGACTGGTCCCGGCGGGAGGTTCATGATGGGAATTCATGCTATTTTTGATGCACTGTTCGGCGGCCTGAACTTGCCGCAGTCGGTCAATCTCTGGTTTGATCTAGGGGTGCATGTCCTTTTGGTTCTCGCTAACGGCTGGCTGTGTATCCGCGCCCGAGCTTTCTTTGAGCGGAACAGGTTCGGTTCAAACGGGGCAAATTCTGGCGATTAGATGGGGAAGGTGACCACGATTTGTCTCAAGATTCGAGATTCTTGCCAGATGGGGTCGCCAGCCCCTTGCACATTTGCCGAACATCTCTAGAATTCGCGTTCCTCCTGAACATCGGTGTTCTGGAGAGAGAATAATTTGTGGCGATTACCCCTTTGACAACTGGGCCACAATTGTTATGATTTGAAGTTCCCCCTGAAGTGGATGAGAGTCCCCGGAGCGGTGCTCCTGGGATTCCTGTTCACTTAGCCAAGACTGGTTTTTTACCGGAGGAGGTTGGGGATGACAGGCTGGCCGTTAGGGCCACGGTTGATCGGAGGGTTCCCTTGCAAGGGGCCAGAAGTCGACCGCAGGATCTTTGACAATTTGGTGATATATATTGTAAGAGTGGCATCTGAAATTCGTTCAGGCCCGCTCGACAAGAACCATGCTCTTGCAGAGGGTGTGTTTGAGTCGGGCAGCTAGTGGTCTGTTCGAATCTCCTTTGCTCTTTAGATTACAAGAATCAATCGAGCGTTACTCAACCAGACACATAAGATTTGGTGTGTAGGCGAGCGTGCTTTAGCACGTGGACCTCACGCTGACCTGGTGTGGGCTGGTTTAATAGCAGCATTTATCTTTTGTTGGCGAGCCAGGCCGTCCGCGGTTCAGGTCTTCAAGAGCGTTAGATAAATGTGGCCAAGCTATTAAGGGCGTATGGGGGATGTCTTGGCATCAGGAGGCGATGAAGGGCGTGGAAGTCTGCGAAAAGCTCGGGGGAGTTGACAAACAAATGTTGATCCCGGGATTCCCGAATTAGCGTGTAGTGAATTCATAGCTGCACGTGGCGAACGTGGGGAACTGAAACATCTAAGTACCCACAGGAGTAGAAAGAAAAATCGATTTCGTCAGTAGCGGCGAGCGAACGCGAAACAGCCCAAACCGCGAGGGTTTCCCTTGCGGGGTTGTAGGGCCTTTCAAATGAGAGTCACAAAATTGCTTACTAGTAGAATCTTTTGGAAAGAAGAACCACAGAGGGTGACAGTCCCGTACACGAAAGCGAGCGATCTCTCGAGAGGTACCTGAGTAGGTCGGATCACGTGAAACTCCGACTGAATCTACGGGGACCATCCCGTAAGGCTAAATACTCCCTGATGACCGATAGTGAACTCAGTATGGCGACTGAAAGATGAGAAGAACCCCTTTTAGGGGAGGAATGTGAACCTGAAACCATACGCTTACAAGCGGTCGGAGCACTATGTCCCGTAAGGGAAATGTGTGACGGCGTGCCTTTTGCATACTGATCCGGCGAGTTACCGTTTGCGGCTTGGTTAAGACCTTACGGGTCGAAGCCTCAGGGAAACCGAGTCTTAATAGGGCGAAATATTGTCGCGGGCGGTAGACGCGAAGCCAAGTGAACTACCCATGAGCAGGTTGAAGAGCGGGTCAAACCGCTTGGAGGACCGAACCCACTTGGGTTGAAAACCGAGGGGATGACTTGTGGGGAGGAGTGAAAGTCTAATCAAACCTGGAGATAGCTCGTTCTCTCCGAAATAGCTTTAGGGCTAGCCTTGAGCCACTACGCAGTGGGGGTAGAGATACTGATTTGGTTTGGGGCCCTTCCCGGGGTACCCTGCTGAACCAAACTCCGAATACCATTGCGATTATCTCAGGAGTCAGTCCGCGAGGGATAAGCTTCGCGGTCGAGAGGGAAACAACCCAGACTATCTGCTAAGGTCCCGAAGTAATACTCAGTCACTAAGGAAGTTGAATTGCCGTGACAGCCAGGATGTTGGCTTAGAAGCAGCCACCATTTAAAAAGTGCGTAACAGCTTACTGGTCGAGCAATTCTGCGCCGATAATGAACGGGAGTAAGTATTACACCGAAGCAGTAGAATCA
>JBGSPU010000017.1:0-3708 GCA_041738415.1 Bythopirellula sp.
GAAACCGTCCATGATTACAGGATCGCATTCTAGGCCTCCTTGCCGGTGATGGATGTGTGGTAACTCCATCTAGGCAAGAGAGGCCTTTTTCATCTATAGCAATTCAGAGCAACAACTTACGTGAGAACTACGTGCCATTCGGGGCTGTGAGGTGACAATGGCCTTTGGCGACACGGAGACTACTCGACGGGTTCCGAAAACGCGAAGGGGCGGGGGCGATTCCAAAATTTACCGGCTGACCGAATAGGGGTCCCAAAACGTCACGGAAACGTCGCTCTCGCGTATGCGCGCGAGGGGAATCATCTGCTCACCGATCGGACCAAGGCCATGACGGCCATTCGCACGGCCCCGGGCAACGTCGCCCAGCGGTCAGCGACTTCTGACAGGTCGGCGTCGTGTCCCGTCAGCGGGGCGGTTTGATTCGCCGCGTTACTTGCCGCTGCGTCAACCGGTTCCCCATTGGTTTCTGCGCTAACTGCTGCGCCAGGCGCTGCGCTCTGCTCAGAAAGGCCATACTCCTCGGCGTTTTCCGCACCCGCTCTCTGACTCTTAATCAGTAGGTTCATGGTTCGAGTCCATGAGGGAGCACTTTTTTTTATTTTGCGATGAAGATCAAAGCCCTGCTCAGTAATGAGCAGGGTTTTTTTATGCAGAATGGCGCAGTACCAAGGTTCGATCTGTAATTGTGTTAGGCGATTTTTTTCGAGTCGCTAAGCTTGTTGACCCCAGTGGAATAGAAGCCAATACTGCCCTAATTCGTCTAACTGATTGCCGAGTCTTTTTCATTTCGCGAACTGCATTCCAGCGGGTGTTCTGCCGTCGATCCCCATTGCATCGTGAACATTGCCGGAGATACGGAAGTGTCATTAAAAAAGATTAGACTATCTGTTCCGTCTGGTAAGAAGCCCATCGATCCGTTAGAGATTTTTAAGAAGGCGACACTGCGCGGCTCTATCGAAAATATTTGGGAGCCGCAGGCAGAAGCGCTGAAGAGTTGGCGTGACGTTCGAAATGACTCCGATATTGTCGTGCAGATGAATACCGGTGGCGGCAAGACATTGGTCGGTGTGCTGATTGCGCAGTCCCTTGTTAATGAGACGAAGGGGCGGGTTTTTTTCGTCTGTCCCAATAATCAACTTGTCGAGCAGACGCTGGATCGTGCCAAAGAGATCGGGCTATCTCCGGCAATTCGTTACAAGGGCGACTGGACTTCACGTGAAGACTTTGAGTCTGGAAACGCCTTTTGCGTCACGAACTACGCAGCCCTGTTCAATGGCAAGTCGATTTTCCGAAAAGACGATATTGACGCCATAGTCTTCGATGACGCTCATGTGGCCGAGAACGCAATTCGTAGCCAATTCACAATTCGGATACCCAATAAGCACAAGGCTTTTGGCAAGGTTTTGCAACTGTTCCGAAAACACTTCGCGAATAGCAGTCGATCAAGCCAGTTTCAAGACATTGCAAAAGGCAAAAATTCTCCTGTTTTATATATCCCGGCATTCGTGATCTGGGAGCATGCCGATGAAATTCGAGCCACGTTTGAAAGTCATAAAGTGGATGAAGATGACCAAACGCTTTTTGCTTGGGAACATCTGAAGGATCATCTAAATCACTGCTGTATCGTTGCCGACGGACGGGGCTTAGAGATCACTCCCCTGGCCCTACCTTTATCGACGCTTAGCTATTTTCAGGCAGATGTGCGGCGAATCTACTTGACGGCTACTCTTCCGTCACAAGCGTCCTTTGCACGAACATTCGGGGTCGCAAAGCCAACACTCATTCAGCCGAGTGGCAAGTCTGGAGATGCTCAACGACTCTTCGTCTTTGTTCCCGGAAAGGATGACGAAGAGCAGCGAGGTGAAGCCAAATCGTTGGTGGAAGAGTATAAGTCATGTGTGATCTCGCCTTCGTACAAGAAGGCAAAGGAGTGGGTGCCGCCTTCTAAGATTTACGACGCCGATGCGGGTCAGAGCGAAATTGATCGATTCAGTGAATCTGAAGATGTTGAAATGCTTGGTTTGGTCGCTAGGTACGACGGCATCGACCTTCCCGGGGACGCGTGTAGGGTTCTGGTCCTGGACTGTCTACCAACGGGCGAAAATCTACTTGACCGTTTCATAGACGAGGGTATTAAGGTCGAAACGATCCGTGTTTCGAATACTGCCACACGTGTGGTTCAGGCAATTGGGCGGATATTCCGAAGTAATACCGATCACGGCGTCGTGTTACTTGTTGGGCCTCAACTTCAATCCTGGGTGAGAGCTACAAAGTGCCGGGCGTATTTGCCGACACTCCTTCAACAGCAGCTACTCCTTGCTGGAGAACTTGCAAAGCAAGTCCAAGCAGGCGATCTTAAATGGCAAGACCTCATCGAAGGCATTCTTACTGGAGACGAGAATTGGGACGAAACTTATGACGACTACATAGACGAATTCGAGACGAACAATTCATCGCCTCCTCCTGATTGGCACGTCGAACTTATCCTTGAGGAGCGCGACGCATACCAGCTTCTCTGGAATGGACAGTATCAAAAAGCTGCCGACAGTTTTGGCATGCTTGCGGAAACAGCTAATTCGCATGATGCACGATTGGCGGCGTGGTATCGCCACTGGTGTGGCTTAGCATTGATGTGTGCCCAAGATCGGCAAGGGGCGTTCTCGGCTTTTATTGCAGCAGCAAATGTTCGTTCTGAGCTAGGGCGACCGTCCGAGAAACGAGACGCAGCATTCAAACCCCCTAAAGCCAAAGAGTTTGGACAGCAGGCGGCGACGCTTGCAGAGTGGTATCTCAAGAAGAAGGGGCAGATTAGTACCGCCATCGAGCAAGTAGAATCCGATTTGGGTTATGGTCCGGAAACTAACAAGGCGGAACAGGCTATTAGGGTTCTTGGAACATTACTAGGTTTGCAGACCGAGCGACCTGATAAATCACATGGCACAGGGCCCGATGTCACATGGGCGGGCGATGGTGGACCAGGGGCTTATGGATTCGAGCTGAAGACGGACAAGGACAAGGATGGGGAATACTCCAAGAAGGATATTTCGCAGTGTCACGATCACGAAGAATGGCTCGCGAACAATGTTGGGGCAGAGGCGCGATTGTTTATCGTTGGTCCAATGATCCCAGTGTCTGAGCGGGCCAACCCGTCTGAAAGCCTCCAGATTGTTGAGCTTGATCCCCTTCGTAATCTCCTTGATAGGGCGAAGGACATGTACGATGCAGTTGAGGGAGGCGATAAAGCAGACCTTGAAAAGAAATTCCAGTCTTGGATCAACTATTTCGGTTTGAACTGGCCCACTTGCGTTGAGGCCCTGGATAGCAGGTTTGCCACGGACCTAAAAGAGAATGAGTGAACTTGCTGGGGCAAAGTCGCGTAGGGTAGGTGCTTCCGCACCCACCTTTCCCGTCACCGCGTGAGTTGCGGTCAAGACTTTTCCTGCGCTCTCGCTGCCCGCGCGACCAGGCTTTGTCCCCAACCCACTTGCTTTGATCGAATACGCTGAACTTAGCGATCGCAAGCAATGTCTCGTCCCGGCGGGACGACCGAGAATAGCCCAGCAGTTCACACGATTATGCAAATGCTAGCTAAAGGTTGATTAAAGGGAGTCCGCGCTCCACCTTGTCATTAGCGAAACCCTGTGACAAGGAGACGTATTATGGAACGCGAACTCTGGAAAGTACTGTATCTGTTAACGCGGAAGTTGG
>JBGSPU010000020.1:0-4677 GCA_041738415.1 Bythopirellula sp.
TGGGACCGATGGCGTCCCGCCGGCCTCTCCAAAAACGCCAATCCAAACTCAGAAAAACCCAACCACCGATGACCCCAATTGCCACGGATGGATACCAGGGAATTCTTGGCCGCCTTGTACTTCTCCTGTTAATCCTGTAAATCCTGTCAGATGTTGACTCGTTCGCTCCCGCTCATCTTGCCCGAGTGGGCTGCACAGTGCGCAGTCTCCCCCGCGTGCGCCCACACGCCGGTGGTCTGTCAAAAAATCACCACAGCCACCAATCCATCTCACACAGAGCCACAAAGTCCACAGAGATCAGATCGATAATCCTTGGATTGTCTCCGATTTATCTCCAGGAAAGTGGCATTGACATCCGAACTGTCCAAGACCTTCTCGGTCACACTGACGTATCCACGACAATGATTAATCTTCACGTCCTAAAACGCCCATGTGCAGGAGGCCCAAGCCATCTGGACGCTGCATGAATACGTAGGGCAAATCCGGACATCTTGATTTTCCTTGAATAGGGGTCCTATTGGTGGTTTAAAAAACCCAATGAAGTGCCATGAAGGAAGTCTGCCATGCGATGCCGCACTTGTAGGGGTTATACGACACGCTGCATTTGCAAGTAAATTGCGGCTTCTTGCTCAATAATTCTATTAGGCGGCGTTCGCGCACCAACCACATGAACACTTACGCCCCACCTTACGATTCGCCGATTGAGGACCCATTCGCTTGGGCGTTCGCCAAGCACCTCGACCCCACTTACGATTTACTGAAGCAAGTCGAGGTTGACACCTTTGTTGGCGGTTTCCGTCTCGACTTTCTCGCCGTATCGTCACGTCAGAAGGTCGCGCTCGAATGCGATGGCAAAGAGTTCCACAACTACATTCGTGATATGTTCCGGGACTCGATTATCATCGGATGCACCGACATTGACAGCATCTACCGGTTCGGGGGCAGAGACATCTGGTATCATCTTGATGATGCGCTCTACACGTTGACCACGCGTGAGCCGGAGCTATTCAGCGGCAGGGGCAGATGCAACCTGAAACAACTAGCCGCACCTGGCACCCGGATTTACGACGGCACCGAGTTCCTCATCAACCAAGGCACATCGGAGTTACCGCCACTCTGGATACGCGCGCTTCGACGAAATCACCCCAACCCGGTCTGGAAGCGTCTCTTTGATTATGCGAGTGCGCATCGGAATCTCAGTCTCGACGAGATTATCCAACGGTCAGAAGAGGAGGGACTTAAATGGTTCACAGACTAACCGCAATGCCAAATGTGCTGCAGCGAACCCGACCATCGCGCTGTGGCTGCAATCGAACGCCCTCCTGGGTCGGGTCGCTGAGCTTTCCATGTGGCAAAAATATATAAATGCATTCCTGCTATCACTGCGATGGTCCTGGTATTTCCACGATCAGAAAGGCGTGCCTTGGCACGGTGCTGCCAGCACAATGCAAGACTTGCAATCGGAAGATTACCGTTCCTTGGATACAAAGTATGCTTTGGGTTATGCTTCCGGTTCTAATTATTGCAATTTCACACAGGGTCTTTCACTATCTGATTTTGATTCTCATGCTGTTTGTAGTTCTCGCATGTATAGTCATCACTCCTTTTTATGTCCGATATGCTCCTTTAATAGCAAAAATAAAACAGGCACCTTGATAAATAATACTTACCCCAAATTATGAAACTTTTCATCTCAGCACTAATAGTTTTTCTTACGGCCTACCCGATTCTTCAAGCAGCTGAATCTGAAGATCAGATTTTTGTCAGTGAAGAACAGAAGTTTTCCCTTCAGTATCCGAAGACGTGGAGTCGAGCAGAAACCATCCTTACTCAAACAGTAATTCGTCTGGAAAGTCCGGATGGAGAAGACTTCAACGTCGCTGTCACAGAGATTCCCCAACTCAAAAGCGCTCCAGTCAAAGAATATACATCAAAAATGCTGCAACTAATTGAGACATTGATTTCAACCAACCTTTCAAAGCAATATCCTGATATAAAGCTTGTGAGCAAGGGCGAAACTACCCTCAGCCAACAACCAGCGCTTTATTATATTACTGATTTTACGATACACGCAGCAGGCAGAGAACTCCCTATCCGATGCTACACCCTAATGACCAAGCACGAAGATAAGCAATATACTCTAACGTTCCGCGTTCCTCGACCGTTTTACGATGAGTTTTTTCCAACAATTCAGCGATTGGCCCTTGGATTTCAGATATTCAAAAATAGCATTAATTAAGCCCTTTTTTTAAGTGTATTTACTTCCAGAATGTGATAGAGAGCCCATAATCACTTTGTCGCACCTTCAGATTATTATTTATCGCGAATCGATTAATTTCCTCATAACATAAAACAGTGTTTCCTTTATGCTCAGAAAATCTATCGGCGTTCAATTCGATCCCCAATACATTAAGAACACTGAGCGTTTCCATTTCACAAGACGAGGAGTCTTTGAACCTATATTCGATCTGTTGTTTAAATTGTTTTTCTTTCATAGAGTTACCTTCACTGATGTATTTAAACGTTATGGCAAGAACAATCTTTCAGAATAGGCCGGACATACCAGTCCTGCAAATCCACTTCCCTTCGGGACATCCGCCATCTCTCCTGCTTATCTCGTTTCGCGGACAGGAGGCATGCCAGAAGCAAGCGGGGATCCTTCTTCGAAGACGCTAGGAAACATAATATGCGCCCACCATTCAATACATACAGGATACTTACTCAAGCCTTCATTGCTTCAGAACAGGTTTTGGCAAAGAATGCCCGAGCGTATCCTGTTTGGTTTTTGTTGCTTTTGCTGATGGTTGCGTTTGCTCCAATATTTCCAAGAGCACGTTTGGGATATGAGCCAGCCTGAAAACGATCAGACCGTCATGCCTATTTTCACTATTTATCGTAAGGCTGGAAAGCCGATTGAAATCGAAGCACTTTCCTAGGGTGCACGACGCCAAAGTTCCAGAAGGTCAGGCGGCTTTCTTGTCTCTGGCGAGCCAGAGGTCGTCAAATCGGTTGCTGAGCAAGAAAGTCCGAAGGTCGAGGACGTTCTGAGCACCCTTGACGGACCAGAACATGCCGGAGTTTTTGAGCCGCTTACCGACGACGGTTTTGCAACCTGCCTCGACGACGCCGGAACCGATGAAGAGGCCTTGTGAGCGGAATGACGCGTAGGTCATACGCGCGCTGTTGGATTCAAAATAGGCGATCTGTTTTTCAGCGGCACTGCGTGGCCCAGGGATGTCGGGAAGGTCTTTGCGGGCCTGGGCGAGGACTTCTTGAAGGAGATCTTTCAGGAGCATAGCCCTCCAGATTTTGGCTTGTGACTGCACGCGTGGGGGATCGGCGCTGTAGAGGGCCTCGGCAAGCAAGGTGAGGTGTTCGCTGGCATGGTAGAAGTCCAAGATGCATGTGGCTTGTGGGAAGTTGATTCGTGCCACTTCCCAAACCCAAGCAGCCCCGTCGCCCAGATAGACGGTTTTCTGCGCGTGAGCAAACCCCCTGGCAAAAGCCTCGCGCCGCAGCAGGATGCCGAAGTCCGCGCTGCATTGAAGAGTTCCCACATAGGTTGTTGAGTTGTGGTCGCGTTGGGGGTTTCCTTCCGAGTCCGGTGAAGTCTGCGTAAAAACGCAACCCAGCTTGACTTCGCGCGTTTTTGCTTCGCCCTCCCCGCTCTTGGCTTTGCGGCCCCGCGCCTCGCTTTTTCTTACAGGAACCCCGGTGCCATCTCCCTCGATATACATGATAGGGATCGCTGCAGGGGGGTGCGAGGGCTTGGCCACTGCATGGGCTGCCCGCATTTGCCGGGCAGCCAGCTCTGCCATGCGTGCAATGGCTTTTGGGCCGACCTTTACACCCGCGTAGATGAGAAGGTTCTTGCTGCCCTCTTCGAAACTGTCCTGCGCGGCAACGCGTGCCATTATTTTAGCCAGCCCAGGGGAATACCCCTCAATGAGTCCGAGGCTTTCGTCTAGCGGAACACGACTGCTGCCATCGTCGGCCACGTAGTAATCGCGCAAAAGCCGGACCTCTCCGAAAAGGGTCTCCACCGTCTTGGCCCGATCGCGGTAACATTTTTCACCGGGGCGGGCTTCTTGGCATCCTTTGTAGAAGGGGTCATTGAGCAAGTCCTCAAGCAGATGCGCCCCGTCCTTGAGCAACGCACTGCGTAGCGCACTCTCCAAAAAGTCCATCGCCGGCTTCTCCCCGCTTTCCAAACGGGCGCGCACCTCGCTCAGGAAGGCTGCCGTTTCGCTGCAGCGCGCCTCCTGGAGAGCTTCGCAGAGTTTTTTTTACTGGGGTCGGCCTTGCGCGTCGAGGCCACGGTCAACTCGACGAACTCCGCGCTGAGGGATTCAAAACGCTGGCGCCCCTCAACGGCTTCCCTCAACGCATCGGCCTCATCGGCAGGAATTCTGCGGCTGCGGTTGCGCCCATCCTCCCACTTCTGGTGCTTGTAGTAGGGGCCATTGCGCTCTGTCTGCCCGCCGGTTCCCACAGCTTCCCGGTATTCCTCGGACAATGAGCCAAATTCCATGCGTTCAATGAGTGACATCTCCCGAAGAAGATCCCTGCGCTGCTGTGCGATTTTTTCGTTCACAACCCAAATATGTCTAGCAACTAGACACTATCAAGGAAAATCTCCCTCTCATTCGCTCTTTATAATTCTGCCGTCATGCACCC
>JBGSPU010000062.1:0-95433 GCA_041738415.1 Bythopirellula sp.
CGTTCCGATTCGCTTCGCCGCACTTCCAAAAGTCGCGGGAAGCTGTTCCACCGACTCGTTCAGCAGGCTGTGCAGGTCGATCCGGTCACATGGGAAAACGTCGCAAAAGGCCCGCAAATTTAACATGAGTGAACCGGATACCACTTATAGGTTTTAGTGACGTTGCCGAAAAGGGCATAACCGATCCAATGTCTGCGGAAATCGTCAACGGACATGGCTCGTGTCATCAACGGCCCTGCTTCGACGAAATGGACCTCTGACTCGTTTGCCTGAAGAAAAACGCAGAATGACGTCTTCTCGATATTAGTAAATCGCAAAGGCACGACGCAGGGTAGATTGCATGAAGCTAATTCATAGTAGCTGAGGCTCCGAATACTGGTAGCAACGCCGTAAGCTTGAAGTCGCTGCTGGAGTGACTCTAATGAGTTAGTAGATTCGCCACCCTCACGATAACCAGGCGGAATCTCAACCCCAAGGATTCCACCTAAAAGAGCTGCAGCGTTCACGCCATCGTTCAAATTCGATCTAATTCGATCTTCCGCCGCTGCTTTATCAGGACGCTGCAGTCCAGAACTGAGCAGAAATGAGGCAATGAAAAGACACTGCAACTTGGCAAAATCCATGGAATAGGAACTCCTCTTCAATTCATCTGAAATTCTTTGGTAGAAGCGACGCGACAACAAAAGCCGCCACGAGTATGTTTACCCCGAGCAAATAATACATGAGCGTCTGTTCGTATCGAATCGTTGCTTGCGTAGCCACGATTGCGTATCCACTCCACTGATCTGCCAAGCTTCTCCACCGCCAATGCCGCTTCTGACTCGTCACCGGGTCGTACGTATGCAAGCCAACTTTATCGACTTCTGTCACAAGATAAAAATGGCCGATGGGAGGGTCGCCTGTCGGCGACGTATGCGCCGGAATCGAATCCAGCTCTTGCGTATTCAAAATGAACGGACAGCACGTCGCTGATAGATCTGTTAGCTGCAGCCGAAGGACAGCACATTCTACATCGTGCGCCTGTAGAGCATTTCGCAAATCCTCCAGTGAGCACCCCTGCTCCAACGCTGGGGCGCGATTGAGTACAGTACTGTAAGTCACTTCCCGTCCGATCATTCGAATAAGAACAAAAGCGGCGCGGGCACCGCAAGCATATCGCTCTTTCTGGGCCAGAGCCTCAGTCATCTGTTCTTTGGAATAGGTGAACGTAGCGGTTGACCAAACAACTACGATTACGAACACTATTCTTAGAAAACGCAAAAGGAACCGAAACGGAGGAGCATTTCGTTTTAAAACGCAACACAGGGCATAAGTTGAACTTGGCAAAATCTGAGGCCCTTTCAAGAGAAGATCCAACCAGCCAACAGCGTCGTCATGCTCTCGTAAGTTGGAGCAGTCATCTCGTGGAAGCCAAGGGTTGCAACAACTGCACAAAACCAGGTACAGGTTCCACAGCGAGCACGAGCCTCCTTGCTCAAAATGTCCGGATGTTAGAACCCAACCATTTTGACGGAGGCTCGCGCTAAATGGGAACACCATTCTCAAACCCTAAAAACCTGCTAAAGTCGAACTGAGGACTAACTCCCTTTTCACTAGCGAGAAGGCCCTGCAGAGGTCAACCAACTCTGTCGGTTCGCTTTGTTCGAATACTCCTTTCGTGATTTAGTTAACTGATCCTACATTATGCAATGTAACCATCATCCCGCGTTGCACTTAGTCGCGCTAACACTGCTAGTTGAACAGTTGGCATCACAACCACCGCCCGAGTTTGAACCGCTAGAACCGTCAACTCCATATGCTTTATTGCCACTACAATCAGGAGAGCAATCCTCACTATCTTTATTACATGCTCCACCCATGATTGCACTGGCCTCAGTCGAATTCACTGAACGGCCAGGCAATCGATAGTTTGCCTCTGCGTTTCCAGCGATTAATACAGCAACAGCCAAAAGTAATGGAGCTGCAAACGCACTAGAGAGAAAGAAGTTTTTCATCTCATTTCCTTTCAAAAAGGGGAAGTTGCCTAAATCCCTCGCTGCATGCCGCGCTGCGATTTCTTAGGAGGGCAGGCAAGATATAGTGAAAGCACAGCATGCGTGCATGGACAAAACTCTTTACTAATGGTCTCCTCTGGCACAGACCGTAGGTTATGTAGCACCCAAGAACTACCAGCTTTGACGATGTCGATACGTGGCTTCATGTCCTTTGTCAGCATGTGAAACCATTCAAGCATATGACCGGTCACCAAGATGCGATTTTCGTTACTATCTTCGGGCGTGCGGTCTCTAGTACCCGAAAAACCAGAGCGGGACCAAAGAAGAGGCCAAGATCCATCCACAAGTTGAGATTCAACCGCCTCGGCCAATTTTTGCCGGACATACGAATTGAGTGACTTCCGTACTCCAGGACTCAGAATGATGCACCTTTGATCAATCTTCAAAATCTTGGTCAACACCATGACCAGATGCAAACCGCGACACGACTCCCGATTCAGCTTCCTTGCCATCATTTCCTGAACCAAGTCGTCGAATGAGAATTCTTCCCCATATCGGTTCCACCAGATCGTCTGAGGCGGAAGGTAACTCGCAAAGGCTGACGCTGTCCAAGAGATCTCCTTCTGCTCTAAGTGAAATTCGCTGATAGATGTGGCAAGAAGGTCGGCAATGGGAAAATTTCCCTCCCGGGTCTCAATTGTCGCATTCAGTTGAATGCCCAATTCAGCCAATGCGGAAAGAGTTTGATCGCGATGCTCACTCCGCTCGCCATCGGACTTCTCCGCAGCCTCAAGTCCCCGCCAAGTAAGCAGAAAATCTTCCGCGCCAAGTTTGATATGATCCACAGAGTTTGACTTGCGATTGACAATCCATTCAGGCGTTCCGCCGGAAAAAGCGACAAGTCGACCCGCATGAAGCCTACGGCTTCGAGATGTTGAATCAGGTTCTGCTGGAGCAGGTGCTGACACCAACGATACGTAACGGCTAAGTTCTTCATGGTCAATTGGAAGATCGGTCAGCATCCGATCAAATTCAAAATAGGCAGAACCGCGTCCCAACATCGCCACAAGTTCGGTTGCTGGATATGAAGAGCGTACTGACGCGGTTTTTTTAGACTTAAGGGTGTACAGAGAAGCGAGAGCGACGCCGAATGAACTGGCCAACACACAAAGCGTACAGATAATGCGGAGCGTTCTTTTAACTTGATCAGAATACATCGCACGTTCCTCAAAGAAAGCTACTAACACACAATTCGTAGCCGAAATGGGCTATTCAACAAGCACTTTCCTTATGCTATAGGTGATTGGCCTGCTATACTGCAGCAGTCCATTAACTCCTGTTTCATCGACCGGGTGGCACTTTACATCGCTAGCCGACCGGAGATTGCTTCTCATCCCCCGCTCAAAATTAGCACTGAGCCAATAAGTGGTTGGACGTAAGGCTTTTGACGATTTCATCTCTTTCCCATCACGGACAATAACCAGTGATTGTAATTCTTCTTCCCTGACGGAGTAGCTTTCAGGAAAGCCTAGATCTTGCGGATTGTACGAAGCCTGAAATGCCAGTCTTCGATTCTCAGGCTCTGCGTCGAATTCATTGACTTCCATAGACCAGAGAACATACCGAAGGTCCTGTCCCCAATCGACATTACTCCCCAATAAATGCTCCGCTCCATTGAGCGGCCCACCAATTGATTCGTTGAAATAACTCAGGCTGTAGGGGTAGATCCAGAGGCTGCTGGCAAGAAACCAGCAGAAGGAGCCGGTGGCGGCGAGGGAATAGAGGGGCTGGAGCATGCGAACATTCCCCTGCGATGTGTTACATCGCGGCTAGCGCTGCGTTGCTGATTCAGCCCATTGCCGATCAGCCCATTTGACGCGATCTAACCCTGTGGGAAAGGGCTGTCAAGCAAGTTTTTGGAAAAAAGGGGGAATAGTTTCGAGTTACGAGTTTCGAGGCGCGAGTCGGTGGAAAGGCGCTAGATACTAGGCGCGCTGGTCAGAGTTTGGGGGAGCTGGGTTCCCGACGTCTCGGGAGTGACGTTTGGCGCGGGGGGGAGGTTCTCGCTCGGCAAGCGGGTCCTACTTTTCTTCACTCGCGACTCGAAACCCGCAACTTGCAACTTTGCACAAGCTTTTGGCCGCGCGATGGGTTAGAATCGTCGTGGCACAAGTTCGTGCGCCGCCGATCTTTGACATTCGAACCGTTTTTTAGTTGCCCGAAGCCGCTTCGCGGCTAGCGATCCGTCGGTTGCCGCCAGGGCTTCGAGGGCGCGAAGCACTGGGGGGTTTTTCATGAGGAGTCGAGGTTTTGTTTTACAAAACTATTGGACAAACACAGTGAAAACGGGAAAAAGCAACAACTTTGGTTTAGTTTTTATTTTGTTTTTTTCGTTTCCGATGAAATTGGCCAGACAAAACTTCCGCCACAGTGCGCGGAATTGAGCACCAATGGTTGGCTTTGAGCAACTCGCGCCCACCCCACGTAGGCGGAGCGTGGGTACGCGTTGATAATCCGCTCGGCAAGCGGTGGCTATATCAAAACTGCAATCCCACCCGGACGAACATAGAGTCGTCGAGAGATACATCGGGCGACGCACTGGAGAATTCCAGTTCCCTGCCGAAGACGTAACCAAATTCGAAGGTGCTGCTCATCCCACTCGTCAAATTGCGCTGATAACCCACCAGTACACGAAAGTCGCGATAAGTGAGCAGGTCGTGCTGCTCGGTGGATGGCCGCTCGATGGACCAAACGCCGCCGCCAAATTCGCCACCAAGAAAGACCCAGCGTTCATCGCCTGATTCTCGATTACTGCCTGGCAATAACCACCAAAACCTCGGCCGCGGGAGGATCAATTCGTAGGAAACCTCAGGGGTGGGTTCATAAATAACCCCTGCGACTGGAAGGACCGACGCCCCTGCTCGATTCAAATACGCCACTCCCGCTACCCATTTGGCCATGGGGCTCGATTCGTAAACAACTAACCCACGTCCGGTGACACGGAAGGCATCGGCATCGTCTTCTTCGTAATCACTGTAGTGACCGAGTGTGGCGGCTACATCCATGGCCCATGGCCCGTCGCCAAACTTTCGTAAATGGCGAAACTCGACTGAGGCGTCAAACAGTTTATCGGGGAGATCGAAGTTTGCCGCACCGTCGAGGTAATGCACTCCAAATCGGGGGGTAACCAACAGGGGCGTATCACGGCGCAGGAAGGGAAACCCCAGAACGATTCCCGCTTCCAAATCTCCCCAGCCGAGGCCATCGGATCCCAATTGAGGCAAGTAAGTGCCCGTGAGCAGCAGCTTTTGAAAAACGCCATCGCGAGTTCCAGGGGGGAGTTCCAGTGGATCTGGCTCGATCAGTTCGAGATCGGTGGCGATGGCCGTCGTCTCGGCGGTAAGCCCCGCAACTCGCAAGAAATCGTCATTTTTGAGCAGTTCTTCCAGGTCGAGAGGTTCGTTATTCTCCACCCAATGATCGAGGAGCTGTGTGGGTTGATGGGGAATGCGATCCGCGACAAGCGTGCCTCCCCAGCCCTGCGGAGTTTGGCCCAAGGCTGTAGGCAACCAGTATGGTTCCAGATACTTAGAGGTAGTGACCAATCCGAGCAAGAGAAAGAGTGCAGGACGATAGTTAGAAAGCGTCATGCGATCACTCAGAAGTCGAACCCGGCACGAAACATGATGCTACTGTCTAGATCCAAGTTAGGAGTGGGAGTTTTCGCGTAGATGATTTCACGATCGAATACATAGGCTACCTCGACATGCCCACGAGCTTGGGTCTGGGTTTGCCATTCGATACCAAAGATGGCACGAATGTCATTGTAATCGACATTATCATCCACTCCCAAGCGTTCGACGGCCCACGCACCTCCGCCATATTCCCCGGCGAAATAGATCCACCATTGGCTGGCACCCACAGTGATTGATCGCCGACGGATTTTTGGGTTGGGGAACACGAGATAATAATCCCACAATTCGTTCGGTCGCCAGTGAACACCGCCTGCCGGCAAAAGTTTAATATCGTTACGGTCCAAATACCAAACACCCCCGATCACGTCGAACTGAGGAGTCAAGGCGATGGTTCCTAGTCCGCGGCCAAGAATGCGAATTGCATCGTTCCAATTATTAAAGTCCGTCCAAACGCCAGTTCGCAACCCTAAGTCGGCTGAGAAGAATTGATTAAACTGCGGATGCCAAGCGCCGTCGATATATGCATCGTAGACGCGCGGTGGGAGATCGGCCCCCGGCACCGAAGGTCCCCCCCACCAATTGAAAGCAAAACCAGGAGTTATTAAGAGAGGCGTCTCGGGATTGTAGAAAATTGGCACGCCAAAAGTAGCTGCCAGCTCCGTGCGATCCACGCTAAAACCGTCGCTACTGTCATTCGAATAGATGTATGTCTGTTCCACGCTGATCTGCTGCATCAGGCGTTGCAAGCGAGCCACTGTGCCATCTGAGTTGCCGTATTGGTAGGTGTTCGACTCCCATTGATAAGGCAGCCCATTGGGATAGAGCGATCCTCCCTGCTGTGGAACTCCTGGATTTACTGGGGGCGTAGCCTGCGGCAAGATTGGCTGGCCAAGCGGAGGTTGCCCAAACTGTTGGGGTTGGGCGAACTGCGGCGTGACATTGTACGGAATATCCGGCGGCGGCGTGCCAAGATTCGGATTTGCGTAGGGATCGAAGGTGGGGGTTATCTGCGGAACAGAAGGAGTTAGACTCGGTGGAGTATACCCGGGAGGTGTAACATCGTAAGAGGGAACCTGAGATGGAAATTGAACACGCTGCGCGCACACCCAGTTGGTGCCGAACAACCAAGCGACAATGAACAACAATAACTTTGGTGGAAGACGCAGCACGAGAATGCCTGGGGCGCGGGGGAAGCCGATGCACACTATTTCGCGGGGCAATTAGTACTTTTCTCCAGCAGATGAGTCAACGGCGATTCGCACCGCTGGCATCCCCCCTCCCCTGCCGCTTGCGATAGCAATGGCCGCAGGCTACCAGATAGGCGACTATTTCTGATATTCTCAACCGCCCACACCCTAGTAGTTTTCGTCGGAAAGCGATGCTTGATCCCTGTGCAACCAGCGCCTTCCGGCGACGGCTCTTGCGGTCTCTCGATAGCTGCGACGGATCAGCTATTTTCCCCGTGCATTTTACCGGGAACGCCGTGATGGGGAGCGTCGTTTCTGATTCGACGTTGGGTCGTACCCCGTTTGATCCGCCGTTGGGCCCTGCTTTTGAGGGCCACCAGGCAAAACTCCTGCCGATTGAATGCCAAGTGACGAGTTCGCACATCTCGATACCCCCAGCTTCGAACTCGTTTGACAAGATTGCCAATTTCCGCGGCAAGCGACCAGTCTGCCAGCTTGAGTGTCAGCACCAGCCCGCGAATTGAAGGGGTCTTGTGTAAGACGACATCTTCCACGGCATCAAGCGTGTAGGAAGGGGGCACGTTCATGTCTGCGGTGAGCCACTTGGCTCGCAGGAAATCTCGCTTGGGTACGTCCAAGCTCCGCCGCCGCACATGCAAAAAATTCGGGTGCTCAACTACCAGAGGGTCTACCTCGGCCGGATCGATGCCGATGACGAACAACCCCCTTTCGAGCAGCACTTGTGCCGCACCGCCGGGAGAACATCCCAACTCCACACAGATCTCCCCCCGGGCAATCGGCAGCGCCGACCACTCAAGCGCCTCCGCCATTTTTAGATAAGCGCGACTTACAGCGTCTGCGGGTTGTCCTATCGGGGGAACGCCCCCGACCCAACATGCCGTGCGGCGACTGGCGTAATGACAACCTAGCCACCACTCACCTGGTTCGACGATTACGGCGTCCAGGATCCAGGTGTTCGGCTGACTAGCACCCTGTTGGCCGTAACGATGCGATCGCAACGACTCTATCGGTGTGCAAGCAATCAGCGTGGCGTCCACTTCCGCTGCCAGCGCCGTCGGCCCCGGCTCGAACCCGTCTTCTCCAGGCACCACATGATCTCGCTGCCAGACATGCAGATCGCTCGGCTTGAAGGCCTCGAGCGCCTCGATCACGCCCTGCAACTGCCAACTTGCTGCGGCAATCTCATCTGCTCGCTCGCCTGACACCTTGCCCAGTGAGAAGCCCCAGGTGCGAGCGAACGTGCTGCGAAGTTGGAACCCTTGCGGATTCTCACAAGGTTGGTCGAATTTGAAAGTCACATATCCCGGCCTGGAGAAGGACGGTCGCAGACCGAGTTTCTGAGCCGCGATTTCGCTCTTCAACGCAGCTTCTGCCCCAGTCTGGCAAACGACGAACAGAAATTGTGGTTGCCAAGGGGTGGACATGGGAAGTTGTTTCTTTCTTCAGAACGCGATGTTGTAGATCAAGCTTCAAATGGGAGGAAATGGGACACGGACAAACGCAGATTAAGCAGATTGTTGCGGATCTCTCTTGAAATCAGATCCACAAAATCTGCTTAATCCGCGTTCCCTTCTTGGCTGAACAGTCACGCTGTAATCAGTTGAGGCCGTATCTACTCTTGGCTTTTCAGTTGTCATACTTGCCGGTGAGTGGCTGATCGCATTATAGTCTATTCAAAGTAAAGTCATAACTACCGGATTGAATGGAGCTTAATACAGTGCCTACCGCCGCTTCGCAACTCATCTCGGCCGCGATTTCCGCGCGGCAGAATGCCTACGCCCCCTATTCCAAATTCCTGGTGGGAGCCGCTGTGCTCACAGAGGATGGTACGGTGTTTACAGGTACCAATGTTGAAAACGCTTCGTATGGCCTCACTATCTGCGCCGAGCGGATTGCTGCCGGGGCGGCGGTTGCGGCGGGGCATCGGCAGATCACAGCCGTTGCCGTCGCGACCAAAGGGGCCGCTTCACCATGCGGTGCTTGCCGACAGTTTCTGGCTGAATTTGGCGGGGCGATGCAGGTGTATCTGGTCGACGCCGACAAGCCGGATCGGATCGTCGAGACGTCGCTCGACAAATTGCTACCGGCGCAGTTTGACTTGAAGCTATGAGAAGTAGATCGTCGTCTGAGGTCGCAACAAGGCAGTATGAACTGGAGGAAACTGAGACAACAGAGTACGAGTCAATACGGAACCCAACAGCTTTTCATGGAAGAAATAGCACTCAGATGAACGCTGATTAGCCAGATTTGCCCGAATGGGAGTGCTTGGTTTCTCGTAAATCCACGTTTGCCAGCATCTCGTTTCCTCTTTTGGATTCACGTCTTGATAACGAGGGTTTCTCGGTTTATCTGTTCGTGGTAATCGAGGTCTTCTTGCTCGAGTGCTGCCAGATAGGGCAAATTGCGGTACATGTCCTCGTAGTCGAGTCCGTAGCCAACGACAAATTCATCGGGGATGTTGAACGCAGTGAAATCGGGTTCATAATCCGTTTCCTGTCGCCCTTGCTTGCGTAAGAGTACAGCCGATTTGACGGACTTGGGTGAGAATTCGTGCAATTTCTCGACGACATTTTCTAGCGTGTGTCCCGTGTCAAAAATGTCGTCCACCAACAGGACGTCACGGCCAGTGATGTCGAGCATCAACTCAGAGTTGATGATCAGGTCGCCGCGCTCGGTGGTGGCTCCCCGATAGCTGGAAGCCTGGATGACCCCGACTCGCATGGGTTGCTCGATCTGGCGGATTAGGTCGGCCAACAAGACGACGCTTCCCGTAAGAACACCTACAATTGTGAGTTGACGACCCTGGTAGGCCTTTTCGATTTCGGCGGCCATGTCCGCGACGCCGCGATGCAGGGTTTCTTTGTCGAATAGTACTTTCATGGCCGCCAATCCTTGTAAACTCGTGTCGGAAGTATTGAGAGAAAAAAACGGCAGCTTCGCCGAATACGCTTATGTTTGCGAATTACTGCAAAATAGTCAAATCAGGAGTCCCGCGATACAAGCGGTCATGAAACTAGCCATTGTGCCTCCCAGCATGGCCCTGAAGCCGAGCCTTGCCAGATCGGAGCGACGATCGGGGGCGATTCCGCCGATTCCTCCCAGTTGGATGCCAATCGAACTGAAGTTAGCGAAACCGCAGAGGGCGTAGGTGAGGATCGCGTAGGATCGCTCGCTGATGTGGACGGTACTATCGGGCAACCCCCATTCAGACAATCGGCCGTAGGCCACGAACTCGTTGGTGGCCATTTTCAGCCCCATCAACTCGGCAGCCCGAGGGCAATCCGCCGATTCGATGCCAATGAGCCATGCCAGTGGGTAAAACAGATAGCTCAAACCCGCTTCGAGCGACCAGATGGAACTGCCATCTTCGCCGACATAGCCGAACTGAACACCGGCCCAGCCAAGTATGGAGTTCACCACGGCAATCAAAGCGAGGAATACGATCAGCATCGCACCCACATTCAGGGCCAATTGCAGCCCTCCCACGGTGCCCACGGCTACCGATTCCAACACGTTTGTGCTTTCATCTTTGATGTCGATCTTGACGCTGCCCAAGGTTTTCGGTTCATCCACCTCCGGTTGTAGCACCTTGGAGAGTACTAAAGCACCTGGCGCAGAGATCACCGATGCGGAGAGTAGGTGGCCGGCATCAATTCCCATCGAAGCAAGTGCTCCAAGTACGCCCCCCGCCATCGTGGCAAACCCACATACCATCACGGCATTCAACTCAGAGATCGTCATCGAACTGATGTATGGTCGAATCACGAGCGGGGCTTCCGTCTGCCCGACAAACACGTTTGCCGCGGCCGAAAGAGTTTCGGCCCCTGATGTCCCAAGCGTTTTCTGCATGACGACGGCCATCATGCCGACAACTTTTTGCATGACGCCGTAGTAATAAAAGATCGACATAAATGCCGAAAAGAAGATGATGGTCGGGAGCACCTTGAAGGCAAAGAAGTGTTCGGCAAAGCCGTCGCCGAACACAAAACTGGTTCCCGCATCGACACAAGCCAACAGACCGACGAAGGCATCATCTACCCGATCGAACACCCATTCACCTTGTTCGGTGCAAAGAATGAGGACGGCAAACGCGAACTGCAGGCAAAGCCCGGCCAACACGGTCCGCCAGGGAAAATGCTTCTTGTGAGAACTCATCAACCATGCCAAGCCGATAATCACCACGATCCCCAGCAGGCTGACATACTTGTGCATGGATTCGGCTCGAATAGAGAACGTGGCGAATGGGACTTTAATTCAGGAGGGATCGACCGTATTAAAGATGCGATCACCCGCATCACCCAAGCCGGGGACGATGAACTTGCGGTCGTTAAGCGTAGGATCAACTTGAGCGACATAAATCTGTGCTTCGGGGAATTGGGACGACACGGCATCGACCCCCTCTTGGGAAGCAATGAGCGAAACCACTTTTGCCTGTTTCACGCCCCAATCTCGCAACGTCATCAGGGCCGCCATGGCAGAGCCGCCCGTGGCGAGCATCGGGTCGACGATGATAGCCACGTCTACAGGGTTCTGCGGAGGGAGCTTGTCGTAGTAGCGAACCGGCTGGGCTGTCTCTTCGTCCCGATAGAGTCCCAAGTGCCAAACCTCTGCCATCGGCAGCAGGTCCAAGACAGGATCGATCATCCCTAGCCCAGCACGCAAAATAGGAACGAGCCCAATTCGCTGCGAGAGTTCGACTCCGGCGGTCTCGGTCAGCGGCGTCTCGACGAGCGTATTAAAGACCTGTAGATCTTTGGTCGCTTCGTAGACCATCAGCGTCGCCAGGCGTTTGACTGAAGCGCGGAATAAAGACGGCTGCGTCGTTTTGTTTCGCAACTTGGTTAGATGCACTTGGATTAAGGGGTGATCGATGACAGTCACCCCACCACTTTGATTCCCGAAATTCAGGTTTGAACTGGAAGCTGATGATATTGGCCGGTCTTTCTTCTTTTCCACGGTTGTGCTAGGCATTTTAGAAAACTCCGAGAGACTAGGGGCATCCTGCAAGAATTCACACTGATTTGCCGATGCAGAAGCTTGCCGCTCCATTCTAATCAAGCTAGCACTGCCTGAGAAGCAGTCGCCTTCGAACTGGCGGAAAACACTCAGAATCTCTGTTCGCTCGCAGGCCGCAGGATATGCCTAATCCGCAAGGGTTTGCAGATCGGCATGAGTCCCATCAAGGAAAAAACGCTCAAAGAGTCTCCTCAGTGGCATAGAAAAATCCGCTTTTTGCTCTGCTGTCTCAGCGTCTCTGGGAGCGAAAATCTAAGATGATTGTAACAGGCGATGATTGTAACAGGCGATGTTAGCTACTCACACGGATCGCAGGGTTCATCCGCCAATTTGGCATTGCTTGAGCATTTCCGTGGGAGTGCAGACGTAGCTGACGAGGAATGGCCCGAACTCGGCGTAACGGGCGCTGGCTTCGTCGAAACGCATCCGGTAGACGATGTCTTTGAGATATTCTGGATTGGCGGCCCACAAGGTGACTCCCCATTCCCAATCGTCGAATCCAAGCGCGACCGTGATGAGTTGGCTCACTTTGCCAGCGAAAGCCATGCCGCTGCGAGCATGTTCGCTCATCAGGGCATTGCGTTCGGGCTTAGAGAGCATGAACCAGTTTTCGCCCACCTTGCGTTTTTTGTTCATCGGATAGAAGCACGTGTTCGGCCAGGAGGGAAAGTCGGGGGTGAGTCGTTGTCGATTCATGCCCTCCAGGCGATCGGCATAGCCTTTGACCTTGGCCGCGTAAGTGGGGCTGTCGACGGTTTCCCCTTCGGACAAAAGACGCTCGCCGAACTGTTCGACCGTGGGGACATACTCGCTAATTTCGGTCATCGACACAAAAGAATAGCCGGGCACCAAAATTCGCCCCAAGGGTGAGGCCAACAGTCGCTGATTGACGTGTTCGACCTTGAGAGGATCGGGATCCATCAACATCAGCCCAAAGTCGGCCTTGTGGCCGCTCACGACAGAGGTCTGCATTCGTAGGGGTGAGTCAGGGCCTTCAGGATCCAGCAGTGCAATCACTGCGTCGATTCCGGCGGAAATTTCCGTTCTCTCCATCCGCGCGAGCGCGGCTCGATTCCACGAATAATAGAGATGGCTGCAGTGCCATCCTCCGGCGGCCGGGGAAAGTGAAATCTCGGAAGGGGCTACGTGCGGTCGGCTCATGTGGTTGGCCTAGAAGTCGAAACAGGTGGAGCAAGTGAGCAAAATCTGTCCGCATCGTAACAAATCTCCCAGTGGGTTGGTAAGGGGTTACAATTCTGTGACTAGTTTTCGTTCTTGAGTGCCTGACGAGCGAGAGTAAGGGAAAAGTCGGTAATCTTCCTAGCCGCCAAGGTGGTTTGATTCTCTGTGTCCTTTATCTTAATTCGACCTCGGCGAATAGCTAGCAAGATAAAACTTCGTCGACCGCAACACTGAAATCCTCGACCAACCTAGCGAGCACCTCATGCGTCAAGGTGGCCGGCACCGGTAGTCGAGCATTGCCCGGCTGCTTTTCGTATCGAGTGAGCGACACACTCCCCCCCTGACGCAACGTCAACTCATAGTACCGCAGGCCGTTGTCGTCCTTGTGCGGAGGGTTGCTGCGCATTTGGATGACGCAGCCTGTGGCATCGATCTCAATCGGCGAGATGGGTTCGAGCAAATACGTTACCCGTTGGCAGAGTGATTTGCTGGCACTTTCGAGGTTGGCAATGTCGGCAGAAGCCAATTCACCCGTTTCAAGGACGAGGCCTGAGATAGCCGCTCCAAGTGGATCGCATTGCAGCACCTGGCATTTCAAGGTGCGGGGACCATCGGTCGCGCAGACCTGTTGATTGGCCTGGCCCACTAAGGAATTCAACTCTTGGAGAAAATCGTCGCGAAGTTTCAAAACGCTTCCTCCCCTTGGTCGCCAAGTTCGACGGGATCTCCGGGCACAAAGTCATGTTCCAAGCCGTTGTAGGACAGAACCGCTGAGGTATTTTCCAAGCAAGTCTCCAAATGAACCGGCCGACCCCATAGCCGCTGCAAATTCTCCAACGTATCGCGGGCATAATCCATCTGAAGTTCGACGCCTGAAAAGCGATGCTCCAAGTAAAGCTCACCCCGATTTTGGTAATTGCCATCCACCACTGCAATAATCGGCCTCCCTCGATTGGTGAGGCTGTTGAGCAATTGCTGTTTCACCTTGGGAAACTCGCGGCTTTCTATCTCATAAACGTCACTACGTTCATTATACCCAAAGCGGAACAAGCGATGCTCGCGAACGAAGTCAAGCGTCAAAAACTCATCGATAAACGTGAGATCATTGTGAATCCGGCGGACTTCGAAGATTTTTTCTCTTCCCAACCCCGCGTCGGTATTCCAGTTCTGCTGAGTGGCATAGTCGTCGCAATTTTCGTATTCGGGGCCGAAAGCTCCACGATTCCAACGATCTTCGATATTGCGGAATAATTCGATCCCCACTTTATAGGGATTCAACTGCGTGGGAGAGCTTGCCAGCGTGCCGCTGTGGTGGTCGCAGTAATTAATCACATCGGCGGCGGTGAGCCCCTGGCGAATCATGATCGTAGAGTGCCAATAGCTGGCCCAACCTTCGTTCATGATCTTTGTCTGGGCCTGCGGGGCAAAGTAATATGACTCGTCACGAATGATCGAGAGCACATCCGCTTGCCAGCTTTTAAGCGGAGCATGCTCCAAAACGAACAGCATCACATCGCGTTCGGGTCGCTCGGGAATTTTGCGGACCGTCGGTTCTTCCTCCTCGGAATCTTCGTCAATTGAGCTGCGATCTCGTGGATTGATGAAGCGATCCATGTAGTCCTTCGCTGCGAACCGAGCGGGAACCTTTTTTTCCTCCTCTTTCTTTAAGCCCGAAAAATCATACCGGCTCTTTTCTTCCCGGCGACGAATAAAGGGGGAGTGGATATCAATCAGATCTTCGATGCTCAGACAGGCATCGATGAAGCTCTCCACCTTCTCTACGCCGAACTCATCCATGTAGCGGCGGATGCGGCTCCCGTGGTTGGCCATCTCGTCCATCATCTTGCGACTGGTATGAGCGAACCAATGGTTATTCTTAAAAAAATCACAATGACCATAGACGTGGGCCATCACCAGTTTCTGATCAATCAGCCCGTTGCACCGCATGAGATATGCGTAGCAAGGATCGTTGTTGATCACCATCTCGTATATTTTTTGCAGGCCGTAGTTGTAACCCTTACTGAGTTGTTCGTACTCCATGCCATAACGCCAGTGGGGATACCGCGTGGGAAATCCGCCTCGCGCGGCAATGGCGTTGAGCTGGTCAGCATCGATCAGCTCGAAGATTGTCGGATAGAAATCGAGTCCATAGCCGCGCGCATACCCTTCAATCTCCATCTGAATTGCGGCAAGTTCCGGCGTCAAGTTGCTGGATTCGGCCATGGTCATGGAATGGTTTTCCTCAAGTTTTTCTCAGGCCGCCCGCTGGACATCAAACCGCGTCGATTCCAAAGCGCGGATCAGATCGTAGAACCTCGGCAAGTCCCTGGCCAACTGCAATCGAGCGTTGGCAATAGCTTCAGCGTCATTGGTACCGCTGACTACGACTTCGATGTGGCCCACTTTAACTCGGTATCGCTGTAAAAGCTCGTCGCCGGTGCTGATCATTTTTTCCCCTTTACTTGCCTTTGCCTAAGAAGGTTTTGATGGATTGATAAATTGCGTCCTTGTCCGGAATCTCCGAAAGGATCAGTGCTTCATTGTCGTTGAATTCTTTCCGCAGGCTGTCGATAAAATCGCCGCTCCCATAGGGGCTTTCGACTTGTCCGTAGCAAAATGCGTTCACGACTGGCAACAGTTTCTGACCGAGCAACTCAAAGGCGACCCGATTGTCATCTCCCCAGTTGTCTCCGTCTGAGAATTGAAAGCAATAAATGTTCCAATCCGCACTAGGAAAAGTGCTCCCAATCAAATCCGCACACACCTTATAGGCGGAACTGATCCGCGTGCCGCCGCTTTCCCGAGTGTGATAAAACGTCTGTTCGTCAACTTCTTTGGCTACCGCATCGTGGATGATGTAACGGGTCTCAATCCCCTTGTACTGATTCGTCAGCCACGCATCGATCCAGAAGGCTTCGTTTCTTACGATGTTCTTCTGCTCGTCGGTCATTGAGCCGGAAACGTCCATCATGTAGATCGCCACCGCGTTCACCTCAGGGAGCGGCACATCATTCCAAGAGCGGTACTGTTTGTCCCCTTTGACAGGTACAATGCACGGATCATCGGGGACGTAGTTCCCCGTGGCGATCTGACGCTTGAGGGCTCGCAGGTAGGTTTTCTTGAAATGCTTGAGTGACTCGGGGCCGGTCTGACGGATGCTGTTGTACTTGGCCTTCTCGCTTTCGATGTTGGCCGTCCCTTTGGGCTGGATGCGGGGAAGCTCTAATTCTTCGCCGAGCATTTCGGCCAGTTCATTCAGCGAAACTTCGACCTCGACCAAGTGGCCCGAACCTGGCTCGCTGCCGGCTCCACCGGCCCCGTCGGGACCTTCGCCGGGTTGGCTCAAGGGATCGCCGACCTCTCCCTTGCCCTGCCCCACGCCTCCCGAACCGTTCTTGCCGTATTTGAAGTGTGGCACGTCGAGCTGGGGGACCGGGATACTGACCGCGTCACGACCACGTCGGCCGATCATTTCGCCGTGTGTGATATATTTGCGCAGGTTCTGGCGAATACGACCACGAACGATCTGCTTGAAGCGGCGCTGGTCGCGGTGGATGTCCATTACCATGAGGTGTCTCGTCTTTAGTAGCCGCTGGCAAAAGCTCGCGGTTTCTTCTGATTCAACCATCGGCTTTCGCCGATGGCTTTTAAATTCAATTCTTGTCCTTCGTATCGCCACGGGCAAAGATGCTGGCCACGTAGTTGAGTACGTCGGTGGCGCTCTCGTCGTCATAACCGTAATTGCGAATCAGGCGTCCCTTTACGACGTCGATCTTCTTTTGGGTATCTTCGTCGACTACGTTCGAGACCAGGCTCGTGAGTTTGATCGAGTCCTTCTGATCCTCGAATAACTTGAGTTCCAACGCCTTGTTCAGTCGCTCGTTTGTTTTGTAATCGAATTTCTTGCCATCGATCGACAACGCGCCGATGTAATTCATGATCTCGCGGCGGAAATCGTCCTTGCGGCTGTCGGGGATATCGATCTTCTCCTCGATGGACCGCATGAGCCGCTCGTCGGGTTCCTCGTATTGCCCCGTGAAGGGATTCTTGACCTTTTCCCGCTGGGTGTAGGCCTTGATATTGTCAATGTAATTACCGCAGAGCCGCATAAGTGCGTCCTCGTCGGCGGCGATGGCCCGCTGGACTTCCAGTTTGACGATGTTCTCGTATTCTTCCTTTACCACGCCCAGCAGGTCGCGGTACTCTTGCTTCAACTCCTCGTCGTTTATCAGGCTGTGGTGCTTGAGGCCGTTTTCCAACTCATTGAGCACCATAAACGGATTGATGGATCGAGCATCCGGGTGAGCAACCAGGGCATTGGAGATCTTGTCCTGTACGTAGCGCGGTGAAATCCCAACTAGACCTTCATTGTGAGCCTGATCGCGGAGTTCCGCGATATTTTCCTCGGTGAATCCCGGCAGGGTCTTGCCGTTGTAGAGTTTCAATTTCTGGAGTCGTGAAAGTCCCGCATGTTTAGGCTCTTCCAGGCGAGTGAGAATCGCCCACATGGCTGCCATCTCGATCGTGTGCGGGGCAATGTGCTTACCTTTGACTGTATTCTGGTTGTAATCCTTCTCGTAAATTTGTTTCTCGTGTTCGAGTGTGGTGACGTATGGGATGTCAATCTTGACGGTTCGATCCCGCAGCGCCTCCATGAACTCATTGTTTTTCAGCCGACGATATTCTGGCTCATTAGTGTGGCCAATGATTACTTCGTCGATATCGGTCTGGGCAAATTTCTTGGGCTTGATGCGGTGTTCTTGACTTGCGCCCAGCAGGTCGTAGAGAAACGCGACGTCTAATTTGAGCACTTCGACGAACTCCACGATGCCCCGATTGGCAATGTTGAACTCGCCGTCGAAATTGAACGCACGCGGATCGCTGTCGCTGCCATAGACGGCAATTTTGCGATAGTTGATGTCGCCGGTCAGTTCCGTCGCATCCTGATTTTTTTCGTCCTTGGGCTGGAAAGTGCCAATGCCCACACGATCTTTCTCGCTCAAGATGACTCGTTTCACACGGACATCTTGCACGACGCGGGTCCAGTCGCCGTCGTATTTCTTCAGCCGCTGCTGATACATGAAACGGCAGAACGGATCTAATTCACCTCGAATGCGGACTTCGAAATTTCCTGCTTCCTTTCCAGCATTCAAACTTGCCTCGACATCGTCGCGAAATCTCTCAGGAATCAGATGCAACGGCTCCTCGTTCATTGGGCACCAATGCACTTCGGAGGGATCCTCTTCGTCAACCCAACCCAAGGTATACAGGGCCCCTTCGTCCACTTCCGAATACCGCTGAAGTCCTTGCTTGAGCAACCGAACAATGGTGCTCTTACTGCTTCCTACTGGGCCGTGCAACAGCAAGACCCGTTTCTCGATGCCATATTCAAAAGCAGCGCTCTTGAGGGCGTTGACCAGATTGTGCAGCGGTTCCCGCAAACCATAGACAGCGTCGCGGCCAGCGTTGAGGGGGTCATCGAAGAAGCGATATTGATGCTCCTTTTCCCGACCCTTGGTAACGACTTCCACGCCATAGGAGAGGATCATGTCGTAGATCCGCTGATAAGCGGTACGAGTTATCTTGGGATCATCCCGGACAAGTTCGAGGTACTCTTCGAACGTTCCGACCCAGTTCTTGCGACGGAATTGATCGCGATCTTGGCGCTGCGAGATGATTGAAACGATTTCACTTCCACTGACCATCACGGTTCTCCTTTGCGGGACGATTGGTGCGTTACAGTTCGTAGGGGTCGTCTCGCGTTTCCTCTTTGAGAGTTGGGGGGGATAAATCTAAATGGGATAATAACTTGCTCGTGGAGACAATTGCCTCCATCCTATCGGGACACAGCCAGCTTGCACTTCGTTCAACTTGTCAGCGCTTCCGTGCGCGATCACTTAGGTTTGCAGGGTGGCTCTGTTCGCCTCTCATGGAACGTACGCTGCACTACACATCATGTGACTTACTGGAGAGCACGATCCGTGCTGACCTGCGTGCGATGGGGAGTTAGGCCGGGCACCCAAAGGGGTGGGGCCAAAGAAAGCGAACCTGGCAAGACAGAGTTACGAGGCCTCGAAAGGTCCTCACCTTGCCAGCGAGTGGGCACACCTAAATGAAGGTTGGCAAAGAGCGCTGAGAAACTTCTCTAATTCCAGAGGTGTGCGTTTCGTTCAATCTTATTTGTGAACTTCGCTGTCACCTCTTAACACTCGCCTCGACAAATGGGCTTCCGCCGAGACGAGCATCTCTACTACTAGTATCGACTGCGAAACTGAAGCTGGCAACATCGACTTTGCCAGATATAGCTTTGGTCATGTTGCGGCTTGCTAAGGCACAGAAAACGCAAAGCCTTGCTAGCAAACAGGTTATGATAGCATTTCCACTAGTGATTGACCCCTTGCATGACTAACAATTGAGTATCTGAGGGACCCCCTCTTGAAGTGGGTAGACAGTTCTCATTTATTCAAAAGAGGACTATTCTGACAGGATTGTGAGCGAAGTTTCTAGCTTTCAGCATTTGGTTTGTGGTAGCTCTGGAGCTAATGCCAGCACGATGCAACCAGTCTTTTTAGAAATCTTTGACGATTAAATCGATTTTTCTGGAAGTAGCAGCTTTAACGCGCCGATAACCCCAGTACACGTTTTGTTCTCGGGGGGGCTACCGAGACGCAAACTGTATTGGCATGACTGCTGAGAGAGCTGTTGCTCTCTGGCCGAAATCCACCTCAGTTGCGTCGATCTCCATAGCAATAACGTCGCCGCCAAAGGGCGATGGTTGCTGAAGGGTGATCGATGAAAAATTCCCGTTCAAGCCTAATCAAGCTTCTCTGTTCAGCTTTCTGCAGCAGCCTGCTGGTGCTGAGTGCTCACGCCATTGCTCAGGAAAATCCGCTACGTTTCCAACGGCCGGGTCAGGCGAACCAAGCCACTGAGGTCCAGCAAAAATTCCGCGCGCCGTCGCAGGTCAATCGGCAGCAACCGGTGCCCGAGCCGCAACGCGCCGTTACTCAGTTGCCCCCCAAACAACAGGTCGCTTCGAAACGAGTGGCCGCGAAGCCACCGACCAAAAAAGCTCCTGTCTCGCGAGGTAAGGTTCTCCCTGCTGCCGCAGAGCTCCAGCAGCCCGAACAGATTATCAAACCCATTCCTGAAGAATCAGACGGCAGCGACGAAATTCACTTTGGTTCTCCCTCCGAGGGCTGGGAGGTGCCTCTGCAATTCGATGGCTGTGAGAACTGTGAAGGTGGCTGTCCCTGTGGACAGGGTGCCTGTAGCTGCGATCCTGGTTGCGGTATTTGTGATCCAGGCTGTGGCGTGTGTGATCCTGGTTGCGGAGTAGGTGAACCGGGATGTGGCTTCCCGCAGCCGAGTTGCGGCAGCTTCGTGGGGATTCCAGGGCCCGAGTTCTGGTGTTTTCAGGTCTGCTTGCCTCGCATTAAAGATGTGACTTTTTGGGGAGGTGTGCAGGGATTCCGTGGTCCACGTGACTTTGTAGCTGGTGCTGCCCCTACTTCCCGGAGTGATTCGAATTTCGGGTTCCACGAGGGAGTAAACATCAGTGGACGTGCCCCACTAGTAGGTCGCCTGTTTCCTCAGCTTAGTTATCAGCTTGGCTTCCAGGCGTTCCAAAGTAGGCTTTCCGGCACGGATTACAACAGCGACGATCGAGGACAGCAGTTCATCACTGCCGGATTGTTTCGCCGGGTATCCAGTGGCGTCCAATTCGGTGCAGTGTTTGACTACATGCAAGACGACTTGGACCAGGACATTGATCTCAACCAGGTTCGTTATGAAATCAGCTTGAAGAGCCCTCGCGGTCGGGAGATCGGTTTCTGGGGAGCGAATTCCACCAATGATGATATATCGGACGGGGTCAATTGGGCGACGGTCGATCAGTATGCCGCGTTCTTTCGCTGGAATCTTTATGATGGATACCAGGCTAGATTCTGGGGAGGTGGCACGGGCGATAGCGAGGGCATTTTAGGAGCAGATTTCTATGCTCCCCTAAATGATCGTTGGTCGCTGCAGACCGGGTTCAATTACTTGATTCCTCAACATGGTCCCAGCCCCGAGGCCACGCGACAGGAGTCCTGGAATCTGGGAATCAACTTGGTGTGGCACATTGGCCGTTCGGCGAAAAAGGGTGCTAACAGTCCTTTCCGGCCATTGTTCGGAGTAGCCGATAACGGGTGGATGTTTGTCGATCGGAAATAGCTTGGGACACGTAGCCGAGTCTCTTCGAGACTTGGATTTATTGGTGATTTGGTCTCTACGTCAGTCGCTGAGAGACGGCTCCCCATTGCCGCCGCTTAGGAAAAATCGTTAAATTCATGAAATTTTGGCGCTGCGGAGGAGACAGGAACCGATTAAACTGGGAAGTTTGCCGTATCTTTACTCCTATCGCGGGGTGGGAACGACTTTTTGCACAAACTACTTTGGTTTAGGAGTGATCACACGATGCATACGATTGAAACGAATTGGGAGGACGAAGAGAATAATCGCCACGTCTCTTTTGCGGTACAGTTTACCCGCAAAGAGAGCACAGTCGAGATTCAATCGATCACTCCCAAGCAAGTCACCTTTCTCTGCCCCCAGTCCAACGCCCCACTGCGCACGATTGGTGTATGGACCGAAAAAGGACGCCAATTGCTCGCAGAGCAATTCCAAGCGAGCGGCAGGTTTGCCGATGTCGAAGCCACCTTGGCTGTCTGAGAAAATCGCCGTCTGTTAGATACAAAGCAGGGTCCTACGCGGGACCCTGCTTCTTTGTGCTGCCATCTTATCGACGTTCGAGATTCAGCTTACGTAGTTCCGGAAGTGCGTCCTTGCTCGTAGGACCCCATTGATCAAGTGTGACCGGCACTTCCAAGGTCTGCATCTCTTGATTTTCTCCCCGCCTCGCGATAGTGAGTTGGACTTTCTCGCCGGGTTGGTATTGGGAAACCATTTCCGTTAGAGCAACGAAATCCTTTACTTCTTTCCCCGCGATGTGAGTGATCACATCTTCCCGGCGAATGCCTGCCTTGGCGGCGGCACTATCCGGCACAACGTCGACCACATGAGCATTTTGGCCGCCGTCTCCACGAATTCCCAAAAAGGCCGCACTCGGGCGAATGTCTATCTCTTTCACATTTGGAAGTTTTTGAGGAAGTTCCTCAATCGCTGCCTTGGAAAACCGTGTCCCGTAGAGTTCCACACGCCCCAATTCGGGGAGATTCTGCAAACACTCGAAGGCCTCGTCTCCTAGCGGGGGCGCATAAAAGCTAACGACTGCGGTGTGGGGAATCCGCTCAAGGAGTTGCAAAGATTCAACGCCGCCGCGCCACTCGGACCCGATGATGATTTGGTAGTTGACTGTCGGGACAAAACTGATCACCCCTCTCAACTGCGGATTGATCTGGTAACTGCCTCCCAATGCAACAATCGCTTCCAACGCGGCCAGTTCGCGGACTTCAGCCAGCACCTCTGCCGCCCGGGCTGATTCGATGGGGCGATTCTTCATCGATGCGAGTTGCTCCAGTGCCGCGACGGCCAACAGGCGATCTTTGCCTTCGGACCAGGTCAATAAGATATTGATCGCACGGGTCGAGCTTTCCAAAGAAGCTGAGCGGGCCGCCCCTGCTACTTCAGGCAATGCGGATGAGCCGGCTGCCGTCAGTTGCGATTGGGCCCGCTCTCGCTGGTCGAACTGTTCACTATCGAGCAACTCGACCCATCGGGAAATGGCTTGTTCTGAAACAGAGCTGTCCGATACAGCCCTTTCCTGCCCCTCAGGATTCTTGGTCTCTACTCCCTGGATCGAAACGGCAAATCCGCAAATAACTGCAACCAGCACTAGCCGCAGGTTACAAATAGCAAATCTCATAGTGGGCCTACCCAACAGTCTGAAAGTGCAAGACTCAGACAATACTTGGCATTTCGACAATTCGTCCTAATCACGATAGTATTGTACCATTACTTCGGCAAAAGTTAGTTGTCATTTCCAGGCAGGTTTTACGCCAATTTTTTCTTGGCTCGCTGTGTTGATTGCCCGGACCTCTTTCGAATAGGCTCAAATCCATGAATTTCGCTCTCTTAGGTGTTGACAACGAAAGCCTGCTGCTCGCCGAAGCGGCGGTGAAAAGCGGACATGTGATCGTTTGGGGCGGCGATTTGGGGGGAAGTGAGTTTGCTGATCCCGATGTCAAAACGCATGGGTGGTTGCCGACGGAAGACAAGGAGGACCGTTGGGAGGTCCTGCTGGACGAACCTGACTGCGATGCCGTGATTGTAGGTCGCGGTGAAACATCAGGTGCTCTGAGAGCAGAGCAAGTCAACCGACTCATCAAAAACGGCGCGGCCGTGTTGGCAACCTTTCCCCTGTGCGAGTCGGTACTGAGCTTCTACGAGATCGACATGGCCCGTTCCGAGAGCAAAGCCACATTATTTCACTTCAATCCTCTGACCACGCAATCGACACTCCTTGGCGAAGTTGCCCAGTGGATTCGTGAGGGACATCCCGAGTTCGGCTCGGTCGAACAGGTCCTTTGGGAGCGGCCGATAGAACGGCGGACTCAGGAAAACGTGCTCTGGCACTTCGCACGGGATGTTGAGGTGCTGGACCAGATCGCCGGTCCGCTCGACCGCCTGGGGGCCGTCGGTTCGCCAGACGAGGCGGCCACCTACTCCGGCTTGAACGTTCAACTTCTCGGTAAGTGCCAGGTGCCGGTGCATTGGTCAGTCGGTCCCGTGGAGAGTTCGCTCCTGCCATGTCTGACCCTCGTCGGAGAACGAGGCAAGTGGCGAACCGATCTCCCCGAATCAAGCTCAGACAGGGCCGCCCAGGCCGACGCCTGTCTCCGACAATTTGTAGATACGGTTAGACACCAGAGTCCACTCACAACAACCTGGCCAGCAGCATTACGGGCGATGGAACTGGCCGACACGATCGAGATTAGTCTACGACGTGGCAGGATGATCGACGTTCATCGCCAGCAACTTAGCGAGCAACTCGCCTTTCGAGGAACGATGTCCGCCCTAGGGTGTGGCGTGCTCTTACTTCTGCCACCATTGCTTTTAGCGATGGGCTGGTTGGCCGAGCAAGTTGGGCTTCCCGTCGCCCAGTACTGGGCCCACGGACTGCTGGTATTACTCGCCGTATTTCTGCTGATTCAAGTGATTCCGAAGCTGTTTCTTAAGACTACTGAAAAAAACGATCCAGCGGATTAATTCTCATTCTTACAGATCGATCAACCACAGTGCCAGCACGCGGCAAATATGCATCACCGAACGAATCGTGTGCTAGCGTACAGCGGCTGATGCCCTCCTCTTCGCCAACTTTGACGGTTGGGCAAAAGTTTCGGGCTTGATTTAGCCGATTTCTGCTATCGGAAGGCTGCTGATTTACTGCATGGTAACCGGCAGCGTTTACTTCAATTCTTGTCTTGGTTTTCCGGGGGGACTGTGAAAAACCAAAATAGGCCTAGTGCCGGTGTGCTGCTTGTGCTGCTCTCCTTGCTGGGAGCCGGTAGCGGCTGCGCGACACTGTGCGGATATACTCACGAATGTGCCCGCGCATTAGATAGTTGCCCTGGCTGTGGATGTCCGGATTGCGAATGTAACTGCGGTGCCTCAATCGGAAGTGGTTCCGACTGTTATTGTGGTGCGGACGGTTGTCGTGCCAGCGGATGCTGTCCGCTTTCTTGTAGTCACCGTCAATTGCGCATCGAGGTCGGCCCTCCCGCGGTCCGCTATCGACCGGAGATGCCTCCAGAATTCCTTCCCGTCCCGGTCACTCCGGTCTTCGCCAACGTCAATCCCAACGCGCCACCAGAAATGCGAGGGGCAGTTGAAGCGGGGTGGGGAACACCCTACCAACTCACGGTCTACGGTCGTGATTAGCACTTGTAAGCCGGAAACCGCTCCACTCGTTCCAGCCTTCTTTTTGCACATGGTAAGCTGGGCACTTTGTGAGGCTTGCCAAACGCACCGTTTAAGCGAGTCATAACGACACGCCGATCAACGCTACTAGCAAACACTGATGTTCCCCGCAGGACACTGGTGAATCAGTCACGGGTCGCTTCGACGCGCCAGCTACTTACTTGCTAGTACCCAAATTGGATGGCCCTCCATGGACGACCCGCGCTCCGGCGACGCCGCTGCAAAGCTGATTTCCTACCGCTGGCTCTTGCTAGCAGCGTTTCTGATTGGGTTTTTCGCTCAATCTGTTTTTGCAGACACCAGCTCACGGGTGACACCCATCGTCCGGGCAGTTCGTGAAGCTAGTCCCGCCGTGGTCAACATCCAGGGGCAAAAGTCGGTTGTCGAAACCAACGAGTCCGCCCGACAAGTCTCCAAGCAAGTCAACGGCATGGGGACGGGGGTGCTGATTGATCCGCGTGGGTTCATTCTCACGAACTTTCATGTCGTCGATGGGGTACGACGCATCAACGTAACGCTCTCCACGGGCCAATCGTTTATTGCAAAAATTGTAGCCCGCGATCCACAAACGGACCTGGCCATCATCCGCATCAATCCTTCGTTCGATCTGCCGATCATTTCACTCGGAACTTCTCAGGGACTGATGCCTGGGGAAACAGTAATCGCAGTGGGTAACGCGTTTGGATATGAAAATACCGTCACCACCGGCATCATTAGTGCACTTCATCGCAACGTGCAGGTCAACGAAACGCAGCAATACCTCGACCTGATTCAGACCGACGCCAGTATCAACCCGGGGAATTCCGGCGGCCCCCTTTTGAATGTCGATGGCGAGATGATCGGATTGAATGTCGCCGTACGAGCAGGGGCCCAGGGAATCGGATTTGCCATTCCCGTCGATAATGCCTTGGAAATCGCCACCAGAATGATGAGTATCGAAGAACTGGAAAGCAATTGGCACGGCATGGCCACCTTGTTGATGGGCAGTAACGATGGCCGCGTGACCGTTGCTCGGATCGACCGCGACAGTCCTGCCGAGAGCTGCGGTATCGTCCGAGGCGATCTTGTCGAACGGATCGGCACGGTACCGATTCGCCGGCCGCTGGATATCGAACGGGCCCTGTTGGGTCATCGCAGTGGTGAGCAGATTCCCGTGCTTGTTCGCCGCGATAGCCAGGAGATTACGCTTGAACTCACGATTGCAAGTCGCACTTCTCCTCGCCCAGAGATTCCGGCAAAAATGGAGTCCTTCGACGCAGCCACCTGGGACACCTTGGGTTTAATCCTGGAGGAGCATCCTGCGGATTCTCTGCGTGAACTGGAACTTCCTTACGACGGCGGGATGCGCATCGTTTCGGTGCGCCCGGAAAGTTCGGCCGCCCAGCAGGGCGTGAAGGAGGGAGACATCCTGGTTCGTTTCCATCGCTGGACGACGGCTTCGAAGTCAGACATTCAGTTCCTGGTCGACCGAGCAGACTCGCTCTCACGTGCCGGGGCACTCAAGTTCTACATCGTCCGTGGCGACAAAACGCACTACGCCCAGATGGAAGTCGCGGGGCGAAAAAACAACGTGCGGTAAGCAGTGCCAGTTCCAACGCCTGGGGATTGCAATCCCCAGGCGTTGATTGTGCTCTTGTGTTTATCTGGCGGAGTTCAGTCATCCCATCGCCACGGTCACCGTCTTGAGTTCGGTGTATGCGGCCAAACCAGCTTCACCCAACTCGCGACCCAAGCCGCTTTCTTTGAAGCCGCCGAAGGGGGCTGCGGCGTCGAAGACATCGTAGCAGTTTACCCAGACCGTGCCGGCCCGCAGTTTGTGGGCAAAGCGATGGGCCTTGGCAATGTCGCGGGTCCAAACCGCCGCGGCCAAACCAAAATTGGTGGCGTTTGCCCGGCGGGCGATCTCGTCCACGTCGCTGAATTTCAGCACACTCAGTACGGGGCCGAAGATTTCTTCCTTGGCGATCCGCATCTCGTCTTTCACGTTCGTGAACAAGGTCGGCTCGATGAAGTAGCCCTTGTCACCATGCCGCGAGCCACCATTGACCAGTTTCGCGCCGTCCTCCTTGCCGTACTCGACGTACTTCAATATCTTGTCGAATTGGGCCTGATCGACTTGTGGCCCCTGCTCTGTCTCAGGATCAAACGGATCGCCGATGCGGCGAGATTTGTTCATCTCTTGCAAGCGATCCACGAATTCATCGTGGATCTTGTCTTGCACAAATAACCGGCTCCCTGCACAGCAACATTGCCCCTGATTGAAGTACAGGGCGAAGTGGGCACCATTAATCGCGGCGTCCAGGTCAGCATCAGCAAATACCACATTGGGACTCTTGCCACCCAACTCGAACGTTACCCGCTTCATCGTCTCGAGGGCTGTGCGCTGGATGATTTTGGCAGTGGTTCCTTCACCTGTGAATGCGATCTTGTCGACTCCTGGATGAGCTACCAAGGCAGCCCCTGCCGTGGGACCGTAGCCAGGGACGACATTGATCACCCCGTCGGGGATACCCGCCTGCTGTGCCAAGTAAGCCATCCGCAGGCAAGTAAGCGGCGTCTGCTCGGCAGGCTTCATGACAATCGTGCAACCGGTCGCCAGGGCCGGCCCCCACTTCCAGGCAGCCATCAAGGCGGGGAAGTTCCAGGGGATGATCTGCCCCACCACGCCCACCGGCTCGCGCCGAGTGTAGCAGAAGAAGTCACCATTAATGGGGATCGTGGAGCCCTGAATCTTGTCGGCCCAACCAGCATAGTAGCGGAGGCAGTCGATCACCAGCGGGATGTCGGCAGTTCGTGAATCGTTAATCGGTTTGCCATTGTCGAGCGTTTCCAAGGCGGCCAACGCGTCGGCTTCTTCCTCGATCAGGTCGGCTAGCTTGTAAATCAGCCTGCCCCGCGCGCGGGCGTCCATCTGCGACCACTCCCCCCCATCGAACTGGGCTCGAGCAGCATCTACGGCCAGGTCGATATCTGCCTTATCCCCCTCGGCTACCTGGGCAATCACTTCCTCGGTAGCAGGGTAGATCGTGTCAAACGTCTTCCCACTGGCGGCCGGAAGCCATTTGCCCCCGATGAAACACTGGGTTTGCTGAACCTTGGGACGTGCAACTTTTTTCGCCGGCTTTTCAATAGCAGTAGCCATCTCTGATTACCTCCTGCAAGAACGCGTGATTTGATAAGCATCCGGCGGCAGGCCAAAAACTCGGCAAACACCGGCACTTCTGTTATTGTAACCACTTAAAGCAAGACTCGCCTAGCAGTGATTTCCGCAACCATAATAGGTTAGCAGCGACGCGACGCCGAATATTGCTGGCAAAGTGGAGCGCCGGTTTGTCGCGCTCAGAGCAGGTCTTCGGCGGCTTAGAGAACCCATGGCGATTTGGAAGACCCGACGGTCGAGCCAAGTGCGGAGTCGGAGACCCACACAGGGCGGGAAACCCGCGTACAGCGGTTCTACCGCTAATCGGCCAGCCGCGGACGGGCTAATGGCTAAGAGCTGATGAGCGGACCGAACTCGAAGAGCCGTTCTGATTCGTCGCATTCTTGCGAAAAACGAAGCCGTGATCCACTTCGATAAATCCTAAACTCTTGTAAAGGCCAAGGGCCGCCTGGTTCGTTGCCATGGTTTGGGCTTCGATGGTTGCCACCCCCCGACGACGCAGGAGACGGAAGGCCTCGCCGAGCAGGTAACTCGCACAACCTTGACGCCGCCAGCCAAGGTCTACTTGCAGGTCAAACATGCCGGCGGTGCATATGCCCCAACAGGCAGACAAGGGTTGCACGTCCCAGAACGAGGCTGAAGCGATCACCTTGCCCGAAGATTTATCATACAGCCGGAAGAGATCTCTTTGTTGTGAACCCCACACGCAGGCTTCCCACCAATTGCAACTGAGCGGATCGACCGTTTCTTCAAACCGCGTTTGGCGGCCAAGCTGTCGCACCTTTCGCGAGACGGGGGGATGAAAGCGAACCAAGTCGCACTGCAAGATGCAGATCTGTCCACACTCGGTGTAGCCGCGCCGCAGACATGACTCGCGCAGCAAGCGGTTCGACTCCAGCACGCCAGGGATTTCGCTGCCGCCGTAGAGGCCAAGGTAAAAGGAATTGAGCGGCTTCACGCCGCCGGCATAGATCACCGAAGCGCCGGCTGAGCGGAGGTAATCTTCGCTGGCCTCCAGGAGGGCATCGACCAAGTCCTCGTCTTCATAGCCCGAGCGAATCATCAAAAGATGCGTGGTCCCCATACTCGTGTCGAGGCCAGTCCCCTCGTCATTAGGACCAAATCCGGCATGGACAAAACCGACGGGGAGTCCGTCTTGGGTGGCAACGATCAAACCCTGGCGATCAAAATGAGCCTTCGAGAACACGGCGAACTCCAAGATCGGCGCCGAGATCGGTTGCAGGATTCCTCGCTGAGGAGGTTGGCTGCGCCAGATCTCCGCCAAATGCGGAGGGTCCGTATTGCGAAACGGCCGAAGTTGATACACGGTGTTACCGTCGTGTCAGGAAGGCGGGGGGGTATTCGGCGGGAAGTACTACCACTGACGATTATGGCAGACCTGCGCAAAACGGCAAGCCTTTTGTGGAAGAACTTGCTTACTAGTTGGATTATTTTGGATCCGAGCCTCTATGCTGCTCGCTGCTGAGTGGGTGTCTGGCGTTTTCCCCGTCGGTCCGAGGGGTCTCCCTTCCAGCGACGATGGACCCACCAGTATTGGTCGGGATGCTGCCGAACCATGTTTTCCAGGTTCTGTGTGTACCACTCGGTCAGGAGCGGCACGGTTTGCCATTGAAAATCAGCGGCTGCCGGATCGGCGATGGCCGCGATTTCCATGCGAAACTCGAGCGGATTATCGCCGCGCAGGGCGGCGCTCACGGCTGTCGGAGCAGCGCTGCCCAGTGAAAAGACCGCGACGGCCTTGTGGGTCGACGCCGGTTTACCAAAGAAATCGACCCAACACCCTCCCTTGCCGGCGAATTGGTCCCCTAAAAGAACCAAAGTTCCCCCCTTCTGGAGGAGTTCAGTGATTTGCGGACCACTTCCTTGTTTGGGAAGCATATACTGCCCAGTAGCACCGCGGAAGCGATTGACATAGGTGTCCAGATAGGTGTTATCCAGAGGCCGGGCAATTGTGTGGGTCTCGAACCCATGCAAAGCCAGCAGGTAACCACCTAATTCAAAATTCCCCAGGTGGCCTGAAATGATCACCATCGGTCGCTCGGAGATCAGATGGCGGACAATGTCTTGCATCCGCGATATTGAAGAATGTTGCCGCCAATTGGTGCGATGAAGTTTGCGAGGAGCGTGGGCAATCTCACAAATCATCAAGAACAAATGTTTCCACATTGCCAGGGCAATGTAGCCACGCTCCGCCTGGGATAGCTCCGGAAACGCAATGCCCAAGTTTTCCTCGACAACCCCTCGACGCAGCCTGAGCCCATGCCAGCAAAGCCAACCCAATTGATCCGAGAGGGTCTTCAGCGCACTGAGCGGCAAAGCCTGGACACCGCAGATCAGCAGCCGAACTATGAGATAGAGGGCAAAATCAATTGTCTGTTTTTTACGCATCACACGCCTCCTTCCTTGGATGCCAGGAGGGGTTATTGTGACTAGGTGACTCGATTGAGGAAATACCGATTTCTACCCATCGACAATGCGGCAGATAGCGAACGCTATCTTAAGCAATTGGCTGTGGTTAGTGGTATTATTCAATGAATTGAGCCAGATTTCATGGGGAGATGAAGTCTTGAAGAGTCTACTTCGCCTGGTTGAGAACTTCGATGCTAAAGGGATGCAAGATCGTTTGGAGTTTCCCTCCAAATGGAAGCTGAAACTTTCTCAGAAGCATTAACCATACACTTCTTGCGATTATATTTTTGGGGGGACAACCATCCTCAGGGGGTGATCCTGATCGAAGCTCTAAATTCTTGTTCCGGAACGAGTAGAGAACATATCAGGTGACCTGGCAACCTCCTGTAGGATGCGACATCCCCTAAAAATCGGTAATGCTGCGAATAATGCCCTGGCATACATTATTGTTGACCAGGATGAAGTCGTCGCTCGGCACTCAGTATGCATTCTCAATAAGCCGCCCTTCCTACTGCCCCGTAGGAAGCGACGGCAAGAGAGATCCAAACGGTGAACCGCTTCGGAAGAGTTCTCATTACTCAAAAGTAAATCGCACGATATAACTGCTTGAATCATACTGACCAAACTGGCCAAATAGTTCACCAGAATGCAGATATCGATTGGCTTGCGAACTATGCCTTGCGATTGCGCCTTCTAGCGAGGCCAAGGCTGAATAACACGAAGAGCGTGAATCCAGTTGGCTCGGGAACGCTTGTAACTGCCGCCGTTAATGGCGATCCAAATCCATTTTGCCAATCTGTCAAGCTGCCAACGCCAGTATCTCGCTGCCAGACGAGGAAATCGTTTCCGTCGACATCGCCATCCTCATCAAAATCGCCAGGATTTGGGTTTGAGATTGCTGATTGGTACAATGCGATCGACTCGGCAACAGTCAGTTGTCGCCCGAGCCAAATTGCGACTTCATCAACGGAACCATTTATCACATGCTGTGAACCACCTCCATCACCTGGAGTGCGGGTTGCAATATGTGCGTTAGATCCAGTAGTGCCCCAAGTGTCGGTTGAATCTCGCCAAGAGTCCGGACCGTAGTGGACCCCGTCGATCACAACAATGACATCTTCTATATTGTTACCATTGCGGGAAGCAACGATGTGATGCCATTCGCCGTCCTTCACTGCTACAGTCGACTCAGGGATGTGGAAGTTACCAACGTTAGGGCCGGAAGGCAGGCCAGAAACAGGAAAGCCATTTTGGGCAGGATTCAATCCAATACCAATATTTGCTGCCACATCGCCGCTACCGCCACCGAAGAAAATCTGGAAACTCGTATTGGGGTCCGTTTGGTTATTCGTCCAGAGACGATCGCCACCTTCGCTGCCGTTTTCCGTGAACCAGCCCGCAAAAGTCATGGTGGAAGCGGCCAAAGCAGTCCCTGGGCCTAGATCGATCGAAGCAATGTTGTTGGCAAAGAACGCCACATTTCCGGGGCTGATATCAACGGGTGGACCAGGAACTCCGGCTTCACCTTCACCAGGATCGAAAAAGCCCGCGTGTTGGCCGGTGATGCTTCCAGCCGAGTCGATTACCGAGGGAGTAACGGTGTCAACGGTTGTTTCATTAAGTTTCCAGTAGTGCGAGGGACTAAGGCTCAGGACGGCCGACTCATAGTCGGCTGAAGCAATTCCGCTCATGCAGAAAAGACAACTGGCCACCAGACTTGCGTGAACAAAAATGGACTGTTTCATGGTTGTAGCTCCTGTGATCTAAAAAAAGTAAACGTTATCGAAAAAGAAAATGGGGGAAAAGTAAATGCTATTACCGATGACAAGGTGGATATTCAAATGGCACAACCTGCTTTTGCATAAGAAATATAGCTTTTGCTAAACAGCGACTATTTGACTCTAAATACGAACCCGACTGAAGAATAGTGGTAATCCGAAAAACACAATCAAAAATCATAGTCTAAAATCTCGCCGTCAGACTTATTAGCCATTTTATTGAAGGCTTCGAGGTCCACATCATAGCTAATACCATGCACTGCACCGTCAGCAAAGGCACAAAAGAAGACACTCGTATGGGCAGAACCGGCACTCATGTAACTTCCGCCAGCCCCTTTGGTTGTCCCCGAATCAGAAGTCGGTTGGCAGTAAGCCAATCGCAGCGTGTCGAAGTCCCAGCCGTCAGACCAGCCAGCATCGTCATCAAGTCGACTACCCCCTGCAAAATAAAGTTCAGCAGCGATTCGTTTCTCGCACAGTACCGCTGTATTGCTGGCACCATCCGTTATCTGCTTAAAAGAGGTCGGATTCGGGAGCCCCAGATTGTGAACTACCGGGCTACCCGAAGCACCGGTACCGTTTGCCACGAAGTAGCTACTACGAACGATCACTCCCTCGGTGGGAAATATCTGTTTCGTCGGAGATCCGTTATAAGTAACTGTGGAATTCTCCAAGTGGCCGTTTCCATCACCTCCCCACATGAGAATGTCGCGGCATGAATCACCACTGGCTAAAGCCGCTTCATAGAGAGGTAAGGTTCGTAGTCCTGCGAACCAAAGCCCTCCGGTATTGTCCCCGATCGTATTACGTGCCCCTGCTCCAACCAAGGCGGCATAATCCATCAACCAACGACCTTCCAGACCAGGTACGAGACTCTGCGTAGGCCCTCGACGAGAGGGACAAAAGTAGAGGTTGACCGGAGTAAGGGGAAGCTGGTCAGAGTCGACTAAATTGTGGACAGCGTTCTGTTCAAGGTACGGCAGAAGCTGAAATGCCCAACTGAGGCCCTGCTTGGGAGCGGCGAATGGCTGGCTACCTGAAGCGTAGTCTTCGATTTGCGGCCAGGGATCAATACCGCCGCTGGGAAATATCTTCCGAGCACTTTCGTGGTTTTGCAGCGCTAGCGACATCTGGCGCATCTGATTACTGCATTGCGTTCGGCGGGCCGCCTCTCGCGCCGCCTGGATGGCCGGCAGCAATAATGCAACGAGTACACCGATGATGGCAATCACCACCAAAAGTTCGACAAGGGTAAAACCCCCATCGTCGGATCGCACGCGACGTACAGAAGCCGAAGTCATTTCAAAATACCTCTTATGAGAATGCGGGGAACGAGAAAAGCAAATCCGTGGGGACTTAGTATTTATTAAACATCATTTGAATATTCGGAATTTACCGCTTTCAAAATGCCTTGTCAATGGAAAACCCAGAAAAATTGTAAAATGTTAGCAAATCGTTTTGAGGAGGCGAATTGCATCAATAAGGCACTGCTTGCCGTTACTTCTTTGCCTCTGTTTCGTTCCGTGGGAAGACGAACCACCCGTTAAAAACCACCTTCGTCTCGTCCCCCCAAGTGGTTCCAAGCCATGAAATCAATGTCAAACGAAAATGTACTTACGGAGCCGTCGATTTTCGAGGCAATTACCCCACTTGGGTGGGCTGATCCAAAGCGGAAACTGGCGATTGGAATAGGCCCTCGTCTCCCCGTGTCTCCCTGAGAGTCGGGCCATGGCATTCCTATCAGGGCCCCGTCAGATTCCTCATAGGAACTTGCCCAACGAATCGTATCCCAATCCCAACCTTGGAACATGGAGTTGTTGTCGTAGTCTACCTCAATGCCATGATCGAGATCATGCATGGAGATATGTACCCAACGCTCACCGAACAGCATTGTATTTGAAGAGCCATCCGTGACTTGGCGCAATCTTACTCCGAATCGCGGCACTACTGCGCCATTGCTCTCGAATGCTGTTTCTTGCGTATGAAGTCCGGTACAATCTGGGTAGGTAACAAGGCACTGGAAAGGTGGACCTGCACCCAAATTGGCTCCGCCCCTCCCTGGCAACTTATTCCCACCGTTGGCAGCGTAGTCAGACTTGGCCACCAACTCGACGAATGATCCACCCGCCGCTTGATTAACATTATGAGAAGTCTCGCTACCGTAGCCCAGTGCTGGCGCGTGACGGCTAGGGCAGTAGAACATTGGAATCGGTGTAATCTTTTGCTTCAACAAGGCATCTCTCTTCTCTGCAATGGGCAAGCCTTCACCTATGGCTTGCACACTGCCTGCTTCCATGAAGGGGAGCAGGGAAAAAGCCCAACCGCCGGGCTGCGTCCCACCAAAACCGCGATCAGGGTCGCCAGCCCATTTGTAACCCCATCCACCCGAGGGGAGAAAACCTTGTGAAGACTCGTGATTTAACGCTGCAAGTGAGAGTTGCTTGAGCTGATTTATGCACTGGGTGCGACGAGCTGCCTCTCGTGCCGCCTGAATGGCCGGAAGCAAAAGGGCGACAAGAATGCCGATAATTGCGATCACCACCAAAAGTTCTACCAAGGTGAAACCGCTAAAGCTTGTTCGCTCGCAAGATTTCTTTTTGAATGCCATGGCTACCGGCTTTCACGTGCTACGCACAACGCCTAGTTGGAAGAATGGCTGAAAAATCACCACGAATCAATTACTAAAAACCGTTTAATAAACCACATATTATTCTGTTCCAAGAGCCTTGTCAAGTAATTTTTCGCTGGGTTCGCCAATTTTTTGCCAGCTTTCCAATGTGCCATATAAGAGCCGGAATTCCGAGGTAAGGTTATGGAACAGAACCCATGATTTCCGGCAAGCTAATGCTGCTGGAAAACAATAACTGCCTGTTATTCCCCATTTCACTCTGCAACACGGCTCTTGGATTTTACCATCCTATTTCCGCCCACTTTGTCGTAGACCGCGTAATCGAAGCCAGGTTGAATTGCATAGCCACCCACCCGACCCGACTTGTCGAGTGCGATGAATCCCACTTGCAGTTTTCGCCAATCGGGATTTTTTTCTATGACCCTTTCAGTTGCTCTTCGGCAAGCTTCCTGAGGCGAGTGGCCCTGTCGCATGAGTTCCACGACAAGAAAGCTGCCCACGGCACGCATCACCGCCTCTCCAACTCCGGTCGCCGTTGCAGCGCCCACTTCGTTGTCAACGTACAATCCAGCGCCAATGATGGGCGAGTCTCCAACTCTTCCGTGGAGTTTCCAGGCCATGCCACTGGTAGTACAGGCTCCGGCTAGATTCCCCTGTATATCAATTGCGACGATTCCGATCGTGTCGTGGTTTTCGACATTAACCTGTCGTTCTTTCACTGCCTTAGGATGATTTGTCTGCCACTTCTCCCACTCTCGTTTCGCCTTATCAGTGAGCAATTCCTTCTTGTTGAATCCGCTTGCCAAGGCAAAGTCTAGCGCCCCCTTCCCCACTAGCATGACATGGGGAGTTTGCTCCATCACACGTCGCGCAACGGACACAGGGTGCTCGATATGCTGCAGAAAAGCGACTGAACCGCAGGCTCCATGTTCGTCCATAATACAGGCGTCGAGCGTAACATAGCCCTCCCTGTCGGGAAGCCCGCCGATGCCAACTGTCATTACGTTTGGGTCTGACTCAGACGTACGCGCCCCCGCTTCAACAGCATCAAGAACGCGTCCACCTGAATTTAAAATATCCCAAGCTGAATCATTGGCCGCCAACCCATGCTGCCAAGTGGAAATAACAACAGGTCGTACAGGTTGCTCGACCTCTTCAGTTTGGGCTGCCAATTGAGTAGCCACCAGTGTCGTCGCAGCGGTCGCAACGAAGAAAATACGGAACATTTCCACTGAATCGGTCCTTTCAAGAATCTGCTCCCCTAAATGGAGACATCGCCCAATAAGGCCTTCTGTTCATGCGAGAAGTGAATCAGTCGCAAAGCGATCGGTATCAGAACGGCCCCTGAATCCAAATTTGACCCGAACTGCGGTCAGCCCGTTCAGGTTTTGGGGTCCACCTCAGTTGACGCAAGCAAGGGGAAAGATTAATTTAATGGTATATAGTAATTGATTGCCACTGAATAGGGGCTTTCCATGTAGAACAATATTCTACCAAGGATGATCGTGACTTTACGACCGAAATCCTTAAACACTTTATTTAGGTTTAAAAGGGTTTTCAGGTTTGTACAGAGAGCGAATTTCTACGACTTACTCAACAGACACGCTTTAATTAGGAATTCCGAACGAATCAAGCAACCTCTAGAACCGGTTTTTCCGAACAATATCTAATCCGAACCATATCTATAAGACAACATAAAAACAATTGATTAATGACGCCAATTTACTATGAAGAGCCTTTCTCCAATCCAGCCGAAGCTACTCAGTAGAATTAATGAGCGTCTCGTGATGAGGTTAATTCGGGATAGAGGCCCGTTGACTCGTGCCGAAATGTCCAAGTCGATAGGCATAACATTTCCGACCGTGAACAAGGCAGTATCGTCTCTGCTTGACTCCAAAATCTTGGAGGAGATTGAGGAGTCGCCCTCGGGTCCGGGTCGACCTGCGAAACGCTTGCGATTAGCTACCGATGATACTCAGGTCATAGGGATCACTCTTAGCGACACCGAGTGTGTAGTGGCGTCAGCGGGTCTGGATGGTGTTATTTCTCAAGGTCACTTGAAGAGTTTCGTAACCCCATCAGATTACGATTCGCTTCTTGTGAACATTACCCGAGTAGCCAAGGATCTCATGCTTAAGGGTGAGAAATCGACACTTTGTTTGGGAATTTGCATACCAGGTATTGTTGATTACCAGGAGCAGCGGGTTGTTCTCTCAGCTAACCTGCCGATACTCAATGGAAAGCAAATTGGTAAGGATATTCAGGCGATATTGGGCGTTGAATGTTTAATTTTGCGAGATGCCCATGCTTTCTCCTTGTCTGAGCGTTTGCTACACTCGAACGGAGATTCTGTCACCAACGTCGCTATGCTGGATCACTCTGAAGGAATTGGCTTAGGGATGACGGTCAATAACCAGTTCTTGACAGGAAACAACGGATTTGCGGGGGAGCTTGGGCACATCTCTATCGTAACTGACGGACCCATCTGCCATTGCGGAAAAAAGGGATGCCTAGAAACCGTTGCCAGTGAGTGGGCATTAGTTGCAAAAACTTCTTTCGCGTTAGGGCGAAAAGTAAAATTGGATGAAATCATAGAGCTGGCAAAGTCTCATGACAAGCGAGTCCTAAAAGAGCTAGACCAAATGTGCGAGTATTTAGCACTTGGTGTAGCTTGCGTCGTCAACATCTTTAATCCTGGGATGTTTTACATCTATGGCAAATGTTTTAGGGAACTCCCTCACTTGCTTGATTTGCTCGTTGAAAAAACTAAACAGTACACTTTGCAGCCGTCGTTCACAGCCTGTAAATTCGCTCATGCTAGTGGCGGCGAGTTGGATGGAACCATCGCCAGCGTTATCAACTACGTGGCCGATTCACTCGTGCCAGATCTCGACGACTACGTTGGAATTGCCAGAGAGTAATTTTCCTATGCCATTTCGAATTCGGTTGGTTCGAATGGAGCTGTTCTCGACCGTTTCAATTCCCAAGGCTTAAACGTGATATGAGTATTTTGTTAGAAGTCTGCATTGATTCGCTTGAATCAGCCTTCGCTGCTAAGAAAGGTGGGGCTGACCGATTGGAAGTCTGCAGTTCGCTGGCTGCGGAAGGCACGACTCCCAGTTACGGACTGGTAAAGCAATGTGTTGATGAAGTTCAATTGCCTGTCATGATGATGATTCGGCCTCACGATGGTGGCTTCGTTTACAGTAAAGAGGATATCGACGCGATGCTCTGGGATATCGAGATCGCCCATGCGATCGGTGTTCAGGGTGTCGTGTTTGGTGTACTTACGAATTCAAGACATATCCATCTCGAACACTGTCAAAGACTGTTGGAAGCAGCGGATTCATTGGAAACAACATTTCATCGCGCGTTCGACATTGTCGAAAATCCTATTGCAGCATTTGACGAAATCGTCTCAATGGGTTTTGATCGACTCCTTACCTCGGGGCAAGCATCCACTGCCGAAGAGGGCATCCCGCTGATTCGAAAACTCTCTGATCGCGCAGAGTCTCGAATTATTGTGCTGCCTGGCGCGGGAGTGGATTCCTCGAATGCCCACCAGATTGCAAGTGCCACTAGGGTCAAGGAGTTGCACTCCATGGCGGCTAAAATCGCGTATGGTCAGGTGGGAGAACAGGTCGCATTCGGCACGAGCCGACGTGTTACCAGTGTAGAGGTGGTGCGGGCGATTAAGCAGTCGCTCGGTGAAGGTCTCCCGGCGGAATGTTCAACCTGAGTACTCTTACTACAAGAATTGCTTTCATGTCCGTTGAAAATATAGCTCCCCCACCAAACGAATCACCTCGCATGCGGGTCAAAAAAACACTCCTATTGCAAGAATCCACAAATGAATCATAGGGTCACCAAAGATTCCCTGAGGCGAATGAATTGGCTTTTAGCTACCTTTCTTAAGTTTCTGTAGCTTTCTATCAAGCCAAAAGGTTCCAATGTGACTATCCAGAGACTACTTGCTTTGTGGTTCGGTAGCGCATTGTGGAAGAGGGTGCTTCTAGGACTCTTCCTAGGATCTCTCTGTGGTATGGTCTTCCAGGATGAGTCCAAGGTCCTCCAACCAATTGGAGACCTCTTCTTGCGATCAATCAAAATGATTGTCGCTCCACTAGTACTTTCGACGATAGTCACCGGCATCGTCTCGATGGGTGACCTTGGGAAGCTGAGTAGCATGGGCGCAAAGATTGTTGTCTTCTATCTTTGCACTACCGCGATTGCAATTCTGATAGGTATTGGGGCCGCATCCTTGCTTCCCTCACTTCCGCTTGCCGACGAAGCACTTCAAACTGAAAAGCCTATAATTCTCGAAGAGCAGTCCTTTGTCGAAAGCATTGTGAGCGTGATTCCTACCAATCCATTTGCGGCACTAGCGGAAGGAAATGTATTCCAAATTATATTCTTCTCCATACTTCTTGGCACGGGAATACTCATCTGTGGAGAAAAAGGACAGTCAATAGCTTCTGCCATTTCATCCTTCGCAGATGCCATGCTCAAAGTGACTATGATTGTGATGGAACTGGCTCCTTTTGGGGTATTCGCTTTGATCGCAGTCACAATTGGATCCTACGGTATTGAGGCAATCGGTTCGCTGATTTCTTTGATTGCGGTCTTCTACGCAGCTTGTATCTTTCACGTGATTGTAATTTATGGGGGATTAATTCGTTACTTTCTTCAACTCAACCCTCGCTGTTTCTTTTACGGCATTTTGGATGCACAAATCGTGGCATTTTCTACGACATCGAGTTCAGCCACATTGCCTGCCAGCCTCAAATGCGCTCAGGAAAACCTTGGCGTCGGGAGTTCGACCGCCAGCTTCGTCTTGCCGCTGGGAGCTACGATCAACATGGATGGAACTGGAATCTACCTGGGTATCACCACTGTCTTTGCTGCACAATTGGCTGGTATCACACTTTCGATTGCGGACTGTGCCGAACTGGTTGTTGTCGCCACCATCACGTCAATCGGAATTGCGGGGGTTCCGGGAGGTAGCCTGGTCATGCTGAGTACCGTTCTTGCAACGCTTGAACTACCACTGGAAGTGTTTGCACTTGTCGCCGGGATAGATCGGATACTTGATATGGCGCGAACGACTGTAAATGTGAGTGGCGATCTCGTGGGAAGTGTTTATATTGGCAAGAAAATGAACGACTTTGATTTGTCTGTTTATGAAGCTTCTCCAACGGCGTGAATCACATGAGCCAATCAGTACGATCAACTTCTTCAGGATTGAACCAATAGAGCGAGGCGTCCCACCAGTCATCAGCACTCCACAACTAAAGCGGCAACTTGACCGTTTTACCTGACTTGGCCGCTTTGTAGATTGCCACCACGATTTCCACCGAACGTCGCCCTTCCAGTCCATCAACGGCAGGAGTGCGGTTATTGGAAATAGCACTCACGAAATCTCGAAACTGAGCGGTGTGGCCATGGTGGCCGATGGCTGAGGGGTCGGCAGCCCCGCCGCCGGAACTGCGGCTTTTTTTCATCGCTTTGAGAATTGCAGCATCAGCGCGCGTTTTTTTGGCAAAGTCCCACACCTTGAGATCTTCTTCTTCTAAGACAGCAGTTCCCTGATCGCCATGCAATTCGATCCGCTTCAAGTAGCCTGGAAATACCGCCGTGCTCGCTTCGATGACGCCCAATGCTCCGTTGGTAAATCGCAATGTGGCGGTGGCTACGTCTTCGACTTCGATTCGCTCGTGGGCCAAGGTAGCCGTCTGTGCTTGAATTTCTGCCACAGGGCCCATCAGCCAAGTGAGCAGATCGACTGTGTGAATAGCTTGATTCATTAGTGCCCCGCCGCCATCGAGCTTCCAAGTCCCACGCCAGGCACCACTGTCGTAATACTCCTGAGTGCGAAACCATTTTACATAAGCATCGCCAAGTGTTAGCCGACCAAATCTCCCCTCGTCGACCGCACGTTTCATTTTTACAGACGAGTCATGAAACCGAGATGGAAAGAACGTTGATAGTTTGACTCCGTGTTTCTCGCAAGCGTTGATGATCCGGTCGCAACGTTGGAGTGTAATCTCCAGAGGTTTCTCGACAATCACGTGTTTACCAGCCTTCGCTGCGGCAACTGCTGGTTCCATGTGGACCCCGCTAGGAGTTGCCACACTTACGGCATCGACTGCCGGATCGGCGAGCATTTTGTCCAAGTTACTGTAAGCAGTGCAACCTACTTCACTGGCAAATGCCTCGACTCTCTCTGCCACTCGGTCACAACAGGCGACAAGCTTCGCGCCGCGAACTTCAGCGATTGCGCGGGCATGAAATTGACTAATCATGCCGGTGCCGACAATGGCAATACCAAGGGACATGGGCAAAGCTCCTATGTGAATAGAATTTCAAGAGGCAGGATGGGCAGACAAAATACCAACGAGGTGGATAAGATAGCAGATTACCTCTGACCCATCGAGTCATTTCCTTTTTCGGAACTCGGAAGTTTTTTTTCAGAGTTTTCGGCAATGTCCTACGAGCCAAAACTTCACGTCGTGCTCCATCAGCCCGAGATCCCGTACAACACTGGGAGCGTAGGGCGAACCTGTGTTGCCGTCGGTGCGAAACTTTGGCTTGTGCGCCCATTGGGGTTTCGAATCGATGACTATTATTTGAGACGCGCAGGGCTCGATTACTGGCAGCATCTCGAGTGGGAAGTCGTCGATGATTGGCCACAGCTTGCCGCTCAGATTCCGGAATCCCGCCATTGGTATTTCAGCAAGAAGGCTCCCCAGAGCTACACCGGAGTGCGATACCAGAGAGGGGATGCACTCGTTTTTGGCTGTGAATCCCATGGTCTACCCACCGAGTGGCTAGACAACCGGGAGGACCGCTGCTTGCGGATCCCGACCCGACCCGAGGTACGCAGCCTGAATTTATCCAACGCCGCCGCTGTGGCGTGCTACGAAGCCCTTCGGCAATGGGAAGCGGTGTGCGATTGAGGGCTTTTATCAACAATGCGACGGGGGCTTCAAGCCCCAGGCACGGGACCTCCAGAATGAGAGCCAGAACCTTTTGAAACCGGATTTTCATCCCACCTTGAGGAGAAACGACAATATCTAGGAGGATTTCAGCCAATTTCTGTTCCTTGTTATTACCTGATCGGTTTCAGACCAGGCAAGTTTTATGCGAAACTCCCTTTGTTGCCGAAGATAGTAAGGAAGCTGTACAGCATTTGTGACTTTCGGGAAGAGTTCTTCCAGGTACGAATTGACGACTGGCGGCAAATAAGTCACCATGATATCAGCTTTTTTAAGGTTTAATCTGCAATGACACTGGTAAGTGGTTTCGAGAAAATTGTCCGAACGAGTGAGCCTCTGGCTCACCGTACTTGGCTCAAGATAGGTGGCCCCGCTGCATTTTTTGCCGAACCTAAGTCGGTCGACCAGTTGGCAGCCTTGGTTCGCCGTTGCCGCGAGGAAGAAGTTCCTATTCGCATCCTGGGGGGAGGTTCCAACGTCTTGGTTCGGGATGACGGCGTCCCCGGCATGGTGCTCAGCTTGGCCAGTGGGGATTTCGCCGAGTTAAATATTCGCGGTAATCAACTCACCGCCGGAGGCGGAGCTAAGTTGGCCCACGCGATTAGTGAGTCGGTGCGGGCTGGACTGGCGGGGTTAGAGCCCCTGGTTGGTATCCCCGGATCCATCGGCGGGGCCTTGCACGGCAACTCGGGCAGCCGCGCGGGAGACATTGGTCAATGGGCCTGTCGGGCAACTGTCATGACGCGCGCTGGAGAACTTTTTCAGCGAGATCGCGAGGATCTGGTATTCGCCTACCGGCAGAGCAGCCTGGACGAATTAGTGATTCTCAGCGCGGATTTCCTGCTCGAGGAGGATGATCCCGAGCAACTCACCAAGCGGATGCAGAAACAATGGATCGTCAAAAAGGCAGGACAACCTCTCTCCCACCAAAACGTGGCATCCGTATTTAAGAATCCGCGGGGGATGAGCGCCGGGATGCTTATCGATCAGGCAGGTCTTAAAGGAACTCGCGTGGGAGCTGTCGAAGTGAGCCAGCGCCATGCCAACTTTATCGTTGCCGGCGAGGGTGCCACAAGCCAAGACGTGCTACGGCTGATCGACACGATTCGTAGCAGAGTCGCCGAGCGACTGGGCGTGGAGTTAGAAACCGAGCTGGAAATCTGGTGATTTCTGCTGCAAGCGACCGAGCGCAAGGAGGTGTTCGAGTGGCCACTGTCAAGAAAAAAAGAAAACCTTCCAAATCTGTCCTACCAGCGGCTTCTCGTTCATTCGCGGATCGAGCTAAGACGCTATTCAGGCCGCGGTTGCATGTCGTGATCGCGCTGGTGGTCGTAGGTCTCTTGGGCTGGGGGATGAACGGGGTCTGGCAGCGTGTCGCGCCCTCGATCATCCATCGCCCCCCTTATCTTTTGACCGCCCAACGAATCACCGTGACACTACCGCCCGAGTGGATCACAGCCGATGTCCGCGCCGAAGTGATCCGAAATACGGGCCTTGATGGTCGTCTCTCCACCCTCGACGATTCGTTCATGAGTGTGATCGAAGATGCCTTTGTCTTGCACCCCTGGATTGCGTCCGTCGAGAAGATAAAAAAGCTCGCACCGGACGGTGTCCATGTTGAGGTCACTTATCGAAAACCAATTGCCGTTGTCGAGATGTCGAGTCCACAGGGAATGTTGCTGGTGCCCGTGGACCACCATGCCGTACACCTACCGTCCGACGATGTTCCCGAGGTTTACAAACGCTATCTACCGCGCATCCAAAACGTGGTGGAACGCCCCCCTGTCGGACAACGTTGGGACGATCCCCGCGTGATAGGTGCCGCAGACCTGGCCTTCCGCTTGTCAGACGTCTGGGAACAGCTCTCGTTAGTCGATATTCTGCCCTCAACACGGCCTGAGATACTCGAAGAGCATCGCTACTATGTCTACGACCTCATGACCCGCGGCGGCACACGGATCGTTTGGGGAGCGGCACCTGTCCAGGCACCCCCAGGAGAAGATGACTTTACGGCAAAACTCGAGCGACTGCGGGCTTGTGTTGCGGAAGTCGGTCCACTCGACACGGTTCGCGGCCCGGCGGTTGTCGATGTGAGAAATCAACTCTCCGTGACCCCCCGTACGGTCAAGAAGAAAGTGGAATCAAGAACGGTGAAAAAAGAATCACCAGCTACCGATGAGACTCCGATAGTGAAATAAGCAACGACGAAGGCACTATGACCAAGTTAGGGGCGGACACTTCTATTAGTTGGTCATTGAGGCAGGACATTGGGCATTTGGGTTCACGATTCGCCGTCAGCAGTCAATTGCCGCGCGTTCTCGATGGCCAATTGTTCGGCCTGGCGGAGTTGAATAGCGAGTTCCTCGCGCACCACCGACAACTCCTTGGGAGCCTCAATGCCGATGCGGACTCCGCCACTGCTGACTTTGATCAAGGTGACGACAATTTCGTCGCCGATCAAAATTCGCTCGCCAACTTTTCGGGAAACGACCAACACGAGGGGTGAAGTCCCTTTCACTTGCTTATTCTCTGGCTATGCAAAGCAGAACGTTTAGCCGAGAATAAAAGCATGTTGCGAAAACTAAAAGGCGTTTCGCTCGCCCCACTATGCGTCACGGTAATATTGCTCTATGCCGTTTGCAAGCAGTTGGAAGGGTTGACTGCCAATAATCCGCAGTAAATCCACCTAATTTTGTTGGTTTGGGTAGTTTGCGCACTTTGTGAATGCGAGAATTGCATCCATGTCACTCGAAGCGAAACTCATCAACTGGCTTAACGAAAACTTGGCCCCGAGCAATCATTTCGAGATTGGGCTGGGTGACGACGCCGCTGTCTTAAAGTTGAGCGACAGGCCTCTGGTGGTAACGACTGACATGCTCACCGATGGCGTCGATTTTCTGTTGGAGGAAGTCGATCCTCGTTTAGTTGGCCATAAAGCAATGGGTGTCAATTTGAGTGACTTGGCCGCGATGGCTGCGCAGCCGATTGCCGCGTTTGTGTCGTTAGCCTTACCGCGCCTTGGGACTAAGAGATTCTCTCCCCTGGAACTGGCAATTGAAATTTATCGAGGGATGCTGCCCCTCGCCAAAATCCATGGCGTCACAATCGCGGGGGGGGACACCAACTCCTGGGATGGTGCCCTGGCGATCAGCATTACCGCCATTGGGGAGTCAACTCCTCAAGGTCCGCTGCGTCGTTCCGGTGCGAAAATTGGCGACCAATTACTCGTTACTGGCAACCTAGGAGGCAGCATCTTGGGAAGACACCTGGAAGTTGAGCCGCGAGTCGCGGAAGCCCTTCTGCTACACCAACAATATGAATTACACGCCGCTATCGACATCTCCGACGGGCTAGCACTGGATGCTTCGAGGCTGGCAACAGCGAGTGGCTTGGGGATCGTGTTGGAATTGGAGAAGATCCCAATATCTGAAGCCGCCCTCCGCTTAAGTCACACCACCAGAAAAACTTCCCTCGAACATGCGTTGGGCGATGGTGAAGATTTTGAACTCCTATTGGCCGTACCACCAGCGTTTGCGGCAAACCTACTTGCTGCGCAGCCGCTTGCCGTGCCAATCACCTGCATCGGAGAGTTCATCGACAAACCTGGGCTGTGGAAAACAGCACCTGATGGGACGCCGACGGCTCTTTCGCCCACCGGTTATCAGCACGAGGGAATCAAGTGAGCGAGTTTCGCTATATCGCGCGGGATGAGGTCGACACCGACAGGCTTGGCCGAAAGCTTGCAGATCAGTTGCCGCCGGGCAGCGTTGTGGGACTTGTGGGAACCTTGGGCGCCGGCAAAACGCGATTAGTTCAAGCAGTGGCCACCGCACTAGGCAACCCCCGCGAAGCGATCACCAGTCCCACCTTCGTCCTGGTGAACGAGTATCTTGGGGGTCGTTTACCCGTTTATCACTTCGACACCTACCGGCTCCGCGATGAAGATGAGTTGATAGAACTCGGCCCCGAGGAATATTTTTCAGGTAATGGCATCACTTTTGTCGAGTGGGCTGACCGTTTTGAAAGTTGTTTGCCAACAGAGCGGTTGACGGTAGAGATCGAAGTCTTAGGGGAGAGTGAGCGCGAGTTTATCGTTTCGGCGGATTCAGAATCGCAAGAAATGCTATTACAACAACTCGCCAAACTTATGGCCACTGAGCGATAAGGGTCTGTGCGCCGAGTGGCGTGCATACTATAAAATTGGTCGAGCGAAATCAGGGAACAGCCCGCTCTTGGAATAAGCAAACTTGACCAACTTCCTTCCGTTCTCACAGGCAAGGTTTTTTTCGTCTTGGTACGAATTGCGACTTAAAATCGCAGAACAACTACCAAAGAATAAAATCGTCCGGTTAGTCTGCATGGCCGTCAGCTTGAGAAACTCTTCGATTAGTATCGAATTATCCCTCTAGCATCCGGCTCAGTTCTCGCAGCCGCTCCCAGGTGAACAGCCCCGCATTGTGCCCGTCTGACCAGTGAATGCGAACCGCATAGCTCCCCACAAGCTCCATACTTTCCATAGAAATGTCGTCAGACACTGACGCAGGATCGAGAATCTGCGCGCCCGTCCATTCGTTCACACAATGGGCACACTGGCACTGCCGGCGGAGAAAAACGAATGGGAAATCTGACTCCCCATCGCCCCAAACCACCCGCAGGCGACCTTGCTCCCGAAAGGCCTTCAGATCAAGGGGAACCGCGCTCATGATTTGGCTCTTAGGCAGTGATTTTTCGCGTCTGACAATGAATAGAAACGGCTAGCCGCCCGAGGAACAGCCGACTATACTTTGGTGCTGAAGAATTGGTAAGAGGGGATGTGGCGAAATTGGCAGACGCGCTGGATTTAGGTTCCAGTTCCTTCGGGAGTGCAGGTTCAACTCCTGTCATCCCCACTCTTGCATGAAGAGAAGTGCTGGAATTCAAAAACATTATCTGTTGTACGCTCTCACGCAAGTGAATCTGATCGCTGCTACGAGCCATTAAAATCTCAATAAATTCTTAAGCTTTCGCCTTGTTAGCTATCTGATCCTTGGCCCGATCGAGTACGAATACGAACTGATCGAAGTAATTAATATCTAAAAGTGTTAGACCTGCAATTCTGACTTGGCAATCCACCTATTTCTTCTTCCCTTCTTCCTCGCCCGTCTCCAACACCGCCAGGAACGCTTTTTGGGGGATGTCGACTGAGCCGATGGACTTCATTCGCTTCTTGCCTTCCTTCTGTTTTTCCCACAGCTTACGTTTGCGTGAGATGTCGCCGCCGTAACATTTGGCAGTCACGTTTTTTCGCATCGCGGAGATGTTTTCGCGGGCAATGACGCGCGAGCCGATAGCCGCTTGCAAGGGGACCTCGAACATGTGGCGGGGGATCTCCTGCTTGAGCTTCTTAATCACCGCGCGTCCACGAACATCGGCATCGCGACGATCGCAAACTATCGACAACGCATCGATCCGCTCGTTTTTCACCAGGATGTCCATTCGCACTAGCTCCCCTGGCTCGTAACCCAACAGCTCGTAGTCCATCGTGCCGTAGCCGCGAGTGGTGCTCTTAAGTTTGTCGTGCATGTCATAAATCACATCGGCCAGGGCCAGGTCGTAGACCAACATCGCACGGGTGGGTGAGAGATACTCGGTCCGCACGTAAGTCCCTCGACGATCGGTACAGAGTTTCATGATTCCGCCGATGTAGTCGGTCGGCAGCACAAAACTTACACGCACGATGGGTTGACGAAATTCTTCGATTTCCCCCTGATCGGGAACGTTTTGCGGCGTGTGGACTTCCATGGTCTCGCCGGTTTTGGTAACGATTTCGTAGGTGACGTTCGGAGCAGTCTGCACCAGATCGATGTCGGCCTCTTGTTCGAGTCGTTGTTGGATGATTTCCATGTGCAACAAACCGAGGAACCCACAGCGGAAGCCGAATCCCAAGGCGTCGCTCGTCTCGGGGGTGAACTCAAAGCTGGGGTCGTTGATCACCAGTTTGTCGAGCGCTTCACGAAGTTGTTTGAAATCCTGGCCGTCGGACGGATAGAGCCCGCAAAACACCATTCGCTTCGGTTCGCGGTAACCCGGTAGCTTGGGAGCCGATTCACCTGTGGCTGTGCTTACGGTGTCGCCGATATGAACCTTGTCGAGCGTCTTGATGTTGCAAATGAGATAGCCGACTTGCCCAGCGGCGAGTTTATTAGTTGCCTTTCGTTGCGGACAGAAATGGCCCAGTTCGATCACTTCATGCACGGTGCCTTGTTGCAGGAACTTGATCCGCTGCCCCTTACTCACGGTGCCATTCATCACGCGGATGTAAGTAATTGCTCCGCGAAACTCGTCGTAGACGGCATCGAAAATCATTGCCTGCAAGGTTGCCTTAGGGTCCCCCTGAGGGGGAGGAACACGCTCGATCACCGCGTCAAGCACTTCTTTGCAGCCAACGCCCGTCTTCGCGCTGCAACCCAGCACTTCCTCGGGGTGGATTGCCAAGGTGTGCTCCATCTCCGCGCGGACTTCGTCGGGCCGTGCGTGGGTTAGATCGATCTTGTTCATGACTGGCACGATCACCAGATCGTGCTCCATGGCCGCATAGGCATTGGCAACCGTCTGCGCCTCGACCCCCTGAAAGGCGTCCACCAAGAGCACAGCCCCTTCGCAGCAAGTCAACGACCGTGACACCTCATACTGAAAGTCGACATGCCCTGGAGTATCGATCAAATTCAACTCATACTTGTGCCCCTGGTGCTGGTAGTGCATCGTCACAGCATGCGACTTAATCGTGATCCCCCGCTGGCGCTCCAACGCCATGTCGTCGAGCAATTGCTCTTTCATCTCGCGGAAACTCACCGTGCCAGTGATTTCCATCAAGCGGTCGGCGAGCGTGCTCTTCCCGTGGTCGATGTGGGCCACGATGGAGAAATTGCGAATATACTGAGGCGAGGTCATGGCGGGGAATTGTGAGGAAAATTAATTGAATTAAGGGATCAGCATCTTGCGGCTTAGCGTACCAAAACATCACCACACTTCAGATGCTCAAGTCGAGCCAAGCCGGCTGCGCCAATATAGCCCGCATCTCCGCCGAGTTTAGCAAACTCGATATGCAGGACTTCGCGCAGCGGAAGTAACAGGCGGGGGCGTACTTCGTCTCGTACTTTTTGTAGAAATCGTTCGCCCAAAGGGTGCCCCGCTCCCCCAAAGTTCATTGCACCGCCGAGCACCACGTACTCGGGATCAACGATGTGGATCAAGGTCCCGATCCCCAGGGCGAGATAGCGGGCCGTATCCAAAACAACGTCCAATGCCAACGGATCGCCTGCTTCGGCGGCCTGGGCTACAGCCAGCGGAGTAAGTGCATCGGTCGACTGGATGAACTCGGCCAACGTGCTATCTCGTCCCGCTGTTAAGGCATCGGTAGCCCTTCCCACAACACCATAAGAGCCACAATAGGCTTCTAGTGTGCCAGTGTTGTTGAGCGAATCGCGACGGGCATCGGGTCGCGGATCAATCAAGATAAAGCCACATTCCGCTCCGCAGCTATGAGCTCCTTCTACCAATAAATCTCGAATGACCACGCCACCACCAATGCCTGTTCCTAGGGTGAGCAGCGCCATGCTGTGAGTGTTGGCCCCTGCACCCTGCCAGTACTCACCATAGGCAGCAGCGTTGGCATCGTTGGCAAATCGAACAGGCAAGCCGCAGGAGGCAGCTACGCGCTCACGAATAGGAAAATCCCACCAACCGGGGAGATTCCCCGGAGTAAGCAGCAAGCCTGCCCCAAGATCCATCGGCCCGGGCGTCGCCAGACCGATCCGCACAACATCTGATTTAGCGACTCCTGCAGATTCAAGCAAATGCGTTACACCGCTGGCCATTCGTGCAACGGCCTGCTCGGGGCCCTGTTCCACATTGGTAGGGACTGAATGATACTCGATTGTCCGGCCACAATCATCAACCAAGCCTAGTTTGATGTTCGTTCCTCCCAAATCGATGCCCACAAACAAAGGGAATTGCGCGTCGGCAAGGGGGAAGTGGTCTTCGAGAGCAGGCATAGGCGGGGAGTCGAATTCAGTGGACAGCGTGATGGAAGGGGACCGCAGTATAAAGAGGGTGACGATGGACCGCAATTCAACGCCAGAGTCGAAATCTCAAAGTAAAAAAAGTGGACTAGGTAAAATAGGTCCCAAGCTTCAAGCTATCGTGCGTCCACTCCCTATTCAGGAAGCTTGAATTAAGTGACCAACTAAGGTTGTCCCGATTCGTAATGCTACCGACCTTGGCTGAAAACTGCTCATAAACCGTTTTTGGGACCCTATTTCAACGCCGCCGTTCCCAGGTGAGCGGTTTGCTGTTACTTCTGACCTTCCTAAGCCGAGAGATTTGCGTGGAAAGAGGCTCAAAAAGCCTCAATTTTTAGTTTTATCAATACAGGTGTGCACATGGACTTTGTTGACATTGAGGAAAATCGATGCTTGCGACACCCCCCCATAGGAGGTATTTTCCAGTTGTTTCTCCTGGTGCCGGAGTGACGCGATGAAGAGTAGGTCAGCATTTTGAATAATATTTTCTGATATTCCTCTAAATTCCGATAAATTAGCTTGCATAGGTTCTAAACCTGTGTACATTACAGGTTAGCGGCGGTAGTTCCCCGGGGCAGATTTCCTTTTCCGGGGGCGTGTTTTGATAGATATAGGAACAACTGCTGTGCATATTTCGCGTCGCAAGGATGTTAGCGACTAAAACAATCATCGAACGACAAAACTGGACGGGGACTGAACTAATGAAGACCACAACTCGAAACTTTCTCTCTGCGCTCTTAGCGGTTGCGCTAATCGCTTCAGCAGCGGTTGTTTCCCAAGCCGGGACGATCAATCACGGCAATTTCATGGGAAGCGGTGTCACATACATCAGCGTGACTGAATCTTCGAACACCGATGCTGTACCTTTGTTTGGTACTCCTGTGGTGGCTGGCAACCAGCTTCGCTTTTTTGAGCCAGTGCCTTTGCCAAATCCCAGTTTGGGTTTTGGTGCTTCCTCAGTCGGTGGAGTCGCCGACGTTACCGATGCTTTCCTTTCTTTCATGATCCGTTCCAAGCCAGGGCTAGGAATTGGTATGCTCAGCTTTAGAGAAGGGGGAGACTATAGCCTCGCTGGATTCGCTCCTGATCAGGCAAAAGTCATCGCAAACTTGATTGTTAATTCAATTCGGATCGACGAAGTTAGCGGTGTTCCGATAGCTCCAATTACCTTGAGCGGTGTGACGAGCACGATGTTCCAGCTTCCAGGCGATCCGCCAGCAGATAATTGGAGCAATCAGCTCGGCTTCAATATCCAAAATGCCTTGACTGACGCTGGCTTCCCAGTCACCTCGGCAGCCACCAAGATTACTGTCCGCCTGAATGATTCCTTGCTCGCCCTAAGCCAAGCGGGCAGTGTGGCAAACATCGTCAAAAAGCAGTTCAATGTCAACATCGATACTCGTATCGATCGTGACTTTATTCCTGAACCGTCCTCGATGGCTCTTGCTATGTTTAGCATGATTGCTCTTGCATCGAGTCGCCGCCGCTAATTCAGTAACACTCGGTCTGATACTTGTTCCCCCAAAGGCCGCCCTGCAGAGGGCGGCCTTTTTGCTGCGCGTAGAATTATCTCACACAGATTCAGATTTCGAGGTTAAATCGTGAGTTAATTCCATAGAACGAAGCACGTGACCAACGTCTTTCACATCGGGAGTCTCTTTACTATACCTCTCTCGCTTGCGGGAGAGTTCTCTGCCTGAGCGGCAGGATAGGTTTTTACACTGCTATAGTTTTGGGAACTTCCTGGTTTGTCCTCTAACCAAGAATCGCATCTATCGCTGCCAGTTCCTCGGCCGTGAACGTGCGATTTGCCAGGCACCCTAGATTTTGCTCAAGTTGTGCTACCGAACTGGCGCCGATCAGCACCGTGGTGATACGAGTGTCTCGCAGCACCCAGGCGAGCGCCATCTGGGCAAGCGTTTGTCTCCGCGTACTCGCCATTTCATTTAGCTGCCTTATTTGGTTCAATCTTGCCGCCGTGATTTCTTCACGTTGCAAAAAACCGTGGGCCTTCGCTGCCCGGCTATCGTCGGGAATCCCGCCCAGATAGCGGTCTGTGAGCATTCCCTGGGCTAAGGGAGAAAAGGTAATACAGCCAACCCCCTCACGGCTCAAAACGTTCAGCAGGCCGTCAGATTCGACCCAGCGGTCGAACATCGAATACCGTGGCTGATGAATGAGGCATGGGGTACCGAGCTCCCGCAGAAGTCTGCATGCCTCGGCAGCCATCTCAGAAGGATAATTGGAGATGCCAACGTAGAGGGCCTTTCCCTGAACGACCGCCGAAGCTAGCGCCCCCATCGTTTCTTCTAGCGGGGTATCGGGGTCTGGCCGATGAGAATAAAAGATGTCGACATACTCTAGCCCCATTCTTTGCAAGCTTTGATCGAGACTGCTCAGCAGATACTTCCGCGAGCCCCATTCGCCATAAGGCCCATCCCACATCAAATAGCCCGCCTTGGTTGAAATGATCAGTTCATCGCGATAAGTCCAGAGATCCTCCCGCAAAATCTTACCAAAGTTTTCTTCTGCGGAGCCTGGTGGCGGGCCGTAATTGTTGGCCAGATCGAAGTGGGTAATTCCTATGTCGAAGGCTTTGAGCCCGATAGCGCGGCAGGTCTCAAAAGAGTCGACACTGCCGAAATTATGCCAAAGACCCAACGAAACGGCGGGAAGTTTTACGCCGCTTTTTCCACAGCGCTGGTAGGTCATGTTTGCGTAGCGCGCGGCATCGGCTTGATACATGGTTCACTCCCAAGAGAATTGAAGACCAATAAGTGTCTTACTCGTTGTATTCGAGCAGAGCCCAAAACTCAATAACTCACACATCGTAGAAATAGGGAGAAATAATGGCCGCGATGGCGGTCAGTGTAATCAGACCCAAAGTGATTGTCCGGAATACGGGCTGAGACAGGCGGTTCCCCAGAGGAAGACCGATCCAAAGCCCTGCCACAATAGCCGGGAGAACGACGAGCGTTGAGCACGTAGAAGTCCAAAAAACGTCGCCGAATTGCCGCCAGAAAAACCACATCGCAAGTGGTTGGCCTACTGCCGAACAAAAAAACAAGAAACCGCGAGACTTATTCACTCCCCAAGTAAGCGAGTTGACATAAATGACCAATGGGGCACCTCCGATTGATGCGAATCCCAAGAGAAAGCCCGACGTGAAAAATGCTAGCGTCTGCCAGAGGTAATTGAGACGCTCGCGTCGCTTGACCTTAAAACACCACAGCAGGGCGACAACCACGAGCAACAAGCCACCCACCAATTGTTTGCTCTGTGCCGCTGTGATCCGTTCATCAAGCCACGAAACCGAAGCCGTACCCAATGGGATAGCAAGCAAGCGAATAAGAGTTGGATAGATGAGTTCGCGGATGTCGAGGTAGCCCCACAGCTTCCACGCCCCGGTAAAGTTCTGCACACTGGTCGAGATGAGATTTATGATCGCCGCCTCCGGTAGGGAGAAACCACAGATCACCAACAGTGGGACTCCCAACAAGCCGGAAGCAAATCCCACGGCACCCTGAATTACGCTTCCGAAGGTCATCACCAGCGCAATCAGCAGGATTTCGGGAGGGGAATAGAGCATGATGGTTGAAGCGGTAGGAAGATGGCGATAGAAGAACTGGAACTTTCAGCCTACCCCGAAACTCGTTGAGATCGAGGTAACATGGGCCCCCGGCCCGTGAATTAAGACGACTTACCCAGGCCGGGGCCTTAAGTTTTACCACATTTTATTCTCGCGGCGACAGCGTTGCCTGGGATGAAAACCTGCCATCATCTATGCTTCCTTTCGTTATTTTCTTATTCTAGCAGTTAGGCAGGAACCCAGTGACATCACCCGACGTAGGTTATCGATGTCGGAGAATCCTGACCTGCACCAAGCCCCTTCCTATGAAAACTCTCATCAAGAATGCGCAAGTCGTCTTGCCGTCGGGCATTGAATCGGTAGCCGTGCTGGTCGAGAACGACCTGATTTCCACGATTGATCCTGCGGTGCAAACTCGCGCTGATGAAGTGGTCGATGCCACCGGGTTGCATTTGATGCCAGGTGTAATCGACGACCAGGTTCATTTCCGCGAACCCGGTTTGACTCACAAGGAAGACATTAGCACCGCCTCGCGAGCATGTGCCAAAGGGGGAGTGACGACTTTTCTCGAGATGCCCAACACGGCGCCAGCAACCACGACCAGGGAACGCCTGGCAGAGAAACAGGCCCTCGCTGCCGAGAAATCTCTGGTCAACTATGGCTTCTACATCGGCGCAACTCCCGACAATATCAGGGAACTCCGTGAAGCCTCGGACACACCTGGTATCAAGATTTTCATCGGCTCAAGTACCGGTGACTTGCTCGTCGATTCGCAAGACGTCTTGGAGCGTATCTTCGCCGAGACAACCTTGCCGATAACCGCCCACTGTGAGGACGAGACCACAGTTCGGGCCAACATGGCGATGTTCGCTGAAAGAACCGACGTGGCAGACCACTCGAAGATTCGTGACGTCGCTGCCGCAGTTACCGCCACACGTCGGGCGCTCGATTTGGCGCGTCGGCATCGTCATCGGTTTCACGTGCTACATGTTTCGACAGGTGCAGAGCTCGAACTCTTGGCCGATCATGATGGGCTTGTCACGGCTGAGGTATGTCCCCACCATTTATTATTGAACTCGGGTGACTATTCGCGGCTGGGTACCTTGTTACAGACAAACCCTTCCGTCAAGACGGAACAAGATAATGCACAGCTTTGGCAGGCCTTAAAGAGTGACACTATCCAGGTGATCGCCACGGACCACGCACCACATACACTACAAGAAAAGCAGCAACCCTATCCGGACTCCCCCTCGGGTATGCCGTGCGTAGAGAATAGCCTGGCGCTGTTTCTCAATCAGGTTTACCTCGGAAATTGCACGTTGGAGCAAGTAGTGCATTGGATGTGCGACGCGCCGGCACGAGTTTGGGACATCGTGGGCAAAGGACGAATTGCCGAGGGATATGATGCCGATCTCGTGCTAGTCGATTTGAATCTCGCGCGGGAGGTCCGCAATGATGAGCAACTCACCAAGTCCGGCTGGAGTGCCTGGCACGGTGAAACACTTACAGGGTGGCCCGTACGGACTTGGGTTCTGGGTTGTGATGTGTACCGAGCAGACAACATCGATGAAAAATGCCGTGGTCGCGCTGCCCAATTCGATCACGCCCGGGGCGGTTATTGGGCGACTGCGGATTGATCCACATAAAGCTCTGGCGCGGCAAGAAACTTATCCATCCTGGCTTGCGAAACAAAGCGATAGCGGAGGCCCTGGAACACCGTTTCGTAGGCGGGCAAACCAGTTTCTTCTCGCTGTTCTTCTAACAGTGACACAATGCAGTTTCCGTTAAGGGCCAGATCGGCGTTTTCGTAGAGTGCTGGATTGTCCTTGAAAGCCTGTTTTTCGGCGGCATCGGCAAACAAGAACAGTCTGCCGCCAGCAATCAGCGGCTGATAGGCACTCCCAGATACTCGGTGGGCGCGATCTGCGAATGCGACAATGCTGTCTCCTCCTAAGACGGGCACAAACTCTTGGGGATTTCCACGAAATAGTGCCAGTTCATCGCTGCCTGCCATGTGATAAATCTTGCCATCATAGGCGGCTTTGAACCTGGATTTGCCTCGAACCCAGACTCCTTGCTTTTGAATAGAAACCGGACAGTATCCCGAAACGGCCGGTCGGGTATAAGGATCTGGTTCCGAATCAGTCAGGTCCTTCTCGGAAGTCGTATCCCGTGAAGTTGTGGTCGCACTACCTCCATTCGTAGAATTCGCCGTGAAACGCTGATTGAGGTTCCCATCTATGCCGGAACCTGCTCGAACTTGCAGATCGCGGTACGTGGCATCCGTTGAATCAACGTATCTTTGAGGATTCGCCACGAATAGTAGTCTATGGTGAGCCGAGGCGAAAAAGTAACGCAGGCCATCCAGGGTCAAAACCGTCTCCGGCAGACCAGGTGTCAATTTCTGTTCGTCGATTTTGCTGACCAGACAGTTGCCCTCCTCAACGAGATCGGCGTTCACATAGCGCTCTGGGTGAGTCTTGAATTCTCTTTGCTCATCCGCATTGCGGAAAAAATAGAGTCGTTCTCGGTAGGTCAGCCCGAATTGTAGATTGCCCGAGGCTCGTTGGCCTGACTCGGCGAAAGCAACCACCGAGTCGCCGTTCAACACGGGTAGATACCGTTCGGGGCCAGCGGCAAAAATATCGCGTTGGCGAATCCCAGCAAACAGGTAAAGCTTGTCATTGATGATGAGTTGAATCTTTGGATCCCCTTGGACCCAGTTGTTTTGATCGTGCAAACTCACGAGGCAAAACCCACCTGCGACTACGGAGGTTGGTGAGTTTTTCGGATTTCTTGGCCGAAAAGCATCTGCCCCAGATGTGCTGTGCAAAGGCGAAACTCTGGGGCGAATGGCTGATTTGGCGTCGGTACTGGGCAATAGTCGTTCGCTACTTGTGCGGGAAGTGCTCTGGGCGCATAACTCAACCGGCTCACTGGATGTCAGCAGCCCAGTGATGACGCACAGGATGAATACAATTCGATAATTCGCGGGGAAAACTGGCAAGAATATAATCCAACGTTTATTCGCGTTGCAGTCTCGCTTGGAGGAATGCCCTTTTCGTCCAAGGGTCCAGATTGTAGTGGGCACTGCTTTACTCTGCGACACCGATCTAAAGAACGTCATCCCCGATGCCAAAAAGCTTAACTTAGTGTAATAGGCAGTTTAGGGAAATTGCCTGCGCGGATTGGGAAATCCAGCTATCATGGTGCAATGAAAGAAAATGACTATCGTCGACTGGCTCTGGTAACTGGCGGTGCCAGCGGGCTTGGCAGGGAATTCTGCCAACTGTTGGCGACTCGAGGCTGGCATGTGGTCGTGGCAGACATCGATCTCGAGGGCGCTCAGGAAACGCTCTCAGATATCGAACGTGCCGGCGGATGTGGGCAAATCGAACGGCTTGACGTATGTGACCAGGCCGCCTGGAAAGAGTTGTCCGAGAAACTGCGTGCCGAGTGGCCCCGACTGGATTTACTCGTCAACAACGCGGGAATCTGTGCAGCGGGGAAAATCGGGGATGCATCTCTGCAGGATTTTCGCCGAGTTTGCGATGTCAATCTTTTTGGCGTGATCAACGGCTGCCATACGATGGTCCCCTGGATGCGGGAGACCGCCCCCGGCGGTGCGATTGTGAATATCGCTTCGGTCGCCGCCTTGCTCAGTGCCCCGGCGATGGCAGCCTACAGCGTATCCAAGGCAGGGGTTGTCTCTTTTTCAGAAACGCTCTTCGGTGAACTTCGCAGCACGGGAATTGGCGTCACGGTGGTACTTCCCGGCTTTTTTGCATCTCAACTTCTTGAACGTGGCCAGTTTAGTGACGAGTTGTTCCGTCGAATCGCTCAAGATTACACTGCGGTCTCCACGACAACAGCCGCAAAAATAGCTCATGAAACTCTCAAAGCAGTGGAGAAGCAAAAGCTTCATGTCGCTTTGGGATGGCGAGTTCGGGCTGTCTGGCGAGTCAAACGAATCGCCCCAACTTTGTTTCAGCGGATGGTCGCTTGGAAATGTGCCAAGGACGAAGTATCTCATGCCGTCTGCGATTGATTTAACCTCGACTAGTCAACATACCATGCTTCATCTTCAATCTCCGACCGACGACAGTTGGCTTGCCCAAGTCGATGCAAACCTTGAGGAAGTGTTAATCGACCACGCCCATTGCGAGAAGAAGGCGGCGGGGACGGCGTTGAATCTTATCTTTCATTACGTGGAAGACCGTGAGCTTTGCCGCGAGATGACCGAAATCGTCAATGAAGAACTCGAACATTTTCATAGGGTTCTTGATGTGCTGGATCGTCGTGGAATCCGATTCCGCCGACTCAAGCCGAGCCAATATGGCAGCCGCTTGCATTCTCTAGTACGCAAGTGCGAGCCCGAACGGGCCGTCGATCGTTTGCTCGTCGCAGGGCTGATTGAGGCCCGAAGTTGCGAGCGATTTCAAGCCCTGGCGGATCACGTGGCCGATGCCGAGTTGGCGACCTTTTATCGCAGCCTGTTTGAGAGCGAGGCCCGGCATCATGCGACCTACACGAGGCTGGCGAAACATTTTGCGGCCGATGAGGTCGTCGAGGCACGTCTGGCGGAGCTGTATGAGGCCGAGGCGGAAATCATGGCCCAGCGCGAACCGCTCCCTCGCATGCACAGCTAGGCGTGGGGCTGCCATAACTCGCCTGGAAGCCTGCACGTAAGCAAACTCCCCCCCTACTCTCCCGCGATTTCTCCACTACAATGGGTAGTTTCTTGCTTTCAACTTAACTTGAATGATAGCGGTGTAGTCGATGAAAATTGCGATTCTTGGTGGGGATGGCACGGGTCCCGAGGTGGTGGCTGAAGGTATTAAAGTACTCAAGTCCGTTGCGAAAATTGAGGGCTTTGCTGATCAATTGGAACTTACCGAACTTGATTGGGGTGGTGATCGCTACCTGAAGTCGGGCGAGGCACTTCCCGCCGACGGGATCGATCAGCTTCGTCAGTTCGATGCGATTCTGCTCGGTGCGGTAGGACATCCCGACGTCGCACCCGGTATCCTTGAGCGCAAGCTCCTGTTGGACCTCCGGTTCGGTCTCGATCAGTACATCAATTTACGTCCCGTGAAATTATTTCCCGGTGTGGAAACGCCGCTGAAGGACAAAGGACCTGACGACATCGATTTCGTCGTCGTGCGCGAGAACACCGAAGACCTTTACTGCGGCGCCGGCGGCTTCATGCATAAGGGGACTCCCAACGAAGTCGCCACCCAAACGGCTATCTACACCCGCAAGGGTTGCGAGCGATGTATTCGCTACGCATTCGAATACACCCAAAAACGAAATAATTCCAAAGGCAAGAAGCTCACCCTCGTTGCCAAGACCAATGTGCTGACTACCGGCCACGATCTCTGGTGGCGGGCTTTCAACGAGGTGGCGGCGGATTATCCCGACGTAGAAACAGACTACAATCACGTCGATGCTTGCTGCATGTGGATCGTCAAGAACCCGGAGTTCTATGACGTGATTGTCACCACGAATATGTTTGGTGACATCATCACGGACTTGAGTGGCATCATTCAAGGTGGCATGGGCGTCGCTGCGGGGGGCAATATCAATCCCGAGCCGGGCGGCGTGAGTATGTTCGAACCGATGGGCGGAAGCGCACCCAAATACACTGGCACCGGCAAGATCAACCCCATCGCCACCATCAACGCCGTGAGCATGATGCTCGACCAACTGGGTCAGGCGGCCGCAGCCGAGCGAGTGATGAGTGCGCTCATGCATGTGACCGGCACGAAGATGAAAAGCCAATCTGCCGGCAAGATGGGTTACAGCACCAGTGAGATTGGTGATTTGGTCCTTGACGCCCTTGCTTGAGTTAATGCATCGCCAACTATTTTTCCTTAACGGCTGCCGTCGGAAGCGCGCGGTTTTTATCCCTACAGCAAAACTCAAGCGAGTCACACCCCCACGGTTTGCAACCAAGTATAAGCCATAAGCGCCGCTCCGAATGGCGTTGGGTGAACACCATCTGCTGCCCAATACTCTGGCGGTGCATACTCCACGGCCCGGTCGAACATGGTTTGGAAGGGGACAAACCGCGCTCCCGCTGCTTCGGCGACACGCCGGGCGGCACTGCGATATTCGTCGAATTCAGGAAACCAACTGTCGTTCACGGCCCCGCATTTGAGCACAAACGGTTCACACACGACCAGCTTCACCTGGGGAAGTGTCTCTTTCGTGCGAGCCAGCAATTCGCGATAGTCGCGCTCATAAACTTCGGGAGTGCCATCATACTTCCCGTTGAGCTTGTGCCACAGATCGTTCACCCCAATCAAGACGCTCAACAAGTCGGGTTTCAGATCAAGACAATCCGTCTGCCAGCGCTCGGCAAGTTGATAAACCTTGTTCCCGCTAATGCCCCGGTTGTAGCATCTTAGGTTTTCCTCGGGACGACTCACCAACATTTGCGAGGCCGCCATCCAGGCATACCCATTGCCGAAAGCTGATTGCCGATTGACCAGATCCGTTTGCTCTTTGTTGCGGCCCGCATCCGTGATCGAATTCCCTTGGAAGAGAATCGTGTCACCAGCTTGCACGAGCGGCTCAGCCGCAGAAGCTTCTGCGGCTGAGGCCGTACCAGAAAAAACTGACCATCCAGCAGCAGTTAAGCCCGCTGAGGTCAACAGGAAATCACGTCGGTCATGGTGATTCATTGCAGTGTTCCACCTTGTTTATCAGGAGCAGCGAACGATACTTGTCTCGCCATTAGTTTACGCGGAAAAGGAACAAAGCCAAGGGCCAAAGTATCAGAATCAACACAGTACCGATGAAGAATCTCTGAACAGATATCGTTTTGTCAAGCCGCATCAAGAGGAGCACTATGAAGATGCTCGCGAGTGTGCAATGGTACACATACCCGCTGATCGCTTGCCACTGTGGATTCCACACAACATCCATGGCACCTGCGAAATTGGTTAGCTCACTGCCACGCAACAGCTCGGTGTAAGCAAGGACCACAAAAACGAGTCCCATCACCGCTTCGACGATCGCATAGCGAGGGGAGATCGGTGCCCCGCAATCGCGGCATTTTCCGCGTAGCCACAGCCAGCCAAATACCGGGACATTGTCCCGAAAGCGGATCGGGTGGTTGCACTTGGGGCAGTGAGATGGTTTCCAAATGACCGAGATTCCTCTTGGCAGGCGATACGCCACCACATTGAGAAAGCTGCCGATGCACGCCCCAATAAAACCGAGCCAGAGGGCCGTGATAAAATCGATGAGAAAGTCCGAATTCACGCTATCGTTCGCCTCGATGTGGTAAATACAGTATGCTGCGATACCCCTTATGATTGATCATTCACAAATGCGGTTGGTGCGACCGCTACTCGCCAGCTAAAATAGAGTTTATTCTCAATCCTGCACACCTCAGCAAACTCCATGACCACCCCAACGCCTTCGAGCGAATCTGACTATTCCGCGGGCGTGGGGAGTCGCAGCCTGTTGTCGTCGAGCTTTGTCGGACTGCTGGTGACCCAGTTCCTGGGGGCCGCAAACGACAATATACTCCGCTGGCTGGTGATTGGCATCGGCAAGCAATACGTTCAAGAGGAAAGTGTCTCTTGGATTCTCGCCCTGGGAAGTGCCGCTTTTGTGCTGCCCTACGTGCTTTTGGCCGCTCCTTCGGGTTATCTAGCCGACCGCTTTAGTAAACAGAAGGTGATCGTAATCTGTAAAATGGTGGAGGTTGCGATCATGCTCGCCGCTGTGCTGGCCATCCATCTGGGAAGCGTCTCACTGATGATGCTCGTGGTCACCGCGATGGGGGCTCAGAGCGCCCTTTTTGGACCTGCTAAACTCGGTAGCATACCCGAGATGTTGCATGAATCAAAAATTTCCTCGGCCAATGGTGTCTTGGAACTGACCACCGTGATTGCCGTCACGATCGGCATGGTAGCGGGTAACTGGCTCACGACCGCTACGGGAGTGCGTGGACAGGAACGACTCTGGTTGTCGGCACTGGTGATGGTCGGCTTTGCTGCGGCAGGTTTGGCAGCGAGTTTGCTCATTCGCAGACTTCCCGTCGCTAACTCGCGAAGAAAATTCCCATGGGACGCCGCCCGGCAGACTTGGCGAGATGTGGCCACACTCGCCTCAGATCCCGCCATGTTCCGTGTGGCGCTGGGAATTATGTTCTTCTGGTCGCTAGCGATGATGGCCCAATTGAACATCGACCAATTCGCCTTTCAGGGTGGTGCAACGCAGCAAACACAAGTAGCCATGCTACTGGTGCCATTGATCTTCGGTGTAGGACTGGGAAGCGTGTTAGCAGGTGTGTGGTCGGCGGGAAGAGTGGAACTGGGAATCCTGCCGCTCGGTGCTGGCGGGTTGGCATTCAGCGCAGTGATGTTGTTTACCGTGGAAGGGGAACTCTACGATCCAAGTAAGCATTGGACACTGAGCTACATCGGTGCCGCATTCTTGCTTTTTTTGTTGGGAACCTTTTCTGGACTCTTCAATGTGCCGTTGGCAGCCTACATGCAGCGCTATAGTCAGCGGAGAAATCGCGGTTCGATCCTGGCAGCCTGCAATTTTCTCACCTTCAGCGGCATGCTTATCACGTCGGGACTGTATTGGCTGGCTGGCAGTCCCTATTTGCACCTGAGTGCTCGTGATGTGTTTTTGCTGTGTGGCATCGTGACTCTCCCTGTACTGATTTACATCGTGGCACTCATTCCGCAGGTCTCGATCCGATTTTTGGCATGGTTGGTTACGCACACAGCTTACAAAATTCGGGTCCACCAGAGGGAGAATTTACCTGAGACCGGGGGAGCCTTGTTAGTTCCCAATCACGTCTCGTGGATCGATGGCTTGCTCCTGGTTGCCGTCTCGCCCCGACCGATTCGCCTCATCATCACCGGCGATCTGATCACGAACTGGTGGTCACGGGGCTTGGCAAAAATCATGGGGGCGATACCCATCTTCCGACGCACTCCCAAGGCAACCCGCTCAGCGCTGGACACCGCCCGGGAAGCCCTCAACAACGGAGAGTTGGTCTGCATTTTTCCCGAAGGAAGTATTAGCAGCTCAGGCCAGTTGCAATCGTTCAGCAAGGGGACGCTGGAGATTCTGCGGGGGACTTCGGCGAAAGTCATTCCCGTCTATCTCGATGAGCTATGGGGGAGTATCTTTACGTTTCGCGGAAAACGTTTCCCGCGAAATCCTAGCGGAGCTTTCTTTCGTCCCGTTTCGATCTGGTTTGGAAAGCATGTTGACAACCTCAAGGATATTTATCAGTTGCGGCAAGCGGTCCAGGATTTGAGTGCCGACGCCGTCTCTGGCCGAAAGGAACGTATGATGGTGTTGCCGCGTTTGATGCTTCGCAAGTGTCGCAAGAGCTTGTTTCGTTTCAAAATCGCCGATTCCAGTGGAGTGGAAGCCACCGGAGGATCGCTGTTGTTGCGTACCCTCATTTTGCGACGACTCTTACTCCGTGACGTGATCGAATCCGACGAGAAGTATGTCGGTATTCTTTTGCCCCCTTCGGTCGGAGCGGTCATCACCAATGCGGCCGTCACCTTAGCGGGGCGCGTCTCGGCGAATCTCAATTACACCGTCACCAACGACGTGCTCAACGCCTGCATCCGCAAGGCTGAAATTCGCCACGTACTCACCAGCCGCAAGGTTATGGAAAAGCTCGACCTCAAGCTGGACGCCGAGATTGTACTTCTCGAGGACTTCAAGCCGAAGGTCACGCTCGCCGACAAGTTGGCCGGCGTAATGCTAACCTATGCGACTCCACTGCCTGTCTTGGAACGGATTCTCGGTGTGAATCGCATGACCAGTGACGACGAATTGACCGTGATCTTTACCTCGGGCTCCACCGGCGAACCGAAGGGGGTTGTGCTCTCTAATCACAACGTCGGTTCTAACGTCGAAGCAATCGACCAGGTGATCCACCTGCGGAGTGATGACACCCTGCTCGGCATCCTGCCGTTTTTCCACTCGTTCGGATTCATGGTTACACTCTGGACCGTGTTGGGTCTCGACGTGCGGTGTGTGTACCATTTCACGCCACTCGATGCCAAGCAGATTGGCAATCTGTGCCGCAAATGGGGCGTGACAGTGCTACTCTCTACCCCCACGTTTCTCAGGTCCTATCTGCGACGGTGCGAGCCAGAGGATTTTTCCAAATTAGAGATCGTGGTGGCTGGAGCGGAGAAATTACCGATTTCCATGTGCGACGAATTCGAAGCCAAGTTCGGTGTGCGTCCCGTGGAAGGCTACGGCGCGACCGAGCTCTCTCCGCTCGTGTCAGTAAATGTTCCTCCCAAACGGTCCCAAAGCCGAGATGTAGACTGCCGCGAGGGTACAGTTGGTCGACCCATCCCTGGGGTGACTGCCAAAATTGTCGATCCCGACACGGGCGAACCGCTTGCTCCCATGACCCCCGGCATGTTGCTAGTGAAGGGACCTAACGTCATGAAGGGATACTTGGGCGACGCCGAGAAAACGGCGGAAGTCATCCGCGATGGTTGGTATGTGACTGGCGACATCGCGGTGATCGATAAGCAGGGGTTCATTCAAATCACTGGTCGGCTGAGTCGCTTTTCCAAGATCGGCGGAGAAATGGTCCCGCACATCAATATCGAAGAGGCAATTCAAGGCTACGTCCAAACAGAAGAGGATGAAATCGTTCGTGCTGTGGTGACGGCCGTCCCTGATGAGAAAAAGGGAGAGCGACTTATTGTGGTGCATACGAAGCTGGACCACACTCCCCAAGAGATCTACGATCACCTCTCGAAACTGGGATTACCAAACCTTTGGCTCCCCGGCCCCGATTGTTTTCTGGAAGTGGAGCAAATCCCCGTCCTCGGCACGGGCAAGCTCGACCTCAAAGCACTGAGTGAACTGGCCAAGAAACATTTCGGCAGATGACTCTTGTTGAGCCGCGACGCAATCCCCGTTAACCGCGACGCGTCCGGCGAGTCCTGCTCGCCAGAGCGAAGCGATCCAGCCTCGTCCCCCTCTGCCAGATCCCAGCCTCCGTAAGTACATTCTCCGCCGCTTCGCCTCTTGCATCCGCTCCAGCGCCTGCCGCTGCTCCTTGAGTTCCCGCTGCTTCTCCTGCTTGGTATGCTCGCTGGCCAGCCGCTCTCGTCTCGTCCGCCAGTCTTCCACTTAATTGCGGCCCAAATCACACGGCTACCAGCAGCGGAAATGTCATGATATTTTCTCATTACTGTCCCAACGTTAGTCGAATAGTAGCAAGTGCCATTCGTTCCTGACAAGTTTTCTGGTCATAAGAGCCAAGGAGGGAATACTCCTAGATCTTGGGCCAGATCAATGGAATACTTTTTTTCGATGAGCCATAACTAAGCACATCATTAGCAACAAACTTCCATTTGCAAACGCAGTCGGTTCGGGTACGAGGATGAGGACACGTAGCTCATCGTAGAAAGTGGTTGCGCCGAAATTGACAATCACGGAGCGTCGATCGGGTGAGATTGTTACTTGATCCGACACCGAGAATCCAGCCGGTAATTCAAATTGTCGGAACTGCCCACCGTAAGAGGTACCAATCGAACCAAGGAAATCAGAAGACTCGAGCGATGTTTGGGTCAGTATCAAACCGATGATTGGCCCATCGGAAAATGTTGCGGAACCACTCGCGAGAACCGAAGCCCCGGGTTCTCCGACTGGGTCGAAGTGCAAAATGTGGGAGCTCACTTTCGTTCCAGCCGATATAATTCCTCCTGTAAGGTCCGAAAGCTCGTCGTATGTTCCCGGTGTACCATCAACGTCAACCAACAAGTCGACCAAAAGAGAAACGCTCGATCTTTCCACCACAATCGCTATGTTATCATCGCTCTCAAATGCATTGTGATTCAAAGAGTGCGGAGCGGTTGTAAGCACCACGTCTCCGCTTACCGTTGGCCGCGCAGCCACGGCCTGAATGGCGATCGTCCATCCAAGCATCATAGCAACAGATGCTCTTGGTCGGCAAACGTCGCCTAAGGTCCCTGAACTCATAAATCTGTTCCTTTCCATCAACAAGACAGCAATCTGATGGCGAACATGAAGACCTTCGTAACTCTATACCTGACATACCCCAGACCGAGTCAGTCGAAAGCCGCTCCTGGCCGAACTGAACCTACTAGTATAGAGTCTGTCGGGAAAGTCTCCTATTGGGGGATAAAAAAAGTGGTTCATCCGAGTAAAGCACGCGGAACTGGGCCGCGCTGCGTTTATCGCATCGTGGTGGCTCCAAAACCTGAGCGTTCTGGGCATGCGGGGTGGTTCTTTCTGCGCTAAATCACCATGCACGATTAGGAGGCGCTCTACCAAAAGGCACCCTCCCGCTTGTGGGAGGGTCGGACGCGGTAGCGGCCGGGGAGGGAAAGCACAGAAATTCTTTTCCGCTCCGAGTTACTTTTTACTTTCACACAACCCCTCCCCGATTGATAGCTCGCGACCCTCCCGAGGGAGGGTGATCGATTGGAGGCGCCGCCAATTCGATCGTGTCTCCTAATCGTGCACGATGATTCAGCAGTTTGCCCTAACTTTGCGCAAGCTTTTGGCCGCGTGATGGGTTAGAATCGGCGTGGCACAAGTTCGTGCGCCGCCGATCTTTGACAGTCGAACCGTTTTTTAGTTGCCCGAAGCCGCTTCGCGGCTAGGGATCCGTCGGTAGCAGCCAGGGCTTCGCGGGCGCGAAGCTCTGGGGGTTTTGTCACGGAGAGTCGAGGTTTTGTTTACAAAACTATTGGAGAAACACTATAAAACAAGGGGTAAATCGCCGACTTTTGTTTTGTTTTTTTCGTTTCCGATAACTGGGGCCGGAAAAAACTCCCACTACGGAGCGCAGAATCGAGCAAAGATTCGTGGCTTTACGCAACTCGCGGGCGCTGTGGGTTCCAGCCGCAGTGTAAAAAACAAAAAACACGCGGCCAACATGACCAGGTTGGAAGTGGTCGGATAGATTCCGTTCTTGGAATGCAATTACCTTGAGAAGGGGTTCATCGCGAACAGCTCATTTTTTAATCGTGTTTCCCGTTTCAGATTGCTTACTGGTCTGATACGCGATCCGCACCAACTGCTGTTGGCGGTCGGTCGTGAGTCGCGGGAGATTCATGGCGAGTCTCTCAATGCGTTCCGGTTGGAGTTCGGAAGCTTGCGAAAATCCGCTAAGAAAAGTCATCGTGTCAGCAAAATTGCGGTCGGCAGTTCGTCCTACCAAGGGTTGGATGGCCTTGGCAAAGATCTCCAAGCTGGTCCGATCAATCCGCAAGAAAGTATCCAATTGCGCCGCGACGTAGGTCCTCCCGTTGGTTTCTACCATCGAACCACTTCGCAGCAAGAGCACGGATTGCGCGTGAATGGGACGAGTGAAGGGTTTTCCTTCGTAGGCCCCCTCGCCGAACATCACGATTCTATTTTGTGCGTTCTCCTCACAAGTCTGCTCAACGATAAACAACTTACCCGTGGTACCGACTCCATCGGCCATGCTAAAGCTATTCTCGTCGATCCGCTCAAGACTTACACGAGAGATGCCCAACTGTTTCCAGATTTCGACCAGCGCATCCGGATTTTGGGCCATGAAGGTAAACATGGCTGGATCACAATCGACGATTTGCGTCGGCAGGCGACGATAGAGCGTGCTATCATCAATCACCTTAGACATCGACTGTCGAAAGCGGGCATCGATCTTGGCAAACGGGATCGCAGCAATCGCTGCTTGACGGGCCTCAGCCGAAGTACTCGCTTCATGGGACTCCGTTGCCGAATACGCGAGCTCCGTCAAAGCGGCGTTCGGACACGAGGCAACCAGAAATACTAAGGGCAAACATAGAACCCGATGCCAGGATAAGATTTTCCTGGTCCCGAGTGCAGCAGCGCTCATTCCGCGCAGACAAAGATACATGCAATCCCCCCCCCCCTTAACATTCCGCAGTGCATGAAAAGACCTGCGGGTCGTAGGAATTATTCGGCTAGAGAGACGCTCACTGGTCAGCAATTTTGAAATTGCCCCAGAGTGTGCTAGCAATTGATGGCATTGGTGGTCTTGCCCCTGGGAGTGCGATCCAGGACAATTCTGCACCCAGTACAGCCCCCTCCACTGCTAGCTTTCGTCATGCCCTATTCTCAGCCGCTCAAGCGAATTGCACTACTTGCTGTGACCACAATTTGCCTTTTGGCATCGGCAAGATTCGTGTGGCCACTCGTGAAGGCACAACAAGAGCGTCAACTCGCCCGCCGTCTCGTTTCAGAAGTAGTGCGATCTGATTCCTCAACCAGCCGCGTTCTATTGAGGCAAATCGCGAGCTTAGGCAATTCTTCGCTTGAAGCACTGGTGGTTGCCGCGGCAGCCGAACGTGCTGACGTAGCACTTCAAGCTCGCCAGATCATTGAAGAAAAACTAGGAACCTGGCGGGCGACCTTCGAAGTCGACCCATTCTTTGAACTGGGCAAGCCAACTCGCTTGTTGGCAAACACATTGGCCACGCATATTCTCGACTTCGGCCCGCTGGGCCAACAATGGTCAAGCAGCTTGGCGCTTGAGTTGGTGGAACTCTCACAAGCTTTGTCAGCCGAAGATGCCGCAGCGTTGTTGGCCGATTGCAGCACGATTTTGGACCACGTCCCAGCCCTTGGCCCACGCGTGCGTACGCTGAATCCAGGACAAAATGTCGGGGCGCTGTTTGAGTTGCCGGTTTCAACGGGTGGTCAACCTGATCTCGGCCTCTTAGATGTTCCCAGCGAGCATGCTATTTCGTCCCAACTCGCCAGACCTGCTACCACTGGCGAAGCAGTCGCAGCTAATCCATTCATCGAATCCTCTGCGGAAATTATACCTTCGCGGCCAAGCAAGTTAGCGTGGGCCCCCATTCTTTCCCCAACCGCTACACTCGGTAATCATATAAAAAAGCCAGTCGCTCCAGGAGGCCGGCAGAATCTAGCCCATAAGCAACCTCCCGCAACATCATTAAAAGAAGAATTAACTGGGGCGTTGATCGACGTTCCAACACCTGATGAAATGCAATTGGTCATCGCCGCCATGCAAAACGAGAGTACGCGGACATTGTTGAAACGCTTAGCCTCAGCAGACTTTTATAACGCTGGAGCAATTCGACTGGTGCTGCGCGATCGTGGGATCACTTTCGAAGAGCTTTCACTGGTTGATCGACTGCTCTCAAGCGACCCCGCTGAACGGTTGCGACTAGTGAGTGATCTTAAAGTGTTGCCCGCCCGACCAGCACGGCGCTGGCTACGAGAATTGCTCACCGATGAAAGCGCCGAAGTCCGGCTTCAGGCTCTAACGGCCTTAGCGACGACAAATGACCCTGCCCTTCTGGGACTAGCCCGCGAGATGGCCGTGAGCGATCAAGATGCGCGCGTATCGGAATTGGCCGCACGAATCATGCGAGAAGCACGGTAACCAACCGTAGAGCTGGCATCTTGCCCGTCTTCTTGTTGCTGGTGCGAAGCCTACGTCCAAGAAATTTTATGCTGGAAGCTATCACCACTAGCGACGAATTCGATCTTCAATGAGCGTGACCCGGCCGGCGGTGACATGTGCCTTGCGAAATTCTGGCATGAATCCTCGCGAACCGTTGACACCAATTCGCATTCCGACATAAGGCTGCAAATTCAAATCTGGAGTCGGCGTGACGAACGAAACCACTGCCCCGTTGTCGTCAACCAACGCATAGCTTGGGGACTCACGACCTTCCGATGCCACCGGCTTCAAGCGGCCCACAGCATCGTAACGTGGTTCGTCGGGGCCAGGTTTTCTTGCGTCAAACGGATCAGAATCTTTCAGATCGAGCTCGGCTAATTGGCGCACCCGTGACGTCTGGCCCGTGAACTGTCCATTCTCTGGAGCAGGACGCGAGTTGGCTTCCAGGGCCGGTGCGCTGAGCAGGCCCTGTTGCACTCGTTTAAATCGCCCAATCCGGTCGAGCAGGTCACGCAGGTGTTCACGTTCGGAAACCGAGTCACTCTTTTCGAGTAAAGTATTTGCCTCGGATTCAAGTTGCTGAAACTGCCATTCTTCCTTGGGACGAATCACAGCTTGGGAGAGCCTCAATTGCAATTCTTCCACCCGATTCGTCGCAGGTCCCAAGACCGACGGAGAATTGCCGAAGCGAATTCGGGGGGTCGTACTCACTCGCGGTGCTACATCACTTGTCCCATCACTCGGACTCAAAGGCGAATTGCCACTAGGTAGTGAGTTGACTCCTTGCAAAAGCGTTGGTGGTGTCAAACCCGGGGATTGGGTAACTTGAGTCGCTGCGGGAGAACCCGCCACGATTTCTACAGTATTAGCCGTTCCTGCCGGTTGAACTGAGGAATTATTTGGAATTGGCATCGGGGTCGCAGGTAGAGCACCCGAACCGGGAAATGCCGGCTGAACCGGAACGGTGTTTTGCACGAGGTGCGCAAAACCTTGTGTGGAATCGTTGCCGCCAGAAGTCTGACCGGAGACAGGAGATTGTCTCATCCAGCCGGCGGCGAGTTGAACACCGCCGGATTTTTCAAGTGGCGGTGTTCGAGACAAACTACCAGCCGCTACCCAGCGGAATTCCCCTGCCGGCGGCAAGATGCGAACCCAACGCGGATCGTCGTTGGCTGCGGCAGGGAGAATTTGGATCCTCTCGTCACGGTGCAACATGACCTGCACAGCACTTCGCGCCGGTGAGACGGTGCTCCCCACGCGGGCAATGGCGTTCTCTACTGCGATCTCGGCCGTCTGCTGATCGAGTCGATGAATCTCATGCGCAGCAATCCAACAGAAACTCCCCTCAGGAGGGCGCACGGCGCACCATTCTTCTCCATCGTGTCGGAAGACTTCGACAGCGTGCCCCTGCGCTAGTTGCTGCGTGGGATAGTACTGCTGCCCCGGACCACCGCGAGCGAATGTTTGCGGCGCGTTGACATAGGCAATGTAGGGAAAAGTTACCTCGCCCTGCGCACTGCCAGCCACAAATACTGCAAGTGCCAAGCAGACGATCGTGCGATTTGGTGTCGCCGAAAGGCGGTTAACAATTGATGAAAAGAACACTTGAGCCATAAACTTGCCCTCGTCAGAGCGAGTGTCGCATTTGACACTCACGCGGTAGGGGAAAAGGGTAAAATTGACATCGGCTTATAGGAAATTCGCGTATCTTGCTCAAGGTCTGCAATGGCGAGACGTCTGCTAGCAGCGTGGCATTTGCCCTGTTAGGATGGAGTAGAGTTAAACGCTTTCCTGGCATTTGGGGCGATTGATGAAAATAGACAAATTAGGGCCCTATCACATCGAGCGGCAAATCGGCAAAGGGGGCATGGGCGCCGTCTATGAGGCGACCTACGAAGGACCCGGTCAGGCTGCCGGTACTAGCGTAGCCGTCAAGGCACTGAGCCCCCAACTGGCGATGGCTGAGGGATTCCGTGAACGGTTCGAAGCGGAAATCGATTCCCTCAAGAAGCTCAGGCACGAAGGAATCGTGCGACTCTATGGTTACGGCGAGCAGGAAGGGATTCTCTTTTATTCTATGGAGCTGGTCGAAGGGACGAGCCTCGAACAGGAAATCAACTCGGGGCGGCGTTTCAATTGGCAGGAAACCCTCTCGATCGGCATTCAGATTTGCCGGGCACTTAAACACGCCCACGACCATGGGGTAGTGCATCGAGATATCAAGCCTGCCAATCTACTGCTGACCCAGGATGGCCAGATCAAAATCGCCGACTTCGGAATCGCACGCCTTTTCGGCGGAACGCAACTCACGACCGCTGGGGGTGTGCTTGGCACGGCCGACTACATGTCGCCCGAGCAAGCGGATGGCAGGCCAGTCACAGAGAAATGTGATCAGTACAGTCTGGGTGGAGTTCTCTATGCGCTGCTCTCAGGACGACCTCCGTTTCGTGCCAAGACGATGCCCGAAATGTTGCAGATGCAACGGTTCGCCGAGCCAGAGCCTGTACAGCGTTTCGCCCCCGACACTCCCGGCCAACTGAGTCGTTTGATCCAGCAGCTTCTCTCCAAGGAGCCCGAAGAACGATTTCCCAATATTCTGGTATTGGCTCGGCACATGGAAGCGATGCAGAAGGCTTTATCGCGACCGCCACAATCTGACATGGCACAACCAGGACCGTCGCAGCTAGAAACCTCAGAACTTGAACCTCCGACAAGATCGCCGAGTTCCACGTCGGCGATTGCGGCCGATGTCACCAGTAGTGCTGACGGACCCGAGTATGTGGATAGGGACGGTGCGGACTCCGGAGATTCCAACAATCTTTTTGATGCCCCCACGATCGCCCAGCCAGAATCAATCTCTCTCAAGGTTTCGCCTTCCTCACCGGTGATCGACCCGATCGATTCTTTTGTTGCTGAGCGTCCTAGCAAGACACGATTTACCACGCTCGACGAAGAAATTCAGCGTCGCCAGCATCAGGAAGACGCGGACGGTCACCTCTCGCTCGCGGCACGCTGGGCTGCGTTAATTCTCTTGCTGGGCACGATTTCCTGGTTGGGCTGGATTCTGACTCGTCCGCCCACGGCCGACGATCTATTTGCCACTATCACCGCCATCCTCGAACGAGAAGGAGATAGTGACCTGCGTTCGATAGCGTCGGAGTTATCCGATTTTATTGATCGGTTTCCCGAGGACCCCCGTGCGGCAGAGGTAGCTGGGCATCTCGAACAATTGGAATATCAGAAACTAGCTCGGCAGGCCCGCTCCAAGAGCCGATTCAGTGGAGCAAGCGAGCTAGGTCCCATCGAGCAGCTTTATTTGCAAGCGATTTCAATCAGCGAAGAGAAACCTTCCCATGCTGAGCAGTTGCTCACCGACTTGGTCGCTTTGTATGATCCCTCGGATGCGACTGCCGACGGGGCCAACGATTCGGCGATTGAGACAAATCAGCTTACCGAAGACGAAAGGCGATGGCTGGTTCTGGCACGCCAGGAATTAAGTAGACTTCAAGAGCTAAATCATGAATTCGCCGCCAGTCAGCTTCCTGCATTGAACGAACAGTTACGGTTAGCAGCATCCATTGCCAAACGAAATCCTCCTCGCGCCGCACGGATGTATCGGGCGTTTGTGAGACTCTACGGCGACGAACCTTGGGCGGCGGAAGTGGTAGCTGAAGCGGAGAAATCGCTTGCTGAACTTTCGCTGACACAAAGCGATTCTCGTTAGCTCGGTAATCACATTATTGATAGCCGTCACCTGAAATGGCTAGTGGATGCAGGTGAAAACCATCGCCCTCGAGAGACGGTTATTAGCTTCCCAAGGTGTCGCACTCCCAGGCCAGAAGACTATAATCGTGGCAATACACGCCTCTGTTCAGTACAGGATCCTCGATGACAGAATCACCGACTACCAAAGCTCGCCCTTGCAGCGAGGCTGCGTTTACTCGTGCCCTGGACCTGATGCCTGGGGGGGTCAACAGCCCGGCCCGTGCCTTTGGTGCCGTAGGTGGAACACCGATTTTTGTCGAACGTGCGGAGGGTGCGTATCTTTACGACATAGATGGCAACCAGTACCTCGACTACATCGGCTCCTGGGGGCCGATGATCTTGGGGCATCGGCATCCGAAAGTCGTCGCGGCTTTGGAAGCAGCACTTTCCAAGGGCACCAGTTATGGAGCCCCCACCGAGGCCGAGAGCGAGTTGGCCGAGCGGATCATCGATGCGGTCGACTCGGTCGAAAAGGTACGGTTGGTCAGCTCCGGCACCGAAGCCACAATGAGCGCTGTCCGACTTGCGCGTGGATACACGGGTCGGGATGTGATCATCAAGTTTGCCGGTAATTACCATGGCCATGTCGACAGTCTTCTGGTGGCGGCAGGGAGTTCAGCCGCGACGCTAGGCACACCCAACTCACCGGGAGTGACGGTCGGCACGGCTCAAGACACAATGGTGCTTGAATACAACGACTTGGGTGGCCTGGAACGGGCATTCGCCACGCACGGCGCCAGAATTGCTGGGGTGATTCTCGAGCCAGTTGTGGGAAATATGGGGGTCGTCATTCCGAGCAATGAGTTTTGCGTTGCCCTCAATCGACTCACCCAGTCACACGGTGCCCTGCTGATTTGCGATGAAGTGATGAGCGGTTTTCGCGTCGCTTTTGGCGGAGCTCAGCAACTTCTGGGGCTGGATCCCGATCTCACCACCTTGGGGAAAATCGTCGGGGGTGGGCTACCGGTCGGTGCCTATGGTGGCCGGGCGGAGGTTATGAATCACATTCTCCCCGCAGGCAAAGTGTTCCAGGCTGGCACCTTGAGCGGCAACCCCCTCGCCACAGCAGCAGGCTGTGCAACATTAAAGATTCTCAAAGAACAGCCGCCGTACGACAAGTTAGAACAACTGACGGCGAGTTTGGAATTTGGTCTAAACCGTGCTGCCGAGAATGTTGGCTTGCCGCACTCTATCGCCCGCGCAGGAAGCATGATGACGCTTTTCTTCAGCGGCGAGGTAATCACCAGTTGGCAACAAGCAAGCCGCTGCGACACCAAGCTTTTTGCCCGCTACTTCTGGGGCATGATGGATCGTGGGATTTATTTACCGTGCAGCCAGTACGAGGCGATGTTCGTCTCAGCAGCACACACGCAAGACGACATTGACCGCACCATCGCTGCTGCAGAGGAAGTGCTGCGGGAAATCAGCGGTTGAGCAAAGCGTTGAGTAGCCAACCTGACCGCTATTACGTCTGGCCCCAGATTGGTTGCCTCCGACATGTAGAACTCAATCAGACCTATCTTTCCGTACCCACGAATTCTGGCGGAGAACCTTTTTTGGGTAGTAGATACAAGTCGGTATCCACTGACAATGATTTGATCGAGATGGGCAATAAGTTCCACTCGTTCACATCGTCCGACTCAACTTCCCTTTATTCCTACATTCCCAGCTTCGCCGCGTCCGCTTTTTCTTCGGCAGCGCTTTTACGATAGTAGTTCGGAACCAACTGCATCAGGTCGACTGTGCATCCCGCTCGAAACAATTCATAACCAAGCAGCCCGACGAATTTTGCCTGAGGTTGCCAATGGCCTTCGTCGAGGGCAATGACGCCAGGGGGCAAGCGACTGAAAAGTTGCCCTAGCGGTGGCCCCACGACCGAGTCACCCGGTTTTAATTCCGCCAGCCACTCGTCGTTACTAAGAATTCGTGTCTCCGGACGATGAGGAATCTCATTCCCGGTAAAGTTTGCGACGAACAATTCCTGTCGCTGGGCGTCGAGGATCGCCCACATTCTGCCAGAGGGCTGGGCTACGCTGGCTGCCAGCGCTGCGAGCGTATGGACGCCAACCAGCCTGGCATCCACCGCGAAGGCGAGTGCCTTGGCGGCGGTCACGCCGATCCGTAATCCCGTGAACGAACCGGGGCCGGTCGCCACACAAACGAGCTCGATTTGCCCCGGCAGCCAGCCGCATTCGCCGCATAAGTGGGCTAGAGTGGGTAGCAAGGATTGCGCAGATCTCTGTTCGCTGGGAAGGTGTTTTTCGGCAATGAGTTGCGCCGTGGACTGGAAACCGTCAATCGCTGCCAATGATCCATGCCGCAAACTGGTTTCCAAAGCAAGAATTCTCAAATTAGTACCACTTCCCCCCAATCAAGAAAACGCGGCTCAAGTTCTTGAAAGTACCAGCAATATTGCCCCTTTCCAAGGGCGGCACTCGCTACGACCCCATCTTGGGACAAAAGCTTGGCAACCCCTTGGAAATTACGTCGATTCCATGGAAACGGTAAGAGGACCGGCATGAAAGGGATAATGGGGTGGCATCTATCCGTCCTTGACCCTCTCCGAAGGTGTCCTTAAACTGACAGTTTGGCAATAGCATCGCGATGCCGGGTCATTTTCGGCCCGCATCCGTGAGGGGATACTCTCTCGCTAGTTCCAGCAATTTTTGTTCACGCTAGTTGATGTGAGGTCGTCTCTCCGGTGAAACGTGCGGTAATCAGCGATATTCACGGCAATCTCGAAGCACTCGAAGCAGTGCTCGCTCATATTGCTAGCCAGGGCATTAAGGAGGTCTTTTGCCTCGGCGATGTTATCGGCTACGGACCTAATCCGTGTGAGTGTCTCGACAGAGTGATCGAGAGTTCGGCCATTTGTCTTTTGGGAAATCATGACCAAGGAGCCATGTTCGATCCCGAGGGTTTTAACAGTGGTGCAGAACGTGCGATTTTTTGGACACGCAGCCAATTGGAAAACGCCACGGGGCCGCGAGATCAGATTGACCGCCGCTGGGATTTCCTGGGAACCTTGCCCCGCGTACATCGGGATGACCCCTGGCTCTACGTGCATGGTTCGCCGCGAAATCCGGTGAACGAATATGTCTTCCCCGAAGACATCTACAATCAGAAAAAGATGGAGAAACTCTTCGGGCTGATCAACAAGGCCAGCTTTCAGGGACATACGCATGTGCCAGGAGTGTTTCTAGAGAGCTTAGAGTTTATCACTCCCGAACAAACCAACCATGTGTTTGAGTACCGTGGTGACAAGTTCATGGTCAACGTCGGATCCGTGGGTCAACCGCGCGACGGCGATCCCCGTTCCTGTTATATTGTTCAGGAAGACGACAAACTGACTTTCCACCGCGTGGAATACGATAATGCCAAGACCGCCGAGAAAATTTATCAGACTCCCGATCTGGATAACTTTCTGGGCGACCGCATCAAGGAAGGCCGATAGCAGGTTATTCGCCTGGCGGATAGGATACCGAGTAAGGCTCTGAATTTACCTCTCCCATTGAGGGAGGTCGCTGCCAGAGCGGCGCGAGAGGGTATTCAAGCTCAATTGCCATAATGACATCGAAGCATACTTCAACGCTTCCTCTCCCGGCCGCTACAGCGTCTGACCTCTCCCAAAGGGAGAGGTGAAAAAACTTTAAGGATCTTTGTTAGTGGATCAACGCCGCATAGTTTTGTTTCTGGCACTCTCGTTTGCTGTGCTAGTCTTGAACAGCATGTTTCTTGCACCCCCGCGCAAGGCTAAGAAACCCGGCGAAGAGCCAAAGGCCCCCGTGGCTGAAGTCGCAAATCCCAAGGCTGCTGTCCCCCCGCCCGAAGAGTCCGCAGATCCAGCGGCTCCCGCCGTGCCAGCAGACTTTCCTGTGCTAAAAGAATCTCCGCTTAGTTTCTTGACGCTTGGCTCGATCGACTCGAAGTCTCCTTACCGATTACTTTGCACATTTACGAACCAAGGTGCCGGTCTCCGGCGAGTGGAACTAGCGAGTTCACGCTTTCGTGACCTCCACGACCGTGGAGGATATCTGGGCCATTTGGAGTTGGTTGTCGATCCGCGTGGAGGCCTCCTGGTCCAGGTTGTGGGAGCCGGCACTCCCGCGGCAAACGCGGGAATTGAAGTAGGAGATCGGCTGCTGTCCGTGGAAAGAAAAGTTGGGACCGTCAAACTCGAGTCGATCAAAGACTTGCAGCAATCGCTCGTCGGGAGCAGACCAAATTCAAAGATTCAATTGAATGTTGCCCGTGGTGATGGGCAACCCACGAAGACCGAAGTCACGCTCCGTTGGCGTCCTTTGGAAGTCATTCGCCCGGAGAGCGAAAACGAACTCATGCGAACCGGCAGGCTGCCGGAAGATTTTCCAGCACCTCCGTCTTTCCAACTCACGATGGAAAAGATCGGCTTCGAAAAGATTGCCGAAGGAGAAGCGGAAATTGCCGGTCTCCATCTACTCGACAGCAATTGGGAGATTATCGAGCATGACGCAAACAGTATAACCTTTCGCCAACTTTTACCTCAGCAACGGTTAGAAGTTCTGAAAAAATATCGTCTGGATCCGATCCCTGCCAACCAACAAGACAACATCAATTACCCAGGTTATTCGCTGACCCTGGATATCGAGGTTCACAATTTGGGAGAACAGGCAACCGAGGTTGCCTATCGTCTCGATGGTCCCAATGGATTGCCAATTGAGGGTTGGTGGTATGCCCGTAAGTTTGGTCGACACTGGGGAGCCGCAGGCCTGCGAGACGTGGTGGGCCGCTACTTTGGTGGCGATACGGCAGAACAGTCTCCAAGCACCATTGCCAAGGGTGATGGCACCGATTTTGAGGGAGGCTCCATGGCCTTCATGGGGGTCGATGCCCAATATTTTGCGTCCGTTTTGCTGCCGTTGAAGCAATCGCCCAGCGAGGTCTGGTTAGAAGTTGTGCAGCCGATCCTGTTGGGACCTCCACCTAAGAAGCGATCCGATGACGGCATGTTTGCCAACGTCACTTGTCGGCTGATCAGCAAGTCTCATGTGATCAAACCTGGGGAATCACTCAACCAGTCGTACACCATCTTCGCCGGGCCCAAACGTCCTGATCTCTTGGCAAATTATTTGGCTGTCAACAGCCCGCAGTATTCGCTCAGCGACTTACTCTACTACGGTTGGTTTGGTCCCGTAGCCAAAGGAATGCTGGCAATCCTGCACTTCTTCTACCATATCGTGGGCAATTATGGCATCGCCATCGTGATGCTAACTGTCTTGGTCCGAAGCTCCATGTTTCCCATCAGCCGCAAGCAGATGCAAAGCATGGCCAAAATGCAACTGCTTAAGCCGGAACTGGACAAGCTCAAAGAAAAGTACAAGAACGACACGCCAAAACAGTCGCAGGCGATGCAAGAATTGTATCGCAAACACAAAATCAATCCGCTAGCCGGATGTCTGCCGATGTTCATCCAGTTGCCAGTCTTTATTGGACTGTACCGATCGCTGGCGGTTGACGTGGAGTTACGACAGGCACCACTGATTAGCGACTCAATCCGCTGGTGCTCGAATCTGGCAGCTCCCGATATGCTCTGGAATTGGTCCAAATTCATGCCAGACTTTATCACCAGCGGGCAAGGTTTCTTTGGACTGGGGCCCTATTTAAATGTCTTGCCCCTTGTCACCTGTGGCTTGTTTATCCTGCAGCAAAAACTCGTCATGCCCGAGCCCGCCAACGAGCAGGCCGCGTTGCAGCAGAAGATGATGAAATACATGATGGTCTTCATGGGGCTCTTGTTCTACAAAGTGGCCGCCGGACTATGCATCTACTTCATCGCGTCGAGTGCCTGGGGAATCGCCGAGCGAAAATTAATTCCTGCCCCTGTTGCGGCTGGTCTCGATGTCGGGACTACTCCTGAGAACCCCCGCTCGATGGCACGCAGTTCTAAGAATGGCGCAGCGACCAGCAAACAGGCAAAGCGTCCCAAGAAGAAACGATAGAAGAATAACGACGACTGACTAATTGGACAGCGCCACTTTGCTACTCCATCGTAACCCGAAGCGTAAGCGAGGAAACGAGTTAGCGATGATCTACCTCGCTTACGCTTCGGGTTACTATTGCTGGGCAACCGTCGAAAGTGGCGCTGTCCAACTAAAGAAGTCCCAATATCTAAGCTCAAAAGAACAAGCACCTAACTCAATTGGCCATTGCACATTGGTCATTTACGACAACGCGTAGCCCCTCAAGTGGAGCTGCCCATTCATGGTCCCGGATATTGCTGACACCATTGCTGCAATTGGCACAGCCCGGGGAGGCGCGGCGCGGGGGATGATCCGTCTGAGTGGTCCGGCAATGCTCGATTGCCTGACATGTTGCTTTGAGCCGACAGATAGCGAATTGCGGCTCGATTCTTTAAGTACAGCACGGGCGATCGCTGGCAAGCTGCATTTGAAAGAAGCTGCGGCATTACCCTGCGACGTGTTTCTTTGGCCCGGAGAGCGAAGTTACACACGCCAGCCCAGCGCCGAGTTGCACACGCTTGGTTCGCCACCCCTCTTAGAATGCGCACTCGATACCCTATGTCGCCAAGGGGCACGAATCGCCGAGCCGGGAGAATTCACACTTCGCGCTTTCCTGGCTGGACGTCTGGATCTGACGCAGGCTGAAGCCGTGTTGGGCATCATCGACGCTACCAACGTCGATGCCTTGCAGTGCGCACTGGTGCAACTCGCTGGCGGAATGTCCCAGCCACTCTCTGAACTCCGCGAGCAACTGCTCATGATGCTCGCCCACTTGGAAGCAGGGCTAGATTTTGTTGAGGAAGACATCGAGTTCATTTCTGCGGAGGAACTCTCCACTCAATTGACCGCCGCCGTGAAAATGATTGAATCCATACTCGAACAATTGACTACCCGCAACACGTCGCTCAACTTTCCGCGAGTCGTCTTGGTCGGTGAACCTAACTCAGGGAAAAGCAGTCTGTTCAATGCCTTGCTCAATGAATGTGGCAAGAAACAACAAATGGTACGTGCCTTGGTCTCAGAACAGGCCGGCACAACACGGGATTACATATCGGCCACGGTCGATCTGGGGGGCCAGCGCTGTGAACTCATCGACACGGCCGGTGCCGAATCTGCGTGTGGAGTCGAATCGATCAAAAGTTTCGCTCAGGAAATGACGGCTACCCAACGAAAGCAGGCGGATTGTTGTGTGCTGTGTGTAGATGCAACGGACGCGAATGCGCAGCAAATGGTGGTTCAATTCATCGAATCTTCACATCAAGCCACCGCTGATTGCCTCGCGATCACCAAGATTGACCTCAAAGCTGGTAACCAATGGGCCCACGGCTTGCACCCCGCTGTCGTGCCTTGCAGCAGCCTTGCGAACATCGGTATCTCAGAACTGCGACAGGTAGTTTTCGCAGCACTCACCGGCTCGGAAAAACTGGCCGCCGGAGGGGTCGCCGCGACTGCTGCCCGCTGCACCGAGAGCTTGCGAAATGCTCGAGACTCGCTTCGTACTGCCTTGGAGACGCTCGCCGTTCAAGGGGGAGAAGAACTCGTGGCGGCCGACCTCCGCACGGCCCTTGAGGACCTGAGCCGCGTGGTGGGAACCGTTTATACTGATGACGTCCTCGACCGTATCTTTAGTCAATTCTGCATCGGCAAGTAAATTTTTGGGTGTACCCACAGCAGTCGCAGCAAAAGGGACTCGCTATCGCTACGAGCCGACTTTGGTCAATCAAAGACCAGTCTTCCAGAGAGGGTGTCGATATTTAGGCAGGACCCGCAGCCGACGGTGAATACTGGTCGGCTAGAATCTCTATTGTTGCCCATTCAGGAATATTCAATGACCCAACCTTGCCGGAAACTTCGACACAAACCCTTGCAAGCGACTCTGTTTGCAATCATGGCGGTTCTCTCTCTCCCGGCGGACGCGGCTGAAAACGCCTGGTTCGACATCGCACGTGCGTCGATTACTACCGCCGAGATTCAAGGCCATGTTGATTATCTGGCTGCTGACATGCTCGAAGGACGCGAGGCGGGGTCGCGTGGAGGCCATGCAGCCGCCAGCTACATTCTGGAACTGGTACAACAAACGGGTCTCGAACCCGCCGGCACAAACGGTACTTTCCAGCAAACTTTTCGAGGAAATTCCCAGAATATTCTCGCGCTACTTCCAGGTTCTGATCTCGATCTCAAAAACGAAACGATCCTCATCGGTGCCCACTACGATCACGTAGGCTACGGAAACCGACGCAATAGCTTTGGTCCTTTTGGCTTTGTCCACAATGGGGCCGATGACAACGCCAGCGGAGTGTCAGCCTTGCTGGAATTGATCGATGCGCTAACACGGACCGATCACCGCCCGCGGCGATCAATTCTATTCGCCTTTTGGGATGGGGAAGAAAAAGGCCTGCTTGGTTCAGCACACTGGGTCCGGCAACCCACCGTGCCGCTGAGCAGCGTGAAATTGGCAATCAATATCGATATGGTCGGTCGGTTGTCGGCGGGCAGAATCGAAGTGGGAGGCACACGCAGCGGAATCGGGTTCCGAAAACTCATGAGCACCCCTAGCCTGAACGGGGCATGGCTCGATTTCAATTGGGAATACAAGAACAATAGCGACCACTGGACGTTCTTTCAAAAACAGATTCCCTCGCTCTATATCCATACGGGACTGCACGATGATTACCATCGTCCGTCGGACGATGTCGAGAAGATCAACGTCCGTGGCATTCAATGGGTCACCAGCTACCTGCTCGAGCAAGTGGAAGAGTTAGCCGACAGCGATCGCCTGCCGGAGTTTCGTAGCGAAGCGCGATTAGATAACCCGTTTAATCAAAGCCGGCTCGAAAAGCCGTTGCCCCCGTTGGCATCGCGACTGAGTTTCACTTGGGAAAAGGCGGCGGATGGCTCAATCGAGGTGAAACAAGTTCTTGATTCGAACAGTCCCTTGGTGCCTGGCGACCGAATCGTTGCAGTCAACAACCAGCCGCTCAAGGAGGCAGATTTACTCGAATCACTCGCGCTCGAGAGTGATTCACCGCTGCAGTTGACCATTCTACGATCAGGAATCGAAGAACAACTGGATATGTCAGTTTCTCTGTCGGGCAACCCGGTTCGACTCGGGCTCTCGTGGCGCGAGGATCCAGCGGAACCTAACTCGGTCTATATCACCCGCGTGGCACCTCATTCCCCCGCGGCTCGTGCCGGTTTTCAGGTCAACGACCGAATCTATGCTGTTGACGGAGCAGAGTTTGCCGACCGCAACGATCTCTTGCAGCAGGTCCAGACGCAGCTATCCGCCGAAGTTCCCACGATAAGCTTTGAGGTGGAGAGCCGCGGCATAGTGCAGACGCTGGAAGTGCTTTTGAATTCCTCGCCAGGAACCACGAGCGATGCGACGTTGTAGGGCGCGCTGAGTTATTAAATCCTCCGGCTGAATCAGATGATATTGCAGGACCACTTAGCCGAAACATTCAGGTGATTGCCCTCTTGTCTCTGAACGGTAACGAAGTAGTACCCACGATAAATCGCGGAGCTAATACCGGCCGCACCGGGGCATCGTCTTAAATCCCTCTCAAAGTCACGCACTTATCTTTTGGAGTAGGTGAGTAGGTAGCGAAGCGTGGGCAGTCTTACATCTACTTACTCAGCTACAGAATGTACTTGCTCTGGTCTTCGTCCTGCACAATTGCGTCTAATCGCTCACGGACATAGCTGGCGTTGATTTCGACGTGGCCCATTTTCATCTCGGGGGCCTCGAAGCTCAATTCCTCGAGTAACCGCTCCATGATCGTGTGCAACCGGCGGGCACCTATATTTTGGGCCGTTTGATTCACCTGGTAGGCATAACTAGCAAGCGACTCGATCGCGTCATCGAGAAACGCTATTTCCACCCCTTCGGTCTGCATTAATGCAACATACTGCTTGGTGAGCGCGTTGCGGGGTTCTGAGAGAATCCGCACGAAATCATCCTTGGAGAGGGCTTCTAGTTCCACGCGAATGGGAAAACGGCCCTGCAACTCCGGCATCAGTTCGCTCGGCTTGGCGGTGTGGAATGCCCCTGCCGCAATGAATAGCACATGGTCGGTCCGTACGTAGCCGTAGCGGGTCTGCACGGTAGTTCCTTCGACGATAGGAAGCAGATCTCGTTGCACTCCCTGTCGCGAAACATCAGCACCGCGGCCACCTTCGCTCGCTACGACCTTATCGATTTCGTCGACAAAGATGATTCCTGTGTTCTCGGCAAGCTCCACGGCCTGGGCGTTCACTTTATCTTGGTTGATCAGCGCTTCGCACTCCTGGTCGAAAAGTACCTTGCGGGCTTCAGCGACCGTCATCTCACGACGAACAACGTGTTTAGGCAGAATTTTTTCCAGCATCCCTTGCATGTCAAAATCCATCGAATCCCCGCCGGGGCCCATACCTGGAATCATCATCGCTTGGGCCCGTTGCTCGATCGTGATCTCGACGTTGCGATTCTCCAGCTCGCCACCGACTAGCATGGCCCGCATTTTCTCGCGGCTCCGCTCGTAGCGCTCCGGCGAGTCCTGACTTTCAACGCCCACATCAAAGGACGAAGGGGCGGGTACGAGTAACTCCAGCAGTCGGTCGGTTACCCGTTTATCGGCTTCCTCCTGCACATTGGCTAGCTCCCGCTCGCGCACCAGCCCGATGGCATTCTCCACCAACTCACGGACCATGCTCTCCACATCGCGGCCATAGTAGCCCACCTCGGTGTACTTACTGGCTTCCACCTTGATAAAGGGAGCGCCCGTGAGATTTGCCAGCCGCCGGGCGATCTCCGTCTTGCCGACGCCAGTGGGCCCGATCATCAGGATGTTTTTCGGCGCGACCTCTTTACGCATTTCTTCGTCGAGTTGCTGCCGGCGCCACCGATTGCGGATCGCGACGGCAACGGCCCGTTTGGCGTCGGCCTGCCCGACAATGTGTCGATCGAGGTGTTCAACAATTTCACGGGGAGTGAGATTCTTCACTTGATCTCTTCGATAACGATGTTTTGATTGGTATATACGCAGATCTCGCCGGCGATTTCGAGACTTTGCCTGACAATCTCGGCGGCGGAAAGTGAAGTCTGTTTCACCAACGCTCGTGCAGCAGCCAAGGCATAATTGCCGCCCGAACCGATGCCGATGATGCCGTCGCTGGGCTGGATGACGTCTCCCGTACCCGAGACCAATAGGGAATGCTCAGAGTTGACCACGGCTACGAGTGCTTCGAGTCGCCTGAGAGCCCGATCCATCCGCCAATCCTTCGCAAGTTCCGTACAAGCCCGCGGCAGATTTGCTGGGTGGTCTTTCAGTTTCGCTTCAAGCCGCTCCATCAAGGCAAAAGCATCGGCTGCCGCTCCTGCGAAGCCGACCAACACCTTATTGTCCATCAGGCGACGGATTTTAATAGCGTCGGATTTCACCACCGTCTGTCCCATGGTCACCTGCCCATCGCCGCCGATGGCAACCTGGCCGTTGTGTCTCACGGTGAGAATGGTCGTAGAGCGAGTCTTCATAAACAATCTGTCTTGGCGAGTTACATTGAGGGCTAATGGTGTGACCGCCCATTTTCGCTCAGAAGTGCTTTCGTGACTAGGGGGCACTTGCTGTCAAAGAAGAAGCTATCGGGGTGGCAGTTTTTTCGGCTTGCACAGCCATTTCCTGTGATTCGCTGCCCGACAACATTTCGTACAGACAAACGTCGGCTTTGCAACGATCCATGCCAAGAGCTCGAAGTGCTCGCGGATCTGGTCCTTCGACCATTCGCACAGTTCTTTGGTAGGCTCAGATTTGTCGCTCATCGATATCATTGGTTGCTTGGCGCGAGTGGGGGCATCTGGTGACTATTGTAGTCAGCATCTATCATAAAGTCTCTGGGCGCATACAAACACCACCCCCTTAATTCTCGACTCCCGCCATGACACGCAGTCCCGAACTCATGAACCCCACCGACACCGGGCTCCTGGTAGTCGACGTACAAGATCGGCTACTGGCCTTGCAGCCGGAGGGAGAGCGAATCGTGTGGAACATCCGCCGCTTGCTGGACGGCGCTAAAATCCTTGGCATCCACTCTGCGGCAACTGAGCAGTACCCCGAGAAGCTGGGCCCCACCGCGGCAATTCTTGCCGAGCGACTTGAAACTCCAGCAGTGACTAAACTCGCGTTCAGTTGCGCGGATTGCTATTCGATCTTCGATACTTGGCGAACCGCAGGCATCCACCGCGTGTTGGTCACTGGAATCGAAACGCACGTCTGCGTTCAGCAGTCGGTTCTCGACTCACTCGCCGCCGGGTTCCAGGTTCTGGTAGCCGCCGATGCCGTCGGTGCGAGACACACCATCGATCACGAAATCGCCTTGCGACGAATGGAAACCTCGGGGGCGCTGCTAACAACAACCGAGGCGGCGCTTTTTGAATGGTGCGCGGTCGCGGGGACGCCGGAGTTCAAGAGGATTAGTGAGTTGGTAAAGGAAAAACAAGGGGCATCTTGAATCCTACTTTTCAGGTGTAGTACGCGAATTGTTGTACAAGTATCTTCTATCGCCTTCGAGAAGGATGTCGTATCGCTGACAAGGAGGTTTCCCAAGGCAATCAGTAGCTGAACGTGAGTTTCAGCACTAATTCTAACCCTTCCATCCCGCCGCTTCTTCGCCATCTAATCGCAGCGTGAGGCATTTTGCGCTCCCACCTGCTTTTACGAATTCACTTAGCCTTGTCTCAATGGGCTCATAACCCAATGAACGCAATCGCACGTGCAACTTTGGGCAACCCGTATTGGTGACCACCGATTTCCCCACCACTACCGCATTGCAAGCGAAGCTGCGGGCTTCGGTTTCCTCGACGGCGTGAAGTTTGGGAATCGACTCGGCAAGAACGCGCTGGCCGTAGTCGTCGAAGGCAGCAGGAAAATAGATTGCCTCGTCAGGTGCGAGCGGGCAGAAGCAGGTGTCGAGATGGTAGTAGTAGGGATCAACTAGTTCCAGGGGAAGTACGCGCACGCCGAGCATCTCGCCGATGTTTTGATGACCGCTGGCGTCACTACGCTGACGGTAGCCGGCATAAAGAGTGTCACCGCAGAAGAGGGCGTCGCCGGCACCTTCGAAGGAAAAATTTGCTGGTGGCTCGTCGACTTGCCAGCCGTGTGCTTCGAGCCAGCGGCGAAAATGGATCTCTTCTCCTTTGCGCTGCTCATGCTTGAATCGCGCGAGCACGGCGCGCTTGCCGAAGATAATCGCTGCGTTGGCAGTGAATACCAAGTCAGGGAGCCCTGACACAGGTGGGACTTCGGAAATTTGCGCTCCCACATCAAGCAAGATCTGCCGCAGCGTTTGCCACTGTTGGGTGGCCAACTCGTGATCCGCTTGCCGCTCCGTGCTCATCCAGGGATTGATCTCGTACTCAATGCCGTAATACACGGGAGGGCACATCAAGATGTGGGGTGAAGCTGGCATCACGTTAACCGAACTAAGGGAGTTACTTCGCGGATTGTTCCAACCGCTTAACCTCTTCCACCAAAGCTCGCAAAAAGGGTTCCACATCCGTCACCAGCCCCACGGTCTGAAAGCTCCCACGGTCGTTGAGTTTGATGACAGTCGAGGGGTTGATGTCAACGCAAACTACTTTCACGCTCGCTGGCAAAAGATTGCCCACGGCGATGGAGTGCAACGTTGTGGCGATCATCAGGCAGAAGGTCACGTCGCGGATACTCTCGCGCATGCGGCGTTGGTTTTCTATGGCGTCGGTGATCACGTCGGGCAGCGGGCCGTCGTCGCGAATGCTGCCGGAAAGGATGAACTCGACGCCATGCTTCACACATTCGTACATAATGCCTGATTGAATTACCCCTTGGTCGACGGCGGCTTGAATCGAACCCACTCGGCGAATACGATTGATCGCCCGCAAATGATGTTCGTGCCCCGCATCAGCGAGACTCCCTTCGTGCAGATTAACTCCCAAACTGGTCCCAAATAGGGCTTGTTCGATATCGTGAGTGGCCAGTGCATTGCCGGCAAATAATTTGTGAATATAGCCGCCACGTATGAGGTCGCAAATGAGGCTACCGCTTCCCGTATGGACGATGGCCGGTCCACCCACTAGCAACGACTTACTCTTTCCTTGCCGATTTTCAAACAGCAACTGTGCGATCTGCCGGATGACAACCCCCTTCGGCTTCTCGGTCGACACAGCGCTGTTCATGAAGGCGAAGGCATGATCCTGTTGTGCCCGTTCGAGCGGGAAGACACGTACTCCCGCGTGACCGACTACAATTGGCATGTCCACTTCAACGTCGGACATGGCGACGCACCGGGCAAGTTTAGTTTGCAGATCGACGGTGATGCCGCAATCCATTTCCTGAGCCGCGACGGCGTACCACTTACCTTCGAGTCGAATTTCTGTCTGCTGATTGGTCGTGCTGTAGAACCCCTCGGGAAACGCCCCGGCAATATCAGCTTCAACCACGCAGCAGTCACTCCCGGCCGTGGGGACCGCCCCGTGATCGGCAATTTGGGCAAGAATCTCTTGCAGTAGTTCCTCGCTGCGCGCCCGGACTTCGACCAAGGCGAAGCTGGGGTCGGTTCGTTCTTGGCCGATGCTGATATTCTTGATTCGAAAGGAACCACCGCTCGTCGTGATGCAATCGAGCACTTTAGGCAGAATGAGGCTGTCGATGATGTGGCCACGGACTTCCACGTCTTCGACGGGTCCATGCTCAGCGGGATCGGACGGTTCTACGTCGTGTTTCAACATGATAATGGGAATTTTTTTGGGAGGGTGGGCATTCGCTTCACGGGGGGGATAACAGTCTATCCCCGAATCGAGTTACTGGGGAGACCGACCTTGATAGCCGGATGGGCTCCGAGAATTCGTGGTGTGGGCCTCTAGCCAGTAATTATCGAAGTCCACGACACGCGAGAAAGGCCGCCCTACGAGTGCATCTTTGCGCACGCGGGAATACACCGTATATTATGGTTCTCCAGCGGATCGCAGATTGGCACGCGGCTGCCAGTTTATGTGATCTCCACAAACCCAGATAGCGACAGTGACTATGAGTGCAGAAAACGAAGAAAAATCCACATGGGATGAGTTGGTAGGCGAACTTGGCGTAAAGGTCACCGACGATGCCCTTGAGCGTCGCCAGCCACCCCCCAAGGAACTTCCTCCTCACCGTCGCGAAAAATCCTCTAAAGAGGAAGAGACTCTGGCGACCCCCAGTGACTGGGAGGGATTGGCGTCTTCCTTGGGGGTCGAGGTTCCGGCCGGGGTTGAGCAGCCACCTGCCAAGAAACCTACCGTCACTCGTGCCGAGAAACCTGCTCCCGCCCCGCCACGTGCTGAAACCAAATCGCGAGCCGAGGAAGCCAAGCCAGAGTCTGTAGTTGAGAGCCAACGAGTCGACTCGAGCGAATTCGTGGAGGAAACAGAAGAACCAGAAGAGGACGGCACTGAGTTACCTCGGATATCCGGTGAAGCCGCCCGGAGTGCCTTCGACGCATTGTTCGCAGCCGACGCCGCCTCTTGGGGTAGTGCGTTTGTCTCCGCCCGTACGAATGTCGAGTCCTCCTTTCTCTTCACCGAAGGGGAAGAGGCCGTATTCACTGAAGACATTGCCGATGAATCCGGTGAAGAAGACGACGAGGAAGGCGAGCCAAAAAAGGGGCGCCGGCGCCGGCGTCGGGGTGGCAGAGGGCGCGGTCGCGGCGGCGCGAAAACCGGTGCCGACTCGGAAGGCGAAAGCAATGGAAACACAGATCGCGAAGAGCGAGCGGAATCTATCGGTAAGGAATCTGCTGCAGCCGACTCCGAAGCTGGCGAGGAGGGGGCTGCTCCTGAGAAACGTCGGCGACGTTCGCGAGGTCGTTCGCGAAGTCGTTCGCGATCAAAGGACGATCAGGAGTTGTCGTCGGAAGAAGAAGATTCTCAGATCAAGCAACGAGTAGCGTCTCAGCTTGGTGAGGATGACGAAGACGACGATCAGGAAGACGACATGTTGGATGATGACGACGACGACGATTCACCTTCGACGGGAGGCAGCCGACCCAGCCATCGCAATCTCCCCACCTGGGATGAAGCGATCGGCGTCATCGTGGACACGAACCTGTCCCAACGTAGCAAGGCACCCGACAGGCATAGTTCAAGTTCTTCCCGAGGTCGAGGTCGCGGCGGACGTCGGCATAAAAAGTCCTAACCGTTATCCGTAGCGAAGGCTTGCAACCGCCGGTCCTTTGATTGCGGTGGATGGAAGCCTCAGCTATTAAATCCTACGAAGGATTATCCATGAACACCGGCACTGTCACTGGCAATGTGGTCGATATCGCGGGCCGTAGCACATTCCCGGCAGAAATCACGTTTTCCGCCGGGCGAATCACTGCGATTGAACCGAGAGCCAGCAGACGGCCGACCTACTTGCTCCCCGGCTTTATCGACGCGCATGTGCATGTCGAGAGTTCCATGCTCGTGCCGAGTGAGTTTGCGCGGGCCGCCGTGATTCATGGGACCGTGGCGACGGTGAGCGACCCGCACGAGATCGGCAACGTGCTGGGCGTAGCGGGTGTCGAGTATATGTTGGACAATGCCGCGAGCTCACCATTCAAGTTTTATTTCGGTGCCCCCTCCTGTGTGCCGGCCACCACGTTCGAGACTGCCGGTGCTACAATCACAGTATCCGAGGTTGAGAAGCTGCTGGCCGATTCACGGATCGTTTATTTGAGCGAGATGATGAACTTCCCTGGTGTGCTGCACGGAGATCCTGAATGTCTCGCCAAAATTGCTGCGGCTCAGGCGGTCGGCAAACCGGTCGATGGGCATGCACCGGGTTTACGCGGCGAGGAAGCCGCCCGCTACATTGCTGCGGGAATCACAACCGATCACGAATGTTTCACGAAGGAAGAAGCACTCGATAAACTCGCGGCTGGCTGCAAGATCTCGATCCGCGAGGGGTCCGCCGCCCGCAACTTCGCCGCGCTTTATTCGCTCCTCGGCGAATTTCCCCTGCAGACCATGCTCTGTAGCGATGACAAGCATCCCGATGAGTTGGAGCATGGACACATCAACTTGCTCGTCCGCCGGGCAGTGGAACATGGAATCAATGTCTTCGATGTTTTACAAGCCGCGTGCCTCAATCCGATCGCGCACTATGGTCTCAACGTCGGCCAGCTCAGGGTGGGCGATCCGGCGGACTTTATCGAAGTCGATTCGCTGAGCGATTTCAATGTGCTCCGCACTTGGATTGATGGCGAATTAGTCGCCGAGAACGGCGGGAGTATGATTGAACGTGTCGAACCCGCCGTGGTGAATAAATTCGTCGCGACAACGATCAAACCAGCCGCTTTGGCGGTGCCGGCTGAAGGTGAGAGTCTCAAAGTAATCGAAGCGCTTGATGGCCAGTTAATAACCAACTGTTTGCAGCATCCGCCCAAGGTGGAAAAAGGTCTGGTGGTCAGTGACACCGATCGTGACATTCTCAAACTCGTGGTGGTAAATCGATATGAAGCGGCAACACCTGCGATTGCATTCATCAGCAACTTTGGACTCACGAGGGGGGCCATGGCCTCAAGCGTGGCGCATGATTCGCACAATGTGATCGCTATCGGCACCAACGACGAGGATCTGACCGCAGCGATCAACGCCGTAATGGCGGCGGGGGGTGGTCTTTCAGCAGTTTGCCAGGCGGACGATCAGCATTGGGTACTCCCTTTGCCTGTCGCGGGACTGATGGCGACCGGAACCTGCACAGAAGTTGCCGCCGCCTACCAGAAACTCGACAGGGCTGTGAAGTCTTGGGGCTCTCCGCTTCGGGCACCTTACATGACTCTCTCGTTCATGGCCCTGCTGGTGATTCCGTCACTGAAACTGAGCGACCGGGGTCTGTTCGACGGTAGTCGCTTCGAGTTTACCCCGCTTTTGAGTTGAGCCATGGACCCTTTTCTTCAGGCAGCGATTGATGAGGCCCGCACAGGGTTGGCTGAAGGAGGAATTCCGATTGGCTCGGTGTTAGTGCTCGACAGCAAGATCATCGGTCGTGGCCACAATCGCCGCGTTCAAAAAGGAAGTGCCATCCTCCACGCCGAGATGGATTGCCTGGAAAACGCAGGACGGCTCACGGCACGTGACTATCGCGAGTCGACACTGTATTCCACGCTGTCTCCGTGCGACATGTGCAGCGGCACAGCGTTGCTGTATGGTATTCCCCGAGTCGTAATCGGTGAAAACCGCACATTTCAGGGGCCCGAAGAATACGTCCGCTCGCGAGGCGTGGAATTAATCATCATCGACGACTCGGAGTGTGTAGAATTGATGAAGCAGTTCATCGCCACCCACCCGGAACTCTGGAACGAAGATATTGGTGTGTAGTGGTGGGTGGATACTGAGCTTACTCCAACCACTAACCACCTGCCACTTGCCACCAACCACCTGCCACTTATGCCCATCTCCCTCAAATCCCTGGCCAACTTATGCCATCGTTTGGCGACGGCAACCAATGCTGGGATTCAGGACCGCAAGATCTGGACCGACGAAGCGGGGCGTGGTTCTGTCGCACAACGCCAAGCTGCTGCGACCGTCCGTGATGAGTTGGCCTTGGGAAATTCGATTGCCGAAGCAATCCAGAAGACCGGTGGATTCTTCCCCCCGATGTTTCGCAAAATGGTCGAGGTCGGCGACGTCAGCGGCCGACTTGGCGAGATTTACAAACGACTTGGTCAACACTACGAACGCGTCTTGACTGCCCGCCGAGCCTTTTGGCAACGACTCGTCTGGCCGCTGTTCCAATTGGGAATCGCCCTGCTCGTGATCGGTGTGCTGATCTACGTCATGGGGATCTTACCGATCAATAACACCTCGGCAGGAACACAGGTCGACATGCTCGGTTGGGGACTTATTGGCACCTCCGGTTTGATTAAATACCTTAACATCTTGCTCTTGATCTCGGTGGCGATATTCTTCGTGGTCGAATCGATTCGCCGCGGCGCCGGCTGGGCAAGAAAGCTGCAGCGACTGACCTTGCAGATTCCGGTGCTGGGGGATGCCTTCAAGACACTCGCCCTGGCCAAGTTCACCTGGGCCTTGCAATTGGTGCTGGATACACCGATGGACCTCCGCAAGGCGTTGCCGCTGGCATTGCATGCCACAGGCAACGATACCTATTCTCAGCACAGTCAGGAAGTTGTCCAACGAATTCAGCAAGGACAAAGCATTACGCAATCGCTGGCAGCCACGGGCGTGTTCCCCAGTGAATTGCTTGACAACATCGCCGTCGGCGAAGAAAGCGGCAGGCTGGTGGAAACCATGCAGCGGCAAGCGCTCGAATACGAGGAGCGCTCCGGCACGGCAATCGCCCTCTTGGCCCAATTCGCTGGATACGCAATCTGGGTGCTCGTGGCCGTGTTCATCATTGTGATGATCTTCCGACTATTTTCTTTTTACGTGAATACACTCAACAGCTTGATGTGAAGGAAGTTTCCTTACATCTCGATAAAGTGCATCCCGACTACGCTTTGCGATTTACAGAACTCGTCGAGCGGAGCAAAGAGTCAAATTGACGGTAACACATTCTCTCGCAGAGGTTAGCACGATTTTCTGCCAAAGGTAAACTCGGTTAGCTTTCTTCGAAAAACCGCACCGCATACACCGGAGGGAAGTGCGTGGAAACGACCTGCCATGACTCGCCGCTGTCCTCCGATACCCAACAATTGCCGGTCGTGCTACCCATTGCGAGCAGGTTTCCTGTGCTGTCGACGTCGAGTGCATGACGCAGCACAATGTCGTAGGCATCCTCGCTGGGAAGTCCCGTGCTGATCTGCCGAAAGGTCGTTCCGCCATCGGTAGTCTTCGTCACGACAAAATTCGCATCCTTTGGCACACGTAGTTCATCTTTTACTCCTGGAACGAACCACGCCGTACTTGGCTCGTGGGGATGGACAGCCACGGCAAACCCGAACACGGCTGGCTCGACACCAGTAATTTCTTCCCAGTTCTCGCTGCCATCGGTCGAATGAAAAATCCCGTTGTGATGCTGAATCCACATGTGATCGAAATTCGAGGGACAAGCCACCATACGATGGGGGTCTTGCACGCTCGGGTTATAGGCCTGGTCTGGAGGCATGTATTCTGCCCGCAAGCCCTTGCTGCAACATTCCCAGGAGGCTCCCCCGTCGCGGGTTCTCCACACGCCGCCGCAGGAAATGGCCACCAACACATGCTGCGAATCGTTGGGGGCAACCTCGATCGAATGAATCCCTGGGTCGTCCTTGCCACCGCCAAACCAGGACATGCGTTCCTCTCGATTCCACAGACCTTCGACTAGTTGCCAACTTTCTCCCGCGTCGTCACTGCGGAATAGTCCTCCGGGAATGGTGCCGCACCATAGGCTGCCGTCACCTGTGTTGGCCGGTTCCAGCGCCCATATTTCTGACAGCGCGGCCGGCTTCATTTTCGGCGTCTCGGCCTCGGAGGCCATTCGCTCGGGAAGCGTCGCACCGTCGGGAAATGCCGGCACGGCAACCTCGGTCCACGTAGCGCCTCGATCGCGGCTGCGGTGTAGGTGGGCGCCAAAGTGTCCATGATCGAGCGCGGCATACCAACTGCCATCGCGGGGGTCAGCCAGCGAGATCGTGACCGGCGAACCAAGAAATGCCACGTTGACGGTTTCCCACCGCCCGGTGGCAGAACGTGTAAGTGTAAAGAGGCCTTTGCGTGTGGAAATGTGAATTGAGGTCATATTTGGTTGGTGGTTGGTGGTTGGCCCGAACAGGTAGTGCTTAGTACTTTCTTTTCTTAACCACAAGCCGCCGGCTCTCTATCCCCCTGACAGCGCCTGCATTACATACAGTTCGGAATGCTCACCGATCGGGTCCGCCAATTGCACGCGATCGCCGATCATCTTTCCATCGACGAACACCATGATGTGTCGACGGAGGCGTCCATGTTCGTCCATCACGTAAGTTCGCAATTGCTCCCTGCCATGAAAGGCAGCATTTAAGGCCGCCCCCACCGTCTCTTCAGCGACTTCGACCGGTTCGCTGTTGACAAACGCCTGCAAATGACTGGTAAAATGGACTGTTGCCATGGTGTCTTGATTATCGCCGGATGCAACCTGGTTGAAAAGAATCTTTCCGCACAGAATTATTGGTTATAGCCAGCCATGCCTTTCGTCAGATCCACGTCCAGGTTCTTTACTCATCTGGCTCGTGTTTTGCTATCGCAACGGGCGGTGTGGGTTTATTGGTTTGTGAATATAGCTTTGTTTTTGGGGTCGATGGTCTGGATTTGCTGTGATGGCAGGTTCTCACAAGTAGCTAACTTGACTTCTCAACCGGCTAGTTGGAAAGATACGTTTATTCGGACCAACACTTTTCCGCATTCTCTCACTACGCGGGTACAATTATTGCAAGCGATCCTTCTCGCCGTGGTGTTTAGTGCGATAGGCATCCTTGCCGCCCTATTCGCTGGTTCACAATCCAATCGAAAATTGCGATCCTGGCTGGCATTGATGTTCGCCCTAGCAGCCTGGTTGACACTTTTTTCGGTCTGGCCTGACTACGCCGGTTACGCCAAGGCCTGGAGACTACGGCCAAACATTCCTGCGATGGAAAAACTGGCAACAACACTTCTAGAAAATTGGCCAACTGAGGACGGGCATCTTTCTGAGATTGGCCCCTATACAGCCTATCCAATCGGCAAACCACAAAACCTCATGTTACTCACGAAGCCGACAGTTCCCGGTACTAGCATCCAGATTTCAGAGATCTATCGCTTTGAGAAATCTGAATTGCAGTTCAAACTTGTTGGTTATGGAGATGGAACTTGGCTTGCGTATGTGCCATTGAATGAACGGCCTTCCTTCAATATCAACTGTGTCAACGGCTTGGGGTCAGGCTTTGAGCTTGAAAGAGGCCGGTTTCAGTCGCTTGGAAGAAAATGGTTTCTGGTGCAGTGTCGATAGTTAATGGAGTATTGGCCAAGAGTATATACGGAATTGAAAGACACTTTATTGGATCATCCGGATCAAGCGTACGAGGGGCGACCGCGAGTTGCGTAAAGCCAACCAACTTTGCTCGATTTCGCGCACTGTGGCGGAGGTTTTTTCGCGCCCATTTTGTCGGAAACGACAAAAACAAATTAAAAGTCGGCGCTTTACCCCTTGTTTTACAGTGTTTCTCCAATAGTTTTTAAAACAAAACTCGACTCCTCATGACAAAATCCCCAGTGCTTCGCACCCTCTCCACACAATCGCTGTGCGACGCAAAGATTTCAGGGGTTATTACTAAAGATCGGCGGGGCACGATGGTACCCTAGTGGATTGTCAAAGCTAGAGTCTTTCCTCGTAACATGCGCGCACGGCGCATACGTAAATTTCAAGCTGCTTTTGACAGACCATGATAGTGCAGTTGAACAATCGCGCCGAGCAGTTGTTGGCCGAGTTGGGTGATCCGCCAGCGGCGGGTGTGCTAAATCCGTGCGATCAGTCCCCGGACATGCAGTCTTTTCAAGAGCCGACCTACCCTGGCAGCGAAGCGTTTGAGCAACGAGGGTTGTCGGTCGTCCAGGCCCAAGAGCCGGCGAATATCGCGGTTGTAAAACCCACGCAGCAG
>JBGSPU010000108.1:0-3762 GCA_041738415.1 Bythopirellula sp.
TTAGTGCCCGCGAAAAAATAACTTGAACAATTGACGTTGGTTGAAATGGTGGAATGTGCGATGACTAGCGCATGTCGACGGCGCAGGCCATCAGGAGCATTCAACGGAAGTATCGGGCTTTGCTGCCCGGTATGGATGAACGGATGCGCCGTCAGTGGGCGGCAGCCGAGGCGCGCGAATAGGGCCGCGGCGGCGTCACGGCAGTGGCTCGCGCCACGGGAATGTCGCGGACTACCATTACAGCAGGTATGCGGGAACTGGACTTGCCTGCCAAGCAGCGCGAGGAAGAGGCGTTGCGGGTGCGTCGTCGCGGCGGAGGTCGTCGACCTTTGGTCGAGACCGATCCCGAGCTGTTGGCCGCGTTGGAGTCGCTTGTGGAACCGGTGACGCGTGGCGATCCTGATTCGTCACTGCGGTGGACGTGCAAGAGCACTGCCAAACTGGCTGCTGAATTGACACGAAAGAAACATCCGGTGAGCGATCGCACCGTGTCCATGCTGCTCCAACAAGCCGGCTATAGCCTGCAAGCCAATCGAAAAACGCGTGAAGGCGCGTCGCATCCTGACCGTAACGCCCAGTTTGAATACCTTAACAAAAGCGTGCGGCGGTTTGACCGACGCGGACAGACTGCTATTTCCGTGGACACGAAAAAGAAGGAATTGGTAGGGGATTTTAAGAATAGCGGCCGCGAGTGGTGCCCCAAAGGCCAACCCGAAGAAGTGCGGGTGCATGACTTTCAAGACAAGACGTTGGGCAAAGCCATTCCCTACGGCGTGTACGATATCTTGAACAATCAGGGTTGGGTCAACATTGGTATAGACCACGACACAGCCCAGTTTGCCGTCAACAGCATTCGACGTTGGTGGACGCAGATGGGGCAGCGTCGTTTCCCAGACGCGACGGAATTGCTCATCACCGCCGATGGCGGGGGAAGCAATAGCAGCCGATCGCGATTGTGGAAACTGTCGCTGCAAGGTCTTGCAGATGATTTGGGAATGAAGTTGTTCGTGTGCCACTTTCCACCGGGCACCAGCAAATGGAACAAGATCGAGCATCGGCTGTTCCGTTTCATCACACAGAACTGGCGCGGTAAGCCGCTGGTGAGTCATCAGGCCATCGTCAAACTGATCGCCAGCACCACGACGCAAAACGGACTGATCGTCAAAGCAGCGCTGGACACCAAACATTACGACACCAAGATTTACGTTAGCGACGAGGAACTCGCCACGCTGCGTCTCAAACGCCATTCCTTTCACGGCGACTGGAACTACACCATCTCACCACGATAATGTGAGCCCGGATTGTTCAAGTTATTTTTTCGCGGGCACCTAGTGCAATTACCGTTTCGCTGTCCAGCTGTGAGATCAGCTCGAATGGACCGTATTTGTGAACACGATATTGGGAAATCGTTGGATTGCCGTTCGCGTCTTTGGGATGAAGGAGAATCTTGCTCGCGTCCAAATTTTCACCAACGGAGGTGTGATTCGGTTCGCCGAAACGGTCCTTCATAGCCTTGATGCTCGACTGATAGGTGATACCCATCTGATCGGCAAAGGACTGCAGTGAGAAGTAGTAGATGGGAACATCGCCTCCGGCTGAAAACGGAGCCAGGTTAGCCAGTTGTCGCTTCAGAAATGGAGCCCGAGCAAGTTCCTGCTTGGCCAGTTTGTCAAATGCTTCGGGATACACTCCTGACTCGCGCAAGACTTTCTGACCGGCCACCCACTCTCGAGAAAAGTCTTGGGCGATAAGTCTTCCGTTAGACGCGAGCACGAACCCAAGGATGAGCGAGAAAAACTCAAAGGTACGACGCATGATTCACGGTCCTTATTCGATTCAAATTTTTATTCGCAGGGGAGCTTTTGATCTACCAGAAGATATTGTAAATATGAACCTGTTGAGTCTGCAACACGCGTCGCGATCCCAAATCGACGCTAATCATACACTGAACCTTGATAGTGTCTTTCTTTGAGCAAACCGGCTGGCCGCTGCGCATCATGTAGACCGCTTACGATTTCACTTTTCTGCAGAACGGCTAGCTTCGTCCCGGCTACGGTGTACTGGTCTCCACCAGCGGGAACAATCATCGGCCCTGGCGCCGAATCGCTCCACTGCTCGGTCCTCTACGAGGAGCTTTGTACGTTTATATAGGAAGTCCTTCGTCACTAACTGTCACCGCCAAAACCCACATTGGCTGAGCACATCGAAGGCATTTAATTTCAACGTCAATCTTTCAGCGGCTGGACCTACACCGGGCAGTTGGCCGATCGGCCAACTTGCAGCGGTCTTGTCCGAGATTTGACACCTCAGCGCATTCGGCGGCATCCCAACTCAGCGAGGATGATGCAACCGCTGCGAGATTGGATGACGGCGCAATGCGAGCGGTGAAGGAAACCGATGCAGCAGTGAAGGCCCACGTACCTCCCGCGGCGTCGAACCGGATTTGCTCTCCAGCCTCCTGGATTACGGACAGCAACGCCCATCGCGGTCCAACGCGACCGCCCGCCCTGCTCAGATTGCGGCGAGTACCTGCCGTCGCCTGAAGCGAAGCTGTTCAAACGTTGCGGTGCCGAGCAAGAGTAGCCCATACCGATCTTGGTGGACTCGTCGATTCGTATGCTTAGTTCGCCCTCTACGAAATGCCTTCCAGATCGCGTTCAGCGTATTCAGTAACACGTTGAGATGCATCGAGCACTTCTTGCGCGTCGCGTTGCCCGAGTGTCCGGTTGTAAACCGGCAGCTTTCACCTGAACTGACTACCGAAAAGATGCCTAGCAGGTAGGCGAGTCCCCGTTCGAGTTTCAGCGACAGCCGGGCGAGCGATGACGCGAGCAGCCGCCAAAGGTCTCGTCGATGTCTCGGATGACGCTGCAAATACTGCACTCGCTTGCGCAACCGAACTGGATTAGAAAAACGCATCGTGAGGCCTCCTTGCAGGGGATGAAGGAGTGGTTTCAATCTTCTGAGCAAGCGAGGCTGGGCTTACCCCGTTTTATGATCAAGTGCTTGAGAAAAAACTTGGTCGTAGGATTTTTAACGACTTGCATATGTCACACAGAGAACAAGCCTCTTGTATTGAATCACCTTGCTTTATTCTTTCCCCTGAAATGTTTCAGCAAGTTACTCATAAAATTTCTCAATTTCCTAGTCTCCTACCGAAAGTGTGTTTCAATCGTTCAAGTAGAAGATACTCTTTAAGTTTTGAAGAAGCACATATTCACAAGTTGCAAAGATCCTTAAGAACGAATCTACAAGTAAAGATGTGTGGGGAGGACCCCATAGGACGCTAGGCTTCGCAAAAACAACTGAGCTCTTGTCGAGACATATCAATAATAAATCTGCGGAATCGCGGTCAGTCGCGAAGATAGGTCAATACTTTATAAATTCGGCTCCTTACCAGAATTTGTGGGTGATTGATCAGGTTTTGGCAGGCGGGAATGCGTTTTTTCAGGCATCGGCAGGGCAAAAAGAAGGTTCCCTCCGGACGTGGTGAACGGTAGCGATGGACAATGCTCAATCATCGAGTAGGCTGGTTTTTGCCTGGTGAAACGGAGTCGAGCTCTGCTGGCGAGCAACCCGACGAGGGATAGCCAGGTCAGGGCGGGAAAAAAGCCCCGCTTGCCCCGGACGGCTTGTTCCGTCAGGGTCGTTTTTTGGGGGCCAGATTCCTGAACCCTTCTTTTTGCCCTGAAATGCCTCGAAAACGCCTGTCATACACGCCCAAAAGCCACTTGGCGACCCACAGATTCTGGTGAGGAACCG
>JBGSPU010000024.1:0-33979 GCA_041738415.1 Bythopirellula sp.
CAAGGCGCTGCGAGTTAGTGACGCCTTGCCGGAACTCGCTCCACTCGTTCCGGCCTACGGACCAAGCTACGCATAAGCGCGAGTGCGGTGCGCGAGATTGCGCTTTGCAAGGTTGGCGCGACGATTACAATGTGAAGCAGGGGAGGTCCCCATCTCAGAGAATTACAGGATTTAATCCGCCATGTCTGCTTGTCTCCGTTTACGCTTGCGAATTCGCCATTCATTGAGTGCGTTTACCCTTGTCGAACTGTTGGTCGTAATCGCGATCATCGGCGTACTGGTGGCCCTCTTATTGCCGGCCATCCAGGCCGCCCGCGAAGCGGCCCGGCGGATTCAGTGCCAGAGCCAATTGCACAACCTTGGCCTCGCTGTACTGAATTATGAGAGTGCACGCAAGAATCTCCCCCCTTCGAGCCAAATGCAGCGCGGCAGCGGTGGCCGGGGTGGCGTGTCCAACAGTTTGACCATGTATTCCGGTGAACAGTTGAGCTGGGTTGTACAAGTGCTTCCCTACTTGGAATTGCAATCGCTCTACGATCAATTCGACCTCTCGAAGAATGTCTTTGGTCAAAACTTGAATACCGCCCCTGAGAGCCAGCAACCGGTGGTTTTGCTTTGTCCCACCGACGGTGCCACCGGAAGGGTCTATCAGAATACCACTTACACCAATGACAAGCCCTTGGCCAAGGGCAATTATGCCGCCTTCTCTTGTCCGGAGCACCTTACCAGTTCCGTCGTCTGGCAAGGAGCGTTGGTTGAGATACCTCAGCCGCTCTCGCGGGTGACTGATGGCACCAGCAATACCCTGATGCTCGCCGAGGTCCGCACTCGCGAGGACCCGCTCGACCAGCGAGGGACCTGGGCCCTGGCTTGGCCTGGTTCGACACTTCTCGCTGCCGACATGCATGGCCAAGGAGTGGGCACCGGCAACGTCGGTGATCAACTTGGTTCCGTAAACGTTCCCTATATACCCAACCCTACTTTGGTTGACGGATCCCTACCACCGAACGGCACAACCTATCAAGATGATGTGCGTGGCTGCACCAATGGGAGTCCCCTGGATTTGGCATCCGACCTGGAGGGTATGCCTTGCAACTCTGCCAATTCCCACACGGCTGCTCCGCGGAGCCTGCACGCCGGGGGTGTCAACGCCGCCAATATCGATGGAAGTGTGCGCTTTCTGCGAGATGAAATCGATCCTGTCACTTTTGGATTGCTGATCTGCATCCACGATGGCATCACCACCGAAGAGGAATGAGGCTCAGGGATGAAAGCGGTAGTTCCACTCGGCGCAGTCGGTCTGGGGGTCTTTTGCGTGGCACTAAGTCTGGCTTGGGGAATCCTCTTTCCCGCCACAAATCAATGGACATCAGAAAAAGCTGCCGCTTTGTCGGCCCTGTCTGATCAAGTCCACGTGCTAATGTTCCAGGCCGCCGCCGCTGAGGAAAACCCAAGGACTTTCAAAGGTGGCAATCCAGCAGAAGTACAAGCCGAATACCGCGAGAAGAAGGCCCAACTCGCCGAGATGCAGCAGGAACTCGAAGCAATCAAAGTGAGCCCTCAGACCTCCGCCAGCTACCTCCGCTGGGCTGGCATCGGGCTGGTAGTGATCGGTGCCGTGGCGATGAAGGTCCTCGGCGACTGAGCGCCCTCCCCGGCCGCTAATGCGTCCGACCCTCCTGGGTGGACCGGCCTCTCAGGAACGGGGAGGGTAAACCGCAAGACCTCCCTAAAATGCGCAATTTAGAGAAGATTCTGCGCACATTTGTTTGTTTTCCGAGAGAATTCGATTATCATGACGGTTAGTGGTGCCAACCACGCGAGGTACGTGTCAAGTGTGCTTGTCGCCGCTTTTCCTGGCTTTCGCCATGAATCGACTCTGAGACTTTTCGTTGTGCAACAAACTGAGTTTTTCTACCACGAGCTTTTTTGAAAGGGGTATCGACTAATGAACAGAAGTCATTTTTTTGCTGGCGGTTTATTTCTAACCGCATTGCTGGCGCATCCTAGCTATGCAGCCAATATCTTTTACACGGAAGACTTTGACGTCGATCCCACGGCCAACTGGACCGTGAACGATCCAGGGTTGTCCGACATCATCGCCGACTTCAATTACGACTATTCCGCGATTGGTGTACCGGCTGCCCCGGGTGGCGCTTCGACCGTGGGTCTAAAGATGACCGCCAATAATTCGGGCGGAGTCTTCAGTGGATTTAGTGTCTCGCCCAACGGGCAAAGCTTTGGTGGTAAGTACCAAGTCAAGTTTAACCTGTGGCAAAACTATGTTGGTCCCGTGGGTCCTGGTGGTAGCGGCACGACGCAGCTTTCTACTTTCGGCATCGGCACCGCCGGAAACGTTCCCGTCTGGCCGGGCTCTTCACCAAAAGAAAGCGTCTTTTTCGCGGCAACACTCGATGGTGGATCGGCGTCAGACTATCGCGCCTATTCTACAGCGGCTCCTACCTCTTACCCCGCAGGCAATGCGGTTTATCAGGCCCCTGGTGGTGGGATCAATGGTAGCGATCCTTATTACAGTGGCTTCGGTGGTGAAGCAGCCCCTGCTGCACAGGTTGCTCTCTTCCCTGTTCAAACGGGAGTGACCGATGCTGGCGAGATCAGCTTCGCTTGGCGCGAGGTGACCATTGATGTTGCCAATGGTTTCGCCTTGTGGTCTGTGGACGGGCTCCCCATTGCCAATGTGGATTTGAGCACTGTCACCTTGGGAGGCGGGAATATCCTGTTCGGTCATAGCGATACGAATGCCGGTTCCTCGGCTGACCCCAATGACACGCTGCTGAACGTGACGTTGATCGACAATGTGGTCGTGTCACAAATTCCCGAGCCAGCCTCGTTTGCCCTCTTGGGCCTGAGTCTCGTCAGTTCTGTAGCCGCTGCACGTAAGCGTCACTAGATTTTACCAGTTTTGTTATCTCTGTTTTTGAAAAGGACCCGTCTAATGAAGAAACCTTTTTTGTGTGCCCTGAGTACGCTGCTTCTTGCAGCGTACAGTTGCCCCGTGTCGGCTGCTCTGCTCTCTGACAACTTTGATGTCGACAGTTCGGCCAACTACACGGTACTTCAGGACCCTACCCCGTTCGACTCGCAAGTCGACTTTGCCTACGACTACAGCGTTGATGGTATTCCGGCGGCCCCAGGTTCTGCGACTACCTTAGGTGCGAAGTTCCAAGCGAACATAGTTTCCCCCTCAACGACGGATGCAATCACCATCGTTCCTACCGGCAATACTTTTGCGGGAGATGTCCAGCTTCGATTTCATATGTGGATGAACGCCAATGGCCCATTTCCGGCCGGTGGCACTGGTTCTACCGAATTCATGACCGCTGGCATTCTGCATGACTCGCTGACGGTTAACAGAAGCGGGACTTCTGGAAGTGGTGCTTGGTTTGCCGTATCTGGAGAAGGTGGCACCAGCCGCGACTATCGAGCTCACCTCGATGGTACAGAAAACACGAACGCCGCAACTTACGCGGGTGGAGGCCAGAACGCCAATCCTAACTACGCTACTCAGTTTCCCGGAATCGATGTAGCTGCTGTAAACGGTGGTGCGTTGACTGCAGCGCAAGGTGCAAATCAGACCGGAACAACCGGGGATGGTGCGATGGCCTTTGCTTGGAGAGACGTCATTATCGCCCGCATTGGTGACACGGTCACCTGGAAAATTGATGGCAACCTGATTGCGACGCTAGATGTTACCGGCCAAGGTGATGGCAATATCGCGATCGGTTACCATGATCCATTTAGCTCGGTATCTTCACCCACCGGCCAAGCCTTTGGCCTGATTGACAATCTTGTGGTTACCGTTCCAGAACCAGCCTCGTTGGCCCTCTTGGGCCTGAGTCTCGTAGGGTTGGCACTCGGCCGTAAGCGACGCTAATTTACTTTCATTTAATAAGCAACCGGCCCTGGGGAGACACGTTTCCCCTGGGCCATTTTTTTTAGTAAGCCGGTGTGTAATCGTAGGCCGGAACGAGTGGAGCGAGTTCCGGCATTGTGATAAAACTCGAGAGCAAAGAGACAAGAGTCGAGAGCCATACTCCAGGCTCTTGTCTCTCGGCTCTTGACTTTCTTGCCGGAAAAGCGTGTCATTCGGTCCGGCCTACCGAGACTCTTTTGCGCAAATACGAGCAATAGCTGCGCTCCCTGTTGTTGCCTATTTGGCAGGGGGGAGCAACAATAAACACTAGGCGCAGCTCTTTATTTAAGAGCGTTGGTGCGCTGATTGATTGGTTCATTTTATGTCCCTAGCAGGTCACGTTATGAAGTATTCCAGAGTTGCTCGATCCCGGTCGTATTCCCCGAATGCGGGCTTCACCTTGGTAGAACTCTTGGTGGTGATTGCCATCATCGGCGTGCTGGTTGCCCTCTTATTGCCTGCTGTTCAGGCGGCGCGCGAGGCAGCGCGGCGTTCGCAGTGCCAAAACAACCTCAAGCAGATCGGCCTGGGTGCGCTCAACCATGAGAGTACCCATGGGTTTTATCCTTCGGGTGGTTGGACATATGACTGGGGTCCTGATCCCAACCGTGGGTATGGTAAAAAACAACCAAGTGGCTGGACGTATGATCTCTTGGCGTTCATCGAGCAGCAAAACCTTAGAAATCTAGGGGCGGGAACCGTCATTGGCACGCCTGCTCACCGGGACGCCATGACCACGTTGATCCAGACACCCGTAAATACGCTGATCTGCCCCTCGCGAAGCGCACCCAAGCTGCCTCTTACGATCTGGAATGACCCCGTAAAAAATTTGGGCACTTGGGTTCGGAACCTGACGACCACCACGGGGGCATTCCGAACTGACTACGCCGCAAATTCCGGAGACTCGAGATTTTGGGATGGAGACTCATGGTTTGCTTCTTTGCCAGCTCCCTCCGGAAATAACTATTCCAATGTGGATGTGAAGGTTGATGAAGCACTTGCCAACAGGCCAACCAATGATTGCGATGGCCCTGCCACACGTGGTGGTTCAAGGCAATACTGTCAGAGTGGAGTTGTCGGCCCTGCCAGTGAGACCACCATCAGTCAGATAACTGATGGAGTGTCTAACACCTATTTCGTGGGAGAAAAGTTTGTCAATCCAGACGAGTATGCGGGAGGTACTGCTACTGGGAGTGGTCTCTCATTGGCAACGAACCAGGCCGCCTACTGTGGCTATGAATGGGACAATCAACGAAAAACCTGGAACCCTGTCTTGGACAATGTTGCCGTTCAGGAAGACTTTCAACCTCGCCAAGACACCCCGGGGATTACAGGTGAAGCAATCTTTGGAAGTGCCCACCCGGCGATCTTCAATATGAATTTTTGTGATGGGTCCGTTCGACCAGTTTCTTATGACGTCGATCCCTTCGTGCATGCCTACAATGCCAATCGGTTAGATGGTCAAGCAATCGGCAACTGAACCAATCACCACCCAGGTTGACTCAGCAGGTCTGTTGCTTCACTTGCTTTTCATCGTATAGACGACTTGCTTGTTCATGATCGATTTGTCATCCATGGACACCTCCTGACCTAGCGTGGTCTTTGCGTTGTATTTGACGGGAATGACCTCTTTTCCGCCGACTTCTTTCGATATCCGCACTTTGTAGATTCCTGCTTGCACGCCCGGTGGGTCAGTAGGAGAAGGTCGTTTCTCTTTCGGAATTCTGGGGCTTGCTGTTCCAAAGACATCGGTTTCGCCTGTTGCTTCCTGAATAGTAGCTTGCAAGAACTCTTCAGGCTCCAAGATTACCGTCGCTCCTTCCACCGGCTTGCCATCGAGTAATACGTCGCAGGTAAACCGCATTAGGCCGATTCCCTGGGCTTTCCAGGTGGCAACGCGATTCTCAATTTCTTCGCGCGATACCTTACCATCCGCATCGGCATCAAGATTCTCCATCGCTGCCTTCAATCCAGGTGCGTTCTCCAATTCCTCCCCCGCGACAAATCCATCCTCATTGCTATCGTAAATCTTCATGGCGCTGCTGGCCGCTGAGGAAGGATCGAAACTCGGAGGCTGAATTCTCGTTGGCCCGCCACTGCAGCCTGCTAGCAAGATTGCCATGCTGAGAACGCTCAGCGTGCCATAGGTCAAATGAAGCGAGAGGACGCTACGGATCAAAAAACAGCGTTTGATATTCACGATCGTTGGTCTTTCCCAGGGTGTTGAGGATGGTCGCTTGCCCCGAGAGCGGAGGGCATGGGATTCGAACCCACAACCCCTTACGGGGCATCTGATTTCGAGTCAGACTGCTGGCCAATTCGCTTACCCTCCGGGGGGGCGCGGGTGCGCGCTCACTTGCTATCAATTTAATGCCATCCGGCCCCACGGGCAATGACCAGAAATAGCAGGAAATGGGTCGCGAATCTTTACAGCGATGTATTGGTCACAACCAAATTCCATTCATTTAGCCACGGGGTAGCCCGGATGATACACGGAAAATGCTGAGATAAAGTCTTATCCGTGTTTCGTCCGTGCTACTAACGATTCAAGTTTTCGCAGCCTGCGCAAATTTGTTGAACGGGAGGAGAGAGGGAACGGAGGCCATGAAGGATGTGCAAGGACACTAACCTTCACTAATCATCGCTAATGACTCATACTGAAAACAGTCCAAGGAATGAACCGCAGAGTCGCGAAGACGCGGAGATAATTCTCGTTAATAAGCAGTGAAAGCATCTCCTCACCAGATCAACTCAGGCAGCGGTTTTCTCCGCGCCTCTGCGTCTCTGCGGTGAAAACTCTTTTCACTTTAAGTTAATTAAATTAGTGAAGATTAGCGTTCCTTTCATCCATTCCTTGCGCTTCTCTATTGTCTCAATTCCTCCTGTGCAATGCTTTGGTTGCGGCCAATGGCCGCGCTGGGTCAATCTGTGGCTCTAGAATTCTCACGCTGAGAAAAACATGAATCGTTAGAAGCATACCTATCTCTAATCCGCGATAATCAGCCCAATCAGCGTTCATCTGCGTTCTATTTCTTCTTGCCTGGTAAGCATATTTCTGCCATTTCTTCTAAATATGCGGGTTCTTCACCCTATGCCACGTAAGCACGGCAGGGGCGAATAACCGTAGCTGCTAGCAGCCTCCGCCGATACTTGCTGTATCCTGAACTCCCTCCCGACGCTTGCGATGAGAACCCCTATGGCCGCTGAGAAAACTATCCGTATCGTCACTCGCGGCACGAATGGCGAGTTGCGCACCCGCGACTATCAGCACGAAGAAGCCATTTTGAAGATGCATACGCAAATTGGCATCGACGATTGCAGCACCGACTTGAGTTTGCGGGGAATGCCGGTTTTTCGGGGTCTGATCGGCCCCATGCCCGAGACCAAAGGGATCGTCCGCTACGAAACCCCCGAGGTCTTCGAAGCCCTCACCAAAGAATGGGGCAGCATCCCCGCTGGCCGCCGCTCTCGCCGCCGCGCGACTACCTAGGCATCGTAGGCCGGAACGAGTAACACGAGAATGCGGCAATGCGATGCGAGTCGATGGCACCCTGCCGGAACTCGCGGAACTCGTTCCGGCCTACACTAGCGGTATCGCGAATTCGCGGGCGGCGTTTGCCAGTTCCCTGTCGCTTGGCGGGGCGGATCGCTGGGCATCATTTGTCCCCCGATGGGGGTGCTCGAAGTGACACTCGGTCGGGCGGCAATTGTCGCACTGCGATAAGCAGAGGGTGTCGGGGTTTGAACATTGCTTAATGGCTGGGCGGAGGCCAGGGCTTGGTTGCCTCCCGTGGCATGGTTGCTCACCGCCACGCGGGTGATGATTTCGCGCTCGGCCGTACGAAACTCCGTCACGGGAACTTGCACAGTCTGAGTTTTTGGCACCCAGGCAACTCGGTTCACCGGGATTTGGACGTTAGCTACCTGATTCTGCCAGGTGGTGACTGGTTCCACCTCGTAGGTCCAGTAAGGGGTCATGAAGGGATTCCAACGCCCCACCAGAATGGGGACCACCTGGTACTGCGTAACCGGAATCGTGTACATCTGCTGATGGCTGATATTCTCAGTGGTGGTCTGCGGCGCGTAGATAGTTTGCTGGCGATCCTGCATCACTGTCGTGGGCACTTGTTGCTTCACGACTTGCCGAGTGACCTGATAGCGCACGCCATCTCGCTCTTCGTAGGTTACCTCTTGGGCGGTTGCAGCAAGCGAACCGATCCCAATCAACATGGATGAAAGCGCAACGGTCCATCGTCGAGCGACAGGCATTTCATACCTCGGCGATTGCATGGTATCAGGTGATTTGGTCCAATGTGGGGGGTGGCCACTATTTCAATCGAGAACCCGGTTTTCTTCGTTATTCATCGGCCAGCGGAGGCGCGGATCATCAGCCCAGAAGCAGTCTGCTAGCATCGCAAGCGGTGATACCCTAAAATTACATGGGTAATGATACCGAAGAATGAAATCAGCTCGGTCCTTGGCCGCGCTGGGTAGATCCGTGGCTAATGGTTTGAACATTATTCTTGGCTCCAGATGAGGCACTTCCTTGATTGATCCCCAACTGCTGGAAATCCTTCGCTGTCCGCAAGATCACTCGCTGCTCACCCTCGCTGACGCCGAGTTGGTGAAGAAGGTGAATCAACACATTCGCGCTGCCAATCTTACGAATATCAGCGGCCAACCGGTGAAAAAACCAATCGACGGGGGTATGCTGCGGGCCGCCGGTGACTTGTTGTATCCCATTGTCACAGGCATCCCAGTGATGCTCCACGATGAAGCGATCGACGTAACCCAGCTCTGAGACAATTCCACCAACATATCTCACTTATTCACTCACTCACCTACAAACTTCTTCACCCAGCATGGAAAAAACGCTCTTCCAAAAAATCGCCGACCATGAGATCCCCGCGGAGATCGTCTATGAAGACGACCAATGCGTCGCCTTTCGTGATGTCAATCCGCAGGCCCCCACGCATGTGCTGGTGATCCCCCGCGAGCCGATCCCCTCACTCGACAAGCTCACTGAATCGAATGCGCCACTTTTGAGCCATTTGTGGCTAGTGATCCGCGACGTGGCTCGGCAATTAGGAATTGCGGAGGGGGGCTACCGGGTGGTCGTCAACTGCGGTAAAGATGGCGGCCAAACCGTCGACCATCTGCACTTCCACATCCTGGGCGGCCGCTCGCTCCACTGGCCACCCGGGTAGGTAAGCACGCACAACCAATGAATGCGAAATGGTGAGTGACGCTTTAGTCTCGTAAGACCAACACGGGACAGTGGGCCAGCCGTACCACCCGCTCAGCGACAGAGCCGATCATGAGTCGCGCCAGTCCCGTCCGGCCATGCGAGGGGAGCACAATCAGGTCGACGTTCTCTTTCGCAGCGAAACTCGCGATCTCTTCGGCCGGTGTGCCATAAGCGACTTCGAATCGCACGTTCTTGAATTTCTGGTCGGCGAATTTCTTGTGAAGCATCTCTCTGAGATGCTTAGTGCGGTCTTCGTCGCTGACCATGTTCCATCCGACCAGGGGATCTCCCTCGGAAAAACTGCTTAATGCGGGGGCGACGTGCAGTACGGTCAAGTGCTCAGCCTCCTCCACCATGGCCAAGCCATCGTCAACGGCTTGGTTTGCCTGGTCTGAGAAATCAGTCGGAACCAACAAATGCTTGGGATGCAAGTTTACCATGGTATGTTCCTCCTAATCGTATCGTAAAGTTTAGGAAGTGAGTAAGCGTTAAGTGTTGGTAATCGCCAGAGAAATTACCCGTACTTGGCTACCTACCCACGTACCCACGTACTCACCCACTCACCAATAGTCCAAATGTATTATTCTTCCACAAGCGCCAGCAGCGTCGCTACAAGGTCAAGACTCGACAACACCCCCACAGGTTTGACATTTTTATCGACGACCACCAAGCGGTGGATGTGTTCGTTACAAAGGCAACGCGCTGCGGTCAGCAACGGGCTATTCTCACTGATGGTTTGCACTGCGGAAGACATCCGCCGGCGCACCAGATCGTGCCCCACTTCGTCGATGCTAAAGAGCCCTTCGGGGTGGTGGGAGGAAAGCACATGGCGCAAGTCGCTTCCTTCGAGCTCCTCGGCTTTGAGGCGGATGAAATCCGAGCCGCTCAGCACGCCGATGCAACGCCCTTGCTCATCGACTACGGGTGCACCAGTGACTTGATGATGACTGAGTTGGTCGGCTGCCTCCGCCATCGTGCTGTTGGCTGTCACTGTCACGACATTGCGCGACATGGCATCGGCGACGCGGAGTTGACTCAACCTATCTTTTGACATAATCATGGGGATTTCTCCTGGTCCTCGCTGGCAGAGGTCGCACTGCTCAAACCATTGGATGATACGACCGCGACACGATTTTCGACCCGACTCACGCCGGGAAGATCCCGTAAGGCGGTTTGCAATACTTGCTTCAAGTAGAATGAAGGCAACTTGCCTGTCACCCTAAGTGTGCCTGCCTGGCAGGTAAGGTTTAGCGATCTCAAGTGCCCCTTAAACATGAAGTGCCGATCCAAGCGGCAGAGCGCACTTTCGACTATTTCTTCACTTTGCCGATGGATTGCACCCCGAATGTCGAGGGCGGATCGTTTTACTCCATCAGGGATAAACATTTTATGGGCCTCCCTGTTAAGCCTGCCCCGTGACAAAAGATTGCGGTATACTGAGCAGCAAGTTTTGGACCAAAAGCTGCGAACACGTCTGGATAGGGATGTGCAAGAAAAATAAGGTGATGGGTCCAGGGGAAGTGGGCCAATTCGCACACTCGCTTGGCCAAAGTGGCCCAATTGGAACCAACAGATTTCCCGCAAGGAGAATGGCTTATGCAGCCGCAAGATTCTTTCGACAAATACCGAGATTTACAGCAATACGTCGCTTGGAGCGACGACGACCAACATCGTATTTCTGCAGTGCGAGAGCGTTTGTTGGCGCATTCTGTCTCAATCGTCGACGATTTCTACGCTGAAATCGCCAGGCATCCCCATGTGGCTCAGGTGATAACGGGCGGTGAGGCGCAAGTCACTCAGTTAAAGACGACCCTGCGCCAATGGCTCCGTCAATTACTTACCGGACCTTATGACAGCGATTATCTCATACTTCGGACCAAAGTTGGTCAACGACATGTAGCGATCGGACTGGATCAGGTCTATACGACCGCCGCCCTTTCGCGGATGCGCAATGGATTGATACGCTTGTTGACTGAGAATTGGCAAGAGACTCCCGAAGAACTGCTTTCGACGATTCAGTCATTGAATAAACTTCTCGACCTCGACCAGGCCATTATTGAAGACGCCTATCAAACAGCGTTTCTTGCTCAGAGTCAGAATCTTAGTAAAGAAAACCTCCAGCTTCGCGTCGCCTTGGAGCGCGAGCAGCGAAGCACTCATATCGTCGGGGCCAGCGAGCCGATGATGGAAGTCTATCGACTTATCGAGCGGACCGCGGCCACGGACAAGCCAATTCTGATCCAGGGTGAGAGCGGCACGGGTAAAGAGTTGGTCGCTAAAGCGTTGCATCGAGCTAGCCGATTTGTGGGCAAACCCTTGGTTGTTATCAATTGTGCCGCCTTGCCGGAGAGTTTGTTGGAAAGCGAACTCTTTGGCCACGAAAAAGGGGCCTTTACTGGGGCTATCGCCAGCAAACCGGGCCTCTTTGAGGTTGCCGACGGTGGCACATTGTTTATCGACGAAATCGGCGAGTTGGCCGGAGGATTGCAGGCCAAACTCTTGCGGGTGTTGGAGGATGGCTCGCTCAGGCGGGTCGGATCGGTGAAAGAGCGGCGTGTGAACGTGCGACTCCTGGCGGCCACCAACAGAGACTTAGCTGAGGAAATCGCAAAAGGTCGCTTTCGAGAAGATTTATACTATCGGATCAATGTGCTCACGATCTTGTTACCAACATTACGAGAACGGCGAGGCGACATTCCACAGTTGGTACGTCATTTTGCCGGGAAAGGGTGGAACTGGGACAACCGCTTCATGCAGATTCTGGAAAACTATAGTTGGCCAGGAAACGTGAGACAACTTCGCAATGCTATTGAGCGCTCGAAAGTATTGGCGGAAGAAAATACGCTCATCGCAGAGAATCTTCCCCCAGAAATATTGCGTTTCGAAGACGAAGCGGACACTCTTCAGCCTGGTTCCGAAGCAGACCTGGGAACAATCAACCGTGCTCATATCGCTGACACTTTCCGCCGCTACGGTGGTAATAAGTCTCGAACAGCTCGCGCCCTGGGAATCAGCCGCCGCACGCTCTATCGCCTGCTGGAAAAGCATGACATTCAATAGCAAGAAGTCACCCTCACCCCATCGAGGCGGAACGCCACCATTCGTGGTGATCGGCGTCTAGTGACGCGACATCTGGATAGGAGTAAAACTTGATACCTGTGGAGTCACCCAGATAGAAACCGCTGGCGATCGTGCGATAAAAGGCTACCAATGGCGGATTGCGATCGACCGTCTTGCCGAGCTTGTCGGGGCGCTCTTCCACTTCTCGCAGACAGTCTTCGATGTGACTCGGATTGGCATAGGGCAGGTAGCCTGCCAGGTGACCATCGCTGTCAAGTTCGATCTGAGTATCGGCAAAAAAGATACGCGGCACATAGACAGTGGTCGCCGGGTTGGTGATTCTCTGGCAGAATGCCTTGGGGCTTAGATGCGAGACGAGTCGCGACGTCAACGGGCACAACTCCGCATACATGAAAGGCCCGCCGGTGTTTTGCTCGTCATCGAAATTCCGGCCGTCGAGGGCGAGCACCCGGCCATCTCGAGTCGTCAGATACAGCTTTCCATAGGCCGGGAGCGGGATACGCTCCATCACGCGGTATAAACTCATATATTTGCTTCGCCGCGGAGTGCCGTCGGGATGAGGCTTGCACTTTGCTTCGACCTGTTCGAGGTGCAACTCCGTCGAGCGAAACGTAGGATCGATCTCGAAGAAGAGCACATTCCCAAACGTCTTTTTACGCGTTCCCACGGCCATGTAGGAGCCAAACTCTTCCGCTTCTAGTTGCGAAGCGACCAAGGCCTCGGTTCGATAGCACATGAGATAGAGATGAATATCCATGGTGAATCTCCCTGAAAGAGTTAGTTTGGCGAGTAGGCGTATAAGTAGTAAAGCATGAGTATTTTTTCTCGGGATTTCCACCACCTACATAGTCCCAATCACTGACCCATGCCTAGGAAGGAAGCAATCTCGGGAGCAAACTTTACAACCAGACCGGCGAACACGATGCTCACCATATTCATTAACTTGATCAATATGTTAAGAGAAGGTCCAGTCGTATCTTTGAAAGGATCGCCGACCGTGTCGCCCACGACGGCACTCTTGTGGGCGTCGGAACCTTTGCCACCGTGTTGGCCTGTCTCGATGAGTTTCTTGGCGTTGTCCCAAGCCCCACCGGCGTTGGCCATGAACACCGCCATTGCGAAACCTGCACAAAGCCCTCCCACCAGCAGTCCCATGACTCCAGCCACACCGAGTAGCAGGCCGATCAGCACGGGAGCCAACACAGCTAAGAGCGAAGGCCGGATCATTTCGCGCTGTGCGCCGGCAGTGGAGATAGCCACGCAACGGGCATAATCCGGGGTGGTCGTGCCTTCCATGATTCCCGGCATTTCACGAAACTGTCGGCGGACTTCCATCACCATGGCCATAGCGGCACGGCCAACCGCTTTCATCGTCATCGCGCCAAAGACGAAGACCATCAATACCCCGGAGAAAACCCCTACGAGTACCTTGGGATTCATCAGCGTGATATCGTAGTAGTCCATGAAGTCGAACAAACCGGCAGGTGTCGTCGCGATGAGTTGTGCAATCAGGGAATCATCGCTTGCCTGTCGCACGGAACTACCCAAATGGTTGACAATCATGCTCACGGGTTTGCCATCGACGACGACATCCACGGCGTGGTCTGCGGTGCTTCTGAACGTACTGATGGTGTAGTTCTCGTGATGGCTGCCGTCGGCACTGGCCAGATAGAGGCCGTATTTGCCGAAACCAAGGTCGACTGCGTTGTAGCCTGCACCCTCTTCGACTTGGTAAACAGCGACCGCCTCGCGGTGAATGCCAACGCGAACTTCCTCAATGTAGGCAGCCAGCAATGCCAGCGAAGTCAGTGCCGCCGAACCGATGGCAAAGCCCTTACCCACGGCTGCAGTGGTGTTGCCCAATGAGTCGAGGGCGTCGGTTCGCTCCCGCACTTGCTTGGGCAAGCCGGCCATTTCGGCGTTGCCACCCGCATTGTCAGCAATCGGCCCATAGGCATCGGTAGCAAGCGTGATCCCAAGCGTGGAAAGCATGCCCACCGACGCCATACCCACGCCATACAATCCCATGGCTAGGTTCTCAAACCCATGGCACATCCCAAAAGAAACCAACATGCCGATGCATACAGCCGTGATTGGGATCCACGCCGACATCAGACCCACCGCGATGCCGTCGATAATCAACGGACCGGTTCCGGAAACGGCCTGATCGGCGATGCCCCTGGTCGGTTGGTACTCGGCGCTCGTATAGTACTCTGTCCCGTAGCCAATGATGAGTCCCACCACCAAACCGATGGTAATCGCCGCCACAACACCCCAGGCGATACTTGCGGGCAACAACATCGGAATGACCACACTGGCGACCACCACCACCAGAGCACTTGATCCCCAGATCCCCTTGTTGAGCGCCCACATCAATTCCTTCATCGATGCGCCTTCCTTGGTAGTCACAAGAAAAATGCCCGCCAAAGACAACAGAATACCCACACTCGCGAGCACCATCGGTGCACTCAAGAATGCCAATTGCGCGGAAAAGGCATTGTCGAAGCCCTCAGGCATACCTCCGAAGCTAACCGCCGCCACACCCAAGGCCATCGTGGCAAGTATCGAGCCGGCATACGACTCGTAGAGATCCGCTCCCATACCCGCAACGTCGCCGACGTTGTCGCCCACATTGTCGGCAATCGTGGCGGGGTTGCGAGGGTCGTCTTCGGGGATACCGGCTTCGACTTTACCAACCAGATCTGCCCCCACGTCGGCGGCCTTGGTGTAAATGCCGCCTCCCACTCGGGCAAAGAGAGCCTGTGACGAAGCCCCCATCCCGAAGCAGAGCATTACGACGGTGATTGATTCGAGGCTCATCGGCTCGCCGCCAAAAATCTGATGGTGGAATTTATACAAGTATAAGAACCACAGACTGATGTCGAGCATTGCCAACCCGACCACGGTCAAGCCCATCACTGAACCGGCTCGAAATGCGATTTTCAATCCTTGATCGAGAGAATGGCTCGCCCCTTCGGCAGTGCGGGCCGAGGCGCTGGTAGCCGTTTTCATTCCAAAAAAACCTGCCAAGCCTGAGAAAAAACCACCGGTAAGAAAAGCGAAGGGAACCAATCGGTGCTGAACCTCTAGCCCAAAGGACATGATTGCCAGCAGTGCCGAAACCACGACAAAGAAAATGGCTACCACGCGATACTGCCGCCGCAAGTAGGCGTAAGCACCATCGCGAACGTATTGGGCAATCTCTTGCATGCGTGCATTGCCTTCACTCTGGGCCATGATCCAGCGATAAAAGCAGGCCGCACTTAAGAGGGCAATCACCGCACAGATCCAGGTCACGTGCCACCACCCGGGTAGCGGTCGTCCGACAGAGTCCATGCTACCGGCTACGGCTAAGAGTGAAAGATCGAAAGAACAATTGAGAGTTGCAAACAACGAAGTCTCCGAGCTTGGGTTTATTATTAGCGTGCTCTTACGGCTCAATCACGTTGCCATTAGCTGTCTATCCACATTCTAAGAGAGGCTCTTAGTCAGTCTCTATTTGTTGCCCCGAGAGTGGAAAATGCGAACCACACATTTCTAGTAACTGCAGACGCGTACCACCCAAGCGAATCGCCATAGCGGAGGCTGCTTGTCGCATGAATTCGAATCCGAAAGTCGGATGCTCAACGCAGAACTTTGACAATTTGGCGCCATCGAAAACGAGTGCCTTGACGGGAGTCAAGGTATTGGCGGTATCAGAAAGCCGGGTCCTGCCCAGTAAGGCTGACCATCCCACCAGATCTCCTTCTCCGACTACTGCGATTTGACGACAACTCATTTTCGGTTCGCAGATCACTAGCGAGACTTGCCCACTTAGGAGGACGTACACTTCTTTTGCTCGGTCGTATTCCTCAAAGATTACTGTGCGCTGAGGCAATTCAACCTCGCGACAGATCTTGGCAACCTGTTCTAAATCTTCGATTGGCATGTCGCTAAAGAAGCGATTTTTCTTTAGCTTCTCGATGACACCTGTATCACTCATGGAACACCTCGCTCACGTTTGTCTGGGTCTAGGAAATAAAGCTAGCCTTGTAAGTGCTTTCGTAGAAATGCCGTTACGCGCTGCGGACTGATGATGCCCAATACTTTTTGCTTAACATCGGTTACTGGCACATGGCGAAATCCATTTACGGCCATTACCGACAAAGCAGCGGCAGAAGAATCTGATTCGTACACGAATACCGGATCTTTCGTCATGACCTCGCGGACTGCCTTGTCTTTTAATTGCTCGAATTCCAATGCTACCTTGTCTAACACGTCGCGATCCGAAAAAACACCTACGAGGCGTCCCTCTTCTTCGACCAGCAAGCAAGCAACCTGCAGATTCGCCAATTCCTCGACTGCTTTGTAGATTGGCGTATCTGGAGCAGTGATGGCTACTGGACGGTATTGAATCGCAGCCACACTTTCTTCCGCCAGAGCTTTTTCCAGCGAATCTCGAAAAACTTTGGGCTCATAATTCTGGAGCGGATCCTGAAATACCTCAGGCTCATCAGCAGGGACTTTTTTATCAGACATGATTAAGCTCCTTCCCTTTCGACCGGATAGGGTTTGCCACCGATACGCTGGACAATGACTTGTCCAGGAAAATGTTCCGCTACATACTCCATCAGTCCCTTCTGACCCGTCAGGCCTGCAAGTTGCCCCTGCTCATCGACCACGATCAGAAATCGCACGTTGTGAGATTCCAAAGCATCCAGAACTCGAGCGATTGGGTCGGTGATTTTGACCGTGGGCCAATCTTTCTTGATATGGTTAGCGATTGGTTCATCGACGACTGCGGGGTTCTTGCTGAGTAGTCTTGTCAGTTCCGATTCGGGAAATAAACCCAGCGGAATCCTATTTCCGTCAAGAACAATCGCACATCCGAGTTTTTCCTGTCGCATCGCTTTTACTGTATCACGAATTGTGACATTTTCCTGAACAACAACAGGATCGCGGAGGGCCAGTTTGCCGACAACTTCATTCCGGATGTTATCATAGAGTCCCATGCTTCATCTCCCATTCAGAGGAATGCCTTTTGGAAAGGTTCCTCATATTTTAAGGGTACCAATATTCCTTTGTATAGCTTGTCAGCGCTTTCATGTAATTTGCACGTTCCAAAGCACTCGGGTCGGGACAGTTTGCCCGACTCATGCTCCCTTTGAGCTGTTCAACGGATACATATTCATTCTCGGAAAGCCAGTTTTCCAGTTCCGTCAGGACGGTCTCAATATGACGTGGTCCCTTTTTCAGAAGCGCTGTCGTAAGCATGGCAACGTCCGCACCTACCAGCAGTACCCTGCTCACGTCGGCAGCATGGTGAATGCCACTTGTTGCAGCTAAGGAACCTTGCAGTTGGTCACGTAGAATAGCGATCCAACGCAACGGCAAGCGCACTTCGTAAGGCTGGCTGAGAACGAGATCGGGAACGATCTGCAAGGTCTCCAGGTCGAGATCAGGCTCCAAGAATCGATTGAAGAGCACCAAACCGTCAGCTCCCACGGTCATTAGCCGGTAAGCGATATTGGGAATACTTGTGAACTGAGAGCCAATCTTGACCGCCAATGGAATACTAATTGATTGTCTTACGCTGGCCACCAGGTCGACATATCTTTGCTCGACTTCCGACGCGTCCATACCGCAATCGGTCGGCACAAAATAGACATTCAATTCTAGCGCGTCGGCACCTGCTTCTTCCAGCATCTGTGCATAGCGGGTCCATCCTCCAGGCGTGTGGCCGTTTAGACTGGCGATTACGGGAATCGCAAGATGTTCTTTTGCTTCTTGGAGAAGTTCCAAGTAATCCTGCGGCCCCTTACTGTAGTTTTCAGTCTCTGGAAAATAAGAAAGAGATTCCGCATAGGATTCAGCCTGGTATCGATACAAACGGTCAATTTGCGCCTCGTCGTGTTCAATCTGTTCTTCAAACAGCGACGGCATAACGACAGCGGCAATACCACTATCTTCCAATTGGCGGAGTGCATCCAGGTTTCCTGTGAGTGGACCTGCGGAGGCAACCAGGGGGTTCGTCAACTTCATGCCAAGATAGACAGTAGATAGATCAGTACTCATCGTAGTTCCCAGCCATTGATTATTTGGATTGCTTTGATAATTTTGATGGTCATCACTCCGAAATACTTCGCTGGATTCCAGCCATCTGTTCGTAATAGTGCCATTGGTCATTGATATCTTGCTGTGTCAGGTTGAATAGGCGGTCAGCTTCTGCCGGATTCGAGCGAGCGAGCATGCCGAAACGTGCTTCTTGCATGGCAAAGTCGCGGAAGGTCATGCGCGGGGCGCGGCTATCGAGATGGAATGGCTGCCCATCGATGCGAGCTTCGCGGGGATCGTATCGATACAGGGGCCAGAAAGCGGATTGAACTGCATCCTTCTGGTGCGTCATGGAAGTTGCCATGTTGATGCCATGGGCAATGCAATGACTGTAGGCCAAGATCAAAGACGGTCCTGGATAGGATTCCGCCTCAGCAAATGCGCGGATCGTCTGAGCAGGGTTAGCCCCCATGGCGATCTGAGCGACATAAACATTTCCGTACGAGACGGCGAGCATGCCGAGGTCTTTTCTGCGCGACTGTTTTCCCCCGGAAGCAAATTTTGCCACGGCACCTCGCGGCGTTGATTTGGAAGCCTGTCCCCCCGTGTTGGAGTAGACGCCCGTATCGAGGACCAGGATATTCACATCTCGGCCAGCGGTTAACACATGATCCAGGCCTCCGAAGCCAATATCGTAGGCCCAGCCATCACCCCCCACGATCCACACACTGCGGCGTACGAAGACGTCGGCAATGGCAGAGAGTGTTTCTGCTGCCGGCATTTGGAGGTTGGCAAGCTGCTCGCGCAACATGGCTACACGCTGTCGCTGCTCTTCCAACTGTTCCTCGTTGGCCGACTGCGATTCACGCAGGCCAGTGACCAATCCAGGGTCCAAATGTTTTGCACATGCTGCCAGTAATGCCTCGGCATACTCATATTTGGCGTCGATTGCCAACCGCAGGCCAAGGCCGAACTCAGCGTTGTCCTCAAAGAGTGAGTTATTCCAGGTAGGTCCACGCCCTTGGGAGTTGGTTGTCCACGGGGTAGTTGGCAGGTTGCCCCCATAAATGGACGAGCAACCCGTAGCATTACCAATCAAGGCGCGATCACCAAACATTTGGCTCATCAGTTTGAGATAGGGAGTCTCTCCACAACCGGCACACGCTCCCGAGAATTCGAAGAGCGGTTCGAGTAACTGCGAGCCTTTGACTGTGTCGATCTTGAGTTGGGTGCGATCGGACTGTTCTATGTTCAGGAAAAATTCGAAATTAGCTCTCTCTCGTTGCAGATGAACCTCCTTGGGTTCCATATTGATAGCTTTATATCGGACCGCCTCTTTGCTCTTCGCAGGACAGACATCTACACAGACGCCACAACCCGTGCAGTCATCTGGCGCAACCTGGATCGTCATATAGTTCTCAGCCTGCTCTTTGTCTCGCCAGGTTTTCGAGAGAAAACCACCGTGGGCGGAGGCAAGTGCAGAGCTTGGAAAGACTTTCATACGAATGGCTGCATGGGGGCATACCAGTGAGCACAAACCGCAATCAATACAGATCGAAGGATTCCAGATGGGTATCTCTGTCGCGATACTACGTTTTTCAATTTTTGCCGTGCCTGTGGGAAATGTTCCGTCAACTGGGAGTGCGCTCACGGGAAGCAGTTCACCTCGGCCAGCCAAAAGGGCTGTTGTCACACGTTCTACGAAAGTGGAAAGGCTACTACTACCGTTTAGGACTGGTTCGACGGGAATCTCAGCGGTGGAAATATCGGGGACTGCCACTTCGTGGAGAGCGGCAAGAGCTGCGTCGACCGCCGCAAAGTTTCGCTCCAATACCTGTTCGCCACGCCTTCCGTAGGTCTTGTGAATCGATTTCTTGATCTGCTCGATTGCCTGTTCACGCAGCAGAATGTCGGACAAGGCAAAGAAGCACGTTTGCATGATCGTGTTAATTCGGCCTCCCATGCCCGTTTCGGTTGCAACCTTGAGCGCATCGATGACGTGTAATCTCAGCCGCTTGTCGATAATTTGCCGTTGGACATTGCGCGGTAGCTTGTCCCAGACTTCGTTCGGACCGTAAGGACTGTTGAGAAGGACAATCGCCTTGGGGCCTGCAACTTGTAAAACATCCATCTTCTCCAGGAAATTAAACTGATGGCATGCGACGAAGTTGGCACTGTCGATCAGATAAGTAGAATGGATCGGCTGAGGACTAAAACGTAAATGCGACACCGTCACCGATCCTGCCTTCTTCGAGTCGTAGACGAAGTATCCCTGGGCATACAACGGTGTGTTCTCGCCGATGATTTTTACGGAGTTTTTACTTGCGCCGACGGTTCCATCGCTCCCTAAGCCATAGAACACAGCGCGTTTCACACTCTCGGCCTCCTTCGAAGACTCCGGATCCCAGGCCAGGCTGAGGTGGGTTATATCATCCCGAATGCCGACGGTGAAATGTTGTTTCGGCGATTCCTTGGCCAGTTCGTCATAGATACTTAGCACCATCGCGGGAGTAAATTCTTTGGACGAGAGGCCGTAGCGACCGCCGATGATCAAGGGCAACTTTTGGGGAGAAGAATGATAAGTTTCGAAAAACGCAGTCACGATATCTTGATAGAGTGGCTCACCCAGTGCTCCAGGTTCTTTCGTTCGATCCAGAACAGCTATCTGCCGAACGGTTTTCGGCAAGGCGGCCAGGAAAGCGACAGTGTCGAAGGGCCGATACAATCGCACCTTGACAAGCCCGACCTTTTCGCCGGTTCGAGTCAAACTCTGCACCGCTTCTTCGACTGCCCCGGCACCGGAACCCATCATCACGATGACGCGCTCTGCATCATCCGCACCAACGTAGTCAAATAATCGATATTGGCGGCCTGTGAGTCGCGCGAAGCGATCCATCGTTTCCTGGACGATATTTGGCACAGCCAAATAGAAGGGATTGCACGCCTCGCGAGCTTGGAAAAATACATCCGGGTTTTGGGCAGAGCCTCGCAAGACAGGTCGGTCAGGGTCCATCGCCCGATCCCGGTGTGACTGCACCAATTCACCGTCTTGCATAGCCCGAATATGCTCTTCGGAGATTCGTTCGATCTTGTTTACTTCGTGAGAAGTCCGAAATCCATCAAAGAAGTGCAAAAATGGAACACGGGCTTGAAAGGTGGCTGATTGGGAAATCAAGGCAAAGTCATGTGCCTCTTGGACAGAGTTGCCAGCCAGCATCGCCCAGCCAGTGCTGCGCACCGCCATCACGTCGCTTTGATCGCCAAAGATCGAGAGGGCATGCGTTGCCACGGTGCGTGCCGCGACGTGGAAGACCGTAGGGGTCAGCTCGCCGGCGATCTTGAACATATTCGGAATCATGAGCAACAAACCTTGCGAAGAAGTGAAGGTTGTACTCAGCGCCCCTGCCTGGAGTGCTCCATGAACTGCACCGGCTGCACCGGCTTCGCTCTGCATCTCAATCACTTCAGGAATCGTGCCGTAGATATTGCGTTTACCCAGTGAAGACCAGGTGTCGCAGTACTCCCCCATCGGAGAGGCAGGAGTGATCGGATAGATGGCGATTACTTCATTCGTTGCATGGGCGATCAAGGCCGCCGCTTCATTTCCATCAATGGTGCAAAATGGATTGTTGCTCACGGATTATCCTCTCCATCCTATCGCCAAGTTTGACCTTCAGCCGACCTACAGATACAGGCAACAAACCTTACCCTGGACAAAATAGTTGGTGAATGAAGGAAATGGGAATTCGACTATCCGCCCGTTGCGGTGCAACTGACCCTGAGGCAAATACCGTTCCATCTGAAATAATGCGAATCGAAAAGAGAGGACTTTTGGCGAACATAAGGCCCTGGTAATCTGCGACAGCCCACGGATAGGACTCGGGCGTTTCCAAGCAAAGATGTAATCAGAACCGCCAACCCGCAGTTCTGTGCCAGATCCGCACACTACTGTGACAAAAACGCGCGGAATCCTGGAGGGATTTTCTTCTCAGATAACGGTTGCTCGAAAGACAAGTTCGAGACTCGTTAAATAGGAGCAATTTGAAGTTTTATCCGACGACTATCGAGAAGGGCATGAAAAACGCTACAACTGATCTAGCGAAACACACATAGTGTGTCGTTTTATCTTGCTCAGATATTCAAAGGTAGAATTTCCATGAAAAATCTAGCTGAACTGCTCGGCTCTGAAGCCGATGCCTTACTGAAACATAAATGCCAAACGATTTCTCGGGAGTCGCTCCATTTGCCCGGTCCAGACAGCGTGGATCGCATTTACGCAGCCAGCGACAGGAATGTACGTGTTCTGGGTAATCTGCAAAGATTGATAAACAACGGACGCCTGGCGGGAACAGGATATCTCTCTATTCTGCCGGTTGACCAAGGCATCGAGCATTCCGCCGGTGCTTCATTCGCTCCCAATCCGATCTATTTCGACCCCGAGAATATCGTCCGCTTGGCAATCGAAGGAGGCTGCAATGCGGTGGCTTCGACCTTTGGTGTTTTGGGGATCGTGTCACGCAAATATGCCCACAAAATTCCCTTCATTGTAAAGATCAATCACAACGAGTTCTTGACTTATCCCAACAAGTTCGACCAAATAATGTTCGGTAACGTCGAGGAAGCCTACGACATGGGGGCTGCCGCTGTAGGGGCCACCATTTACTTCGGATCTGCCGAGGCAACCCGCCAGATTGTCGAAGTAGCGGCGGCCTTCCAAAGGGCCCATGAACTCGGTTTGGCAACCATTCTGTGGTGTTACCTGCGTAATTCCGCGTTCAAGACGGACAAAGACTACCATGTGTCAGCAGATCTCACCGGCCAGGCCAACCACTTGGGCGTGACCATCCAAGCAGACATCATTAAACAAAAGCTGCCCGAGAATAACGGCGGTTTCACTGCTCTCAAATTCGGAAAGACTTCTCCCAAGGTCTACGATGAACTGACCACCGATCATCCCATCGATCTCTGCCGCTACCAGATCGCCAACTGCTACATGGGTAGATGTGGCTTGATCAATTCGGGGGGAGCATCAAGTGGCAGCGGTGATTTGGCCGAGGCGGTTCGCACCGCCGTGATCAACAAGCGCGCCGGTGGCATGGGACTCATTAGTGGCCGCAAGGCCTTCCAGCGGCCGATGGCCGATGGGGTTCAATTGCTCAATGCGATCCAGGATGTCTATCTCGATGAGAAGGTGACCGTTGCTTAGGACTGACGGGTTCGAGCTGTACCAAGCTATTGAATCTTTCCTTGCGAGCCACGATAGCCTGGCGCTCGGTGGCATTCACGTCAGATATTCCCGAAGCGGACTGCCCTGGGCAAGTGAAGATGAGTTGCACGAGTCCTCGCGCCGCCCAGCGTACCTACTAATTATTCTGCCTCGGCAACTTACCTCCTAGATGGCACTGGCTCCAGCTAAGCCTGTTACTGCGATGAGAGTCGAGCGATGAAATATCCGGCCACGATGGCCGTTCCAATCACCCCGGCAACATTGGGTCCCATCGCGTGCATCAGCAAGAAATTTTGCGGATCAGCGCGTTGTCCTTCAACTTGTGATACTCGGGCAGCCATGGGGACAGCCGAGACGCCCGCGGAACCGATCAGCGGATTGATGGGCTGCTTAGAACTGAATAAGTTCATTGCCTTCGCCATTAACACACCCCCTGCGGTTGAAATCGAAAAGGCTAAGATTCCTATGGCCTGGATCTTGAGCGTGCTTGGCTGGAGAAAAGAATCACCGCTCATGGTAATGCCGACGCTGGTACCTAGGAAAATCGTGACGAGATTAATAAGTTCGTTTTGACTTGCCTTCGTCAAGCGTTCCACCACGCCACTTTCGCGAAAGATGTTTCCTAACATCAGCATACTGATCAACGCTGATGCTGATGGCACAAACAGAATACAGATTATCATCGTCGTGAACGCGAAGATTAAGCGTTCCAGCTTGGACACGTTACGCAATGACTGCATTCGAATTTTGCGTTCTTTGGCAGTTGTCAAGACGCGCATGATGGGAGGCTGAATCAATGGCACCAATGCCATGTAGGAGTAGGCCGCTACCGCAATCGGTCCCACCAACTCAGGTGCCAGCTTGTTTGCAGTGAAGATGGAAGTGGGGCCATCTGCCCCACCGATGATCCCAATCGAAGCGGCTTCTTTTACGGTAAATCCGAGTACTGAAGCGCCAAGAAATGTGACGAGCACACCAGCTTGGGCAGCCGCTCCCAGCAGCAAGGTGCGGGGATTCGCGATGAGGGGCCCAAAATCAGTGAGGGCACCGACTCCCAGAAAAATCAAGGGGGGATAGATTTCCCACTCGATTCCCTTGTAGAGGTAATAAAATAAGCCTCCCGCTTCACCGTTTTGAGGCGCGTTCAGAATCCCCTGCGTAGGTAAATTTGCCAGCAGCGCTCCAAAAGCTATCGGTATGAGCAGCATCGGCTCAAACTGCTTGGCAATCGCCAGATAAAACATCACGGCGCAGACTAGCCACATGAGCAGCATGCGCCAGGTAACGAGATCGATGGCGGTGAGTTCCAGAAAGTCTTGAATCATGGTGAAGCGTTACTCCAGCACAAGAAGTGCTTGTCCTTCACCTACGGATTCACCCTCTTTTACATGCACGCTCTTGACCGTCCCACTCGACGACGCCACGATTTGGTTCTCCATCTTCATGGCATCCAGAATCACGAGCGGTTGATCAAGACGCACTTCGTCACCTGCTTTGACTAAAACCTTCTTAACCGTACCGGCCATTGGGCTGCAGATAGAACCCGGTGAAACTGGACCCTGTGCAGCAGGAGTCACTGCAGGAGATATCTGAGGCGTTTGAGATAGCCCGATCGGAGGTTGCTGGATTTTCGAAGGCGAGTGAGGGCCGGAATCATCACTCAATACCTCCACGGTCACGTCATACGTTTTTTTGCCAACAGTGATTCTCAATTTTTTCATAATACCCTCAGTAATTGGCAAATGCTCCAGAGCGTGTTTCTCTTGATGAGGACCGTCATCCCCCTCGCTAAGACTCAACGATTGGGGGGCGTGTGACTTCGCCTCGGCAATTTATGGGAAATATGGTGCTGGAATCGACCTTCAAAGGTTCGCTCCATGTCTTCGGGTGACAATCCCCGGATACAGACGATACGGTGAGGAATCGCTAGGGCCTCGGCAACTGCCGCAGCAATCACGGCCACAATTTCATCAGTATCTTGTGCTTTTAGGACTGGCAAAGCTGAATCAGGCAGGCGCCGACTAGCCCCATTCTTGAATAGGTAGCCGATACAACCACATGCGATCGCGAGCAGCCCCAAACTCAGTAGCACGACAAACAATCCAGTCAACGAAAACCGAAGCAGTTCACTGAAACTCGGATTGTCGCTCAGAGCGACGGCAGAGAATGCGATCTGATTGAGCATCATAGGGGAATCAAACCGTGTTTCTTGGGCGGACGAGTGACGCTCTTGGTGAGTGTATTTCGTAGTGCCAGTGAGACGATTCCACGGGTTTCAGCGGGAGCAATAACATCGGTAATCATACCATGCGACGCGGCCATGTAGGGAGAAGCAAACTTTTTTTGATACTCTTCGATGAGTTGCTCTCGCAACGCCAATTTATCCTCTGCTGCTTCAAGCTCCTTGCGGTACAAAACATTCACGGCCCCTTCAGCCCCCATCACTGCGATTTCAGCCGTAGGCCAGGCAAGCACGATATCTGCGCGAAGATCTTTGCTACACATCGCCAGATAGGAACCACCGTAGGCTTTACGAATGATGACAGTGATCTTGGGAACCGTTGCCGACGCGTACGCAAAAAGCATTTTTGCGCCATGGCGGATAATGCCTCCTCGTTCCTGTCCCACTCCTGGCAAGAAACCAGGGATATCAACCAAGGTGAGCAGCGGAACGTTGAATGCATTGCAAAAGCGAATGAAACGTGCCCCCTTATCCGAGGCGTCGATGTCGAGCGAACCTGCCTTCACGTTCGGCTGGTTGGCAATAATGCCAACTACTATCCCGTCGATCCGGGCAAATCCTACTATCAAATTCGCGGCGAAATCTCGATGAACTTCGAGAAACTGCCCCTCATCAACGAGTCGGCTGATGATCGCTTTCATATCCAATGGTGCTTTAGGGTCTTCCGGAACTAGATCGTTCAAACCCTCATCAGCGTCCAGGGAAATTTCCGGCGTTGGACGATGTGGCGGGTCTTCTACATTGTTGGATGGGAGGTAGGAAAGCAATTCCCGTGCAATGAGAATAGCATGTTCATCGTTGTCGGCGACAAAATGCACATTACCACTAATGCTGGCGTTTGCTGCTGCACTGCCAATTTCTTCCATGGTCGCGTCGACGCCGGTAACGGCCTTGATTACTTGCGGACCGCAAATAAACATGTTTGCGTTCTCACGAGTCATGATCAAGAAGTCCATCAAAGCCGGTGAATAGGCAGCTCCACCTGCACAGTTCCCTGCGATAATGGCAATTTGAGGTACTGTCCCAGATAACATCACATTGCGATAAAAAACCTGGCCATACCCTGAGAGGGACTCGACGGCCTCCTGAATACGGGCTCCCCCTGAATCGTTGATCGCCACGAAAGGCATGCCGCATTCCATGGCATAGTCCATGACATCGCAAATTTTTTGGGCGTGGCGCTGCCCCAAGGCACCGCCACCTACGGTGAAATCTTGGCTAAAAGATGCGACCGGTCGACCATCGACCCGCCCAATCCCGGTGATGACGCCGTCGCAAGGCAGGATTGCCTCCTCCATGCCAAAATCATGGCAGGCATGTTCGACATGCATGCCCCATTCCTGAAATGTTTCACCATCAAAAAGGCAATCCAGGCGCTCACGAGCCGAGAATTGCCCTCGGGCGTGTTGTTTATCGAGCCGATTTTGCCCGCCACCCAAGAGCGCAGTTTGGCGATGCTCGGCAAGAGAGTCCAATAAATCCTGGCGGATACTCATGAGATACTTTGGCCCGCTGAGGGATCAGGGTCACGTCATTCCCGCGCAGACGGGAATCTATTTCCAGTACCGCCGCCTGGCTTCCCGCCTACGCTGAAAAGTCGGACGGTCAGGCTTGGCTCGGGGAAATACCGAAGTCATTCCCCGTCAATGTATTTGAAGGACAAACTGAGCCTTGTCCGGTAAGTGATTTTACCGTTTTCAACTTTGAGATCCATTTTCGTAACCTCCGCGATGCGTAAATCGTGCAGAGTCTTTTGCGCGATCTGAATTCCGTTCTTTGCGGCATCGTCCCAAGAGATTTCACTGGTTCCAACAATTTCGATTACTTTATAAAGGCTCATGGACACATTACTCCTTGGCTACTCGAGAATTTTATTGAGAAACTGGCTGCCCAATAACTTATCAGTTCTACGGCTCCAATTTCAAGGGGACGTGTTTTCCTGGTCCGGTCTATCCTTTTTGGATTCCAACTGATGAATCCGTTCCTCAAGCTCCTCGATTCGTTGAGTTAGTTGGGCTTTCTCATCAGGAGGCTGCTTAGAAGCCCCATTCGGCGGCTTAAAGCCGTCCATCCAAGCCTTGGCCCAATGCATGGGATTCACCAAATCCTTGGCACTTGTACTGTGTCGCTGAAGATAATCAAGATACGTCAAAGAATGCTGAAAGTAATCTCGCAAAAAGTCCGTTACGATGTCATTCGAACGGACAATACTGTGCAGCATGTCTACAGGGAATAGGGAGATGTTTTCCGGTTGGCGGTCGAGAATAATCTGGGTAAGAATCGCACGAGTGAGCGAATCACCCGTTTGACTGTCACTTATTTCGATTGTTTTCCCTTCTCGAATGAGCTTCTCGATGTCTTGCAAAGAGACATACTTGCTGGAATCACGCGAATAAAAACGCCGGTTAGGGTAACGCTTGATTTGAATGGCTTCATCTGACATAGCGATCCTTCCTCATCTAACTTTTTCAGAGTCAGCACGGTTATTCGCCTTCAGGCTGACGGGTGCCAACCAGCATCTGCCCATAATTCTCCGCTCACGGCTGAGTTGGAAATCATGAAACAGATCGCATCGGCAATTTCGTCGGGCCGAATTAGTCGTTTCAATTGTGTATAAGGCAACACATTATTTGCAATGTATTCTTCGCCTAAACTTCGCAACATCGGAGTGTCGGTAAATCCAGGGTGAATAATCCCGCAGCGGACTCCGTAGAACATCGCCTCTTTAGTCAACGTAGCAGCCGCACCCTCCAACCCTGCTTTCGCTACGGCGTAGGAAATCTGGCCCTTGTTTCCCTGCGAGGAGACCGAACCGATGAACATGATGGCCCCTTGCACCTCTTCTTCAGGCTTCCACTGTTTCTTTCCTTGTTTCCAGCGGTCTTCTGCGATTTTAGCCACCATTTCGATGGCCCAATAAATCGGCGCAATCAAGTTCACTTCGGTCACTTCTCGAAACAAACTTATCGAATACGGGTCGGCGCGACCTGATTCTTTGTCCAATTTCACTGCCAGGGCATCTCGCGTGATACCGGCCGCAGGCACACAGATCGAGACAACTCCATGCCTGGCCGTGATGTCTTCAAACACTTGGCTACGAAAAGTGTCATTCGTGGTATCGCCTACTTTGACTTCGGCCACTTGCCGCCCAACTTGAGAATTGATCGAATCAGCCAGATCGTAGACTTGGTCTCGTCTGTCCACCAAGACGACCGCACGCGCTCCGCGGTTGGCCAATTCGAGTGACACGGCAGCGCCAATTCCACTACCAGCTCCAGTCACCACGGCTACTCTATCTTTGATTTTCATAATGGCACCCGCCAGGAAAAGTGATCAATTGAATCCAACTCATGGGGGTCACGTGTGTGCATCCCCATGAGTTCCGACGCTACGGCAACATCTTTCAGAATAACTTTCACCCTCAAGGACCGGCTTTCGCAAAAAGATCCGTCCATTTGGTAATCGCTTCTTGAAACTCACGAATCTGTGATTCGGTCATTTCCTTCATGCAATCGAGGGTCTTGCGGCAAAGTTGCTCAGATCTCCGCCGGAATTCCTCAGGCGTGCTGGCATCTGAGATACTCAGCGCTGCATCCAAGGATTCAATGGCTGCTTGATACTGCCGTTCCACCACGTCACGATGTTTGCGTGCCAACGATGAAATCGTATCTACCCATTGCTTGCGAAATCCTTGCATCTGATTGAGCCATGCCGTCTGTGGTGTAGGCATCCCAGGCCACATACTAGCCCATTGGCTGTAGATCTCTTGCTGCATCTTGAGGTTTGCTTCTGCAGCCTTGCGGATGTTTTGAAAAACTTCCTCAAAAACCGGGCTTGCTGTTAATGTTTCTGTCATGATTAGGTCTCCTTGTTTTCAGGTGCCTTCGGGAAGAATACGCGCTTCCTGGTCACCTGTTGGCAGTGCTTCTCTACCATTATTATTCGTCGGCGATGAGGCAGAGTCAATAGAAAATGCTGTCTTTGCAGCAAAATAGTTAAATCTATACTATAGAAATACTTACGACTTAAATATAGTAATTTTTCAACTAATATTATTGCGTTCATAGCATTTTGTCTCGCTTATGCATCATTGGTCTATTAGAATATTAATTAACAGCCCCAAGTATCCTTTGGAAGCTGCAATCCCTATGGTTTAGCTTGGCGTCTGATACACATCACACAACGGTCTGACAAGCAGACCTCTGACAACAAAAAAGACTCTTAACAGTAGCAATTCCCATGCAAGAAATTGTCCGCAAATTAGCTGAAAAGCGCGCTGCCGCTGAGTTGGGTGGAGGACTGCAGCGCATCGAGACCCAACACTCCAAGGGCAAACTCACTGCGCGAGAAAGGATCGAATTGTTGATGGACCCGAGGTCCTTCGAAGAGTGGGACATGTTTGTCGAACACCGCTGCGCCGATTTTGGAATGAAAGACCAAAGCATTCCTGGAGATGGGGTCGTGACGGGTTACGGCACCATAAACGGGCGGATGGTGTTTGTCTTCAGCCAGGACTTCACGGTGTTTGGCGGTTCGCTTTCGGAGGCACACGCGGAGAAGATTTGCAAGATCATGGATCATGCCATGAAAGTGGGAGCTCCGGTCATCGGACTCAACGATTCTGGAGGAGCCAGAATACAAGAGGGAGTCGCTTCACTAGCTGGCTATGCGGATGTCTTTCAACGCAACGTACTTGCCTCGGGCGTGATTCCGCAGATTTCTCTCATCATGGGACCTTGTGCTGGTGGGGCAGTCTACTCACCTGCTATGACCGATTTTATCTTCATGGTCAAAGATAGTTCCTACATGTACGTTACGGGTCCGGAAGTCGTGAAAACAGTGACGCACGAAACGGTAACCCATGAAGAGTTGGGGGGAGCGGTCACGCATGCGACAAAATCGGGCGTCGCTGACCGGGCCTTTGAAGACGACATCGATGCCTTGCTGATGATTCGAAGATTGATCAATTATTTGCCTGCGAACAATCGAACGGCTCCTCCCTATCGACCGACGCCAGACAATGCGGATCGAACCGAGCCGTCGCTCGATACGCTCGTGCCCGACAGTCCTACCAAGCCCTATGATATGAAGGAGTTGATTTTTAAGATCGTCGATGACACCGATTTCTTCGAAATCCAGCCCGAATATGCCAAGAACATCCTTATTGGTTTTGCTCGGATGGAAGGTTATCCCGTGGGTATTGTGGCAAATCAGCCGATGATATTGGCAGGGTGTTTAGACATCAAATCGTCGATCAAGGCCGCTAGATTTGTGCGATTTTGCGACTGTTTTAGTATCCCCCTCATAACTTTGGTGGATGTCCCCGGTTTCATGCCCGGAACCTCTCAGGAGTTTGGCGGAATCATAAAGCATGGTGCAAAATTGCTCTATGCGTTTGCCGAGGCCACTGTCCCCAAGATTACCTTGATAACGCGCAAAGCTTATGGCGGCGCTTATGACGTGATGGCATCAAAACACCTTCGCGGTGATGTCAATCTGGCCTGGCCCAGCGCTGAAATAGCGGTGATGGGTCCTAAGGGCGCCGTCGAAATTATCTTTCGTAAAGAGCGGGGAGATGCGATTCGGTTGGAGGAACTTACCGATGAATACCGTGAACGGTTCGCCAATCCGTTTGTTGCCGGTCGACGAGGTTATATCGACGACGTTATTATGCCTAGCCAGACGCGTAAACGAATCTGTCGGTCTCTCGCCCTCCTTCGCAACAAGAAGCTTGAAAACCCATGGCGTAAGCATGGAAACATTCCCCTCTAGAACTGAAAGTTAGTTTGGCTTCCGCTTTTGTCGTGGAAGGAGAATCATGTGTTCAAGAAGATTTTGATTGCTAATCGAGGCGAGATCGCCTGCCGTGTCATGAAAACGGCCCGAAAGATGGGCATTGCTACAGTTGCCGTCTATTCAGAGGCAGACAAGGACGCCCTGCATGTTTCTCTGGCTGACGAGGCGGTTTGCATTGGTCCCGCTGCTTCCTCGCAAAGCTACCTTGTCATTGATCGTATTCTGGATGCTTGCAGGTCCACAGGTGCGGACGCCGTTCACCCAGGTTATGGGTTTCTCTCGGAGAACGCCGAGTTTGCCAAACAGCTTTACCAGGCTGGCATCGCATTCATTGGTCCCGGTGTGCATGCCATCACTTCGATGGGTGACAAAATCACTTCCAAACAATTGGCTCAGGAGGCGGGCGTTAACACGATTCCAGGCTCGACGGAAGTCATTCGCGACCCTGCCATGGCAGTTCGAATCGCTCAGGAAATTGGCTATCCGGTGATGCTTAAGGCGAGTGCCGGCGGCGGGGGCAAGGGAATGCGAGTCGCATCCAATGATGCCGAGTGTCGCGACGGTTTTCAGCGGGCTAGCAATGAAGCGCGAGCTAGCTTTGGTGACGACCGGGTATTTATCGAGAAATTTATCGAGCAGCCACGACACATTGAGATTCAAGTGCTAGGGGACATCCACGGAAATATCGTTTACCTGGGTGAACGTGAGTGCTCCTTGCAGCGGCGTCATCAAAAGATCATCGAAGAGGCCCCCTCCCCCTTTCTTGACGAGGCAACGCGGACACGGATGGGAGAGCAGGCCGTCGCCCTGGCCAGGGCAGTACACTACCATTCTGCTGGCACCGTGGAATTTATTGTCGATGCCGAGCGGAATTTCTATTTTCTGGAAATGAATACGCGTCTCCAGGTCGAGCACCCGGTGACGGAGTATGTGACGGGACTGGACCTGGTAGAGTTGATGATCCGAATTGCTGCCGGAGAGTCGTTGCCGATATCGCAGGCCGACGTGAAGCTTACCGGCTGGGCCATTGAAGCACGCATCTACGCCGAGGATCCGTTTCGCAACTTTTTGCCTTCAGTGGGGCGATTGGTGCGTTATGCACCTCCCACGGAAATGGAACATGTGCGGGTCGACACTGGGGTTTATGAGGGAGGCGAAGTCTCGATTCATTACGATCCCATGATTGCGAAGCTGATCACCTATGGCAAGAATCGTCAGGAAAGCATCCAACGGATGCGCGCGGCACTCAACGAGTTCACCATCCGGGGGGTGTCACACAATATCAGCTTCTTAGGAGCCCTGGTCAATCATCCGCGATTTGCCGAAGGGCGCTTGAGCACTAACCTGATTGCAGAAGAATACCCTCACGGATTTGACGCCAAGAATGTCGTGCATGACGATCCCTGGCTTTTGATCACCGTTTGCGGCGTGATTCATCGGCGGTATCGAGAGCGGGCCGCTCAAATCAGTGGACAATTGCCCGGCTATGAACCCCAGGTGGACCAACAATGGGTGATCGTCATCGGTAATGAGCATCATCCCGTCAAAGTGTGCCCTGCTGAGAAGGGATACGATGTGACCTATGCCGGCAAGACGTACCGGGTAGATAGCGACTGGGAGTTTGGCCAAGCGTTGTTCAGGGGCTGCATCAATGGCGATGAAGTCTGTATCCAGGTGGAGCGCCGGCATCTCGTCTATCGCCTGTTCCACTGGGGAACCCAAGTGGACATGATGGTACTTTCCGCCCGGGCTGCTGAGCTACTGGCTCTCATGCCGATCAAAGAACCTCCAGACCTGAGCAAGCTCCTCTTGTCTCCGATGCCAGGGCTTCTGGCGAATCTAAGAGTTGTCGTTGGTGAGGAAGTGAAGGCCGGCCAAGACTTGGCCGTGGTCGAGGCGATGAAAATGGAAAACGTACTCCGTGCCGAACGTGACGGTAAGGTGTCACACATCGTGGCGTCGGTCGGTGAGATACTGGCTGTCGATCAAGCGATTCTCGAATTCGAGTAGTGGGGTAGAACTCGGTTCAGCGGAACCTCAAGGAAATCAGTTACAGCTTTCAACTTGGTCATGTTGGTCAACTCGGCCGCGGTTTTTTTCATCCTGCTGTAGAGTTCGCCGGGTGACGGCAAGCTGCGTAAAGCCAACAATCTTTGCTCGAACTTGCGCACCGTGGCGAGAGGTTTCTCTGGCCCATTTCACCGAAAACGAAAAAAGGCTCCTCACCAGAATTTGTGAGTGATTGATCGGGTTTTGGCAGGCGGGAATGCGTTTTTTCAGGCATCGGCAGGGCAAAAAGAAGGTTCCCTCCGGACGTGGTGAACGGTAGCGCTGGACAATGCTCAATCATCGAGTAGGCTGGTTTTTGCCTGGTGAAACGGAGTCGGGCTCTGCTGGCGAGCAACCCGACGAGGGATA